>JAGXTF010000017.1 GCA_018333525.1 Bacteroidota bacterium | reverse complement strand
CTTTGGCACCACAGCCGGTCTCTGTTGTATAAATCCCATCCTTACCGCTGGCCGACAATCGGGCTGGAGCTGGCGCATATAGAACAGGCCACCTTGGGGGATGTGGAAGCATTTTATTACAAACACTACCATCCTGCAAATGCCATTCTTTGTGTTGCGGGAAATATTTCTCTGGAGGAAACCAAACGCCTTTGTGAAAAATGGTTTGCGGGAATTGATCGAAAAGGAACGGTAAATAAAAATCTGTATCCCGCAGAAACAGAGCAAAGGGAAAGGCGTTTTCTAAAAACAAAGGACCTTAGCCCAAGCCCGGGTGTTTTTATGTGTTGGAGGGGTCCGGGATATATGGATTTGAAAAGTGCAGGATTGGAGTTGTTCGGTGATGTACTCGGCGGGTCCGAGACCTCCCCTCTGTATTTGGAATTGGTAAAGCGAAGCGGGCTGATGAATGCCGCGGAAAGTTTTTGTATGCGGAGTCTGGATGATTCCATTTTTATGGTTTACGGACTTTTGAACGAAGGTCTTGGATTGGAAGAGGGAGAAGCCGCACTGGGTAATTTGCTCCAGGAAACGCTGATGGGAAAGCACATGGAAGAAAAGCTTTTTCAGGCGGCAAAAAACAAACTGCGCTCTCAGTTGCTGTTTGAAAAGACCAGTCTAATGACTATAGCCCAAAAATTATGCTACTTTGAGTTGCTTGGCGATGTTCAAATGATTCATACAGAAAATGAAACCTACCAAAAAATGAATTATGAGAATACACTGGAAACGGCAAGAGCTTTATTCCGCAAGGAAAATGCATCAGTAATTTATTATGAGCCCAATGATTGATTTTAGAAAAACAGCTCCTGAAAGCGGAGCAATAAATAACCTGGATTTTGAAGCCGCAACTCTTACCAAGACAGGGGAAACCGAGCTTTATTGTACCTCCCCTCGTGAAAATGAGGTTATTAAATTGCACCTCTATTGGCCGGGTGGGAGCAGAATTCAGCAACACCGATATCAGGCCAGAACTGCTTTAAGTTTATGTTTAAATGGCACAGACCAACATTCAGCTGAACAAATACAAGAACAATTTGATTTTTGGGGAAGCACCGTAGATTCGGATACCAGTTTGTTTTACAATGAACTTGTATTGCGATGCACCAAGGAATTTTTTGGAGAATCTCTGCAATGGTTGTTGAAGAGCCACGTGGAAGCGGTGTTTCCGGATTTGGAGACCGAAAACTTCAAGCAGATGGAAACGGCATCTCTGATGCGCAAGAAAACCACTCCGAGATATTGGGCCAATCGTTTGTGTATGGAAACCATTTATGGGGAAGACGATGTAAACACCAGGTTTGCCGATCCGGAGCATATTATGGCAATGAACAGCGGGATGGCGAGAGACTACCATCAAAGCTTTTTAAATCCGAGAAATGCAAAATGGCTTTTAGCAGGAGATGTGGATGCGCATATACAAGAATTTACGGTCAATGCTATTGCCTCATTAACCAAAGTGCCAAATTCAAAAGAAATTCCTTTGGAAACAGTCCATTCCGGGCAAGCGGCTGGCTTGAACAGGAAACAATTGGAAAACACGAGCCAGGTAAGTATGCAGTTGGCCAGAAAGTTACCTGCAATTGGGGAAACGGAATACCATGATTTTGCTATGTTGAATCTGCTAATGGGCGGCTTTTTCGGTAGCCGGTTGATGCAGGAAATCCGCGAAAAGCGTGGATTGACGTATGGAATCGGTTCTTATATCCAACAAACCACGGATGGAAATTTATGGGTTATTTCCGGGGAAATGAATTCCCAAAATGCTGAAGCGGCCTTGGATGCAACCCTGGAAATATTGCGCAGTATGGTTTTGGATCCACCACGTGGAACAGAGTTGGAGCGTGCAAAGCGGTATTTTGCCGGCCAGCTGAGAACCAGCTTTGACGGACCTTTTGCAATGGCGGGTAAAATGCGTGGCTTGTTCAGCCGAGGATATACTTTACGCCATTATACAACGGCAATGGACAGAATATGGTCTATTACTACAGAGGAATTATGCCAGATTGCCGACAATTATTTGAATGGTGAATCGTTCCATAAGGTGTTAGCCGGAGATATATCCTGAAATTATTGAGAAAAATAACGACTACATATGGGGTTTTGTTGGGTTTGTTTCTTTGTCCATCTTCCATGTTTGCACTGGATGGGCCAATCAAACTTATGCGTGCCTGTCTGGATCTGAGTGGCAACATTACGGTTTACTTTAACACGCCGGCAGATCCCTGTGGTTCGTTTTCATCTTATGAGCTCTGGGGACGAGACAATTCCATCAATAATTTTAGTAAGTTAACCAGCTCTTCTACTTACAATATCAGCCAAATTGCAGCGGCGCTTCCAAACAAGAAAAAATGGGAGTTTTATGTGATAGGCCTTTTTGCCTGTAATGGAAGTGACACGGTGTTTTCTGATACGATATTCATGGACGACACCCCGCCGGCCTTGTTGGATCCAGACAGCGTAAGTGTAGATTTAACTACCCAAAGGGTGATTGCCGGTTGGCCCAAGGCGCCTGAATCCGATGTTATGGGATACAGCCTATTTAAAACGGACCAGAATACGGGAAATAACATATTGGTGGATGAAAAGAATGTGGTTTTCTATTCGTTCCCCCTAACCGATTTTGACCCCAACTCCACGTGGAACAGATTTTCACTTGCCGTTTATGATTCTTGCAAGAATGGTGGGGTAATTAGCAATTATCACAGTCCGGTTTATTTGGGCTTCAACAGCGGCCAAAACATTGATTATCAATGCACTAAGAAGATTTATATACAATGGAATGCTTATGTTGGATGGTCTGTAGATGCTTATGATATTATGGTATTTGACAATATCAGTGGCGCCTGGACTTTGGTATATACTGTACCCGGGTCACAATTGAATTACATCTTTGATATCCCTGCATTGGGCCATCAATACAGTTTCTATGTGCGCGCGCACAAATCGGCATCCACCATCACATCTTCCTCAAACCTTATCGTTTTTGACGCGAAGGACTTTAGCTACCCCGCCTACAAACAATTGGGGCATGTTTCTGTGATTGCAGATGGAAACATTGAAATAACCGGCACCTGGGAGACAACCACTTCCATTCAAAACACTTTACTACAATTTAGGGTTTATGGCAGCAGCGCCTGGACTACAATTGCCACCTATCCCGGTGCTGCGGGAAAGATTGGCAGATATATCCATGGTGGAAGAAATACTTCTCAAACCAAATACCAATACCGTCTCCTGTTTCACAATTCATGTAACAGCCCTTTCGACAGCTCTTTAATTCATACCTCCCTGCTTTTGCGAAGAACCTTGAAGACCTTTTATTGGAATGACTATTGGGCCTGGTTCACAGGATTGTATGAAACGGATCTTTATGAAAAACCAAAACAGAGTTCCACGTGGAACCCCGAATTAACGCTTGGGGATAGTGAATTTGTTGTGATTGACACGCTACAGGCCAATTGCTTTAAGGTAGCCTCCTTTAAATTGGGCGTGAACAACAAACCTATAGATACGGCCTATTCCAATGTGATTTGCCTGCGAGCAATTGACACCACCCTGGTCCCAGGGGCTTTTAGCCCTGAAGGCAAGAACCCGATTTTCAAAATATATAACCCCAACTTGCTTCCCGGACAAGCCGTTATGAAAATATATAACCGGTGGGGAGAAAGAATTTTCGAAGGGGACGCCTTAACAGGATGGGATGGAAAGGCAAAAGATGGCGCCTTCTTTATGGCGGGTATTTATGTTTATCTCATTGAAATTAGAACTCCCGAAAAGATTGAAACCTTCAAGGGAACTATTATGATGCTTCGATAATATGTCTCAAATTGTTTATTTCGGGAAAAGGAATCCCATCGCTTTTCTTCAAAAAGACCAATTCTTAAGTGCAATAATTAAGATTTGTCAGGAACACCACAAAACGCTTCACCGCATTTCTTATGTGATAGTGAGTGATGAAAAATTGCTGGAAATAAACCAAACCCATTTAGAACACGACTATTATACCGACATCATTACCTTTGACCTATCAGACACGCCAAATTCAATTGATGCAGAAATCTATATTTCTTCAGATCGGGTGAAAGAGAATGCCAAAATTCTCGGATCCGAAGGCACAGAAATGCTCAGGGTAATGTTTCATGGCGTACTCCATTTGTGTGGCTTTAACGACCATAGCGAACCCGAAAAAAAAGCAATGCGAGAACAGGAGGCACATTGCCTAAATTTGTACCATCGTTTGGCAGGACAATAAGCTCCTGTTCCACGTGAAACTAAATGCTATTTGAGAAATACGATATCGTAGTGGTAGGAGCTGGTCATGCCGGTTGTGAAGCAGCGCACGCAGCAGCGCAAATGGGGAGCAAAGTGATGCTTGTAACCATGAATATGGAAGCAATTGCCCGAATGAGCTGCAACCCCGCCATGGGCGGTGTGGCCAAGGGACAAATCGTGCGTGAAATAGACGCACTGGGTGGCCTTTCTGGTATTATTTCAGACAAGAGTACCATTCAATTTCGAATGCTCAATCGCAGTAAAGGGGTTGCCATGTGGAGCCCCAGAAGCCAAAACGATCGCTGGTTGTTCAGCGAATACTGGCGGCTGGCTTTGGAACAAAACCCCAACGTTGATTTCTTTCAGGATTCCGTGACAGAAGTCACCTTGGACAGTGGTAAAATCTCTGGTGTTAAAACTGCCATGGGAATCGAAATACCCTGTAAAGCCGTAGTGCTTACGAATGGTACTTTTCTTAACGGCCTAATCCATGTTGGGCGTAAGAATTTTGGTGGTGGAAGAATGGGAGAAAAAGCTTCCACGGGCATAACCGCCCAATTGGAATCTCTCGGTTTTACATCCGGAAGAATGAAAACGGGGACACCCCCAAGAGTAGACGGTCGAAGTATCAACTACTCCATTATGGAAGAACAGCCAGGGGATTTGAATCCCTCCAAGTTCTCCTATTCAAGTGAAACTCAACCGATTCAGCATCAAAAAAGTTGCCATATTACATACACCAATTCCAATGTGCACGACATTTTGCGAACCGGTTTCGAAGACAGTCCCATGTACAACGGCAGTATCCAAGGGTTGGGCCCCAGATATTGTCCAAGCATAGAAGATAAAATCAACCGTTTTGCGGAAAGGGAAAGGCACCAAATCTTTGTAGAGCCCGAGGGATGGAATACCATAGAAGTCTATGTAAATGGATTTTCTACTTCGTTGCCTGAGGATGTTCAATTGAAAGCGCTTCATGAAATTCCGGGTTTTGAGAAAGCTAAAATATTTCGCCCCGGCTATGCCATTGAATATGATTACTTTCCGCCTACCCAATTAAACTTAACCCTGGAAACCCGCGGAATAGAAAATCTGTATTTCGCAGGTCAGATTAATGGAACTACCGGTTATGAAGAAGCCGCATGCCAGGGCTTGGTGGCGGGTATAAATGCCCACCAAAAACTTCAGGGCAGGGAGCCCTTTATTCCCCTCCGAAATCAAGCCTATATAGGCGTTCTGATTGACGATCTCGTTAACAAAGGCACCGATGAACCCTACCGCATGTTTACCTCCAGGGCAGAATACCGTATTTCCCTAAGACAAGATAACGCAGACGAAAGACTCACCGAAATTGGTTATGCCATGGGGTTGGCCTCATTAGAAAGGATGCGTGCGCTGGAACATAAAAGAAGCCAAAGTCGTCAGGTTTTTGATTGGGCCAACCAGGCACAAGTAACTCCTCAGGATTTAAACCCCATATTACAGCAACTAGGGGCATCAGAAATAACAGAAAAACAAAAAGTATCCCGGATCATTCTGCGTCCCGAATTGGATTTTGAAGCCTTACAACAAATCCCCGCTATTCGGGATCAATTAAGCGCCTATGACCCGGAGGCAATTGAAGATGCAGAAATCGGTATGAAATATGCTACCTATCTCGAAAAGGAAAAGGAAAACGCATTAAAGTTGAAGAGATTAGAACAAATTAAAATAAGACCGGACTTTGATTTCCATAAACTTCAATCACTAAGTAAAGAAGCGAGAGAGAAGTTAACCAATGTAAAACCGGCCACAATTGCCCAGGCTTCCAGAATTAGCGGAGTAACACCCTCTGATATATCCGTTTTACTCGTTTATTTTGGACGCTAATTCATGCACCCAACTATAACCCGGTTTTTCTCCGGATCACTCCTTATACTTCTTTTTTCCTGCGCTCAGCCGGTTTCTCCCACGGGTGGAGAAAGAGATGCTGAAGCTCCTAAGATTCTAAATTCCTTTCCCGCGGATTCCAGTAGAAATATCCGCCCCTCTAAAATCGTATTCCATTTTAATGAAAACATTCAGGTAAAATTACCTGAAGCGAATATGGTTATTTCCCCAAACCCGGGAACTAAGCCCATTTACGAGAAAACCAACAAATCCTTTACCATTAAACTAAATACCGATAGTTTAAAAGCAAATACCACCTATAGTATTGCCTTCAATGAAACCATCAGCGACCTCAACGAAGGGAATGCCTTAAAAAACTATTATTACTATTTCAGCACCGGTGACCAGCTGGACACCTTAACCATTTCAGGAAGTGCCCAATATGCAGTTCCACCAAAAAAAATCAACCTCAAAATATTTTGCACTGATAATTTAAGTGGCAATGTTTTTACGTCTAAAATTCAAAAGAATTCTTTTGAAATTCACGGTTTAAATTCTTCTCAAAAAGATATCGTGATTTTTAATGATGAAAACAACAATTCAATTGTTGAACAACATGAGGATATCGGCATTCTAAATGATGTTACACCAAGCCCAGACAGTGTTTCCATAAATTTGTACAGTCGAAAAAAACATACTATTTCTACCAGAAAAACCGGTTCCATATTTTATATTTTTGGTATACCAAAATTGTCCACTATTCGTTTAAAAAAGGATGAAAATATTTATTCATTTCAAGATACAATTTTTGGCGACAGCATTGCGATATCCATATTAAAATCACAATTTGATAAAGATTATTTTATTGTATCAGAAATAATAGAAGAAGGAAGCAATGTTTTAGAATATTATTCGGTGCAGAATTTGGAAAAGAATCTATTGGAAATTCACTTTAACAAATCCATTACCCATATAGAATCAAATGTTTTTTATTCTAAAATAAAAGATACTTTTAGGTCCGGGATTTTTGAAGCTAATATTCTTTATCTGCCATACGACAGCTCTGATACATACAAGCTTATACCAGGATCTGTGTTCTTTCAGGATGGGAGCAGAAATACGGATAGTATTACGTTTCAAATTAACAAAATCCAATCCGCGGAAATATATATCCGCAATACCAGAAAAGACCCTATTCTTTGCGAACTAAAAAACAACAAAAACATCTATTATTTGTATATAGAACCAGGGACAGCCAAAAAACAAATTGTTCCACAAGGAACATACGATTTGTTCTATTTTGAAGATTCAGACGGGAACAATGTACTAACGCCACCCCTTCAAATTCAAGGAAAGTACAAGTATGGCGAAACATGGAATATCAAATCAAATATTCAGGCCCAAAAGGGTTTAGAGAACGAAATCATTGTTAATTAATGTATACAACATGTTATTTTCTCTGATTTATTTCCAAAATAATGTCGATAGTATTTTAATTCAAAAACTGCTGTGAATAGCTGTGAAAAAAACACCATACCATCTACATCAAACTGCACAGGTAATTGGGATAAGTTTCATTCAAATGAACTTTATTCTACATCCGCCAGTCCTTTGTTTAAAACCTTCACAAGTGCGGGTATTAAAGGGAATTTTATAATTATTCATGTTGAAAAAGCTGTGTATTGGATAAATGCCATTTTATTTTATGTAATTAACCCACATTTCCACACAGCTGTATTATATAATATAAATACAATTAAATGATATATTATTTTATTATTAGGGCTGGGGATAAAGGAAGCCGAGGATGAAAAAAATTGGATTAATTTTGTGAGCAATGCTGGAGAGTATCCGAAATATCAGAGAAGAAGCTGAAAGAATAAAAATTCAGTCTTCAGAGGAACTGGAGAAGTTCCGGCTGAAATACCTTTCCAAAAAAGGTCTGGTGAATCATTTAATAGCCGGATTCAGGGATCTT
Source organism: Bacteroidota bacterium (assembly GCA_018333525.1). GTDB lineage: Bacteria > Bacteroidota > Bacteroidia > NS11-12g > UBA955 > JAGXTF01. The sequence goes on along the minus strand of JAGXTF010000017.1, from coordinate 3,182 downwards.
CCGGGAGAGAAGAAAAAAGAAGTTGGCAAAGCACTGAACGATCTGAAAGCTTTTTTGGAGCGAATTCTGGAAGAGGGAAACGCCCTTTATTTACAAAGTGAGGATGAAGCGAAAAAAGTAGATGATTCTTTACCTGTAAATGCATATAGAGTTGGATCGAGACACCCGATTTCACTGGTTAAAAATGAATTGTGTGATATTTTCTATCGTCTGGGTTTTGATATAGCCGAAGGACCTGAAGTCGAAGATGACTGGCATAATTTCAGCGCGTTGAATTTTGCAGAAGATCACCCCGCACGAGATATGCAGGATACTTTTTTTACCGGTGATTTGGTTCTGAGAACCCATACCAGTTCGGTTCAAATCAGGGAAATGGAGAAAAAACAACCTCCATTGCGATTAATAATGCCGGGTAGGGTTTATAGAAATGAGGCAATCAGTTCACGCAGCAATTGTTTTTTTCACCAAATTGAAGGTTTGTATGTAGACGAAGGAGTAACTTTTGCGGACCTCAAACAAACCCTTTACTACTTTGTGCAGGAGTTTTTTGGAGAAGGCACCAAAGTGCGATTCCGTGCCAGTTATTTTCCATTCACAGAACCCAGCGCCGAAATGGATATATGGGCCGGGACAGACACAGAGGACAACAGGAGATTAACCAAAGGAACCGGATGGTTAGAAGTATTGGGATGTGGAATGGTGCACCCAAATGTGTTAAAGAATTGTGATATTGACCCCGAGAAATATACCGGGTTTGCATTTGGAATGGGAATAGACAGAATTACCATGTTGAAGTATGGTTTTACCGATATACGAGATTTATTTTTAAATGATATTCGTATGTTATCTCAATTTAAAGGAATACAAAAGTGATCTATTTTGCCGGCGATTTTCATTTGGGCGTACCCGACGGAAATAAAAGCCGGGAAAGAGAAAAACAAATTTGTGACTGGCTGAATTTTATATCTGCCGACGCCAGCGAAATATATTTGATGGGAGATATTTTTGATTTCTGGTTTGAATACAAACAGGCAGTGCCCAAAGGATATGTTCGGTTGCTCGGCACATTGGCATTTTTAACAGACAAAGGAATTAAAATTTCCACTTTTAAAGGGAACCACGATATGTGGATGTTTGGTTATTTGCCGGAAGAGACAGGATTGCATATCATTTCAGACTCCCTGGAAATTACCAGAAATAATAAAAAATTCTTTTTACACCATGGTGATGGTTTGGGAAAGGGAGAGCCGGGTTATCGATTGTTACGGAGTGTTTTTAGGAGCCGATTGTGTCAATGGTTGTTTGCAAGACTACACCCTAACTTCGGCATAGGACTTGCGCTATATTTAAGCAGAAAAAGCAGGATTTCGCAAAAAAACAGGTACGAAAACTATTTGGGAGATGATAAAGAAATACTTACTCAGTTTTGCATAGAAAAATTAAAAACGGAAAAGATTGATTATTTTATTTTCGGACACAGACATCTTTCTTTGGAAATATTGTTACCCGGAAATGCCAAATATATCAATACCGGCGAATGGGTTCATGGTTCTTCTTATGCAAAATTTGATGGAGAAAATTTGCATTTGTTAAAATGGCAGCCATGAAATTCAGGGGTATAAGCATCCTGTTCTCTTTGTTTTTTACCCTGGGTGCCGGTGACCCTAAAACTTTGGAATTGGTAGGGAAATATTCTGCGGCAGAAATGAATGTTCAGGGACAATTGTACGTGATTGATGAGGCCAATAATTTGCTTTTATTTTCTCAAAAAGGCGATACCCTCAAAAAAATTTCCGTAACCAACTATGGCTCTGACCCATTGATTGATGCCAGCAACCCACTGGAGCCCGTTGTTTTTTTCCCCGTTACCGGAAAAGCGGTGTGGATGGATAACCAATTGAATACACAAAATGAATTGGATATCATTAAAGCAGGAATTACACAAATTTCCGGCTTTGGAAGATCCAACGACGGCAATGTTTGGGTAGTGGATTATAACACGAAAAGTCTAAAAAAAATCGGAAAGAACGGAGGAGTTCTTCAGGAAAGCGTATGGCTTAGTGACTACCAATGGGGTGGCAAAACCAATAGGGTTTACGACAATGGACAACAGGTTGTTTTTGCAGATGGCCGGGAACATGTGTTTGTTTTCGATCAAAATTTGAATTTAAAAACAAGGAGAAAAGGCCGGGAAGAATTGGTGGGAATAGGGGCGGAAAAATTGTACCTGATGGATGGAAATTTTCTTACGGATGTGAGGCATGAAGGGATACTTCATGAAACAAAAGACACCATTTTTTTAACGAAAGACAGTACACAAATGTTAGCGGTGAATTCCGGATTTGTACTGATGCGGAGCCGTAGCGGTGTAATTTTGCAAAGCAAATAAATACAAATTGTGCTCGAAAAACTGGAAGCCATACATGCGAGATTTAAGGAGCTGGAACTATTAATTTCCAGTTCGGAGGTTTTGGCAGATACCAGGCGGTTTACCCAACTGAATAAAGAATACCGGGGGTTGGAATCTCTCGAATTAAAGTACCATGCATATAAAAAACTGGTAAACGGAATAGACGATGCAAGGGAAATGATGCGGGATGAAAAGGATAAGGAAATTCGCGATTTTATAAAATCTGAACTGCAGGAACTCGAAACACAAAAACCTGTTATGGAAGAAGAAATCCGCTTATTGCTGCTTCCAAAAGACCCGGAAGACGACAAGCCTGCGGTAATAGAAATTCGCTCTGGAACAGGTGGAGATGAGGCCTCTATTTTTGTTGGAGATTTGTTTCGAATGTATACCAGATTTTGCGACAAGATGGGATGGAAAGCAGACGTTATTGATGAAGTTGAAAGCTCAAAAGGCGGGTATTCCAAAGTAATATTGGAAATACAGAAAGAGGGCAGTTATGGAATTCTGAAATATGAAAGTGGGGTACACCGGGTGCAAAGGGTGCCGGCAACGGAGAGCCAGGGAAGAATACATACATCCGCAGCCAGTGTGGTGGTGATGCCTGAGGCTGAAGAGGTGGATGTGGAAGTGCGGGATGCGGATGTAAAAATGGAAACAGCAAGAAGTGGAGGCGCGGGCGGGCAAAACGTAAATAAAGTGGAAACCAAGGTAATGTTAACCCATATACCTAGCGGAACGGTTGTGGTATGTCAAACAGAACGAACCCAAC
>JAGXTF010000016.1 GCA_018333525.1 Bacteroidota bacterium | reverse complement strand
CTTTGTGTTCCGTGTTGTTTTTTTTTTGCTACTGGCCTCAAGCCGCTGGCTACTGGCTCTTAGCAAGTGAAACGAGCCATAGTGTCTAACTGCAGCAAAGAGCTAATTTCATTAAATGAGTTATTACAAATGACCTTGTGCCCATCGTGATAAGCGAAGCGCCTTTGTGTGTGTTGGAAATTTTGCTGCTGGCTGCTGACTTGCTCTGTTATTGATCTGTGGGTTCTGTGGTTTCTGTGCGCCTATTTGGGTTCAGACCTGGCGTTGTGGGCATATTTAGAAGTATGAAATTAAAGTAAATGGCTGAATACTCGTGGGAGTATCTATTCAAATTAAACCCTGTTATTCTTCACTTTTATACTTATCACTTATTTACTAAAATTAAACGTGTCATCTATTTTTTAAATGCAAACGAATAGAAAGAATACTGCAGACTGTAAACGGTGTTGCCGAAGCAATCATTTTGATATTCATTGTGGAAATACCAATAAAGAATATCATCAGCATTAACATTCCAATTGCAGCGATTCCGATAAAAGTAATCCATTTTCCAGGTTGTTTTTGAAACAGGGAAATCAGCAATAAAATTTGACCCAACAAGGGCAACACTACAAATGGATGCAGCACAGATGCCGGTTTGCTGAATAATTTCTTAAAAATATCCCCTTCCACTTCAAATAGAAAAGTATGGCTGTCATGGCCCCATTCCAGGTATCCAAATAAAGAAGTGATGATCAGAATGACGTTTAATATTCGTTTTGACATATTTAAATGCTGCCTGCAAACTTTTTCGATTTTATGGAAATCAGAAAGTATTTTTCGTTAAATGAACCAAAAATAGGGTTGGAGCAATGGTGAATTGAAGTAAAAAAGGCACCTAATACAATCCCAGATAACCCAGAATTATCGCAACAGGCAACAAAATTCCGGGAATAGTTGCAAATGGCATCAGGTCAGCAAATTTCAATTTTGCAATTTTTACAGAATAGTTCTTTGCAGCCATCAGGTAATAAATGAAAATTACAGAATTTGAAAACGAAATGGCCCAGAAAGCCCATTTTTCTCCATGCGTCAAACAGAAATAAATAAGACAAAAATGGACCATTGAGAATGCCAGATACAAACCGGAAATCATATCGTAAACACTTGTTTTAATAATTAAAGCTTTGGGATTCGATTGCAAAACATTTTCCGTAGCTTCTCCAAAAGCGATTTCATCAGTTCGCGGACTAAATACGAATCCAAATTTTAAACTCAGAAACTTGCCCATTTTACGGAATATCAATGGAGGAATGGTTCCCATTAAGAAATAAATGAAATTCATGGTCAGGAAAATGATAGTGGAAAACCCCAAATAACTGTTCCAAATGAATTCAAATGTGTGGTAATTTTTCATATTTTAATTATGAATGCAATCCCAGCCAACCCAGTACAGTGGCTATTGGCAGAAGCAATCCGGGAATAGTGGCATAGGGTGGAAGGTCCTTGAAATAGAGAGGAGTAAGTTGCTGTGAAAAATACCTGGCTCCTAAAATGAAAAAGAAAATAACTGCAAAATTAGAAGCAGTGAGTGCCCATAACGCCCATGAATGCCCGCATTTCAAGCCAAACCATACAATAAAAAAATGGAGAATAGCTATTGCGCAATACAATCCAAAATACATTTGGTAAATGGCAATTTTGGTTGACATAATTGCTGAATTTTGTCCCACAATTTCCAGAGTTGTTTTTCCAAAGGCTGCCTTATCGCTTCTGGGGCTGAAAACCAGCCCAAACATCTCTGTAAATTTCATACTGTTTCCCGGGTATAAAATTGGGGTAAGTATTCCAAGTAACAAATAAATAAAATTTATCAATAAAAACAGTGAAACGGAATAACCCAGCGCTGAATTCCACTGAAATTGAAATGCATTTTGATTTTCCACAGTGTTGATTTTAGTTTTTTTTAAAATGAATGAAAATGTTATTTATTCAAGCCAATCCACCCGAGAATTGTAGCTATAGGCAGGAGTATGGAAGGAATTAATGCATAAGGATGCCATAAAGCGAAATATCCAACTTTATATTCCTGCAAAACGGGAAGAATAACCATGAGCCAATATATCAATAACATAAATACGTTACTGAGGACAGAAACCCAATATGCCCAGTTTTGTCCTTCGGTAAGCGCAAATCGCGCTACTCCGTATTGTAAAATCCCCATTCCCACCATAAAACTGCAGAAAACGTACATTAGCATGGTGATATACTTCGCAAATTCAGGAGATTGCTGTATCAGTTCACTTCTGGTTTTGCCAAAAACTTTGGTATCTACTTCTTTGCTTAAATAGAATTGTTTTCCTGTCCTTCCCGTGGCGTTCGTTTTTATGATAATCAAACCCAGAGTACCAATCAGCATGTAAATGACTGCAATGGTAATAAACAAAGCGGCAGAAATACCGAGAGAAGAAGTCCATGAAAAATTGTTTCTCATATGGAAAACCTTTAGTAAATTAGTAAATGAATCCAGAAGTTAAGATTTCAAATCCGGTGGCTGAAGCACAGAATGAAACGAAGGGTTTACGAATATATATATTTAAACGGAAAAATCAAATTGAAATTTGCATTTTATGCAGGATGAAATCGCGCAATAATAACAGTGTACCATTCCAGTAAAAATTTACATGTTGGTAGATAGAATCGTTTGGGAAATTGCGCAAAATAAGAGTGAGTGTGGTTTGTTCTTCCCCGGGTTCTAATGTGAATTCCAATTCGGTATAATTTTCAGGTTTATCCGGCAATCGTGAAATGGAACTCAAATAATTGTACGACAGTTTTTTTTCAAAATCATATGCCAGAACAATACCACTGTTCACAAAATGTACATGGTGAAAACCTTCTATTACAATTGGTTTCCCCGGCGTCCAGTCGGTGGTAATCTTCATGTTAAAATCAATTTCACCCATCCATTTCTGCATTTGTTCCGGAATGGTAATGGCTTGCCATATCTGGCTTACTGGTGCTTTAATTTGGATTGTTTTGAGAATTGAATTTTCCATTCAATTGGTTATACTAATTAATTAAATACTAAAAAAAGGTTAAAAAATTGGCCGGAATATGGAGTGAAATTAATCCATTGGGGTACATATTTCAATTAAAAAACCTTCAGGATCGCGGACATATGCCACAACTTGTCCCCAGGGTTTGGTTGCGGGTTCTTCCAAAATACTTGCTCCTGCATTTACAGCTTTTGCTACTGCTCCGGGCACATCTTCCGTGGTTATCCCTATTTCTACTGCAAAGGGTTTTTGATTTGGATCACTTTGTAAAAAGCCATTTTTCAAGTTGCTGTTTGCCTGAGTTATAGAAGCAAAAGAAAGTGTGGTTATGCCGGTGTCCAGTTCTCCATATTCATTTCCGGGAGCCATAAATTTCCTGGTAAAACCAAAAGCATTTTCATAGAATTCAAGCGTTTTTTCTACATTTTGAACATAGAAAATGGTGTAAGAGAATTTGTTCATAGGGATGTTATAGAATTTTTATATGATATCTGTATGAAGAATACCGGATTATTTGTCCATGGTAAAACTATAATCCATTTTTGCCGTTTTTTCTATCATTTCCTTTAGCAATTTCAAGTCCACATCGGAGAGTTTGTTGATATAAAGGCAACCCACTCCGGTTTTGTGCTTTCCCAACTTGCTCATGATTTTCTCATCTTTAAGCAATTTGCCATTCAGGTATAACGACAAATTGGCCTTGCGCGGCGAGAATCCTATTTTAAACCAGTCCACTTCGCGCCCTGTTGCCGGACTTTTGATTCTCACGAAGCCAAATCCGATCAGAGATGCACCCCACATTTTAGGGGTTTCACCCGTTGCTTCCTGCATCATTTTAAGTACCGCAAAACTGTCTTTGCGTTTTTGTTCATCCTGCACAGCGTTCAGAAAATCTGTCACACTGCCCTCATTTTGTTTGGTTTTATTTTCTGCCATATGTCTTCTTGGTGGTTGGTCTTCCAGACTCGCAAGCGAAGCGCGAGTCGACCAACCACACTTATTTCAGTCTTATCTCCAAAATTTCATTCACCATTTTATGTGCATATTCCACTACATGCAAAGATTCAATTGTACCATGAATATTTAATGGAATTTCATTTAAACGTTCAACTGCTGCTTTGGTAATTTCAGGGTCCGTCGAACTACCAACCGCAACATGCGGGATATACGGAATGTCCAGTCTGTGATTGGATTTAAGTTTGTCCGCGTACAATCTATCGTGTAGTGCAGTAATTTTATTTGTTGCGTTATCGTCGGGAATTAAAAATTGGTGAAAACTACCGTCAAATTCATCCTGATGCACGATGGCCTTGTGAATTTCAAATGCTATCATCTCAGCAGCTGCCGCTTGTTTTTCTATTTCTTTTATGAAATCTACTTTTTCAAAATCCCTTACAGGAAATACAAAACTGAAATGGGCTGTTACCACGTCAAAATAATCGCTGTCATGAATTTTTCGGTAAGACAGCAACCATTCCTGATCTGAAGGATTTAAAGTGGGGTAGGCGAGAACCAGAAAAGACATTTGACGAAAATAATGATTACGCAATTAAGCGAAAACAGCGGATTATTTCAACAAAGATTTCATTTGTTTTCCGATAAATCTGGTTGCGAAACCCGGACTGAGTCGATACAGATAATTCATGAGCAGAGAATCGTTACCGGCATAGATGCGAACTTTATTTTTTTCCATTCCGCTTATGATAATCTCTGCTGCCTTCTCCGGACTTAGGGTTTTGATTTTGGAACTTCCCGCTTCAGGCATGTTCGGAATATTTACTCCTGAGTTTGTTGTAATATTGGTTCCTATTGCTCCGGGAAAAACCACAGATACCTTCACATTGCTGTTCATCAATTCCCCGTATAAACCTTCTGAGAGCAATTTTACCGCGGCTTTAGATGCTCCGTATACACTTTGGCCAGGAACAGGCAAAAAACCTCCCATACTCGAGATATTGACGATATGCGCTTCCGGTCTTTTCAAAAAATGGGGTAAAAAGGCTTTAACCATGTACAGAAGTCCGTAAAAGTTCACGTTCATTACGCGTTCAATGGCACTGAATTCCAGGTCATTCACACGAACAAAGGGTTGAATAATACCGGCATTATTGATTAATCCGTCCACAGCTCCATGTGCCTCCATCACAATTTCAGGAAATTTTTCTACTGCTGCCTTGTCTGTAATATCCAATACATGTACGGACAAATTGCCTGCGTTTTCTGCTGAAAGCAGTTTGGTTTCTTCGAGTGCACTTTCGCGCATATCCACTGCTGCAACTCTGGCACCTCTTTTCAGCAAATTCAACACCATGGCTCGACCCATACCGTTTCCCCCTCCGGTTACAATAATGGTTTTATTTTTAGGATTCATCGTTGTAAAATTAGCTTCCTATTTTGAAGCAAAATGATTCAATATTCAAATAATAATATAACATTTATCATGGAAAGGCATCTCCGTTATAGACTATCCATGGTCTATATCTGAGATATTTATTTATTTGATTAAATTTATTTTGAAAAAATATCCTTATTCCATTTTCTGAATTCGTAGTATTTGCTCTTGGGTTCTCCGGTCCAGCCATTGATGCCTTTTTTCTTTGGCAAATAATAGGCATGGATATACAATAACGGAACAATAAAAAGTGCCAGTAAAGACATCGAATAAACCCTTCCCGCGTAATGGCTTATCAGGCAAATCAGGATTAACGTAAGAATATATTTTCCTACCCTGCGCCATTTTGGAGTTTGTTCTTCAAATTGCCCCATAACCATATTGCCAACAGCGTAGATGATACTTACCACAGCAATTTCAAACCACAATGAATCTGTCTGCCACATGTTATTATTAATTTTTATGTTCTACAAAATACATTTCCATTTCCCCTTTGTGCTTTGCTACCACTTTTCCACGCGGGGTACACTCGTATTTGTCCTTGATTAATTCATAAGTGGCTTCGCTGATATTTACTTTACCTTCTTCACCACTACTTTCCATCCTGCTCGCAGTGTTAACCGTGTCACCCCAGATATCATAAGCAAATTTGCGTATGCCTACAATTCCGGCAACCACAGGACCGGTATGTATTCCAATGCGAACCTCAAATGGTTTTTTCCCTTCAGCCTTCCTTTGTCTTTTATAAGTTTCAATAAAATCGCGAATTTCCAATGCGGCATTTACAATGTCTTCCGCATGGGTTTTATTGATTACAGGTAAACCAGCAGCACACATATAGCTGTCGCCTATCGTTTTTATTTTTTCAATGCCATATTTTTCAATGATTTCATCAAATGTCTTAAAACAGGTATGGATTTCTTCTACCAGTTCCTGTGGGGTCATATTTTCAGTGATGCCTGTAAAATCTTTGAAATCGGTAAATAAAACAGTGACGTGGTCAAAGAGTCTGGCATCGGCATTCCCCTTGGATTTAAGTTCCTCAGCCACTTCCTCGGGTAAAATATTGTGCAACAATTCTTCGCTGCGTTTTTTTTCGTTCTCAATTTCAATTTTTTGCGCTTTGATAATTACATTTTCTTTTTCGATTTGTTGTGCCTGAAACAATTGCACCTGGTTTTTCACACGTCGTTCCAGGTCTTCATGATTTACTTCTTCCTTAATTTCATGGAATTTTTTAAAGTGATCCAGACTTAATGTTATATTTCCCATTTGCTGATAAATTTCGGAATACAACTGGTGAATTTGATATATTTTAACCTTAACCTGAATTTCTTCCCCAATTTTTTGTGCCTCATTTAACGCTTCAATTGCCAAATCGAATTTTTCTTGTTTCAAATAAATCCGCCCCAGATTTATGAGGTTTGTAATGGATGCGTTTTGTTGCTTTAATTCTCTTCGTAATTTTAGAGCTTCCTGATTGTAATGGATGGATCGCGTGTAATCCCCCATTTCAAAATAGTAATCGGCAATATCTGTAAGACCTCTGGAGCGGAAAGTGTTCTCGGTATTTACATTACTTAAATCCAAAGCCTGTTGAAAATTGGCAAGAGCGAGGTCATATTTTTTCTGTTTCATGTACACGCTGGCTATACCGCTGGTAAGCCTTGCGTCCAGGCCTCGTAAACCTTGTTTATAATCGAGGTTTTTCCCCTCTTCAAACAAACTGAGTGCTTCATCCAAATGTCCGGTTTCAGCATATACACTCCCTATCCAGTAACATCCCAGCAATCGGAACATTTTGTACTGAGTTGTTTTACGGAGTTGTTCCATGGCAGTTAAACCGTTTTTCAATGCCAGATCCAATTCTCCCGTGGAGCGATGCAGAAAACCTATGCAAACACAAGTAGCTGCAATTCCATCCAAATCTCTTTTTTCAGTAAATAAATCTTTGGCTTGATATAGGATTTTTTCTGCTTCCGCGAAATGATCCTGCAGGAACAAAATAAAACCCTTAGATATCAGAGACAATTCATAAAAATCCGGATGCTCTTTTTGGTTTTCTTCTGTCCATTGGTATATCTCCGCCAACATTGGCTGTGCTTTAGGGTTAAAGGCCAATCTGGTAAAATTGATCCAAATGGTTTCAAACAATTCATCCTTAATACTGTAATCGCCAGCTTTTAATTGATGGAATAGTTCGGTTAACTTATCAATAGAGGACATTTTTATTGTTTGGATATGGAAATATAGGCCAATTTAAATTAAAATTATTAAAATGGTAAACAATTGTCTTAAGAACCAATCCTTTCTTGTGAACTAAAAATCATAGATTGGTCTTCATTTACCGCTGGAATATCACATGACAACCAACCTAAACCATTCTCACTCCTTGTTGAGCAAGGCTCTATAAAATCCCGAGGATTGGAATTCATTCAAAAAGCGTTCACGGGAGGCTGTTTCACCATTGGAGAGAGAAAGATTTGGTAAAGTAACTTCCATGCCAAATAAAAGCATGGTGGCATGTCCTGCAGTATATTTTACCTCAGTTTTTTGCTCATTCTTTTCACCGAAATGATGGATAATATAAGAAGTAGATTGAAAAGTATCCACCTCACAAACCAGAGATTCTTCGGCAATGATGAATTGTTTTTTGATTTCAGCCGGAGTATATAATTTTCTTATACTGCGAACCAAAAGTGCATTTCCAAATTCATTAAACTTTGGCAAGTACATGTGCAAAATACTGTCGTAATTCCCCAATCCTTCATAGCATAAGCCATACATTCCGTCTATCTCCTCGCGGTACCAATGGTAGCCTGTCCCACAATTTTGTACAACCTTATAAGTATGATCTGCCAGCTGGATATATTTCAATGCATTTGCAAATTGTTTCTTTTCCAAATAAATTTTACACAGATATTGGGAAGCATCATTTTTGTAATTGGTGGTAAAGCTTCCATAGCCATAAGCATTTGTAGTTTTATCGCCTGGTATATCTGAGCCATAGTAATAATTGGCGGTATAAAATGCAGCCTTGGATTCCAGAATAGTTAGAAACATTTTTTCAGATTCTTCTATCATACCCATGTTCCATAAAGTACAAGCCAATGTATAAAAATTTCGATAATTATATTTGTTCGGACCCACCTCCTTCAGTTTTTTATTTTTTTCAAAAAAAACCGAATCCTTAATGGTGGCAGAGTGCTGCAGATAAATGTCCGGACCAGATAGAAATGAGTAATAGAAAATGGTATTTCTGTTGGTATTGGTATCAGCAGAAATAATAAATGTAGGGACTTGCTGCGCTTGGGAAATATTACACAGGAATGAAAAAGAAAGGAAGATGCATGTGGTAAAGAAGAATTTGGTTTTCATAAGAGAAAAGGGATTTGATATTCGTATTTTTTTTGCAAAAAGCAGGCCAGTACGTAGTTGGTCTTCAAGCCTTAAATGCAGCGCATGAATCCAAGTAAATTAGATCTTTTTCTCATTCTTTTCTCACTTCCACATTCTTCCCCAGCGTTTTAAACCGTACGCCATTACTTTGTTCAACCGTAATGGTAATATGGCCGGTTTTGCTGGTGTGAACATCGTGCACAGTGCCGGATTTGCCAGCATGGGTGCCGGCGGTAACAGTACAGAAATCGCCGTTTTTCAATTTCAATGGAGTTCTAATGGGTTGTGACATATCTGATTTGAAGTAAGTGCAAGGATGGAAATTTACAAGACAATTTTACAAAATAAAAACCAATTAAGCAGGCGTTTGGTATTTAGGTTTTGATGAAGGGATGGTGAAAATGAAAATAGGCCGTCCATGTGCACATCTACTGGGGTTGTCTTCGTGCCTTGCTGGCACATCGCAAGGCGGCTAACCCAAGGACCTAAGCATCCATTAAAGTCTGAATATCAAACTTCTGCATTTTTAAGAATGCTTCTATTACGCGCTGCCCTTTTTCTGGGTCTGCCATCCACTGAGGGAGTTGGTGTGGAATTATTTGCCATGAAATACCATATTTATCTGCCAGCCATCCGCACATGTCATAATGCCCGTCTGCGCCAAGCTTGTTCCAGTAATAATCAATTTCATCCTGGGTGTCACATTCCACCACAAATGAATTGCCCGGTGAAAAATCAAAATTATGCTGAAGGGTGCTACTCATGGCTTGAAACATAAGATGGTTTAAATGATATTGAGAAAACAACAAAGTACCCTCTGGAAGGCCGGTCTCGACAGGGTAGGGGTATTCCATGAGGATTTCAGCAGGTGAAAAAATTTGGGTATAATAGTTGATTGCTTCTTTCACTTTTCCCATTTTTTGATTTGCAAATAACAAACAGGGAACAATTTTTTGGGTGTATGGAATGGATGCAATATCCAGTTGCCAGTTTACCCCAAAGCGATCCACAACCCAGGCATACCGGTCAGACCAGTCATATTTTTCCAGAGGCATATTGATGGAACCATCCTGAATTAATTCTGCATACAAGCGGTTGATTTCTGCTTCGTTTTCTGCATACACATAATAAGAAACAGCGCCATTTACCTCATAAGTGGGGCCTCCGTTGAGGGCCATAAATTTGCTGCCGTCAATTTCAAAGGTGCTTACAATAGGGGTGTTTTGCAATACTTTGCCATTGCGAAAAAGGGAGGAATAAAAAGTTGCGGCTTCTTCTGCCTGGTTGTTGAACCATATGCAAGAATACAAGGGGTGTATCATGATGTAAGTTTTTTATAGATAAGCGATTTTTGAAATATAATTCAGTGAAATTCTCATCAAATATAAAAAATAGAATGGATGAATTTGTATATAGTAGTTGATGTCGGTTAAAAACCGACATCAGGACCGTGTGCTAAATGGGGAAAAATAGGCGCTGGTTATTTTACCGAATGTATTGCAGCCATCACGCGGTTCACCATGGCATCGCAATACATCAAATGAAATTCCAAAATATCTTCCATGGAATAATTTCGTTCCAGTTCTTTTCTCAGCATCATTTTGGCACGGTTTAAACGAACTTTTACATTGGCTTCACTAATTTCCAATGCTTCAGAGGTTTCTGCCACATTCAAACCGCTTACTTCTCGCAGGGAAAACACCATGCGATATTCCACTGGAATATGTAAAAGTGCATTTTCAATTGCGCGGTTTATTTCTTTTTTTGATAATTCATTCATGGGATCCTGTGTATTGGAATCTGAAAACATTGGTTTGGATACTTCCGGTATTTCTGTTGCATGTTCCAGCTTAAAGCTAAATTTTTGTACCTTTCTGAAACACTGATGCAACATGATTTTAATTAGCCAGGTTTTAAAAGTGGAGCGATGTTCAAAATCCTGCAAATGGAAATAGGCATTTACAAAACTTTCCTGCATCAAATCCTGGGTATCCTCATGTCCAAACCCATATGACCTTCCAGTTTTATACAGATATGGATTGTACCTGCGTATCAAAATTTCATACAAGGCCGTTTCACCGAGAAGTATCTTTTGAACGACCTGAGAATCGGAATATTTTTCAGAAATTTTGTTGCCAACCATTCCAAAATATTTATGAAACAAATTTAACGAGTTTTGACATGGAATAAGCACCTATTGCCATAACCAGATCTCGCACGGCAACATCCAAATAGTGGCCGGAGCCAATTAAACTCAGTGCAATTAATGCCAGCCATGCCGCCACTACCAGTCCGCCAATAGCCGGTTTTAGAAATACCAGAATTCCAGCAAATATTTCTATAATACCAACTACTATCATAAAAGCAGCGCCAGAAACAGGCAAAATTCCGGCAATATCCGGATTCAAATAATCCTCCCATTTGGTGAGAATATTGGTGAACTTATCGAGTCCTGCAACAATAGGAACAATACAATAGGTGTATTTCAACAATTGAAATGTTTGACGGATTCCGGGATTTAAAGCTGAAGTATTCATTTTCTTTTTGGTTTTATGCTACAATAGAGCAGATGAAAAATGAAAGGTTACAGAATAATGAAATATTTTAAAACTTTAGCAATTCCAATCCATGCAGGCGGGAACTATCTATATATCTTTTGTAAGTGCTTCGGATTTAGAAATACGGATGTAAAATTATCAATTCTCAAAACAAGACAACCGGGTTTTCATTCACAATTGCGGTTTCTACCTTTTCCGGATTGGGCGATAATTCCCTTTTCTTTAAAATGGAGTAAAATAAAATTCTTAGCGGCTACAGCCTTTGCCTTAAGCAGCGCTTCAGGAAAGTACCCGGGACAATTTTGTCTGTTTCAATTCCAAAGATTCCAAAAAGGAGAGTAAAAGTTGTTGAATTCCTTGTTTCAAATCCAAAGCTTGTAATTCATTTTTAAAAAGCGTCTGGTAATATTCCATTCCTGACTGCATATTTTGAATAAACACATGCAAATAAGATCTGTCTTTTTCATTTGGTTTGAACTGAAATGCAGATAATTTATCCGATAAATAATCCATATAAAGCTGGATTTCTTTTATAAACATATTTGGACGATCCGTTCTGGTAATCAGATTTTTCATGCCATAAATATGGCGGATCATGTCTTTCAGGCTGTATACTCCTTCGAAATATGCAATATTGGGTCCCGGACAAACCGAAACCCCTTTTCCTTCTATTTTTTTATCCAATTTATTCTCTTCCAAAAATGGCATTGCCAATCCGCAGCATAAACATTCTTTTTCAAAGAGTTTTTCTTTTTCAATGGCCAATTGTGTTTCGGTTAATTGAAGGTTTTGGAGATTTTCAAGGGCTTTATGAATGTATTTGCTGGATGCAGTGCAAATAGCTTTTTCGCTAAATTCTGTGTTTAATTGAAGGAATTTTTTTGTACATGGATTGCCTGGTTTTCCCATAACAACTTTTTGTTTTTGATATAATTGCCTGCTGGTATTTCTCAGATTGTTAAATGGTACACCCATGGGTGATGCATTGCTCAGATAAAGGTCCTTTTCTCTGGCGCTTGAAAGTTGGTGCAGCGTTTCATTGTCTATACTCACTGCGTCAGGCACAAGAAGAAACGGGCTTCCCCAGCCAACTGTATTCATCCCATAATGTTTCAGTAAAAATTGGTGCTCGTCATGCGTTCCCACCCCGCCCTGTGCCGAGATTTTTAATTCAGGTCTGAATGGTTTGATGGAATTTTTTTCGTTTACCAGAGCAGTCTGCCAAATACCAAATAATTCATTGTATAATTCATTCCTTCTTTGCTTGAATTCTTCTAAAATAGGCCCCATCAAATACCCCTGTGTGGGAAATGCGTGTCCACCGCAGTTCAGCCCCGATTCAATTCTGAACTCAGAAACCCAAAGCCCTTTTTTTGCAAGTATTTTCCCCTGCACCAGGGCAGAACGGAAATCACTTACTTTAATAATTATTTTCTTTTTTATTCTTCCATTGGCATCGGGAAAAAAGTCTTCGAAATTTTGCATGTAACTGAATAATGGCATATTCATTCCGGCTGAAAGCACCACGGAAGCTTGCAAATCACTTAATGCAAATCCGCGTAACACAGAATGGGCATCATTATATTCAATGGGTAATTCTTTGCCGTTTCTAAAATTCTTTTTGTCCAGTTTGGTCATGATATTTACATCAATATTCCCTGGTTTAAATTGGTTCTCTGCCCAGGCAAGCAGTTCTGTGGCGGAGAGTTTTTCTGATGCATGCAGCCATTCCATTTGCCAGTATTCCGGATTTGGCAATTGGGCAAAAAAGCCATCGCGATATGCACCATCAAATACCAATTGTGAAATATGTTCCTGCCAATTTCTGTATACTATTTCATTTAGCAGATTGAGGTAGGAAGTAGTAATAGTGGCTCTTGCATTTACATCATCCTTACTCACATGTTGTACCGGAATAGAATACTTTTCGCCATAAAATATTCTGACCTTATCGGAGAGAAAATGATCTCCGATGGATACAACGGAAGAAATTCCGAGATGCGCTACTTTAATCGGAGTATCAATGGTGAATGCCAGTCCCATTACAGGGATATGGAATGTATGAACAGGTGAATTATTGGGTTCTGAAATGTGGGTCATGTTGTTTTGAAAATCAACGATAGAAGAATTCTTTGGTTGTTAAATACCTTACAACTGGCTCCCAATAAGAATTCAGGTTTCAATCAGATTGACTTTCAAAGGTCATTTGTTAATGACCAGGGATTATTGATTTATGTCAATGAATATTTCATTTCTGACAAGTCATTGCCCATAATCGATTAAAATTCAGGTAAAAGCGAAACTGTCATTTCCGGAGATTTTGATTTTATCTCCAAGGGGGCGGGGACTCTAGGTGGTTCTCAAAATTTTTTCCATCTTTCTTCCTTTGGCGAGTTCGTCTACAAGTTTGTCCAAATACCTCACTTGCCTGGTTAATGAATTATCGATTTCTTCAATCCTGTAACCACAGATCATTCCCGTAATCAGATTCGCATTGGGATGAAGCTTTGCAGCTTTAAAGAACGCATCAAATGTGGCCTGTGAAGCTATGAGTTCTTCTAATTTTTGGGTATTAAATCCGGTAAGCCATTCAATGACCTTGTGCAGCTCCTCTCTGGTTCTGCCTTTGCGTTCCACTTTTGCAATATAAAGCGGATAGACAGATGCAAAAGTCATTTTAGCTATGCGGGCGTTGTGTTCAGCTGTAGGTTTCATTTTATTTCAGTTTTTCCAATTTCCCTTTTCTTTTCACGATATTTTTATAATCCCATTGAATTTCTTTGGATTTTTGAAGCCAGCGGAGGACATCTTTAATTTCAATTTCCGAAATATGGTTATAGAAAATGGATGCATCTTTGAATTTTTCTCCTCTAATGGAGAGGTTTTCTTCATCAAAGTCGGCACCGCTCCAGAACATGAGTCGTATTCCTTTTTTTTGTATGCTGTATCCCACTATCGGATTGCCATTTAGAAACCAAACGGGATGGGCATGCCATATTTTGCTTTCTGATTCGATTAATTGGCTATCAATGATTTCTGAAAGCTTGTCGCAAATCTCCTTGTCACTTGATGACTGATTGCGGTTGTAAGTTTGGATATCAGTTTGCATGTTTTATTTTAAGATTTTTGTTTATTTCTGAAGGACATTCCGTCTGTTTCAATCAAAGGAGTTTTATCAAACCTGCTTTTCAAATTAAAGGAATAATCTGGTTCTTTTCCATGCCAATACCTGAACGCCTTTTGAATAATGCACAAAATTCGGAGAATTTGTCAATTCCATATCTCCAATCCGATAATGCAATTTCAATTGTTTGATTTCTACATTTTGGAGATCCCATTCCCGGTGGTGGATGTCATACCGGAAAATACCATCGCCATCCTCCAGGTATAAGCAATATCGCTCTGTGAGCCATTTGTCCAGTTCAGATTTATTGGTAATTTGATCTTTAGGTTCAAATTCCGTTTCCAAATAAAAGCCCTTTTTCTTGTTGTGGTTTTTGTAAAGGAAACCCGATTTTTGAATGTCGGATTTCTCATACGGCAGACCGGACATGGTTTTGGCCAGTAATGCAGATAGTGTTTTCTCCGCTTCAATATTCAAAAAATATACCCCTTTTTTATTCTCCATTTCCACATAGGTCCTAATGTTTAATTCACCGAAATCAGAAATACATTTTATAGCGGGTAAATATTCGGGTCTTGCTTTCTGCATGGTAAATGCCACCAAAGAAACATATGCATCGCCATGAAAAGTGTCCAAAATCAATTTCGAAGGCACCAGTTTTCGCAGTGTTTCTACCGGTAGTTTCCAATGCAAAAACAATACTTTATTCCATTCCTGGTAATAAGCCCAGGGCTCATAGGGATAATCAAATGGTCTGTGTTTCTTTTCTGCAAGCAATTCATCCAAATTCGAACGGATCTTAAGAGCCATATTTTTCCTTGGTAAATTGGATAGATTTCCTGCATAGATTTTCCAGTGTATTCAAATTTAAATCTTCCAACTTCTTAAAATAAATACATACTTTTCCCATGGTAAATTTTCCAAGTTCCTGGAGAAGATTTCCATAATCAAATTCCGGGGATACTACATAGAGAGAAAATTCTGCCTTGCGTGGTGAAAAGCCCAGGATTGGGGCATCTCCTTCGTGCCCGCTGGCATACTTGTAATGGTAGTTTCCAAAACCAATAATGGTAGGCCCCCACATTTTGGGTTCAAACCCCGACCATTCGCGCAGAAGCTCTATAAGCCGCAGGCTGTCTTGCTTTTGCTGATCCCTGGCTACATAGGTGTTAATAAAATCAGTAACACTGACTTTTGTATATATGGTTTTGTTTTTGGTAGGCATATGGCTTTACTAATAATTACTGTTTACTTGAATAGATTCTGTACCGGGATATTCAATTATGGAGTCAAACAAAGTTTGTACATTTTGTTGTTAAATCAAAGTAATATGTAAATTTAACAGTTTGTGCTTTCAAATAATATTCGCCACCTTTGGCATCCGCCCGTACCGGTACGGACAGGTTGCCCAAAGGTGCCACCAAAGGCTAGGCCCGCAGAATAATTGCTTGAAAACTACGATTGGCATTTTTACAACGCGCCTAAGGTTTTTGCGAAGGGAATAAACGCGGTATAGGCTCATTTAATGGCAAAAACTGCAGGCGCTATGCACTCACTATTTGTTTAAACCGGACGCCCGCCCGAACGGTACGGGCGGGCAAATGCCATCTTGTTTTCCTACGCTATTCTTCTGAAGGGCCAAAACCGGGTTGCAACGCTTTTTTATAATATTTGAGATTATTACGCATTTTAATTTGGAATGTCAAAAGTTAAAATCCGTTTATATATTAAAGTTTTAAAAAAGCGTTGCAACCCGGTTTTAGCTGGCAGCAGCCCGCCCGTACCGGTACGGGCGGGAGAGCGACCTGAGCTGACTTCGGTCCAAAATGACGCCTTTGCCAGCTCCGTCGCGGCGGAGAGTTTTGCCCGCCCGACCAAGTCATTCGGGCGGGGCTCCACCTTTTTCGGTAAAAAGGTGGATTAAAAATAAATTCCTAATAACTTAAAATACTGTAATTTATTTGAGATATCTCAACACATTCAAATCAACATAAATGCAAATAAATTACCAGTAATTTCTTATGAATGTTTGAAAAAAAAAGACAGAATTTTATTTCTTATCCTTACCTTTAAAATGTTTGATATATAATTCGTTGGCTCTTTCTGCTATGGCTTCACATTGCTGTTCATTATACCCTTTGGAAACCAGCATCTTCTTGGCATCTTCCACGGTGCTGACATCATCACAGAGCACATTCAATGCAGCCATAATCAGATGTTGTGCTTCATCTTTATTCGAACATATCTCCAAAGTACTTTTTGTCAATTCAACTAAACTAAAAATTATTTATTTTTTTCGGCGCAATTTTTCGCAACACTTCGTTGCTTCTCTTTTTCAGGCAACCAGCCTGAAATTCGAAAAGCGCCTTGTTTTGCACTAAATTGCTTGGAATTGACTTGAAAACTACTTCGGAGATACGTTCTGATGTTTTTACCACTTTTGTAATAGCCTTGTGCAATTTCTTGTTTTGGTTTCTTAAAAAAATTAAACAGTCCCATATGTTATTGAATATAATAAAATTTAACTATTAATGATTTCACAAATCCTCCAGACCCCGTTCAGCAGTTAATTGCTCGGCGAGTCCGATTAGAATTCCTTCCGGTCCCCGAATATAACAAAGTCTGTATAAATTCTCATATTGTACAATTTCACCCACCAGCTTGGCGCCAAGATTTTGCAGTCTGGGGAGCAGTTCATCCAATTTAGTAACTGCAAACATGATGCGCAAATAGCCAAATGAATTTACCGGAGCATTTCGATGGTCTGCTACAACTTCCGGGCGGATAAATCGCGAGATTTCGAGCCTGCTATGCCCATCAGGTGTTACCATCATGGCTATTTCCACCTGCTGGTTTTCAAGCCCGGTAATGCGCCCCGCCCATTCACCTTCTACCATCGCACGCCCTTCCAATGTGAGCCCCAGTTCCTGAAAAAACAAAATAGCATCGTCGAGGGATTCCACTGCGATACCGACATTGTCCATTCGCAAAAGTTTACTTTCTTTCAAATTTTTATTGGATTAAGGAGATTAAGATAAAACAAGCATTTGGTTCCAATACCATAATAATTTATGTTTAATCAAATGTAATGTTATTTCTTCTAACCCTGAGCAGTTCAAAAATACCAATTAGAAAAATCCATAATACAAAAGGATAACCCCAATAATAGAGATCACTTCTATGTCTCCCAGATATTCTGAGTAAAACAATAAAAAATGCAATAGCCGATACAATCAATAAAATACCTGAAATAATTTTGAGGAAATTGTAATTCGATTTTATAGTGAGGTCCTGCGTTATGGTAATTACGAGAATTACTAACTCCAGGAGCACAAGTAAATTAACCACAAGTTCCTCAGTTCTGAGTCCGCCTGAAGACAATATGCTGTAGGTACTTAAACCGGTGATAAGAATTAATAATATTTTGGATGTAACCCAAAATAAAAAAGTTTTTGCAAAAAAAGTTTTCATATATCAGCAATTATTTCAGTTACCTCATTTCTACTTTACCGGATCTCCAAAACTTCAATTATCTGGTAATGATTCTTAGTAATGCAATTTACAAAAATTAGCGGAAATAAAATGGGAAACATGACATTGGAACCCATAAATTGAATTTGTTATAATTAGGGTTGGAATAATAATAGCGGGTTACCTCTTTACAAAGTAAGAGATTCCGGCACGAACTTCTAATGGTAATATGGCCCAGAGCGGAGTCGAAGGGCCGAACTTCAACTTTCGAATTACATTATTTCTCACATATTTCTTTTAACTTTTCCAATGCCTGAGGGTAGGTTTCATTCATGTAATCCACAAATTCTTCTGTGGTGTCTAAGTCAACAGTTAGGGTGGTAGAACCATTGTGTTCTTCAAACGTATAATTTTCAAAACCGTTAGCCCACTTTTCTACTTCCGGGCCTTCGGTAATTTCTGCATTTGCCTGCACCAGTCCATAATGACGAATGGAAATAAAACGGTTGGGAACATTGTCAGCAATTTCTGAAACCATACCGCCTTTTTCTCCTTTCTCGTCTGTTCCGATAAATAACATTTTACTTCCCTTTTCCCAACTTCCTTCATAGGTAGATGTGGGGTTAAACAGAGCAGTCCATTGCTCATAAGTGGATTTACTGGTAATGCCGAGCATTATATCATATACCTTCGTTACAGGTGCATGGATGCTTGCTTTGAATTGTAACTTATTCATATTATTAAATATTTGTTTTGATGCATCTTTTGAACGGTATTTTCTTTCTTAATTAGCAGTTGTTTCATAGCCTTGAGCCAAACGTCTTTTTCAACACGGAGGTCTTGTTGGCCGTGATTCGACAATATATTATATGTTATGACTTTTTGTTGTTTTATTTTTTAAAGTAGCTAACAATTCAGTTAGGTCTTTTAAGGTAATGGTGAAACCTTCTTTGAAGCCCATTTCAATCATTTTTTCCATCCGTTCAAGCGATTCATTGTAAATGGTAATACTCACTTTGGTTATTTCATTTTGTTCAGTAAAATTCAAATCCCAATTCGAACCTGGTAAATGGCGGGTTTCGTCTTTATCTGCAAAAACGCTAAAATACTTGAAATTGGTTTTTGGACTTATAGAAGTATATTCTTGAATTTGCCAGCTTTCATGCCCTTCCGGACTTACCATCGCATAAAATCTTTTACCGCCAACTTCAAAATTCATGTATTTAGTTCTTGCAACAAACGGCGCGGGTGCTGTCCATTGGTCGAGAATTTCCGGTTTGGTAAAAGCCTCCCATACAAGTGCAAGGGGAGCATCAAATTCCTTGCTTATATATACAGTTTTAGCTGTTTTGTCCACGGTAAAGTCAAATAGTAAGTGGTTCATTATTTCTGTTTTTTAATTGTTTCTAATACTTTGTCGAGTTGGTCAAACTGAGTTTCCCAAATTTTCCTGAATTGGGCCAACCAGTTGTCCATTTCCTGCATTTTTTTTGAGTTAAAGTGATAATAAATTTCTCTTCCGGAATGCTGAGGCTTAATCAATTCGCATTCCTGTAGCACTTTAATATGTTTGGATACTGCCTGTCGGCTCATATCAAATTTTTCGGCCATTGCCTTTGGTGTTAATGCCTGAACAGCAATTAAAGTCAAAATAGCCCTGCGGGTGGGATCGGCTATGGCTTGAAATATGTCTTGTTTCATGCTTCGATATTCAAATATGCAACCTTCAGGTTGCGAATATATGTGCAACTTTTGAGTTGCGCAAATTTATTTGTGAATTTCTTTTGAGAGGTGAAGTGTGGGGTAGGCTTAGTAGTTGTTGGAGGGTATGTTAGATAGATGCCAAATGGTTTGAGGTGACATAAGTTGGCGATTTCGAAGAACATTGCAGTCAACCAAGTTCTAACTTTGATAGTTGCAAAGAGAATGAAATTATCATTGAACCGCAGCGGGTAATTATTGGCGGTTAGCTATGGCATTTTATCACTAAATGCTGTTGTCTTCATCTTTTTTTATTGCGAGTTCCTTTTGTTTTGTGGCCACTTCTAGGATCCATTCCTTCTTTTTTCTGTCGTTAATTGCAAAATCATAATATTTGATGGCAGTGTCAAACTCGCCAATCCTTCTGTAGAGTTCGCCAATTAAGTAATTTATTGTCGCGTATGTTTCTGGTTTATCATACTCTTTTGCTTCAATTGCTTTAGTAAGGTAAATTGCACAGTTGAGTTGTAACTCTTTTCTTTTGGATTTTTGTAAACTGTCGCCTTTCAAAAAATAGGATGCTACTAGGTATAAATTTGCGATGTTGTCATTGTCACGTTTGAAGTATTGATGAATTATAATCGCAATTTCATTTTCTAAAACATCTGTCATTTTAGAATTCTTAAAGGGTTCGAGTATTTTCAAAATATCTTGCTTGGTTGAATCTGAAAATGTTGAGTCAAAATCGCTTTGATAACCGCAATAATGACACTTAGGGCAAGAATTTATATAACTTTCATAGAGGTCTCCAATAGCACCTTGTTTTTGAAAGTCCTTTAAAGTACTAAAAGTAGTATAACTGGCTGTAACGTAAATGGTGAACTTATTTCCGTCAATAGGGCATTTTACTTCTTTCGGATAACTTGTGTGTCCAAATGATAATGTGGCATTTAAAAGGCCGATTATCAAAAGTGTTGGTTTTAACAATGATTTTGGTTTCATTTTGTTGTAATAATTATTAACGGTTTATGCTTACTGCTAATAGCTATGGGCTTTGGGTCGAGTGAGTTTCGTAGTGCTAAGTTACAGTTTTTTACTAAAATTCTTTGGTAGCACAATACTCCAATTTTTGCCCCTTACGCTATCTGTGAGGAAACCTTTGTTAATAGCTGCCATTCTGTATATCGTTGTTATAAAGCGCATTTTTCTAATTGGTCAATTGTCGTTAGAATAGCTGGATAAAAATATTGTCCTGCGGATTGTTGTTGTTTAATTTTTTCAATTTCAATTTTATAGTAGTCAATTGTGGTTCTATTTATTTCAATGTTTCCAAGTGTCGCTTTGAATAAAAAGTCAAAGTATTTTTTTTCAGGTCTGTTTGAAGGCTTTAATAATTGTTTACAAACCAAACCAATTGTTCCGTCCTGAAATGTTTGTTGGGCTAGAGCAACAATGTCACCAGGAATAAACTCGAATAAATATTTTGGGTTATTCTCGTCAAATTCATTTTCAGGTAGAATTAGATATTCATTTTCACTAAGTTTTTGAACATTCGTCGGAACCCAAGCAGACGTCCCATCAATTAACTGAACATAAACCTGGTTAGGCACATCGTTTTTTTTGTCAATATTTTTATTCTCGTCAGTCATTTTGGATGTCGTCATTTAGGTTTATCCAATGCAGTTTGCAGCTACGCGAAGTAAGGAACTTTTGCCACAAAACTGACTTTGGAACACGAAATCCCGCATGCGGTTAATATGCTGTTAACTGCCGCCATTTTATTTCTCATTTATTTGTCTTGTGATAAAATTTTCTTTGCCAAGGTCGTAAAATCTCCCACTTGAGGATGTTCCGATTTTTTTATTGTTCGTATATATATTCAAAATGGTGTCGGTATAATATATCCTAATTCTGTTCCACCCGACACCTCTCCACAGTTCTGGATTGTCGGCATTTTTAATTTCGTCCATAACTGCTTCTAATTGTTGTTGGTCAGTGATAACAAAAGTCGCAGTGTCAGAAAACTTAAATACTTTACCTCGAACATGTTTAAAATATTCTAATTTGATAGGTGTACCTAATTTTTGAATTTTCCCATTTTGGTCAAATGTCGATTTGTTCCCAAGACAACTTGTAAGAAGTAACAAAATAATAATAATGGATATTGGTCGGTTCATATTAAGGATTTTCAAATTATCATTCGGTTATAGTTGTTGCTAACGTTTTAGGTATATGACTTGTGTGTTTTTCGAAGAACTTTGTAGTCAACCAAGTTCAAAGTTTGATAGTAGCAAAAACCTTGACTCAACCAATGAACTCCCACATTTGGATAGGTGTTGTTATGTCTATGCTTTCTACTCATTTGTTAGTAAGTCGTCTTAATATCTTGGTAAAAAAGTTTTCTTGTCCTTTTTTTTCTTTTTCTGTCGCAGAAATAAATTCAAAAGGCCCAATTTGTCTTATTTTAACATTCCTGTCAATTATCATTTCATTGGTCAAAAGGTCAAACGTAAAACCAAAGTTTAAGTCTTGTTGATAATCATATGAGTGTAAATGTCCAATTGCCTTTTGGCCTTTTTGTTCTGTGAAATAGATTCCGTCAAGAGAAAAGTCCGGGTCGAAACGTTTGATTAGTTTTCTACTGTCAAAAAGATATATGCGATAACAAGCGCCAACTAGAAAGTACTCAGGATTAGTCGTGTGAATTACGCTTTCAACAATAGGCATATTGTCCGTTTCGTATAATAATTCTCTATTCGAAATATCGATTAAATATACTTGTCCACCTGCTACAACAATAGCTGTCTCGTTTGCATTATCAATTAATACTTTGTCTAATAATACTTTGTCTATGGTCTGGTTAGTTCGAGGAAAACAGCCAACCCATTCTTGAAGATTATTGCCCGAAAA
Organism: Bacteroidota bacterium; assembly: GCA_018333525.1. GTDB lineage: Bacteria > Bacteroidota > Bacteroidia > NS11-12g > UBA955 > JAGXTF01. Next base: position 2,867 of record JAGXTF010000016.1, on the reverse strand, counting down.
CTTTACCCAAAGGCGAGAATTGTAGGTCTGTCCGAAATGTTTTTCGGGATAGTCTCCAGACGTCGGTTTTTGGTTTAAAATTACTGCGCTCATTTCTTCTTATTCTGTTTGTCATAATAATTTAACCGATAAAGAATGTCGTCAATATCTTGAAAAGGGATTTTTTTTCTTTTGTTATTGTTCATCGGGTCATCATAATAACACATTTTGTTTTTACAATGAATATCAACTTTATCAGATGTAAGTGTAACTATACCATGTAAACTGGATGAGTCAGTGGATAAAGTTGCTGCGAAGTTCCAAAATGTATCAACAACCAATATATATCCCGTGTCTGTATATGTAACCTGTCTGGTATGTGAAGTTGGAGGATAAATGTCATTATAAAAAGAACCAACGTAAATTGTCCATTTTCCAACTCTGTTATTGTCTTTGTAGTAGCCTTCGCCTATAGGCGTTTCAACTTTTCCTTCCTCATTATGAAAACCGATAGCTTTTGGGTTTTTATTAAAAGAGTCAGTTGTCAATATTTTATGAATTTTATACTCGTACCAAAATCCTTGTTTTAATGAGTCTTTGTCAAAGCAGTTAATTGTCCTTCCATAATGTGTTTCACATTTTTGAGCTTGAGTAAAAGTCCAGTTCAAACAAGATAATATGAAAATTAAAAGTCTCAATATTTATAATTTGGAGTGTCGCTAAAATTGGCAGCTATCTTACTTATAACTCAATACCTCAATTAATTATTTCCCCCTTATTCTCCGCCAACTTCTCCCGCCATTGTTGTATTTGCTCCGGTGTCTGTTTTACCCAGTCTGTCACTTCGCCAATGATTCGCAATGGTTCTAAACTTCGGTAGGAGCGGGTAGGGTTGCCCGGGAACTTTTTATCCGTAACATTCGGATCGTTTTCAAATGCACCTGTTGGTTCAACGATATATACATGTTCCTCACCTTCTCCTTTTGCAAGCGCTGCTGCCAGCCCCGCACCGTTTATCAGGGCCGTAAAATAAATATGATTCATGGTGAGATCCGACTGGTAATTGGAATTCGAACCGGGATTCAGTAAATCACCAATTTGCAGATTGGCCTTAGTACCATGGTAAAACGGACCGTTGTCTATCGGGCTTATTGCATATTTTTTGCCCAGGTCCAGATTTAATTTTGCATGGTCGAAATCATGTAATTCTTCATAACATTTCGAAATGTTCAGGTACAAATTTGGCAAGGCACCATTCACTGCATGGTTGTTTATTTTTAATGCAAAATCCAGCATGATTTCCAGCCATTTTATCTTATCTGGAATGTTGTGTTGGTGTCGGGCTATAAAATGAGCGGAGAGGTATTTCTCAAAATCTTTGGTTGCTTCTTTCCATGCCTGATAAAAAATTGCAGCGGCATTTTCCGGCATATTCTTGTCTTCCAGTGCCATGCCCTGAATGCAGAGCTTTACAATTGGATTGTTTGGGTCAAATTCCATTTACCTGTGTTAATTTCTTTATATAAAATCGGTCAGTTACGAAATAACCATGTCTCAAAATCCCATCTGGAATGGAAACATGAAATGTTAAATTTAATATTTTAAATCCGGCTATAATTATGAATTCAAATCATATCTGTCCGCTTGCAGCACTTTTACCCAGGCTTTTACAAAATCCTTTACAAATTTTTCTTTGTTATCGTCCTGGGCATAAAATTCCGCGTAAGAACGCAAAATGGAATTGGAGCCAAAAACCAGATCCACACGGGTTGCGGTCCATTTTGTATTTCCTGTTTTTCTATCTATAAGGTGATATACATTTTTAGAAACCGGTTTCCAGGAATTGCTCATGTCTGTAATATTTACAAAAAAGTCGTTGCTTAAAACGCCTTCTCTATTGGTTAAAACACCGTGTTTTGTTCCGCCGTAATTGGTTCCCAAAACGCGCATGCCACCTATCAATACCGTCATTTCCGGAGCAGTAAGTCCCATGAGTTGGGTTCTGTCCAGCAACAATTCTTCTTCTTTAACTGCATAATCTTTTTTAACCCAGTTTCTGTATCCGTCATGGATAGGTTCAAGAACGGCAAATGATTCCTCATCTGTCATGTCCTGGCTCGCGTCTCCGCGTCCTGCGGCAAATGGAACCTGGATATTTACACCGGCATCGGCTGCAGCTTTTTCAATTGCTGCTGAGCCACCCAAAACGATCAAATCAGCAATGCTGATTTTTTTATGAAATCCGGATTGAATTTCTGTTAATTTATTCAGCACTTTTTCCAAACGCTCTGGTTCATTGCCTTCCCAATCTTTTTGCGGTGCAAGACGAATTCTCGCACCATTAGCACCACCGCGATAATCGGAACTTCTGAAAGTTCTCGCGCTGTCCCAGGCGGTATTAATAAGTTCGGCTATCGTTAATCCGCTTTGTAGAATTTTAGTTTTTAATTCTGCAATTTCTGCATCATTTAATTTGTAATCTACTGTGGGAATTGGATCTTGCCAGATTAAAGTTTCCTTGGGAACATCTGCGCCAAGGTAGCGGCTCACCGGACCCATATCGCGGTGGGTTAATTTGAACCAGGCTTTGGCAAAAACTTCTTCAAAATATTTGGGATCTTTATAAAATCTCTCTGATATTTTTCGGTATTCGGGGTCCATTTTCATGGCCATATCCGCATCCGTCATAATGGGATTTCGTTTAACCCCATTTACATGTGCATCCAATGGTTTGTCTTCGTCTTTGATGTTAATGGGTTCCCACTGAAATGCACCTGCCGGACTCTTGCGCGATTCCCATTCGTAATTCAATAGAAGGTGAAAATAGGTATGGTTCCATTTGTTGGGTGTGCTGGTCCAGGCGCCTTCCAATCCGCTGGTAATGGTAT
>JAGXTF010000015.1 GCA_018333525.1 Bacteroidota bacterium | reverse complement strand
GGAGACAGCAGTTTGGTACAAAACCCGACAGGAGTGTTTTATGGCGCCCAGGGCAAATACACCGTAAGCCTCACTGTAACCAACACAGCGGGCCCATGTGCAACTACCAGAACAGTTCCGGATTATGTATTGGCATATCCAAACCCGGTAGCGGATTTTGTAACCGATCCACCGTATAAAACCACCGTGGCATTGCCAAAATTCAAAACCATCAACAAGAGTACCCTGGATGAATCCGAATTCACCGGCAGCATGACGTATCAGTGGGATTTTGGAGATCCAATCACCGATCCAAACGATACCAGCACCTTACAAAACCCAAGGTATGCCTATGGCAAAGACACCAATACCTATTACATCACCCTGATTACCACCAGCAATCACGGATGTAAGAGCACTATAGTAAAACCGGTGCAAATCGGTCCGGATATCATTGTATTCATTCCGGATGTATTTACGCCGGACGGAGCAGGCCCTCCACGCAATAATACCTTTATGATTGATGCGCAGAATTATCTGACCATGAACATGAAGATTTACAACCGTTGGGGCGAGAAGATGTATGAAACCGATGACATCACCAAAGGATGGGATGGTACTGCAAATGGCGCCAATTGCCAGCAGGATGTATATGTGTACCACGTAGAAGTATTGTCCTTCGAAGGCAAACTCTACAAGTTCGACGGTACTGTTACTTTGCTGCGATAAAAAGCATTTGAGAGTTTAACATAAAAAGGCCTGCATTGCGGGCCTTTTTATTGCGTATATATTCACTTGGTTTTCTGAAACCTTTTTTGTAATTTGGTATTGCTTTAAAATAGTTAAAAACCTGAATCCAATAACTTATAATCAATGTATCTAAAGCCGGCAGGGGAATGGAGTCCGCCGGCTTTTTATTTCATGCATTAATTGTAAAAACGCCAAATAAATCCAAATCTCAAACGGAAAGGTTGGGTAGGGTATGAAATTGCAGAAATGTACTGGTTATTAAACCCATAATTTATTAAATATTGGTTGATGTGTTCCAGTTTGATAAACATCATCACCGTTTTAATTTCACCGCTGAAATAAAAATCGAGCCACATGTAATTACCACTTTGTTTTTTACCCGGGTAAAAGGTTGCATTCATTGGCTGGTATTGGTATCCTGTATATCCGGAAATATACCAGGCATCCAGGCCAATCCTGGCGAGCATGGCTTTTTTAAAGATATCTTTTTGAAAATAAAGGGCGCTGAGATTGGAAAGAACAGGGTATGGAATTTTCGCCTTTTGATTTTGATATTGAAAATGAAACTGATTGTCAAAATGGATACTTTTCCAATGCAATAGTATTTCGCCGGAAGCATTGAAATAACCGAGATTTGCAACTTGTTGAAATTTACCTGCAGTATCTAAATAAATCCAATTATTTACTTTTCCTGCATCCATTTTTAAAGATAATTTAGCGTTCCTTAGCTTATAAGTAGCGCCGGCACTGATAGTATTTAGAGAAATGGAAGGTCTGTTTCCCCGAACCATTAAATAATTTCCGGTAAATTTTTGAGTAAAAAATGGAGCTTGATATTGTTGGGATTTTAATCCAAATGAAAAGTTTGTTTTTATTCTTTTGTGATTCGCAGTTATTTCTGCCAGATAATCTCCCTGGTTGTATCCGCTCAAATAATAGGCAGATTTGAATTGAATGCGGTTCTGAAAACGCCCATGAGGGGTATAAAGCAGTTGGCCTTGCACGCTCTGATTCCACATGATGTCGGCTGCAGTTTTATATAGGGTATTGTAGATTATTTTATCTGCAGAAAATGAAATTCGATAAAATAATATGTTTGAAATATAACTGCTAATTCCAACCTGATTTTTTAATTCTTTCCATAAGGTACTGTCGTGGAATTTTCCGGAATTAAAAATAAAATTAGTACCGTAGAATGCAGAATCGTATTTGGAAAAAACAGTGGCATCTTCCTGATATTCGTAACGGGTTTTTAGATATTCAAATCTGTGAAAGAGGAATAGGCTTTTATCGTTCAACAAACGGTATTGATGATCCAGGACATGGTGGGTGTTTCCAAAAAATGATTTTGCGGTTCTGCTCGTTGGTTCATAAGGTCCGACGATTCGGATATTACTTGTATCATCAGGAACAAAAAAAACCGTATCGGAAGCTAGGCCTCTGTTTTCAAGTCTTCTGGCCCTGTTCCAAATAAAAATCACCTGATTTTTATATCTGGAATTTTTGCCTGAATAATTGCTACCCAATGCCGTGCCGCGGTGCACATGTTCCTGGTTGCTTTCAATATAAATATCTGCGTTTTGAATACTGCTGTATTCTGCTGTAATGTTCCAGGTTTTGGAAATATTCTGGGTATGCAGGGCATTAAAGGCAAATACACCGCCATTCCCTTGGGAGTAATAAAACCTACTCCATGGAATATCCGCTTTATAAAACCGAAAATTCTCCGGGGTTTTATTTTGCAAAGGGTATGGATTCAATCCGGATTGAAATCCTGGATTTATGCCTGTCTGAATCCAAAGAGGTTTTTGCGGGCTGGCCATGGTACCCAGATCCACATAAGGCTTAGCCTGAAATAGTGTGGGATTGAAGCGCTGAACCATCACAAAACTGCTGTCCCATTTGTCAAATGTATCGATACCCAACAATAGCAATTGTGCATTTTGTGAAGCCGGATCGGATCTTTTCTTTGCCGCAGCCGAATCCCCGGCTGATGCAGAATCACTTTGAAGCACAATTTCCCCGCTCTCAATTTGTGCATTCAGCGAAGTACAGGCGCACAGGATCAGTACAAAAAATAAATATTGAACAAATGCGCGCGGTTTCAATCGGCTGCAAAATTGCAGAAATTGTGCCTAAATCTATGCAATGGGATTTGAACTAGTGAGAAACAAGTTTGATAAAACCACAATAAATATCCAAATTTACGGCCGAATCTACCTTTATGTTGGGATCTGCCGCGCTAGCTTTTTTTTGGTCTGCAATTAAATACCTTATCGGTGCAGCCTTGTCCATGGTAGTTTTTACCAACCCTTTACTCGGTTTTTTTGTAACTACAACCGGTGCAATAACAGGAATCATATTCTTTACTTATGGCGGATTGTGGATTGAGGAAAAATTCAGGAGAAGGTTTTTGAGCAAAGGCAAACACTTTAACCGCAGAACCAGGCTACTGGTACGATTGAAGAGAAGTGGCGGACTGCCTCTGGTGGCATTTCTTACCCCAATTATTTTGAGTATTCCACTGGGATGCATAATGGCTACGGCTTTTATTCACAGCAGAACTAAAATAGTTGTTTACATGACGCTATCGGTTGTTTTTTGGGGGTCTCTTATATTTGGCTCAGCCGGATTTTTCCATTTGAATCTGGCAGACAGGCTTTCAGGGGTTTTTGACCGTTTGTGGATTTGGTTGGTTGAAGTATTCTGAAGAATGCATTTTTTGTGTCTGTTTCCCGTAAAGTTTATCTCTAAAAAACCAAACCATTTGTCACGAAGGTTGAAGAATTGGATCCAATTGATGAAATTCGAAAATTCTATGGTCAAAAGTTACCGGTCAGTAATTATTCTTCTTGTTTTTATTCTCCCAATAGCTGCGTGTAAAAGAAAGCCCGCAAAATGGGATACCAATCTGGCTGTACCCCTCTTTAAATCTGAGCTTTCTTTATCCAATATCGACAATAGCAGGTTGGTAAATAACTATTCAGACACAGGCTATACGTTTATTTATGACGAATTGATTTACAGCGCAAAGCTCGCGCAAATGAAAACACCGGATACATCCATCAACACGAGCTTCACACTGGCAAGACTAAAATTATCCGACCGAAGCATTACCCAGAAAATCACCCTGGGAGATATAAATCCATTGTTTAAATTACTGGATGGGCAAACCACAACAGTTCCGGCGCAGGATCAGAGCGATCTGAATCCGGTGGACATAGACGCAAGTGCATTTTTTGAAACGGCAACTCTGGATAGTGGTTTTTTGGATATTTCTCTTACCAATGAATTACCAGTAGTGGTAAAACTAGTGGTATTCGAACTCAAGAACTCCAGCGATGGGTCGATTGTGGCTACGGATTCATTTACCAACATCCCAATCAATGGCACTGTTACACGAAGTATTGATCTCGCCAATAAAACGGTTGAGAAAACACTAAAAGGGGTGGTAAAAAGGTTGATTACGGAAGCGAGCAGCGGACCGGTACTAATCGATGCCAAAAAAGGAGTGAATGTAACTCTTTCCGTAAGAAATCTCAGGCCAAGAAGTGCAGTTGCTGCATTTCCGGATCAAACTGTCCTGAATCAAAATGAGGCTTTGAGTATGGATATGGGTGGGGCTCAAATTAAATATTTTAAAGTAAAGGCGGGATATTTACATATCAAACTGGAAACTACCATTCAGGAAAATATGTCGACGTATTTTGCAGTCCCCAGTGCCACCTTAAACGGGGTAATGTTGGAAAGAAATCTTACGGTGCCGGGAGCTGCGCCCGGGACTAAGGAAGTTCGCGAAGAAATAATCGACATGGCCGGTTATATGTTTGATTTTCGGGGAAAAAATCCGGATGTAAAAGACACCGTGAATACATTTCACCAAATTTTAATTGTGAAGCTGGACAGCAGTGGAAGAAAAGTAAAAGTAACACTGAACGACAGCATACGAATATTATACAGTGTTTCTGAAATGGTTCCGGAATATGCCATCGGATATTTGGGAAATACTTTGAACAAAACAGGCCTTTCCAGCACTGCATTCCAATTGTTTAAAGGCCTGGAGGGGGATTTAACTCTGAAGGATTTTACAGCATCAGTATTGCTTCGCAACTATGTGGGTGCGGAAGGGCGAATCAAAATCAACCACATGGAAGGTGAAAATATTTTTAGCGGAAAAAAAACAATATTAAATGCCACTCCATTGCAATCGGATATTTATATACAATCCCCGCCATTTTTGAAAGGTGCATACGTGGAGAAAAAAGTGTTATTGGATCAGAATAATTCCAATATCAAAGAATTTGTGGAAACTCTTCCGCAATTGATTCATTATGATATGGATGTGGAGACCAATCCCAACGGAAATGTGAGCAATTGGAAAGATTTTGTATTCGATGACAGCAGGGTAGACGTGTTTTTGAATGTCGAAATGCCAATTGCATTCAGTATTGGTGGATTGGTTCTGCGGGATACTCAGGCTGTGAATTTCAGCGATTTGGGGCAAGACAGAAGAATAAAAAGTGCCACTCTTTATGTGGACGCAGAAAATAGTTATCCATTTGAAGTTGGCCTTGAGTTGATGCTCATGGATGCCAATCACAATTCTATTGGCAAGTTGGAAATTGAAAACAATCAGGTGGTACAATCCGGCAAAGTGGATGCACAGGGAAAACCACTTTCCAGTGTAAAATCGCGATTGGTAATTCCGGTACCGCCTGATAAAATGGCACTTTTACAAAATACAGCATTTGTTGTAATCAAGGCCACCATCAAAGGCGATGGAACCAACAGAAAAATTTATAATACTTACAAATTAAAAATAAGCACCAACGGTAAATTCGAATATGAGGCCAACTTTTAAGCTGCTGATTCAAGGCACATTTACTTTTTTTTATGCAGCATCCTCATACGCACAAACCGATTCCGTGCGCAATAAATTAGCTGATTCGAAAGCAATTCGAGTGCCAACCGGCATACGAATCAGCCTGCTGTCCGGTTCAAATGGATTGGACCAGAGATTTTTGAATAATCTGGTAATTGGAGGAAATATATCCAATAAAAAAATTCTGAATGCAGAAAAAAATATCCGCAATAAAAATATCAGCGGAGGTATTTTTTCTATTTATGCCATTGCCAATATCCATCAAACTTCAGATACTGCAATTCGAAACAAGCATTCCCGGTTTCATCCCGCTTATATCAGCATTTCACAAAAAAATATTTTTGGTGCAGCCTACGATAAAGCCTTATGGCAGCTGCTTTTCCGTGGAAATGATCCCTATTTGGGACAACAAATGGAAATAAAAAATACCAAATTTCAACAGGTAACTTATCGCAATTTTGGTATTGGCTTTTCCAATTTGCTTCCAATAAAGAATTCAAATTGGTCTACAGAAACCGAAATAGGTTTCAGCCAGGTTCTAACATGGCGGGATCTGCGTTTAACCAATACTTCTGTGTATACAGATCCAGACCGCAATTATGTGGATGTAAAATACAATTTAGATTTCCAGAACAGCGGGAATAATGGAGCTTCCGGTGTTGGATATGGATTCTATACCAATTGGAAGGCACATACCCGGTCAAAATCAGGGAGTTTTTATTTTATTGTAAATAATTTAGGTGCTGCAAATATTTCTGACATGATGCGCATCCAAAAAAGTATGGATACCGTTGTTCGGGTGGATCAAACAAGCATTGATCTAAAAACGCTGAATTCATCGAGCTGGCTCGAGTATTTTAAGGATACGCTTAATCAGGAACTGGCGCCGGATACCTCTTATACAAGCAAATGGGTGATGCTTCCTTTTGAATTGGAATTCAAGTATTTTTCCAGATCCTTTGAATTTGATATCCAGTATTTATACATCAAGGGATATCTTCCGAAAATATCTGTTCAACCTGTTAAAGCATTTGTAAGGGGTGGATTTTCCATATCCCCGGAATTACAATTGGGTGGATTTGATACCTACAATCTGAATTTTTATTTGAAGCACAGCACCAAAAATAAAGGCAACAATAAATTAAGAACTCTTGCCAGTATTGGCATTTATGGAACAGAGGCCTGGTTGCTTCCTTCAAAAGCACATGGTGCCGGAATTTCGGCCATGTTCTTTTATTTTTTTTAATAATTTAAACGGTACAAACGCAGTGGACCGCCGGAGTAAATTAACTTACTCTCTAAATTTAGGGTATCCGCATATCCGGAATTCCATTTTTTCTCATCGTTAATTAACAGATATTTATATTTGGTATCCAGTATAATATCTGCAGTAAGTTTGGGCGAAAAGTCGCCAGCAATGCGAATCCCCTGACGGCGCATAAAATAAAGTGAAGTATTGGGAGTTGGATCAAATGCAGAAATAATCCTTTCCCCTTTTGGAACAAATTTATTTATTACATCCGCGATATTATGGTAATGTTTTTGTTCCGGAAATGCCTCCTGAAAGTAATAACTGTCAGGTCTGAATCTCTCTTTCAGCATATATCTGGCATGGGATAAACTGAGAAATGGAAATATGTAAAATCCTATCAGGAACAGAAACGGTAAAATGCCCATAATAATTTTTTTGCCTTCCAGATATACTTGTTGCATAAATAAAAACATTAAAAATAAAGCAGGAAAAAATATCAGATAGTAGTAATCATGGTACAAAAACTGAAACTGAAATAGAAAATAACAGGCAACTGCTCCACCAAAACACAATGCGGAAAGTGTAGCGAGTAAAGGGTTTTCTTTGCGTTTTCCTATCCAGGTAATAATATACAGTACAATGATGGAAATAAAACCAAATTGTACATAAATACTATTGCTCCATGTATTGTAAGCATATAACATGTAATCTCCTGCATCATGCAGATTTTTAGCGGGATTTATCTGTTGAAGAAAATGCGTATTGCCTGTATGTTCTGTAAGTTTCGCTGCGTAAAAATACCAGGAAAAAACAGGAACAACCGGAATAAAAACCGAGATTAACTGAGAGGGAGTAACCTGCTTGTTGATGGCTATCAGAGTGGGTTTAAAGCGCAATAAGAACAATATGCTGAAACAGGTAATATGAATAATCAGAAAAGTAATTTTTATCAATCCTGCAAGGGAAATAAAAAGAAAATAAAAGGCAATTGATTTTTTCTCGTGAATTCCAAATAAGTATTTAATAAAAAAATACGTGGCAATCATGGAAAAACTGAGGGCTGAAGTATCCGGCAAAAAACTGAAGGAATAATATAAAAAAATTGGGGACAGATACCAGGAAAATACAAGCAGAATACGAGACAGAAAGCGCTGCATGAAAAATCCACTGAGTAAAAAAACTGCATAAACTCCGGCAGAAACAATCAAAAAAACTACCATGCGATAAATAATATCATGAGGGCCGAAAATCTTGTATAACAATGCCACTGAATAATTAACCACCGGGAATTCCATGCCTGCGATTCCATCGTTTAATCTGGTTTCCATTACTCTTGGCTTGAAAAAATTCATGCTTTGGTCGTAATAATTCCATGCAATGCAAGCCCGGTCGGTTTGCGCACCCTGATGAATTCCAGTTGGAGGAGCATTGAAATATTGCCAGATTCCTGTACTCAGAGAGAGCAAAATCCAGCATACCAAAAACCAGAAACCGGGTTTAAATTTCCTCATTTTCGAGATTGGATTCCCGGATAATATAATGGGGTCTGTTTTTTACATTTTCACTCACTCTGCCCAGATATTCTCCCAAAATTCCGATGCCGATTAATTGAATTCCACCAATAAACAAAATGGAAATATTTACGCTGGCCCAACCCGGTACTGTAGTTCCAAAGTATTTTTGATACAGGGTGTATATAATCAGGAGAAAGGATATTCCTGAAACGATAAATCCACCAATCGTTGCAATTCTCAGCGGCCAATTGCTAAAACTGCTGATTCCGTCCAGGGCAAAACGAATCATTTTGCGGTAGGTAAATTTTGTTTGTCCTGCCAGGCGCTCCTGACGGTCGTATTCCAGAAAAGTCTGGTTGAACCCAAGCCAGCTGATTTGACCGCGAAGAAACTTATGTTGTTCCGGCATTTTTTTCAGTAGTTTTTGAATTTTCCGGTGAATGATTCTGAAGTCTCCTGTATCCACAGGAATTTCTACGCTGGTGATTCTTGCAAGAAACCTATAAAAAATTCTGGCAGTAATTTTCTTAAGGAAATTTTCACCTTCCCGTTTTTTTCTTCTGGCATAGACAACTTCATAACCTGTTTTTGCTTTTGCGAGTAATTCGGGAATGAGTTCCGGCGGATCTTGTCCATCTCCATCCATAATTACAATATACTCACCGCCAGCATGCTCAATTCCGGCGGATATTGCCACCTGATGGCCAAAATTTCTACTTAAATCAATGAATTTCACATTGGAATGCAATTCTGACATCCCTTTCAAAATTTGAAGGGAACTGTCCTTGCTGCCATCATTCACATAAATGATTTCGGACGAAATATTCATGTCTGACAACACGTTATTTAAACGAGAATAGAGTGTTCCTATGTTCATTTCTTCATTGAACACCGGAATAACGATGCTTATGGCAATACTGCTTTGCATTTATGGCAAAATTATTGCATTTAAGGGATGTAAATTTGTACAACAATGAAAAAAGCATATATCACAGTTGGTATTTTAACTCTGGCAGTCATTGGGACTTATAGTTTGCTGGCTTGTAATACCTCATCACCTATTGCTGCAGATGAGCAACCGGTAGACCTGAACACTGCACCTGCAAAGCAAACAAACAATCATGACGGAAAGATCAGTGCAGCCGATTTTTCAAAAATGATAGCGGGTGAAAAACTTACCATGGTAGATTTTTACACTACCTGGTGTGGTCCATGTAAAATGATGGCGCCGGATGTGGTTAAACTCAGAAAAGAAAAGGAAGATTTGGTAAATGTACTTCAGATTGATGCTGAGGCACAGGAAGATATAGCCGGAAATTACAATATTGCCGCGTATCCCACCATTATGTTCTTTAAAAAAGGACAAGTGGTTCAAACCCTGGTAGGTTTGCAGACCTATGACCAACTTTTGCTCCACGTAAACAAGTTGAAATAAACTTTTAGAGATATTTAAACCAAACAAAAAAGCCGGGAAACCGGCTTTTTTTGTGATGTTATTTCAAGAATCTGAACGAAACGGAAATTGAAATTTCCTAATTGCGGGGCGGATTGGAGGTTTGTTTTTTCTCCTTTCTCCTGGCCGCATTCTCATTCAATTCTTTTTGGTAGTTGCCAATTCCGATGCGGATATTCTGCATGGCACCGGTTAGTTGTTTCACGGCTTTGTTATTAGCAAAAGCACTATCAGTTTCCACTTTTTTTATCAATCTGCCCGATGAATATACCAGGCTGTCAAAGAGGCGTTCTATTTTCTGCATACCGGAAGTATCATCAGGACCTTTGCGTGCTATGGATTTATCTACAGAATCTGCATAGCTTTTCACTTCTTTGGTATACACCGTATCAGCCGGTTTGATTTTAGTAACAATACGAACATATGCATTTACAGTTTTGGTAAACCGGTGCATTTGGTTGGTAATCCTGTGCCATGTTTTTCCCGACGCGCTTGCACTGTCGAGTTGAATTGCTTTTGTTATTGCCGGCGAAGCATGAAGCAAGTGGATCATTAAAATTGATACCGTTCCAAGTATCAGGTATTTTTTCAGAGGGTTTTGCATATTACCTGGTCTACAAAGGTAGGCTCAATTCATTGAAGCCCAGTCTGGATGAGGGTTTGAAGAGGTTGTTGAGGTCAAATTGTATATGAAACAGGATTTTTAACCTATCAAACGAAAGCATTTTTACCGAAATCGGAATCTAAAAGCCGGAAAATGGCCTGAAATTATGGTTTAGATGCCATCCAGTCGGTTCTTTTCACCCGATAAATGTAGACGTCTATATTTCTCCAATAGGTTTCGGAATCACGCACAAGACCGTTTTTTGCTGCCACACGCTGCGATGGCAAATTGTTTCTTTTAATAATAGAAATCAGCGAATCCTGCGGGGAATGTTGGAATCCGAAATTAAAGAATAATCTGGCTGCTTCAGGCGCATAGCCCTGACCCCGAAAAGGACTTAAAATGTGGTAACCCACTTCTAATTCCACGGCATCATCCACATTTTGGGTGATTAAACCGCATTGACCTACAAATTGCCCTGTGGATTTTTCAAAAATCGCCTGAAGGCCATATAACTGATCGGCATATCTGCCAATCTGCCGGTCAATCCATATTTTGGCATTTTCGGATGGAGAATTTTCTTCCAATCCCGGAAAATACTGCATTGCAGAAGAATCGAAAAAAAATGGCTTCCAAAGTGGAATATGGCTTTCATTCAAATAGCTGGTGACCAATCTTTCAGACTCCAGGCCATCGGAATAAAAATATTCCATAGAACTCAGGAATTCAGAAAGAAATGAAAACTATCTCCGCGAAGTCCGAGACGAAGGGTTTCCAGGGGAATTACTTCATTTGGAGCAATATTTCCCATGTTTACGTTGGTTCCATAAAGTTTGATAAACCACACCTGCTGGGTTTTTTGCGGGGCTTCCCACAATATTTTTTCCAATGGAATTTTACGAATAATTTCGGCAACAAGGCCGGAACGGACCTCGCCTGTTCCGCGGAAAATGCCAACAGTTCCGGATTCTCTGGCTTCTGCAATTACTTTCCAAACACCGGCACTTATTTCACTCTCCATCTGCTCAATCCATTCATATGGAGGAATTATTTTTTCTGCATCCTTGCTACCCACCTCACTTAATACTATCACATTATTCGAGAGTTTGCGAATGTATTCGCACTTCTCATCATGGTGCATTTCTATACTGCCATCACTGACTTCAGCATGTGTAATTCCTGTTTTTTCAAGCAGGCGCAAATAATCTTCAAACTGATTTCGGGCGATATAAGCTTCAAATAAGGTTCCACCGAAATAAACCGGAATACCCGCGGATTGGTATATTTTGATTTTTTGAATGAGATGCGGAGTTAAAAATCCGGTACCAAACCCGAGTTTTACCAAATCTGTATATTCCCCGCTAACGGAAATAAAATCTTCCACCTCACGAAGGCTTAGTCCTTTGTCCATAACCATAGTTATGCCTTCTTCTCTCGGTTTTCCGGTTCTGGCCGGTAAGTTTTTTAGTTGAAATAGTTCGCTGTTCATGTTTACAATCCGGGATTGATAAAACGGGCAATTATTCTCAAAAGGCTGCCTGCTTTTTTCAATTCGGGGGCAAAAATAAACATTTGGCTATGCTCTTCCGCATTTACACTTAAAGCAGTTTCGAGCAAATATTCTGCAGCTGCCTGCTGGCCTGTGATATAACAAATTGCAGCAAGCCTGTACATCAACAAATAACTATTCGGATTTTGTTTGAGGCCGGTTTGGGTAATTTCCATAGCCCTGTCGGTATCTCCGGTCTCATGCAGGGCAACACCCCAATCCAGATATATTTCTTCTTCTTCCGGATGTTCTTGTGCAAGAATATCGTACATGGCATCCCATTTGTCCGCTTCACTTACACCAAAATAGGCAGCGGCGAGCACAATCCCGTAATCGGGTTCAGAAGGATTTAATTCATATGCGCGCTCCAAATATGGAATTGCGGCTGCATAATTTTGTTCATAATGAAAAGTAAGACCCATGCTGTACCAACTTTCACTGTCCTGCGGAGTCCTTTTTAACACCTTGCGGTAAAGCGCTCTGGAGTCGGTCATCTTTCCGGTTTCATACAAACTCCATGCGAGCAATCCCATCAATTCATCAAAGGCACCATTGCTGAATCGTTTTTCCTGTTCGCTGTAATGTTGGATGAAATCTGCATATTTTGAGGTTTCATAAAGAGATTCCAGATACCCGATCCATGCTTCCAAAAAATTATCATTTATGGTAACGGCATAATCAAATGCCTGCAGAGATTTTTCATGGTTTTCAAGTTCCAAAAATGCGGATCCGAGCAAATACCACGCGTCTTCGGAATATGGGTTGTCGTCCACCATTTTTTCCATTAATGGAATAATCTGCCCAATTTGGTCCTTATCCGTAGAAATATCCAGCCATTTTTCCAAAATATAACTCACATCGCTTCCTCGTTGTAATGCTCTTTCCAACACGGGAACCGCCATTTCAAAACGACCGTAATACAGAAGCAATTCCAAAAAATCTTCCAGAGTTTCCTCATCATCCCCTGCAAGGTCCAATCCTGCATTCATTTGCTCCAGAGCCCTTTCCTTGCGGCCTTCGAGTGACAGAACCACAGATTCCATGAAGAATAAGGCCGGTTCAAAAGCATTGTATTCTTTGGCTTGTGAAATGTATTTGCGCGCCAGCCTGTAGTTTTTTTCTCCCATTAAAATTTCTACCATGTGGATGGCAAAAACAGGAATGTATGGAAATTGGTTCATACCCAGTTCCAAAACCATTTTCATATGTGCTTTTCCCTTTTCCCCTTTGCTCGGAAGCAGCTGGTTCATGGAATAGTAGCGGAAAATTTCCAATAATTCACGGGGAGAAAAATCCTCACGGCGATGCCCTTCAAATTCAAGCACCAGTTCTTCGATGTTGCCTGAAAATTCTTCCTCTTCTTCGTCTTCCCAATCTGAAGGAAAAAAACTCATTGGGGTCAAAAATATACCAGCGCTTTATCGATTCAAATTTCATTTGCATTCAAAGGCATGTATTTTTGCACAGGTTGTATACACAAATTGGGAAAACCGCACACATGAAGCAAATTTTTATTTCTGTTACATTACTCTTTTTGATCTTTTTTCAAAAGTCAGATGCACAAAATTTAAAAACCAGACAAACGGATTGGAAACAGCAGGTAGATCATGAAATACATGCAGAATTGGATATTCAGTCCAATATATTGCGCTGTAATGAGGTAATCCGGTATCAAAATAACAGCCCGGAAATTATTCGCGAAATACCCTTTCATATTTGGCCCAATGCTTTTTCATCCAATAAAACGGCGTATGGAAAAGAAGCTTATGTAAAAGGGAACAGCAAATTTTTACAGGCCAAGAAAAGTGACAGGGGATTTCTGGACAGTTTGAATTTTGAAATCAACCATGTAAAACTCGAAACGAGATTTGAAAATGCGGAAATTGTCTGGGTAATTTTAAAGGAACCTTTAAATCCAAATCAAACGGTAGAAATATCTACTCCGTTCAGGGTCAAAATACCTGCATTATTTAGCAGAATGGGAGTAAGTGATGGCTTATATTCCATTACACAATGGTATCCAAAACCTGCAGTTTACGATGTGAACGGGTGGAATACTTTTGAATATTTGGAACAGGGAGAATATTACAGCGAATTTGGAAATTATAATGTGGCGCTTACGTTGCCCGACAATTATGTTGTTGGTGCAACCGGAAAATTACAAGAAGAATCCGAGCTGGATTGGTTATCTGAAGTTGCAGAAGAAAGCAGCACCGGCAGAACTGGAAAATCTAATAAAACCATCCATTATGTGCAGGAAAATGTATCAGATTTTGCCTGGTTTACAGACCCGAAATTTCGGGTAGGTGAGGCGAAAGTAAAATTGGGCAACGGACATGAAGTGCACACATTTTCTTTTATTCACGGCAACTTGAATTTCACTTCGATAACTGTGCTTTCTGCAATCGAAAAAGCGTTGCAGTATTACAGCAAAAGAGTGGGCTATTATGCCTATGATTATTGTTCTGCGGTAATCGGAGAATTAAAAGCTGCGGGTGGAATGGAATATCCGATGATTACCATTTGCGGAGATGCGAGCGAGGGAACCATTATTCACGAGGTGGGACATAATTGGTTTCAAGGGATGTTAGGGAGCCAGGAAAGACGGTATCCATGGATGGATGAAAGCATCAATACATTTTATCAGTGGTATGCAGAGGGAAATGCTCCCACAGAATGGGCAGAACATTCCAGAATTGGTGTGAAATCTGCAATATTGTTATACCATCTGGCAACGGATCTGGGGATTTTTCAGGCAGGGAATTTACACAGTGAGGATTACCAACAAGTAAATTATGGAACCATTATTTATTCCGCAAACCCCGAGAGGTTTACATATCTGCAGGAGTATTTGGGCAAATCCATGATGGATTCCT
Organism: Bacteroidota bacterium; assembly: GCA_018333525.1. GTDB lineage: Bacteria > Bacteroidota > Bacteroidia > NS11-12g > UBA955 > JAGXTF01. The sequence continues at coordinate 100,283 of JAGXTF010000015.1, read as the reverse complement.
GCATGCATCAATATTTTGAAGAATGGCATTTCCGGCATCCGCTTCCGGGAGATATTCAGGACGTTTTTGAAACAGTAAGTGGAGAAAAATTAGGGTGGTTTTTTAATGAATTACTCGGTGACGGACAACCGGATGTTGCGATTCAATCTTTGAAAAAAACCAGCAGCGGATACCAAATTAAAATCAAGAATAATGCAGATTTTTCCTATCCTGTAAAATTGGAATGGAAAACAGATACACGTAGCAACAACAGATGGATAATGGCGGCAGATACAACTGTGAGCATTTCTGAAGCTTCATATGTGCGATTAAATCCAAGTGGTTTTTTACCAGAAAGGAACATGGCAAATAATGCAGCTAAAACAAATGGAATTTTTAAAACTTCAGGAAAATGGAAAATTGGTTTTCCGGATTTGTACCACCGCGGGGATAATAAAATCTGGATATTTCCGAATATATTTAGCTCCAACCGCTACGATGGTTTTACCCCGGGATTGGTGATCAGCAATTTTACATTTCCGCGCCGGAAGTGGGAGTGGTGGCTGATGCCGAGCTATGGTGTTCAATCCAAAAAGTTGGTGGGAATTGCCGGAATTCAAAGAAATATCTGGTTTCAGAAAAGCAGGTTTACGCTATTGGAAACGCGATTGGTTGGCAGATCATTTCATTTTCGTCCAATTACCAATATTGAAAAATTATATGCTTACACGCATTTGGAATCGATAACAGATTTATATTTAAAAAGGCGTCGTCCCTGGGTACAGCAACAGTTTTTTTTGAATGGGTTTCTGAATAATGTATCAGGGTCCGAATTTAATTTGAGTTCCATGAATCGTATTTTTTTGAATTATATTGTTCAATTGGGCTGGAGCCGAACATCCAATAAAAAGTCCATTCCATCCAAGCTTGTTTTGAAAGTGGAGCGTGGCCGCAGTTATACAAGTTTTATAGGAGTTTCCCCGTATTATGGGTCAATGGGTTTTTTCAAATTTTTTGCAGAACATAAAATCGGAATCCCTTATACCTTTATGAAATCGAAAATCTCGGGATTATTTATTAAATCTTTTTTCACCGGGTTTTTACAGACTTATGGAAGCGGGAATATTTCAGTTGACAATGCCTATCTCCCAGTTGTTAGCGGTGCAAACGGCGGCAACGATTACGCTTTCCAACAATTGCTTGTAAATCGAAGTGAGAACATGAATTCAGGGAATTTGTGGAGTAACCAATTGCTTGCAACCGGCACAGGAATACGAATGTTGCCGAATATAACAGCACAAAAATTTGCAGCAGGGGTAAACGTAGAAAGTTCGTTGATTCCCAAAGTACCCGTTAATGTCTTTTTTGATGTTGCTTTAGCGGGTAATGCAAACATGGACCTGTATTGGGCAGGAGGAGTTAATTATGTGATCAGAACTAATGGAAGCACATCCATGGAGGTAAATTTACCTCTGGTTTACAGCTCTAATTTTAATTCCGCCATGCAGGGTTTAAAATGGTATGAAGCGGCCAATTTTAAGTTGAGTTTTCTGATATTGCAACCCATAAATGTGGCGAGGATTGCATACCAATAATGAATGAAATCGTTTTATATATTATTCTGATTCTTTTGGTAGCAGTGGGTGTTATGCTCATTGTTATGCTGACCAAAAAAAGCAGTCAGGATCCCCTTCTCAATCAAAAGCTCGATTCACTGGATTTGAGGGTTTCACAGGAATTCAGCAATAACAGGCAGGAACAAACCAAAAGTTTGCAAAGTACAAGGGAAGAGGTAGGCAATTTGTTTGGAAATTTAAGCACCGGATTGTTTGAGAAATTAAAGACCTCCCAAGATGAAAGCAGGGAACTTGGTAAATCTCTGAATGAGCTGGTGCGCCAGCGTTTGGATGATTTGGCGAATCGAAATGAATTGTTCCGGAAGGACACAGAAGTGAAATTGAAGGAAATGCGCGATACTTTGGAAAACAAAGTTTCAGAAATGCAAAAAAGCAATGAAACCAGGTTGGAAGAAATGCGTAAAACAGTAGATGAAAAATTGCAAAAAACTCTGGATGAGCGGTTGGCTCAAAGCTTTAAACAGGTAAGCGACAGACTGGAATTGGTGCACAAAGGATTGGGAGAAATGCAGAACCTGGCACAGGATGTTGGCGGATTAAAAAAGGTATTGAGCAATGTAAAAACCCGTGGAATTTTAGGTGAAATTCAATTGGGAAATATTTTGGAAAATATTCTGGCACCATCCCAGTATCGCGCCAATGTGAGAACCAAACCCGGAAGTGCGGAAGTAGTAGAATTCGTAATTTGTCTGCCTGGTCCGGGAGAAGGTGCTGAACCGGTCTTTTTACCGGTAGACTCAAAATTCCCAATGGAGTCGTATTCCAAATTGGTAGATGCATATGAAAATGGGGATTTGCCAGGAATAGAGACTGCTAAAAAAAGTTTGGATTCAGAATTAAAACGCTGTGCGAAAGACATTCGGGATAAATATATTCACCCTCCCCTGACCACCGATTTTGGAATACTCTTTCTGCCCACGGAAGGTTTATACGCGGAAATTGTGCGCAATTCGGATTTGATTGAAACCATTCAGCGGGATTATAAAATGGTGGTAACCGGTCCAAGTACCCTGGCCGCATTTTTGAACAGTTTGCAAATGGGATTTAAGACACTTTCCATTCAAAAACAGAGTGCACAAATCGGGGAATTACTCAAAGCAGTGAGCAGAGAATTTCAACAGTTTGGCGGAGTGTTGGATAAGGCCCAGGACAGGATCAGACAAGCCGGAGAAGAGATTGAAAAGCTTGTAGGTACGCGTACCAGAATGATTCAACGGCAATTGAAAAAGGTAGATGAATTGCCGGATACTACTGTGGATAAAAACATGCTTCTGGAAGACAGCGATATGGAAGATGGCGGATAATTTATGAAATTTGCTACCTATGAAAATCCTTATCCCTATTCTTGTTGTTCTTCCCATTGGTTTTGCCCATTTGTCCTGTTCCAAATACCCGGAAGGGCCTGAAGTTTCCCTCTTGTCAAGAAAGGAGCGCATTGAAGGGAAATGGGTTGCTTCCAGTGTGAAACTCAATGAGGTTGACAGCAGTGCCAATTACAAAAATTACATCTGGGAATTCACCAGAAACAATTCGGTGATTCTGCAGATTCAGGATGCGAAAAAAACCGGAATCTGGAGTACTGTAACCAGTGATAATGATTTTGTAATTGAGTATGACGATGGCCGGAAAGAGCAGTATGAAATTCGCAAAATGGAACGAAAAGAATTTTGGTTGCGCCATAGAAAAAGCCAATTGGATTTTCATCTGAGTCTGAAATAAAAATTGAATTATATATCACCACTTTTATTTGGAATAGGCACCGGTTTTTTAATGTCGGTGCTTTTGGGAGTAATCTTTTTTATGCTGATCCAGGTTGGCATCAAGCACGATTGGAAAAAAGGATTTACCATTGCTGCCGGTGTAATCAGCGGCGATATTTTATTTGTAATATTCGCGATAGGATTCACGGGAATTATTCAGAAATTCTTAGAGAGCAATGGCAATGCGATTTCTATTTGCGGGGGATTGGTCTTGCTCATTATGGCCGTTACAACATTTGTTCAAGGCCGAGGAAATATTGGTATTGGTGAAAACACTTCAGGCTTGCAGAACGCACGGGATTTTTATTTAAAACCCTTTATTATTAATTTGTTAAATCCGGCAAATGCTGCATGGTGGTTGGGTTTGTATAGTATTCCACCGGCATTGGATTACGACATAAGTCAAAAAATCATATTTGCGGTAGGTGCAGTTTCCACCATTTTTTTTACAGAAGTAGGTGTTGCATTTGGTGCTTCAAAACTCAAAAATTTGTTGACCAAAAAATTGTTGAAACGAGTAGATTATGTAGTTGGTACAGCCCTGGTGTTTTTCGGAATTCGACTCATTGCAACCGGACTGGGATGGATTTAATTCATTTGAAAAAGGCTTAAACAAAAAAAGCGGATGTGTGCTCACATCCGCTTTTGGAAAATAACAAATTTCTTATTCTCTTGGACGTGCCTGATTTACAGTAAGTGCACGTTCTTTGAAAGGTTTGCCATTGAGGCCGTCAATAGCACTCTGAGCTTCATTGTCATTAGGCATTTCTACAAATGCAAAGCCTTTGCTTCTGCCTGTCACTCTGTCCATAACTACTTTGACGGATGATACTTCTCCGAATTGCCCAAACAAGTCCTGCAATTCCTGCTCCCTAACGGTAAAAGGGAGGTTTCCGATGTAAAGATTCATTTTTCTGTTTTATAAATACTTTTCAAGTATACGTCCATAATTTGCCAATACCGCGAAACAGGGGGAAATATTTTTTGGAAATTCCGCAATTCGGAACCGCCGTAAAGCATGTAAAACGGCCATGGGACTGCGTTTATAAATAACTTAGCCATTTTTGGTGGCTATGCTCTTTTTTGTAGATTCCGTAGAATCTGCATGGAAAATACAGAAATGCAATCAACAGTACCCACACCAAATATACGACGGAAAGTCCATAACCGTAGTGCGAAAGTTGTCCGGAATCCAGATTTTCGGCAGTGATAATGAAAGCAGAGGCTTTACCTCCCATATACATCCATAACAACATGGCACATCCATGCACCAAATAGAGATGGATCAGATAAAAAAACATAGGTACAGCGCCGAAAACCCTTAGAACGCGATTCTGAATTTGAAACTTTTCGAATAAACCCAGGATCCCCAGACCGGGTCCAAGGGTCATCAGCAAAAATTGAAGAGAGGGTGGATATTTGGTACAGTTCCAAATGGAAAGAAACCAATTCAAATGGCTGTGTTGCCAGGGAGAAGCGTCCCCATATATGCCGGTAAGCCTGAGCAACAGAAAAAGATCGAAGGCAATAAACCCGGAAATCAATAGGGTTCTTACGCGTTTTTTAAAATCAAAAGAAGTAAACCAGTACCCAATCGCATAGCCGCAGAGCATAACTCCCGACCAGGCGAAAGCAGGATACGCAACCATGATAAGCCTTCCTTTCTCGGGTACAATAGCGCTTTGTTGGTGAAACAAATACCATAAAACGGATTGGAGCGAATTTCCATTGAATTGAATGGAATCCAGAAGATTGTGTCCAAATACTATTGCAAGGCCTACAATTCCAATCCACATCAGGGGAAGGTGAATTGCTGCAGAAAGTATTATCATGGAAAATCCAATAGCCCATATCACCTGTACGATTTGAAAGCTGAAGTGAATGTCAAAAGTCCATCCGAAATTCACAATGGTAAGTTCCAAAACAATGAGAAAAATGCCGCGGGTAAATAAAAATCTGGATAGCTGCGGTTTGGAGTTCAATTTTACTCCATGAAAAAATGCAGAAGTTCCGGAAAGAAAAACAAATAAAGGTGCACAAAAATGAGTGATCCAACGGGTAAAAAACAATGCAGAATTGGTAGTATCCATGTTGGTTGGATCGGTATAAATAAATCCATAACCAAAATAATCCCGTACGTGGTCCAGCACCATAATTACCATAATTAATCCGCGAAGAACATCAATGGAAAGTATGCGCGGTGTTGCCATAAATTATCAATTTTCCTGACACATTTCCACCAATACACTACCTGTGCTTTTGGGGTGTAAAAATGCAATGGATTTGTTGTCCGCTCCCTCTTTTGGAGTTCCATTTATTGCAATAAAGCCGGCTTCTTTTTTTTCATGTAGAGCCTTTTGAATATCTTCCACTTCAAATGCCAAATGGTGAATTCCTTCCCCTTTTTTTTCGATGAATTTTGCAATAGGACTTTCAGAATTTGTTGCTGCCAGCAATTCAATTTTTACATTTCCAACCATAAAAAAACTGGTAATTACACCTTCACTTTCTACCAATTCGCGTTTATAACTATTGGTGTTCAGGAGTTTTGAATATAGCAGTTCTGCTGCATCCAGATCTTTTACGGCAATTCCTATATGTTCCAGTTTTTTCATTTAAATTTTATTTGAAATGTATTAGTTTTTTTATTGTCTAAAACAGCGTTTAAATCGCAATTCAAAACGATTCTGTTACCTGCCTTTTTTGCCAGTTTATTTCCTGTACTTTTTATTTTCCCCATCACCAGGATATCGGCGGTATACTTGCTGTTTTGGAAAATGCCTTGTTCTAAATCACGCGATTGTTTTGAAGTATCGGATCCCAATTCATCTAATTTAAAGAGCATGGGCAAACCACCTGTAATGGACCAGTTTTTTTTTGTAAGAAAATAACGTGGAGAATTTGAATCCCTAACCAATGCTTTGTTCAAGGCTGAAACATTTTTAAATTCAAAACCCACCCTGGAAACTTTTCCCAATTTCATGACCACACAATTGACATTGTGAATTCCTTCAATACCCAGCAATCTTTCTTTCTCTTTTCGAAGGTCTTTTTCTATGGAATTTACCATTTTCATAGAATCTTGCGCAAACATTTCGGCATAAACGGAATCATGCAATGTAAAGGTAATCTGGTATACCCCGCTGCCATTGCGGTTCAAAACCATTTCTTCTTTTATATCATAACAAGAGGAAATGAAAAAGACTAAAATTCCCAGTATGTAAAGCCTTCCTTTCATCATCTGCGAATTTAATAGGTTGCGTGAATGAAACTAAATATTGGTTTAAGCAGTGGGAAACTGAACAAAATTGGCAAAAATGCGTTTATTTTGCAGATTAGAATCAATCTAAATAAGCAAGATGCAACTCCCCATATATCTGGATAACAATGCTACTACCAAAGTAGATCCACGCGTTTTTGAAGCTATGACTCCTTTTTTTCTGAATGATTTTGGCAATGCCGCCAGCCGTAGCCACAGTTTTGGCTGGAAAGCGGAAGAAGCAGTGGATTATGCAAGAGAACAGATTGCTGCACTAATTGGGGCCAATGAAAAGGAGATCATTTTTACCAGTGGCGCTACCGAGAGCAATAACCTTGCGATTAAAGGAGTATTTGAAATGTATGCCAGCAAAGGAAAGCATATCATTACATCCGTAACCGAACACAAAGCAGTTTTAGATACCTGCAAACACCTGGAAAAATTGGGAGCTGAAATCACTTATTTACCGGTTGCCATGGATGGCATGCTGGACATGAAGGATTTGGAAAATGCCATTCGCCCGGATACCATCTTAGTTTCCATTATGTATGGGAATAATGAGATGGGTGTGGTTCAAAAGATTCGTGAAATTGGTGCTCTTTGCAAAAGCAAAGGAGTTTTGTTTCACAGTGATGCCACCCAGGCGGTTGGAAAAATTCCGGTGGACGTAATTGCCGACAATATTGACCTGATGAGCTTTACAGCACATAAAATGTACGGCCCGAAAGGCATTGGAGCTTTGTTTGTTCGCAGAAAAAATCCCCGTGTAAAAGTTACAGCACAAATGGATGGAGGCGGACACGAACGCGGAATGCGCAGCGGTACCTTAAATGTACCCGGAATTGTAGGTTTTGGAAAAGCATGCGAACTGGCTCGACTGGAAATGGCACAGGATGCGGAGAGGCTGAGCAAATTGCGCGACAAACTGGAAAATGCACTTTTAAAATTGGAAGAAAGCTATGTAAACGGCAATAAAGAAAACCGTTTGCCACATACCACCAATATCAGTTTTAAATATGTGGAAGGGGAAGGATTGATGATGGCTGTGAAAGACATCGCTGTTTCCTCAGGATCAGCATGTACATCCGCATCTCTGGAACCCAGTTATGTATTGAAAGCGCTGGGTTTGGATGACGAACTTGCACATAGCAGCCTTCGTTTTGGCCTAAGCCGTTTTACCACTGAAGAAGAAATCGACTACACCATAAACTATGTCACTCAAGCTGTAAACCGCCTACGCGACATGAGCCCTTTGTGGGAAATGTTCAAAGATGGGGTGGATTTGAAGAGTATTGAGTGGAGTGAACACTAAAGTATGTGGGAAGTGGGATGTAAAAGAGTTTGTTGAAAGGTGAGTAGTAGAGAGTTTACTGAACAAATGCTTAATCGAACAAAGGCATTTGCATGTGACGTTCTTAAATTTTGTAGTTCCATTGACCATTCTGTAATTAATAAACCATTGATTTATCAATTGGTAAAAGCCGGAACTTCAGTTGGGGCAAATTACCGTGCAACTCGGAGGGCTAAGTCGAAAGCCGATTTTGTAAATAAATTTAAAATTGTTGAAGAAGAATTAGACGAGAGTTTATTTTTCCTTGAGATTTTCCTCTTTCTATATCCGGAGCGGGAAGAGGAAATCAAACCAATAGAAAATGAAGGCCAGGAATTGCTTCGAATTATTGTGGCAAGTATAAATTCCCTCAAGTCTTAAACCTTTTCGGGATTCTGTTGTTTAGAATGTATCTAAATAGTAAATTTGCATCGTAAAAACGTCTAACATCAAACATCTAACATCCAACATAATACCATGGCTTATAGCGAAAAAGTAATAGATCACTACAACAATCCCAGGAATGTTGGAACACTGGACAAAGCGGCGGCCAATGTAGGCACCGGTTTGGTTGGTGCTCCTGAATGTGGTGATGTGATGCGCCTGCAAATACAGGTGGATCCGATAACAGGAGTAATAGAAGATGCCAAATTCAAAACATTTGGCTGTGGATCAGCAATAGCTTCTTCCAGTCTGGCAACAGAATGGCTTAAAGGCAAGACGGTAGATGATGCCTTGACTATAGACAACATGGACATTGTGGAAGAACTCGCCTTACCACCGGTAAAAATTCACTGTTCCGTATTGGCAGAAGATGCAATTAAAGCGGCCATCAACGATTACCGAATCAAACAGGGTCTTGAACCTATTGAAGATACTAAAAAGCATTATTAAAAATGGAAGTTGACGCAGGCTCCATAACGATTACTGAAAAAGCGCGAATGAAAGTGGATACACTGATGCGCGAAGCGGGCATTAGCAGGCCTGATTATTTTGTGAGAGTAGGTGTTAAAGGCGGCGGATGTTCCGGCCTTACCTATGAATTGGATTTTGATAACGAAACCAAAGCCGGGGATATGGAATTTGGAGATGACCAAATGCGCATCGTATGCGACATGAAGAGTTTCTTATACCTCTGCGGTACGGAACTCGATTTTACCGATGGCCTGAATGGCAAAGGCTTTAACTTCATCAACCCGAATGCTACCCGCACCTGCGGATGTGGTGAAAGTTTCGCGGTTTAATAAATCTATAGCGCATTTTATTAAAAATAATAACAATTGCCATAGGGATTCCCTATGGCTTTCTTATTTTTGAGATATGTCTGAGAAATATATTAATGAATTGCATTCCGACCACCGCCAGTGGTTATCTGAACTTACACTTGCCAAAGATGAAATGAAGAGTTTTCAGCTGCGTTTAGAAGAAGTAAACGCCGCAAATAGCGACACCGAGACAAGAGCTCAGGTGGAGCATTTTCAAAATCAGTTTATTCGCGAAAATGAAGTAATTGACATTTTGAAGCATGACATTGCTGAATATGAAAAGGAACTGGCCGCCAATGTAGCATCCAACAGCACTGCGTCTGACCATAGAAAAGTAGCAGATCATCCGGAATTGCGCGACCGTATGGAATCTTTTTCCCACCTGTTTCATGAGCTCAAAGGGGAGTTTATGGATTTTGTAGGAAGGAAATTGTAAAAAGTTACCCAGTTACCGAGTGATAGAGTGACAGAGGATAAGCGGTGAATGTTATTTGAGAATTTCATCGGTTGGTGGTCACATGCTTCGCTTATGTGACATGAGCACCAACCGAGCTAAAACGCCTTTTTCATGAGCTCAATGGGGAATTTATGGATTTTGTTGGAAGGAAGCTATAAGGCATATGGGGCGAGGTATAAGGTGGCTGATTCAGAATTCCTTCCATCTTTGCATATTTATTTTGGTGCGTTATTAAAATTATATCCAATTTTAATTCCAACGATTTCTTTGAGCAAAAAGGAATAGTGATTGGGTTTAAATATATTGTATTGATAAAAAGTTTCAAAATCACATTTCCTGTATTCCAACGTATAACCAATAGTTAGCCCTGCCATTCGTTCGGTTATATGAAAAAATTTAGAAGGGAGATTTTGGTCCATTTCTAATTTATCGCTGTAATTATGTACTCTCACATCAATAAATCCTGCGCTAAGTGCAATAAAGGGGTGATGTATTCCATTTTTTATTAGGTTCAATCGACACCCAAGATTATACAGATAAGTTTCTTCTTTTCTAAAGTAACTAAAGGAAGGTAATTCATACTTTACCGTAGTTTGATTGCGTGTACAAAGTCCAAACAAATTATATCTGTTGTGATTTCCAAATATCCGGACTTCCAACCCTGTATTGGTCACGGCCGAGATAGGGTTACGTAGGTCATAATTGTTTTTTTTCAAATAAATACCTGTATTTCCGGAAACTATAAAATCAATTTGAGAAAATGCAAGAACAGAATGAATTGAAATAAGGATAATTGAAAAGTATTTAATAACCATAAGTTTTATATTTCATTTTAAAACAAAGGTCTGAATATGATTTTTCATAATATCTTACAAACACCATAGCAGGCGGATGGACTTGATTGCTATGGTAATTGTACCTACAGGTATTCACTAGCATATCAATATAGTATTCCATTATTTTTTCTCTGGTATTTAACCAACTGGACATGCGAAATTCGTCGCAAGTGAAATCTTTCAACTTAAAAACTACTGCAAAATATTTGTTGAAATCAATGGAATCACGGCTCTTGCTTACTGGCCAGGAATCCTTCAAATGCGAGTATAAAAAACTATCCAGGTCATTTTTTGAGAAGAATTTTGGGTAATTACAATCAGATAAAACTGAGTCGGAAATATATTTCTTATAGCTTATGTTATTTAGAAAGATAGAGGACACGTTTGGATCCGCAACTTGTATCCAATTTCTATCATGGGTGAAATGTATGCTTGGCATATCCGGCTTGGGATTCTCTTCGCAATAACTGCAGGCATTTAATGAAATCACGAATGAAAAATATATACAGTATTTCAGGACCTTCATCCGGTATGATATACAATAATAAGCGAAAACACCCTTATTTAATCGGATTCTGCAATTGGCCATTTATGGTCGGTGGTCGCAAGCTTCGCTGTGCGACAAAATGTAAACCGGGCTAAAATAAGTAGCATTGTTACCGAGTGAAAGAGTTACGAAGTGAATATGAGTCCAAGGAATAGAAGGGAATTTTATAAAAGAATTTATCGGTTGGTGGTCACATGCTTCGCTTATGTGACATGAGCACCAACCGAGCTAAGGGTTTTTACTTGAATTATTCTATTCGCAAGAAGTGCTGAGGTTTATCTCCAGGGTTGTCTGGAGTCAATAGCCACTCGGATTTTGTAAAGTATAAATTGTAGGAGAATTTATCGTTTACGGCAAAACTTAAATTTAGATATCCAGGTTCAAAAGTGCTAATTAATTTCTTCCATTCGGGGCGCTTTTTACTTCGGTAATAAATAGTTTTATCGGTATTTATTTTTAATTCTTCTCCGGTTTTTTTATCCCTGAATATGCCATACATTGCCAGATTTGCAAGACATCCGCAATCAAGTTGAATTAATCCGGTATCCGAAAAAGTAAAGATATTTCTTCCTTCATTTTTTATTGAATCACTAATTCCCGCAATGGCATTTAAGAAAGGACCAGTCCCACTACAACGACCATATCCTGTTGTATCAAAGTCCAAAATGTAGGTCCAGATCAATTTGTATTTTTGATTAATTACGGGTCCAATCGATTGATATTTTAGTGATGTGTCTTTATGCTTCAATAATGCACGTTGAGATTCTCTCAACTGCTGAATATAAAATGAATCCTTATCCAGATCAAATCCTAAAGTATCATCACCGACCTTAAAAAATAGAAAACCATCAGCTATTTCGCCTGCCCATTCCAAAAATTTTCCAACTGAATAGACTTCTCCCTTTCTTAGGTGTATTTTATGCCCTTCAACGGACAAAACTCTTTCTCTAGTGCAGTCTTTGGCTATCTTATTCAATGAATCACTGCTGAATTGCGAGAATATATTTCCAACAAATAAACAGGAAAACAGAAGAATGCAAGTGTTTTTCATTTTAAAAAATCTAAACCACAACGTTCACAATTCTGCCTTTTACGATAATGATTTTTTTGAGGGGTTTGCCGTCGATCCATTTTAATACGGTTTCGTCGGACAAAACCTGTTTCTCGATTTCCGCGGTTTCCATATCTAGCGGGAACTCCAGTTGGGTGCGTGTTTTACCATTGATGGAAATGGGATAAGAAAATGAATTTTCTACCAGATATTTTTCATCTAAAGCAGGCCAGCTTTGGAGGTGTATGGACCCCAACCCCTCTCCCTGTGGGAGATGGGAGGCTTGTATATTTGCCTGATGTAAAAGGTCCCATAATTCTTCGGTAATATGTGGTGCAAAAGGTGCTAAAAGAATTAATAATGGTTCGAGTATTTCGCGCTTTTTGCATTTGAGTTGACCCAACTCATTTGTGGCCACCATAAAGGCAGAAACAGAAGTGTTGAAGCTCATATTGTCAATATCCCAGCTTACTTTTTTGATGGTTTTATGCAGGATTTTTAATTCTTCTGCAGTTGCTTTTTCTTCGTTTACAGCAAAGTTTTCACCATCAAAAAACAGGCGCCAGAATTTTCCCAAAAAGCGACTCACGCCTTCAATACCATGGGTGTTCCAGGGCTTGCTGTCTGTAAGCGGACCGAGGAACATTTCGTAAAGACGAAGGGAGTCGGCTCCATACTTGCTTATGACATCATCTGGTGTAATTACATTGTCTTTGCTTTTTGACATTTTTTCTACCTCAGAAATTGTCTTGAAATTACCTACTGCATTTTCAATTTTACCGTAGAATTTATTGTTTATCCAAACACCATCGGAACAAACGAAGATATTAAAACCAAATTCTGAATTAATTAGCTTCTTTGAAGTTAATATAGCCTGAGGTATATCTAGAAAGTCATTTTCGACAAAATTTGATTCAATTCTATATTTTGCGAATCCAGTTAAGTTTAAGGAATTCGCAATATCTTCACTTACATACACATGCCAAAATACTTTGTCTTCTTCAACATTTCTATTTCTGGGAAGCATAATATTTTGAGGAATGAACTGATTTAAGGATTGATCTTCTATATATAAATTTCGAAGTATTCGATCTTCTCCGGAATTTTCATATTCAATTCTAGATGAACCTGCCATATTCATTGAATTATCTTCAAGAGTATAACGAGGCAAAAGTTCTCCAATCCCCTGAATCATCCCCTGATTCACCAATTTTTTGAATGGTTCATCCCAGGAAATAATTCCGAGATCAAATAAAAATTTGGTCCAGAAACGGCTGTACAATAAATGGCCGGTTGCATGTTCACTTCCACCAACATAAAGGTCTACCTGATTCCAGTAATTCAAGGCAGTTTTATCTGCAATCGCATTGGAATTTTCCGGATCCATATATCGCAAAAAATACCAGCTGCTACCGGCCCAACCGGGCATGGTATCAGTCTCTCTTTTTCCTTCCGGAGTATGAACCCAATTTGTAACTGCTGCCAATGGGCTTTCGCCGGTTCCCGAAGGTTTATAACTCTCTACCTCAGGTAAAATAACCGGCAATTCTTTCACCAGTTTTGGAATTCCATTTTCAAAAATAATAGGAAATGGTTCGCCCCAATATCGCTGTCTTCCAAAACCCGCTTCGCGCAGTTTGTAATTGATTTTCTTCTTGCCAATACCGGATTTTTCAACTTCCTCAATGGCCCTTTTTACTGCATCTTTAACAGACAATCCATTTAAAAACCCGCTGTTAAAACAAATGCCATCTTTTGCCGAAAACGCTTCAGATAATGGTTCTATAATTTCTTCATTTATTGGTTTAATTACCGGAATAATTTCTAAATCAAATGCTTTTGCAAATTCAAAATCGCGCTCATCATGCGCCGGAACAGCCATAATTGCACCGGTACCGTATCCTGCTAATACATAATCGCTAACCCAAACCGGGATTGGTTTTTTGGTAAATGGATTGGTTGCAAATGCACCGGTAAAAACTCCTGTTTTTTTGGTGTCCGCCATGCGTTCAATTTCACTTCTGTTTTTGGCTTTATTCGCATATTCCATTACCGCATTTTTTCGGTCATCGCTGCAAAGTATTTCCAGGCCTTCGTATTCCGGGGCAAGTACCATAAATGTAGCACCAAAAATGGTATCGGGTCTTGTTGTAAAAATTGGTATTTTTAATTCACTTTCCGCAACAGTAAAATCAATTTCCGCTCCTTCACTTTTACCTATCCAGTTGCGCTGAATTTCTTTTATGGAATCCGTCCAGTCAATGGTGTTTAAACCTTCTAAAAGTCTGTCGGCATAAGCAGTAATGCGCAAAGCCCATTGTTTCATTTTTTTGCGCACCACAGGATAGCCACCGCGTTCGCTTACCCCATTAACTACTTCTTCATTCGCAAGCACCGTTCCCAGCGCTTCGCACCAGTTTACCGTAGTTTCGTCCATGAAAGCCAGGCGGTAGTCATTTAAAATATGATCTCTTTTTTGTGCATCGGCATTTTGCCAATCTTCTGCACTAAAAATCAATATATCCGAACTCGCAGCATCCAAATTGACATTGCCGGCAGTTTCGAAATGGGCTATCAGGGTTTCAATGGATTCTGCCCGGTTTGTTTTTTTGTTATACCAATGGGTAAAGAACAAACCGAATATCCACTGTGTCCATCGGTAATAATTTGGGTCGCTGGTGCGCACTTCGCGGCTCCAATCAAAGCTAAACCCCATTTGATCCAGTTGCCTGCGAAAGGTTTGAATGTTGTTTTCAGTGGTGATGGATGGATGCTGGCCGGTTTGTATGGCATATTGTTCTGCAGGCAATCCAAAGGCATCATATCCCATAGGATGGAGCACATTGAATCCGTTCAATCTTTTGTATCTGGCAACAATATCACTGGCGATATAGCCCAGTGGGTGTCCTACATGAAGTCCGGCACCACTGGGATATGGAAACATATCCAGGACATAATATTTGGGTTTGGGACTGTCATTTTCAACTTTGTAAATACCCTTATCCAGCCAAAATTGGCGCCATTTTTTTTCAATTTCAATAAAGTCGTACTGCGACATAGAATCAATAGAACCGCGAAAATACTTCCTTAAGACCTCTCAAACCGCGATTCATGGGAATTTTATTCCAGGCCATTCCATGTTTTATCTTTAGGAATTATGAAAATTTGCTGAAAGGGGAATGTGACAAATCCGGCCCTTCATACCATAGCTGCCCGTTTCCGGGACAGCAAGATATGATAAGATTAGTTGTTTAAAGCAATTTGTGATGGAATGGTAGATCGGTCATAGCCATCAGGGCGGGTAAAAAACCGACCCTCATAGAAGGATCGGTTTTCTGAATTAAATTTAAGTCTTGATAAAAGCCTATTACTCTTTAAATCAGGTGTGCCTTAGTACACGTTACAAAGGTAAGGGGGTGTAAATTTTGCAAATTCGAAAAAATCAGGTCTGCCTGATAGCCTGCATAAACGTCCACGAAAACCACATGAACGTTCAATATTTCATCATGAACGTTAAAAAATGGAATTTGTTGCTTGTTGGAACAAAGCTTAATTTGGATTGAGCTTTTTGAAATGTTCAATAAAGGATTCTTTCCTGCGAAAAGCCAAATCTATAGAAATATCGCGGATAAGCAAAACTTTTGGAGATGGGTTTGTTATAATTCTCACCACTTTGGACATAGAAATAATAAAGGATTTGTGCACCCTGAAAAATGCATTTTTGTCCAGAATTTCTTCGTAATAACCCAGGCTGTGCCCGGCCAGAATCTTCCTTCCATCGTCCAGATTGATGTATACATAGGGGCCATTGGCCTCTAAATAACAGATATTTTTTAATGGAATTAAAGTATAGCCTTTGTTATGTGAAACCATAATTTGTTCCGGAGGAATACCGGAATGCAGATTGTCACGCAAAAATTGAATTCGGTTATCGGAATGGTTGTCCAATGAAACTTTTGCAAATGCGGCTTTCAATTCCGGAATACTCACCGGTTTTAATAAATAGTCAAGCGCTGCATATTTAATAGCTTTAAGCGCAAAATGTTCGTATCCGGTAATGAAAATTACCCTGCCTTTGTTATTCTCAATTCCATCCAAAACATCAAAACCGGAGCCCCCCAGAATTTCAATATCCATTAATATCACATCTGGAGAAAGTCGGCGAATAAGTGCTATTCCTTCTTCCACCGAGCTGCCCACACCTAGCAATTTTACATCCGGAAAATAAACGGAAAGTATCTCCTGCAACAACAACCTGCTGTTTATTTCATCTTCTATAATTACACAATTCATCTTACCGGAACAATTAAAGTGGCTTTAACACCCCTGCTGAGGTTTTTTAATTCAAATGAAATTTTATTGTCGTTCATTCTTTCTTTTAGCAATCTGATTCTTTGCATTACAATTCCCAGGCCAAAAGAGTTTTTTGATTTGTTTTCATTGAGTACATCGCCGAGATTTTCAATACCTTTTCCATTATCTGTCAATTCAATTAAGAGATGGCTTTCGTCAAAGAGCGAAATGAATAAAGTAATTTCTCCACCCTGTTTCATATTCTTAAACCCATGTTTAATGCTGTTTTCCAGTAATGGCTGTATGAGCAGTGAAGGCAATTGTGTAAGTTCAATTTCCACTTCATCGTCTATTATAATAGTATAATTAAATAAATTATCGAAACGCAATTTTTCCAAATCCAAATAAGTACTTACAAAATCTATTTCTTTGTCCAAACCAATAAACTCCAGCTTGGACATACTGAGACTGGTGCGCATTAGTTTGGAAAATCTGGTGATATAGGTATTTGCATCAGAAAAATTATTGGTAATAATATATCGCTGAATGGAATTGAGCGAATTGAAAACAAAATGTGGATTCATCTGATTACGTAACGACATCAATTCATTTTCCATTGCGCGGATGCCCATCATTTCTACTTTTTTCTCCTGCTCTTGTTTCAACAGATTGTTTTTTCTGCGCGTTTTATAAATAAACCAACTCACCAAAATAATCCATGCTATTAATGCAAAACGAAAACCCCATGTATTGGTAAAATAAGGCTTTACAACAATCTTCATGGATTTAAATGGGGCCCATTCGCTGTTTTTATTTTGGGCAGAAATCAGGAATTCATATTCCTCTGCGTTGAGGTTGGTAAACTGTATGGTTCTATCATTGGTATAAGCCCAAACCGTATCGCTGTTTCTGGCAAGCAGGCAATACTTATAAAAAGGTCTGGTGTTGGATTTCTTGAACGAGATTCCTTCAAATTCAACGATAAATGAATTTTGGGATGGTTTCAGAATTATTTGTTTTGAAAAACGAAATATGGAATCACTGGTTTTCAAACCAATGATGTTAATAATAGGTTTTACAAGGCAAGGTTTTAGCCGATCTAATGTTACTACATTAATGCCCTTGTTGGTACCCAGATATATCTTGCCTTTGGAAAGAAATGCCGCATTTATAAAATTAGAACTCAATCCATCATTTACATCATACAATTCCACGCTTTCTATTTTAAAACTCTTCTCTGAATGGAATTTTATTTGAATCAAACCATTATTGGTTAACAACAGCACCTGATTTTCATTGATGATTAAAATTCTGTTGATCAGATTGTGTATATGCAGTTTTTCATGCACGACAAGAATGGGTTTTTTGCCGTCAAAATAAACCAATCCATTTCCAAAAACCGACAATAATATTCCCTCTCTGAACGGTTGAATGTCATTAATTCGCTGCGCCAGAATGGGAAAGATTTTACCATAATTGACATAATTGTATGCCTGATATGGTTTGTAATCGGCACTCCACAAGCTGGATATAGTGCCAATCCACAATTTCCTGCCGGTATAACAAAGCGATTTTATAAGATTCAGAGGGGAGCGATCTGCCACGGAGATACCGACATTTCCATCATAGTGTACAATGGCATTTTGCCTGGAATAAAGCACGGATACTGAATCATAAGGGGTAATTAATTGAAAATTGAATGGATCTTTATTTTTGAATTGCCATTTACCATTAACCCTGTCCACATTTCTTTGTGCAAGAATTTTATCAGGAGTGATTTGAATAAATTGTTCTATGGGAATTCTTTGTTTTACATCCAAATAATATTGTTCACTGTTATTGTCATTTAAAATAAAAATTTGCCCGGAACCTGAACCTGCAAAAAGTTCATTATTGTTGTGGTAGATGGATAGAATTTTTTCATTTTTTACAATTGTTTCATCGTAGGATTGAATATCGATATCGGGTATAAAAATGACTCCGCGGTTGAATGTGGAAGCCCAGTAATTCCCTTCATGGTCCTGTATAATATTGTTTGTATTTACATTGTCTAAAATTGCTTGTTTGACAAATTTAGGATGTTGGAAATTGCAGAGAAATAATCCATTTGCGGCTGAGACAAAAAAATCACCCGAAAACGAATTTCTAACCAGTAAATTTTTTGCCTGAATAAAAGAATGAAAATCAAAGCTGTCTTCCAGATGGAACCTGTTGCTATTTAGTGAATACCGATATACTTTATTCCCACGGGATAGCGCATAATTATTGGCATCTATATTTACAGCCCGAATAAAATTATAAACCGGATTGGATGTATTTAATAACCGGGTAACATAGAATACAGAATTCCCTATTTTGGCCATAGAGCCTGTTTTCATGTCATCCGGGAATATGGGTCTTTGTACTTTTCGGGTTTTAAAATCATACACATAAAGACCCTTTGTTTTGGTAAGTTCAAAATACATTTTATCACTGGAAAACACACAGAAATCTATCCAATCGTTGAGGTATCTGTTTTTTACAAAATCGGTAATTTCCTGATGTACCTGAAAATTAGTTCCGTTGTAATAGGATAAACTTCCATCAAAACCGGTGAACCAAATAGTTCCGTCTTCGCGGGGAAATATTCCAAAACATGTATTATTCCCCAGACCTTCATTAGTGGTATAAATTTTAAAACTATAGCCGTTGTAGTTGAATACACCGCGGTCCGAAGTAAACCAGAGTTTTCCATCATTGGCCTGCCAACCCGAATAAATTTCAGAACTCGGCAAGCCGTTTTCGGTGTCGTAAACGCGGTAATTGATGGACTGTCCTGCGATTCCATAGCAGAATAATATAGCTGAGATCCATATGAAAAGGCGAATGAACAAGTAGATTTTAGTTGGCAATCTAAATCAACTGAAGCAATCGTTGCAAATAGAATTGAAAATCAAAAGGGTTATGTAAAGCGAATTCTCTGATTTTTAACGAGATTTGCGGTCTCCATGCCCGATTCCAATTTCATAGACTACGTAAAGATATTTTGCAAAAGCGGCAAGGGTGGTGCCGGTAGCAGACATTTTAACAGAACTAAAACAAATCCACGTGGCGGACCTGATGGCGGTGATGGTGGAAAAGGAGGCGATGTGGTATTACTGGGTAATTCCCAATTGTGGACTCTTTTGCATTTAAAATACCGAAAGCACATTACTGCTGAAGACGGGGTGGGTGGAAGCAGAGCCAATATGACAGGCAGAACCGGGGAGAGCATTGTTTTGGAAGTTCCTCTTGGAACTGTTGCCAAAAATGCAGAAACCGGCGAATATTTATTTGAAATTACCGAGGAACAGGAGCGAAAAGTGCTGGTTCCGGGTGGCAGAGGCGGATTGGGAAATCAACATTTTGCCACTTCCACCAATCAGGCTCCGGATTATGCGCAGCCAGGCGAGGCGGGAGATGAAAAATGGATTGTTCTGGAATTAAAGATTCTTGCAGATGTAGGTCTGGTGGGATTCCCAAATGCCGGCAAAAGCACTTTGCTGAGTGTGGTGAGTGCTGCCAAACCGGAAATAGCGGATTATCCTTTTACGACACTGGTTCCCAATCTGGGTGTGGTTCCGTATAGAGACCATCGCAGTTTTGTAATGGCAGATATCCCCGGAATTATTGAAGGGGCACATGAAGGAAGAGGCCTGGGCCATCGGTTTTTGAGGCATATAGAGAGAAATTCCGTTCTGTTGTTTTTAATACCTGCAGACAGTAAGGGCCATTATAAAGAGTATCAGGTGCTTTTGAATGAATTGGAACAATTCAATCCGGAATTGTTAATGAAACGAAAAATTATTGCAATTAGCAAAAGTGATTTGCTGGACGAAGAATTAAAAAACGAAATTACCAGTGAATTTCCTGAAGATACCGGAGTGATTTTTTTCTCAGCTGTTGCGCAAAAAGGCATTCAGGAATTAAAAGATATTTTGTGGAAAGCCATCAATGAACCCCTAAATTGAATTCCTTTTTCAAAGGGTTTGGCAATTTTTTCAAGGCGTTTGAATTTGTTTTCAAACACGGGCTTTTCTGGGTTTACCTGCTTCCGCTTTTTTGTTGGGCAATTTTATTTGTTCTCGGTTTATACAACTTTATTGAGGCAACCGATCTTTGGGTAGAGTCAGGCTTTGATAAGTTATTGAAGAACTGGAATCCGAAATCGGCAAATGATTTTTGGGAAAAGGCAATTTCCTGGACAATTGCGGGAATAAGAATCATAGGCAAATGGTTGGTCAGAATTATGGTAATACTGTTATTGGCAAGAATTCTGAAATATGTTATTTTAATAATCACAGCCCCGATTATTGCCTGGGTTTCAGAAAAAGCAGAGGAGATAATAACAGGCAATTCTTATCCTTTTCGCTGGAGTGTATTTCTGCGCGACAGTTGGAGAGGTATTCTCATTGCTTTAAGAAATATGTTTCTGGAGCTATGTTGTTACCTTGCGGGATTTATTATCACCCTGATTTTTGCACCGGCAGGCGTAGTTGTAGCCCCGGTTTTGTTTTTTATCAGTGCTTATTTCATGGGTTTCAGTATGTATGATTATATGGCTGAGAGGCAAAAGATGAATTTAAGTGCAAGTGTTCGCTGGATACGTCAAAATAAAAATGAAGTCCTCGGCCTTGGAGTAGCCTACAACCTGATTTCAATGATCCCTGTTGCAGATATGGTTATTGCACCTGTAAACGGTTGTGTAGGAGCGGTGTTGAATCGCATGACAGGAAATTTAAATTCATCCGGCGAAAAAACATTTTAGTCAGTTGCGGATGCTGACAAACCATTGACATTCATCTTCGGCCTGATATTTGTATTTTTGCGTCCCGACGTAATTATATGCATTTGAATAAAGTAATTGGCCTTTTGGTTATTTCCATCAGCACCTGGGCTTCCGGTCTCCAAGCACAGGGAAATTCCCCGGTAATTTTTACCTATCAGGGTCATCCCGTAACCTTAGATGAGTTTGAGTATCAGTATTTAAAGAACAAAAGAATTGGTGAACAGAAAATTACAGCAGCAGATATTGATGAATATCTCGATTTGTACATCAAGTTTAAATTAAAATATGAAGATGCCAAAGACAAAGGCATGGATACCCTGCGCGATTACCGCATGGAACTTGCGGGATACCGAAACCAGCTGGCGAGGAACTACCTCTATGACAAAGAAGTTACGGATGAGTTGATACAGGAAGCATATGATCGGTTGCGCTGGGAAATTAAAGCAGCACACATATTGGTGAGTGTTGGTCCGGATGCAAGCCCAAAAGACACGCTTGAGGCATATAACAAACTGAAACTTGCTTTGGATAAAATCAAATCGCAGGAAAGCACATTTGATCAAATGGCCATGCAGATTAGCGATGATCCGGGTTCTAAGGATAATGGCGGGGATTTGGGATATTTCACTGCATTACAATTGGTATATCCCTTTGAAAATGTTGCATATCGTACCGAAAACGGGCAGGTAAGTGGAATTTTCCGCACCCAGTTCGGTTATCACATTATCAAAGTGCTGGACAAGCGCGTTAATAAAGGGGATATTAAGGTAAAGCATATCATGTTGCGGGTTGGACACAATGCGCAGGCTACCAATGAAACCGTTGAAAAAAACGTTCGCGATATTTATGCAAAAATCATGAGCAAGGAGAGCACATTTGAAAAAATGGCATATGCATATAGCGAAGATTATAATTCAAAATATCAGGGAGGAGAAATGGATTTTATGAATGTAACGCAGTTTGTTGGTGATCCGGTAAAACAAAACTGGCTGGATCGTGCATTTGCAATTTCCAAAGACAGCGGTATTTGCGAGCCTTTTCGCACCACTATGGGTTGGCATATTTTGATGCGAGTGCGCACCCGTCCAATTGGCCAATTTGAACAAATGAGAAGTTCATTGAGAAACCAGGTTCGCGGAGATATGCGTGCTCAGAAATCTGTGGATGCGCTGGTTGCAAAAGTGAATAGTGAAAATAATTATACTGCCTATTCCAATTCATATGCGGCATTATTAAATTCCTTAGACAGCAATTTTACCAAAGGCACATTTAAAAAATCGCAATTGCCTTCATATGCCAAAAAGACCATAAACACAGTACCGGTAAGAGGCAATGTTTTCAACCAGCCGAATGTGAGTCAAACTCCATTGGTGGATTTGGTATTGTTTAAAATCGGAGATGAAAATCACAATGTGGGAGAGTTTGCAGATTATCTGGAAAAACACAATAAAACGGTTTATGGCAGCAGTGATGAGGCTCTGCAAAGAATGTACGACCAATGGATGAATGAAGTTTGTGTTAATTTTCAGGACAAACATCTCGAAGAGAAATCTGTGGAATTCAGAAATATTTATCAGGAATATTCCGAAGGGATTCTGATGTTTTATCGCAAAAAAGAAATGGTTTGGGATAAAGCAAATTCTGATAGTGCCGGTTTGGCCAATTATTTCGGACAACACAGAGAAGAGTACAAATGGGGCGACAGATTTTTTTGTGACGTTTATTTCTGTAGTTCAGAGGATTTGATGAACAAAGTTGCAAAACAAGTAAAGAAAAAAATGAATCCGGACAGCATTAAGAAATTCCATAATGCGGTGAAACCACTGAGTGTAGACTACAAAATTGGCAAATACGAAGTGAACGATAATTATCTGTTTGCAGATAAAAAATTACTCGAGGATCTGTTTGCAAATCCAAAAAACAGAAAGAAAAATAAAATTTTGCTGATGGGCAATTATGGTTCTGATTGGATTGTGGTAAAAGTAAATGAATTTATACCTGGTTCTTTAAAAGAACTGAATGAAACACGCGGCCCTGTTACCGCGAAATACGAAGAGTTTTTGGAAGAGGCATGGACTAAAACCCTGCAGAGCAAATATCAGGTGGTAGTGAATCAGGAAGTGGTAGACAATCTAAAAAAGAAACTGGTTAACAGCCAGTAACATTTTAGGAGCGATTTAGTATTAATGTTATTGAACAAGAAAAATCTGATTTTGTGTGCGGTCATCTGGATCGCAAATCTGACTTACGCTCAGGCACAGCATGTTGATGGGATACTTGCCGTAGTTGGTGAAAAAATAATTCTGAGGAGTGATCTGGAAACCGAAAAAGCACAGCTGTTGCGTACCGGAGGAGTAGAGGATACACAGGCCTTTGTTTGTGCCATGTTCGAAAAACTCATCATCAAACAAATGATGCTGAATCAGGCGGAGTTGGACAGTTTGCCTTTGGATGACGAAAGGGTGGAGCAGGAAATTGAAAACCGGCTGCGCTATTTTCAACAGCAGGCAGGCAGCCAGGCGGAGTTGGAAAAGTATTTGGGAAAAACCATTTCTGAGTATAAAGAGGATATACGTCCAAAGATGCGGGATCAACTATTAATTCAGGAAATGGAACGCAAAATCACGGAAAATATTAAGGTGAGTCCACAGGAGGTGAAGCAATTTTTTGATACCATTCCCAAAGACAGTATTCCAATTATTCCAACTGAAGTCTCTGTTGCGCAGCTGATCATTGATGCACCGATTTCCGCAATAGCTAAAGAATTTGCAAAAAATCAACTGGAAGATATCCGAAAAAGAATTCTCAAAGGGGAGAGTTTTGAAAAGCTTGCAAGAGCATATTCTGAAGACCCGGGATCCAAAGATAATGGCGGATTGTTGCCCGAATTTGGACGTGGTGACATGGTTCCTGAATTTGAAAGAATGGCGTTTAAATTAAAGGCAGACAGCATTAGCTTGGTATTTGAAACCGACTATGGTTTTCACCTCATGAAATTAATTCAAAGAAAAGGGGAACGCGTAATTGCTAGGCATATTTTAATCCGACCTCTGAACACCACCACCGATTTTATACGCGCTCAGGCGAGGGCAGATTCCGTTTATCAATTATTAAAATCGAAAACGATGGATTGGTGTAATGCAGTAAAAAAATACCAGGGGGAAGATTTTGGAGATAAAGGAAACTGTGGGTTTTTGAAAGATGAAACAACAGGAAGTCAAAAAATACTTTTTGAAGTATTGCCGAATGAAATAAAAATGGCCGTAGAAAAAATGCAGCCCGGAGATATTACAAAACCCGCTGTAACAGCAACACCGGATGGAAGACAGGTGTATCGCATTATTTATTTAAAGGATTTTATTCCACCACACCAGGCAAATCTGGATCAGGATTATGGAAGAATACAATTGGAAGCGGAAAATATGAAAAAACAAAAGGCTATTGAAGCCTGGGTGGAAAAGACCAAAAAGCTCAATTATATTCGTCTGAATACAGATTTTATGGCTTGTCCCGAATTGAAGAAATGGGAAAATCAGAATTAATGAACGACATTCAAATTGCAGAAAATTTTGAACCGGCCATTCGCAATTTAAAGCGCGAAATAGGCAAAGTAATTATTGGACAAGATGCGGTAGTAGATGCTGTATTAACTGCGATTTTTTGCAACGGACATGCATTATTGGTTGGCGTGCCGGGACTTGCAAAAACTTTGTTGGTACGCACTGTTGCCCAATCTTTGGATCTCAGTTTTTCCAGAATACAATTTACTCCGGATCTGATGCCCGGAGACATTACCGGGAATGAAATACTGGATGAAGAGCGCAAATTTCGCTTTTTAAAAGGCCCTGTTTTCGCCAATATTATTTTGGCAGATGAAATTAACAGAACCCCTCCTAAAACCCAGGCGGCACTATTGGAAGCCATGCAGGAGCGCAGTGTAACCACCGCAGGTGTGCACCATGAATTGCCCGATCCGTTTTTTGTATTGGCTACACAGAACCCAATTGAACAAGAGGGAACATATCCGCTTCCGGAAGCACAACTGGATCGCTTTATGTTGAATATTATTTTGGATTATCCTGCATTTGCAGAAGAAATTCAAATATTAAAATCCACTACCGGAGATGCCGGAGAAAGTGCACAGAAAATGATAAGTGCGCCGGAAATTCGCCAATATCAGCAATTGGTTCGCAAAGTTCCGGTAACCGATAATGTTTTTGAATATGTGGTTAATCTGGTGCAAAAAACACGTCCCGGAACTACAGGAGCACATCCTTTTGTAAATGATTATGTGAGTTATGGTGCTGGTCCCCGTGCCGGACAGTTTTTAATATTGGGTGCGAAATACCATGCATTGTCTCATGGTAAATTTTCTCCGGATATGGATGATGTACGGGCTGTTGCCAAAGATGTATTGAGACACAGACTGGTTCGCAACTATAAAGCAGAAGCTGAAGGCATCAGCAATGATGATGTGGTAAATAAAATTCTCTGAATTTAATTTAAATGCACATCGTCCGGTGCATTACCCAACCAGGCAAATTCACCTCCAAGTCTACCTAAAATTCTTTTCCAAAGCGAATTTGGGTTCCCAAAAATATCGCTTTCCATTCCCTCCGCAACTATCCAGGATTTTAGTTCAATCTCATTCCCCAATTGTTCGGGGGCCCAACCGCTGTAGCCGGCAAAAAAACGAATTTGTATTTCACCACTCAAATCTTCTTTTAAAAAATATTGTAATTGCTCAAAATCTCCACCCCAAAAAACACCGTTCATGATTTTGGTAGTGCCCTCCAGATTTTCAATATTGTGTAAATAATGAAAGCTGTTTTGACCAACCGGCCCACCCAAAAATACCGGTTCTTCGGATTCAAAATCATCAAATAAATCTGCAACCCGCAACACGGTTTCGTGATTCAATACATAGCCAACAGTGCCTTCAGTGCCGTGGTCTACAATAACAATTACCGTTCTGCGAAAATTCGGATCTTCCAGGAAAGGTTCTGAAACCAATATTTTTCCGCGACCGGGTTTATTCATTTTTGTTTGGATAAATTTCACTTAAGCTTTGAAAAGAAATACCGAGGGTTTGAATGTATTCCAATAACAATTCCATAGCGGTTTTTATTATGGCCAATACCACAAAAACAGCTACAAAATTTCCGGTTAATGCGCTGAGAAAACCGCCGATAATTACGGCAATATGGATAGGAACAATTCTTACGTATGGCAAAAACATAAAATCATTGGCGTTATAATGGCCATCGCTCTCCTGACGGTAATGCCTGAAACTGTTATAAATAATCACCGTACCATTAATTGCTGTACCGTATAAAATAACATTCCAATTCAAATTTTCAGGGGGAATAAAGAAAAAATAAATAAAATGAAAAAAACCATAATGCACTGCAAAAAATATGGATATGGCATGTGGATTTTTCCAGTCTGTGCTTCTACTGGCCGGAGCAAAGCGGTAGAAATTGAGTTTTATGATATGCACCAGTCCAATCAATAAACTCTGAAATAGATATATATAAATGAAACTGTGGGCATTATGCCTGAGGTCCAGACCGGGAAGAAAAAATATGGAAATATTGGAAATGAGGATAATCAAATAGGCGGGGTGGGTTATAAAACCCAGAAAGAACTTTTTCCAGGAAGAGCCCTTTTGGCGCAATACAACTGCCAGTCTTGCATTTGGCGAAAACTTTCCGGACTGATCCATGGTTTTACAATCTTACAAAATTTCTTTAATCCCTCCCAAAATTCCTTCAATCTTGGGGAAAAAGCCGATTTAATAGTAAAATTGCAAACACTTGTTATTCAATTCCATCCCATACTGGATATTCCTGCC
This sequence comes from Bacteroidota bacterium, assembly GCA_018333525.1. GTDB lineage: Bacteria > Bacteroidota > Bacteroidia > NS11-12g > UBA955 > JAGXTF01. Next base: position 73,208 of record JAGXTF010000015.1, on the reverse strand, counting down.
CTTGGTCTGGCTATCCTATTTTGCCTTGCCATTCCGGTTTCGCTGGTATTGGATGCTATTGGCCAGTTATGTATTCTACAGCTTCTGGCAAATTGAATTTACAGGTCTGATGGCGCTTACTACTGTAATTGATTTTAGTTGTGGATTGCAGATCTATAAAACTACAGTTAAGCGAAACAAACTAATCTGGTTATGGCTCAGCATAGGCAGCAATATTGCCATGCTGTTCATGTTTAAATATTTCGACTTTTTGATGGGCGATACTCCCATCGCCAAAAAATTGTATGACAGCAATTTCACCGCATGGATGATTGAGTTGGGCAAATATGTGTTACCGGCAGGAATTTCTTTTTATACCTTTCAAAGCATCAGTTATGTGATGGATGTATATCGCGGAGAACAAGTTCCGGAAAAGAACCTCCTGAGATTTATGTCCTTTGTTTCCTTTTTTCCGCAATTGGTGGCAGGTCCTATTGAACGATTTCATCATCTGTATAATCAATTGCATACCAAATACCAGCCCTTATGGGAGGATTTGCGCAATGCTGCCCGCTTGTTGATATACGGACTATTTTTAAAGGTCTGTATTGCGGATAACTTAGCGGAAATTGTAGATACTTATTATCAGAATAATGCAGCTTATACAGCCGGTAGTACATGGCTGGCAACATTTTTATTTGCATTTCAGGTATATGCAGATTTCTTCGGATATTCACTTTTAGCACAGGGAAGTGCTTTGTTGTTCGGAATTAAACTCATGGATAATTTCAACAAACCATATGTAAGCAAAAGTATTCCGGAATTTTGGCATCGCTGGCATATTTCATTGAGTACCTGGTTTCGCGATTATTTATTTATCCCTCTTGGCGGTAATAAGCGCGGACCGTTGGTTTTGGCGTTTGCGGTAATGATAGTATTTTTTACCAGCGGGCTATGGCATGGCGCCAATATGACTATGATTTTATTTGGTGTTTCTCAGGGCGTTTTGTATTTGTTTGACAGATTTATTTTTAGTAAGATCAAATTGAAAAATCAGGTTTGGGATAGATTTCGTCAATTAAAAACATTCTCTCTGTTTATGATTACGCTTGTGTATTTCCGCAGCAGCACCATACCCGAGAGTTCCGAAGTTTTTCACTCCCTTTTGGGCGACACTGCCGGTTCTTTACAACTACATATTCCGGTTTTTGTTCTGATTTTGCTTGCGGTATTTATCATTTTGGATTTATTTATAGTGCGAGAACGCATAGACATCTGGTTTCAAAAATTTCATTTCAGTATACGTTGGGCCGCCTATTCAGCCATGATTTTATGTGTATGGCTCCTGGGTGGAGCAATTAATCATCCATTTGTATATTTTCAATTCTGATGGACATTATAAAGAAAATATTGTGGCGTTTTTTATTTGCAATTGGATTGTTTTTTATTGCTAATTTTTTCTACAGCAAATATCAGTTTCCAAAAGATGTGGCAAAATACTCCAGAGTAAAAGGCAAAATAGATACAGCTTTTGCTAACGGAGAAATTGTATATATGGGTGAAAGCAGCAATACCAGCTTTAATCCCTGGACGGATACTTTCACCTATTCTATCAGTGATTATATGCAAATGTATTTGCCTGATAAAAAAATTACATCCATCACGCATGAGAGTTTTCATCCGGGATTGTTTTTAAAAATGCTGAATTTGTTGCCCGATGACGGCAGGAAAAGAACTTTGGTTATCACGCTGAATATGCGAACCTGCGGGCCTTCAGCCATGTTTAGTGGAAATGAAGCCAGCAACCAGCAGGAAGCGTTGTTTTATTCTCAAAGATTGCCTTTACTCACCAGAATATTTTTGAGTATGCATTATTATGACAACAAAAATCCAATGGAAAGAGAGCGCCTGAAATTTCAATATTGGAGAACCAGAGCATTAAATAAAAATGGTTTTGAAAATCCGGATGGTACGGTGAAAAAATGGCTGGAAAAAGTTGCATATTCAGACAGGCCGGAGAAGTGGAGACATATGGCAGATGCCTATATCAAGGAATTTGCATTTATACTGGACGGATCTAATGACAGGGTTCAGGATCTGGATCAGATGGTTAAAAAATGCAAAAAACAAGGTGTAAATCTTTTGTTTCATCTTTTACCCGCCAGCAGGGATTATGCACAATTGTTGTACGGAAACCGATTGATTCAATACATGGATTACAATGCAGATTTTCTGGCCAACAGGTATTCGAAAATGGGTGCTACCGTTATCAATAATTACAAGAATTCGCGGAGTGTACAATACACAGACCAATGGTACCCTACGGAACATTTGAATGCAGAACTCAGACGCGAAATTGCGGAAAGTATTTGCAAAGCACTTCATCCAAATAAGCTGGTTGAAATCCATCCGGAAGTGAATAACCGCCCCAATCCGGAAATCCGCCAGCCCATGGCAGATACTATGTTAAAACAATTGGGAATCTGGCATTAAAATCCCAATACTATACCTGCCATAAAATTCCGGGGAGCAGAAGGAAATAAGTATACTTCACGGGTTAATGCACCCGCATATTTGTATTCAAATGTATACCCGTTGTTGTTATACAAGGTATTAAACATATTCAGCACCTGGAATTTTCCATCGATGTAAAAATTCTTAAAATTCCAGCGTTTGTTGATCCAAAGTTCTGAGAAATAATAGGCCTTAATGGTTTTATCTTCATCGCCTGAGTTATCCAGATATTGCTTCCCTACATACTTATGGTTCCATAAGATGCTCCAATTTTTACCCGGTGAATAAATCAGCGAAATGGCTGCAGTTATTGCAGGTGAAAAAGCAATTGGAACCTGATTCAGGGTGGTATCTTTTGTGGATCCATCGAAATAATCCATGGTAACTATTTGAATGGATTTTATTTGATTTTGGCTACATGTAATATTTCCATTTACACTGAATTTGGAACTGAAAACATAGGCCCCCGTGAGTTCCAGTCCGGCTCTGTAACTCTCTTTTACATTGGTTCTAAGCGGCGTGCCCACATCGTTAACTGCACCGGTTGGCACCAATTGATTTTGGTAGGCCATGTAATAAAAATTGATGGCTGAATTCCATTTGTTTCGTTTGAGATTCCAGCCCAATTCTACATCCAGCAGGGATTCCGGTTTTGGAGTTTTGGAATAGGGGTTGTCTGTAAAATCACTTCTGGACGGTTCTTTATTCGCTACTGCAGCAGATAAATAGAACATTCCCAGTTTTGTATCTGTATAGGAAATACCTGCTTTTGGATTAAAGAAACCATAGTCACCACGGAAATGAATTTGTCTGCGGTCGTTGTCCAGTCCTGAACCTTCATGGTGCACTTTTCGATATTGTAAATCCACAAAAATGTTTGTTTTTGGATTTAATAAGTAATTGGATTTAACGAAAATATTTCCGTCGAATTTATCCCCTGTTGCTTCGTAATAGTGCCCCTGGTATTCCGCGCCCGGTGCGAGTCTTGCCCAGATAAGTTCTCCGAAATGATTCCCCAGATATTGGCTGTAAGCCGCGCCAGCTGTCAATTGTAATTTTTTACCGGAATACCTGTAGTTTCCAATAAAACCTGTTAATGTGTTGTCCAGCCACCTGCGCCGAATCAAATCAGATCTGTCAAAAGTATCGGATCCGAAAATTACATTTTGCATGCCGTATTTATTCAATTTATCCAAGGGTCTCCACTGCTCAAAATAGCCGGCCCCGTTGGTTCTGTAAAGGGTTGCATTCAAGCTGTTTTTTACATTGAAATTGTAATTAAAATAAAGATGATAATGTGCCTGTTTGTAATTATCCGTTTCATTTTCATAGGTATAATAATTATACGTTCTGGAATTGCTGCGGAACAGATTTACAGAATCGGAATAATTGCGATAAGTATAATCCAAACCGGCGTTTCTGAAATAATGGTTTTTTAAAGCGGAATCTGTACCGGATAATTTTTCTCTTGGAATTCCCCACCAGGCCTGATATGTTTTTTCAGAACCTGAGAAATGGAGAAATTTCAACGACCATTTCCGGCCGTAATATGCAGTGCTAACAAAATAACTGGAAAGGTTAGAATTTGCGCGGTCTATATATCCATTGCTTTTTACCGAGGACAGGCGCATGTCCATGGTCCAGTGTCCCTGTAACAGACCAGTTCCGGTAGATAAGGTGGATTTTTGTGTACCATAACTGCCAAAGGAATTGCTCAGATTGCCATAGGGTTTAAATCCTGTAGCAGTTTGAATATTTACAGTAGCACCAAATGCACCGGCTCCGTTGGTGCTGCTTCCGGCACCTCTTTGAATCTGTATGTTTTGTACGGATGAGGCCAGATCCGGCATATTCACCCAAAAAGTTCCCTGGCTTTCAGCATCATTAATAGGGACACCGTTTACTGTAATATTGGTTCTGCTTGCGTCACTGCCACGTACCCGAATACCGGTGTAACCCACACTATTTCCTGCATCGGATGTTGTGATTACGGAAGGCTGATATTGGAGCATTACAGGCAAATCACGTCCTGTATTCTGCACTTCCAAATCGGTTTTTTGTACTTCGTTTCTCGCGAATGGATCTTTATCGGAGGCTCTGGTGGCTCTCACTAAAACCTCTTCAATTTTATCGGGCAGAATTTGAATATTATACGTTTTTAATTCCATACCGGATGCAGTTCTTGCGACGGCGGAATCTATAAGTTCCCAATTTAAATGGATTTGATTTCGTTGCAATAAAATTCCGGAAACAACCAAATTATTGTCAGTTCCAAAAAATCCATTTGCATCGCAATTCCCAAGTAATTTTTGTCCGGAATAAACTTCAATTTCCTGAAGTGGAAATTCATTGAAACTGCGAACTTTAATCTGTGTTTTTTGTGCTGCGAGCATTCCTGTGATGAGGATGCCGAATAAAAGCATACTTCCTTTTTTCATGATGTGTTTGTTGCACACCGGAATGCTAAATGAGTGGAAACTACATTTCCCTGCGCAGGCATTATCCTGATCAGGTAAACGGGTTTGATCTCAGCATTCAGACCATTTGGTCCTTAAGCACCCCGAATGTGGATGCAAAGGTATATGGAAATATTTGGTTTGTGCAATAAGATTATTTCGGTTCAATTTTTCTGCTAAAACCAAGCCCATACATCGCACCGTTGAAAAATGCTTTGTGGGTTTGAGTCGCATAATTTAAATAACTGTTGAAACCCAGAAGAAAATAAACGGTATTTTTTTTAAAAAGCCGAAATGTCGGTTTGATATAAAAATTCATATCCGACAATAACTGGATTTTTCGATACATAATTGCATAAAATTGACCATTCGGAGTGTCGTAGTTAAATGGATTTGGAATAACCGGGAATGGAGACTCATGCCAAATTCTCCCTGGCGAATAATAATACTTTGACCATCCGTGATAACCATAGTACGACACAATTGTTTGGTCTGACAAAGGCACATAAATACTAAACCTTATTCCTGAGGCCAATGAAAATCGACGGGTGATGTTATAGGAAAACTCGCCCCCAAAGTGCAGTCCAATTCTATGGACTTTGTGATAAAATGAAATCTCGTGGCTGGTATCTGTAAATCTATATAAATCATAAGACCTCAATGAATCCCGATCGTGGGTTTCCGTAATGAATTTTCCAAGAAAAGTTGATGACATTGAATAAGATGCCCCAAATTGAAATGCAAAATGCATTTTCTTTTTGTTCACAATAGAAAAGTTTTTGTAGAAATTGAAGTGTCCGTAATCCTCCATAATTCTTAATGGGAAATTGATTCCGCTTACAGACAGGGTCGTATTACCATTGGTGTCTGTATGGTAATAGCGCCTTCCATGTTCAAAATCAGTTGGCAATGCGGGGCCGAAATTTGGGATTTCCTGACGACGATGCAGAGATAAAAAATCCGCTGTATTTGAAATTGAATAACGGTTTTGCAACACATAACATTCAAATCCCAAAGACTTAATTACCGTAAATGGGGAGTCGGGTTTGGCAAAACCTGCATTTGCATATGCACTTGACGAAAAAATAATTAATAAAAACAAATAGATAACCTTCATAAGAACTTAGACCAAAGTTAAGCAAATGTCGGTTTTTTTCGCAAATTTGCCCTTGTGAAGCAAATCTTGGCTGTTCCGCTGCTTGCCGGAATGTTCTTAACCGCATGTAAAAAAGAAATGAAAGTAAAAAACCATACCTACGGGAATTATGATGCGGTACAGATCCGCCACATTTCCCTGGACCTTAAAGTCGATTTTGAAACCAAATCCTTGTCGGGCTCTGCCATTTTAGACATTGAAAACAAACAATCCGCAAATCAGGTAATTCTGGACCATAAAAATATGGACATCTCCGAAGTACAGGTGGACGGCAAAAAAGTAGGTTTTGAAATTGGAGAATATGATACGGTGTTGGGAAGTGCTCTGGTGATTCCCATCGACGATAGTAGTAAAAAAGTGCAGGTGTTTTACAAAACTCATCCGGATGCAGAGGCGCTGCAATGGCTGAGTCCGGAGCAGACCAATGACAAGAAAAATCCGTTTTTGTTCAGCCAAAGTCAGGCTATTTTGGCCAGAACCTGGATTCCTTTAATGGATGCACCCGCAATTCGATTTACATACGATGCTAAAATTTCTGTACCCAATCATTTAATGGCGGTAATGAGTGCCAGCAATCCCACAGGAAAAAATAAAGAAGGTATTTACCATTTCCATCAGGATAAACCCATTCCGAGTTATCTGATGGCTATTGCAGTTGGAGATTTTCAATTTCACAATCTCGGCAGAAATACCGGAGTGTATGCGGAGCCCGGTATGCTGGATAAATGTGCATGGGAATTTGCAGATATGCAAAGTATGGTAGACAATGCTGAAGCGCTTTATGGTCCATATGCATGGGGCAGGTATGATGTGCTTGTATTGCCTCCGAGTTTTCCTTTTGGTGGCATGGAGAATCCCGTATTAACTTTTGCAACACCAACCATAATTGCAGGTGACAGAAGTTTGGTAAGTCTGGTTGCCCATGAATTGGCGCACAGTTGGAGCGGCAATCTTGTAACCAATGAAACCTGGAATGATTTCTGGTTAAATGAAGGATTTACCGTGTATTTTGAGCAGCGCATTATGGAAAAACTTTATGGTTTTGATTATGCAGAAATGCTCACCACGCTGGCCAGAGGTGAATTACAACATACTGTTGACGATATGATGGCAGATCCGGAACAAAAGAACGATACCAAATTGTTTCTCGAGCTGGACGGCAGAAATCCGGATGATGGTGTTACGGATATAGCATACGAAAAAGGCAGGTTTTTTCTGCGCAGTATAGAAAAAGTAGTGGGTAGGGATAATTGGGATACATTCCTAAAAAATTATTTCAAAACCCATGCTTTTCAAACCATGACAACTGAAAAATTTATTGCGTATTTAAATGCCAATTTATTGGATAAAAATCCGGAATGGAAATCCAAAATCAATTATGAAGAATGGATTTTTCAACCAGGCCTTCCATCCAACTGCGAAAGCATGAAGAGCAAAGAACTGGAAAGGGTTTCCAAATCCATAGAAATTTACAAAACAGATAAAAATCCGGAATCCATAGATACTTCTGGGTACACTACGCATCACTGGTTGTTTTTTCTCAGAAATTTACCCGCACTTCATGCAACCGATATGCAAAAACTGGATGAGAGATTTGGATTTTCATCCGGCGGAAATTCAGAAATTCTTTGCGATTGGTTCGTGCTTTCGGTACGATATAAATATGAACCGGCATACGAAGCAATGAAGCAGTTTTTGGGGCATGTAGGCCGCCGCAAATTCCTGTTGCCCATTTATAAAGAACTGATTAAAACTCCGGAAGGAAAGGAAATGGCAAAAGCCATTTTCAAACAATACCAAAGTGGATATCACGCTGTGGCGGTGAACACCCTGAAGGAATTGCTTGGAGAATAAATTCGCAAGTAAATAAAATGTTGGATCATCCATTTCGCACTTCTAATTCTGTTTTGGAAAAATGGAGTCCGAATTGCCTGGGTAGTCCGCAGGGATTTTATATCAAGCGAGATGATTTGATACATCCCATAGTCTCCGGCAACAAATGGCGGAAATTAAAATATGCCGTGCAGGACGCCGTGGATAAGGGGTGTAACCGAATGGTTACCTATGGTGGTGCCTATTCCAACCATATGGTTGCAGTGGCCTGTGCTTGTGCAACTTTGGGATTAAAATCTACCTGTTTTATTCGTGGAGATGAATTATCGGGGAATGAAAATCATTATTTGGCATTGGCAAAATGGTACGGAATGCAATTTATTCCGGTGGAAAGAGAGGTATTCAGAAATAAAAAAACAGAATTATTTTTCGAGCATTTCGGTGAGATTCCTGAGTCTTATTATGTTGCGGAAGGCGGGTCAGGAGAACTCGGCCAGCAAGGTGTTTCCGAAGTTATGGAGGAACTGGATTTTGCTCCTGACTATTTGTTTCATGCAAGTGCCACGGCAACAACTTCTGCAGGATTAACTGCCGGTATTCAGAAAGACCTTCGGTTTGAAAACACCAAAATAAAAAGTGTTTGTGTATTAAAAAATGAAGCAGAACAAATGGAGGTGTTAAAAATGGTGAATCACGAAAACACCCATCTGGTAGTGGGTTACGAGTTTGGTGGATATGCTAAAGTGAACGATGAATTGATGGAATTTGTGAAAGCATTTATTGCGGAAACCGGAATACTGATTGACCCGGTTTATACCGGAAAGGCATTATTTTCCATAAAAAAAATGTATGAAACCGGTGAAATTAAAAAGTCAGAAAGAGTAATTTTCCTGCATACCGGAGGTACATTGGGATTGTTTTCTGCGAAGTTTCTGAATTACTTTTAAAACTGGTCAGAGCTTTGGTTCCTGAACCACGTTTCCCGTAATAATTAATTCTGCAGTTGCGCCGGAGGTGAAAGTGACTTTTATAAATTTTTTGAAAAATCCCGGACGTCCTTCTGTTTTATACGTTGCAATTACCGACCCGGATTTGTTTTTACGCACCGGTTCAGAAGTGAATGAAGACACAGTGCAGCTGCAACCCGGCTCTACAGACTGAATGGTCATGGCTTCTTTATTTTTGTTTTTAAAAGTGAATTTTGCAACAGCTGCGGGTCCAATTTTTATATCACCAAAATTATGGGTAGTTTCATTCCATACCACACCGGTTTGTTTTGGTTTAACAAAGGCGGTTCCCGCAAATAAGATGGCGCAACTCATAGTGATTGCTGAAAGCGGAAACAAGATACTTTTTTTCATATTCAGTTTAAATTGGTAATTCTGATTTTTCTTCTGGGTCTTGTTTTTTCTCCTTCTTTTGGTGTAATCATATGGCCTTTAATATAAAAACCCTTTTCACCAAGAGGTGTTAAAACCAGTGCATATTTTTCAAAAAATTCGTCTTCGGTATTCTTGGAATGAAAAAACAAAACCACTGAATCTCTTCTTCCCGGTTCAAAAGTATCATTGGCATACTGCGGGGAGGTACATTGGCATGAGGCATAAACCTGAAAAATCCAGAATGGTTTTTTTCCCAGATTTGCCACGTAAAAAACTACTTCCACAGTGTCTCCCTTTAAAATTTCAGGAGTGTATACGGTGTCTTTACCCATAGAGGTAATGCCTTCCGGGAAGTCCTGAGATTTCGCAGTTTGGAGAGACATTACAAAAACGGATAAGAGTAACAGTTTTCTCATTCGAATTGTATACAACCAATTTTGTGCCATTTCTTTATAAGTAACATATGGACGTGGATTAAAGTGAATTCGTTGCATAAAAAAAGTGGAACCAAAGCTCCACTTTTTTTTATCAGAATTATTAAAATAATTACCCCTTAATGATCACAGGTGATTTTGGTTTTGATGGTTCCGGTACTACCAGACCATTAATATGCAAAACCACTTCACCGCCATTGCTGGTTACGGTAATGGATTTGTTAAAGGTACCGGGACGACCATTGCTGTTGTATTCTGCAGTAATAACCGCAGAAGCGCCAGCAGCGATGGGTTCGCGGGGCCATTTTGGAGTGGTGCAACCGCAACTTGCCTGTACGTTTTGCAACACTAGAGGTTCGGTTCCTGTATTGGTGAATTTGAATTCGTATCGCGCTATTTCACCTTCAATAACGTTTCCGAAATTATGTGAAGTTTCTGCGAATACAATTTTTGCACCGCTGGTGGCTGCAGGCGGATTTTGATCCTGTGCGGAAACAAATCCAAAAGCCAATGTAGCCAGACCAAAGAATAACGCTTTTATCATACCCGAATCCTTTTTAGATTATTTCAGTTCGTTGTCTTTTTTCGCAGGAGTGTCTGTAGCTACTGTACCCTGAATGGTTAAAGTAGTGATCACACCATTGTCGAAAGTAACGGTAACGGTCTTTTGAAAATAACCAGGACGGCCTTCAGTGCCATAGCTGGCTTTTACATCACCGGTTTCACCTGGCATAACAGGGGTGGTGGTGTAAGATGGGGTGGTGCAACCACAGCTCGCATTTGCAGATTTGATTACTACAGGAGCATTGCTGTTATTGGTAAATTTAAAAGTTACTTCAGCTTTTGGTCCCATAGCCACGGTGCCGAAGTCATGACTGGTTTTTGCCCACTTAATAGATTCGTTCTGGTTGGCGGCATTTGCCGGTTTTGAATCGTTCTTAACGGCTGTTGGCTGAGCAAATGCAATTGCAGAGCAGATAACAACAGCGGAGGCAAGTGTAATAATCCTTTTCATATTTCTAATTTCTTTGAATGTCCCAATTAAAAAACAATATCTATGCCAAACAAAACTTTTTACTTACAGCCGGAATAGGCTATCCCGCATAAAACCGGGAAAATTACACTTGTATATTTACGGAAAGTGGCAACCTGCTTATCTTTGCGGCAGATGTTAGCGCTTACAGATTTCTCTTTTGAATTTGCGGGAAGGTACCTTTTCAGAAACGCCAGTTGGCATATTAAACCGGGTCAAAAAATTGGACTGGTAGGTTTAAATGGTACAGGCAAGTCCACATTATTGCGCATTGTAACCGGTGAATATGAACTTAGGGAAGGGTTGCTCACCAAACCTTCGGACCTTAAAATCGGATTTTTAAACCAGGATCTTTTAAGTATTGATTATACCAGTTCCGTTTTGCGTGTTGTTCTAGAAGGGCGCAAAGATTTAGCGGCATTGGATAAAGAAATTCACAGGATACTGGATCATATTGAACATACCCCGGATGAAAAAAGCATTCAAAAGCTTACCGAATTACAGGATCAGTTCGGGAATCTGGGAGGATACGACTGGGAGGCGAATGCCGAGAAAATTTTGGAAGGTCTTGGATTTGCAACAGCGGACCTTCAAAAACCATTAAACCAATTTAGCGGTGGATGGCGCATGCGGGCCATGCTGGCCATGCTTTTGGTAGAAGAACCGGATTTGCTTTTATTGGATGAACCTACCAACCACCTGGATTTGCCAACCATACAATGGCTGGAAGAATATTTAAAAGAATACCGCGGTACATATGTAATTGTGAGTCACGACAGAACTTTTCTGGACCGCACTATTGAATACGTTGCGGAAGTGGCACATCAGCAATTGTTTCACTACAAAGGCAACTTCACCCAATATCTGGAACAAAAAGAAGAACGGGATGAAATGATGCAAAGACGCTTTGATAACCAACAGGATTTCATTCGCCAGCAAATGCGTTTTATTCAGAGATTTAAAGCAAAAGCGAGCAAGGCTACCGCGGTGCAGAGCAGGGTAAAAATGTTGCAAAAACTGGATAAAATAGAAGTACTGGAAGATGAAACCAGAGATCTGAATATCCGCTTTAATATTCGTGTAACTCCCGGAAAACACATCGTAAATATCAAACATGTAACGAAGAGTTACGGGGATTTAAATATTTTGGAAAATGCAGAAGGTGAGATTATTCGCGGAGATAAAATTGCTTTGATCGGTGCCAATGGAAGAGGAAAATCCACCTTGCTGAGAATGATTTTCGGAAGCGAAAAATATGATGGAAATATTGAAAACGGATGGAATGTAGAACCTTCATTTTTCGCACAACATCAATTAGAATCCCTGAATTTAAAAAATGACCTGATACAGGAATTGGCCACAGTTGGAGGTGAATATTCGGAGAATGAATTGCGGGGTACTCTGGGTTGTTTTTTATTTACCGGAGATGATGTTTTTAAAAAGGTAAAAGTACTTTCGGGTGGAGAAAAATCCAGAATTGCTCTTGCAAAAACCCTGTTAACTCAGGCGAATTTTTTGTTGCTGGACGAACCTACCAACCACCTGGATATGTTCAGTACCAGTGTGCTCGCTGAAGCATTAAATGCATATAAGGGAACATTTATACTGGTGTCGCACGACAGGACATTTATCAGCAATGTGGCAAATAAAATCTGGTGGATTGAAGATCATAAACTGAAAGAATATCCCGGAACTTATGAGGAATGGGAGGAGTGGTATGAAAAGCGCAAAAAGGATAAAACGCTGGTATTGCCACAAAAGGAAAAGCCTGCAGAGAAAAAGCAGGAGCCAAGAGAACATCCAATACCAAAGGTGAGTAAAAATGCCATGGTTCAATTGGAAAAGAAAATGGAGGAACTGGAGGCTAAAATTAAAACACTGGATGCAGCAAAAGCGAAGGTAGAAGCCAGCCTGAATGATCCGGATGTAGCAATTGACTTTGAGAAAATTGGAATATTAACCAAAGAATTTCAGGACATTGAAGACCAAATTGGAAAGGCCCGACAATCCTATGAAGATGCCATGGAAGAGTGGATGGAAGAGAATCCGCAATAGGGAATAGAAATTCGAAAAACCATTTTGACAGAACTTTTAGGATGAGATCTAGGAATTTTCATCCTCAAGTTTAAATTTGAATCTTTATGCGTTTTTGGTTATTTTGTATTTCTGTTTTTTGTTATGGGTATTCCTTTGCTCAGGGCACCTATTTCGATACGGGCAAAGTACTTTTAAACAGGCTTAATATAAATGAGGCTGATCAAAGCTGTTTTGTCGGAATCGCCGATGTTTCAAACGGCAATTATTGGGAATTATTTCAGTTGGATAAAGACCTGCAACAAGTAAAAAGCAGAATTCTCACTTTAAACGGGAGTGTATTTGTTGTTTTGGGAATTCATAGAATTTCATCGCAGCGATACCTGATTTATTGCAATAATGGTTTGGTGTTGGTGGATAATAATTTTACTTTTATTAAATCCATTGCACTACCACTCGACTATTCCTATGATCAAAATGGGTTGATATTTCATGCGAATTCAGGTAAAATTTATTTTACGGGAAATAAGAGGGATTCATCTGTGCTTATGGCCTATGACAGTTCTCTCAATGTACTCAAATACCAATCCTATGGTACACCTTCGGGTTACAATGTGGTAAGTACAAAATTGGGATTGTCCCGCAATGCAAATTTATTACTCGCTTCCACTTATGAAAGCAAGGATTATTTTACTGCAAAATTAATGATAACAGAATTGAGTGAGCAATTTACAGTAAAAGCCCAAAAAACATATCGTTGTTCGGTATCAGCAACCGAAGGGCCTGAGTTCCATTACATTGATTCATCCCTTGTGGTGGTCTATCTCAAATCCAGAAGCACATTTGCCACATATTATTTAAACAATAATCTGGAATTAAAAACAAGTTTAAACAGTGTTCATCTGAATAAAACAATAAAAGGAATTTATCACGAGGGAGAGGAAATCATACTTGCCTATGTTGAAAATTCGAATACGGGAATTTTAAGAATGCGCAATAATGTAGTGGAGAATGAATTGGTATCTAGCAAAAACCGGTGGAAAGGAACAGGGGCAAATATTATAAAAATAGACAGTCATTTTGTTGTTGCCGGGCTTACAGGTATTTCCAAATCCTACAGTATATTTCAAAACGATTCATTCAAAAACGAATGTTATGTCCCTTACAGTTCGGGGTATAAAAATTCCATGTCCTGGGAATCTCCTAACTTCCTGGTGACTGGAGATACGCTATTGCTTTTGTCTTCAAAACCCGGGCCCAGGTTTAGTGTTCCGGTGAACATAGTTTCGTCCAAAAGCAGCAATTGTGCTACAAAGAAAGCAGGCTGTGTAATTGAGAAGTTATGGTTTCATTCTATAAATAGCAGCGGAGAATTAAAAGACAGTATTCCGGTAATCTATAGTTGCCCGTCCGACCCCAACGTGTTTAAATTGAAAATAGGTGTGAATTATGAAGTATCCGACAATCTGAATACGATTTATTTTGCCATAGATACCAATGGTGTATTTTATCGAAATTACTCATCTGCATGGTTCTCCGGATTGTCCTGGCAATACAATTATGGTGAAATAAACTACAACTTTTATTATAATCTTAAATCGGAAACCAGGATTACTTTCAGATTTTTATACTTTGATAATTTTCTTTCTCCTGTCAATTCCGTAAAAAGTTTCAGCTACTATCTGCGAAAAGGGATACTTCCAAAACCCCTGAATCTCACAGGGATCTATTGGTGCCAGCATGGACCGCCGGAGTCGGATTCACTTCAGATAAACTGGCCACAAAATTCATTTTATGACAAGTGCAGAATATATAAAAACAATGTATTCGTAGAAGAATTAAATTACCCGATATATCAATATACCATCAATACCAAGAATTATTTCAATAACAAATTGAAGTTGGAGTTTCTTAAAACCGGGTGCAGTACGACAAGTTATGAGTATCAGGGAACCAGCCCCGGAATAGTGTATAGCGCTTCAGAAATCATCAAATACAGGGATACCTTGTACACAAATGAATTGCCAAAAATATATACAAAAAATGTAACCTATTATTTTAACAGGAATGATAGTTTCATTTTCAATTCTGTCATTCCAAAGATGAGATATGCCGGTGATGCTACCTATTATGTGCAGGGAAAGGATAGTACCGGTTGTTTTTCCGGCAAATCCAAAGCTTTACAAATTGCTTCTGTTCGAACACCTGTAATAGGGAAAAATAAACCGGTAATTTATCAAAATATGGATGGTAAACTGATTATCTCAAATCCGGAATACCACATACACGCTTTGTATCTTTTGAACGGAACTCTCATTGGTTCGTACACTGGAAATGTGGAATATCAATTGCCTCAGGGAATTTATCTAATCGCATATAAGGATCAAACAGGTCGCATTTTTTATGAAAAAATATATTTACAGTAGTCTTTTTTTAATCTTGTTCATAGAGGGATGCAAAAAGGTACACTATGTTAAACCAAGGCCCGAGGATTTCACCGGTATAAACAGCAATCTTGTATTTTTCCCTTTGGATCAGAATTTTGATCCGAATCTCATTAGTGTTTATAATCAGTACCAATTTGACAATCCTTTTAATTTAAAAGACGCTTTCCCCAATATTCCGGTAAACAGGGAAACCTTTGGCTTATTTGCAATCGACAAAAAAATAGGGCTAATAGATCCAAATGGAATTTCGATAATTCGAAGTGATTACATGGAATTTGTAGAACGATTGGATTTTGGCTTAAAAGTACGTCTTGCCAATTATATTGGAGGTTTTAACGTGATGTTGCTTACCGAAGATAGTTTTTACCAGATTTATGATTTTAAAATGAAAACCCTGCTGCCCAATAAATTAAAATTGAATGCTGCAGACAAGGTTATTACTCAGGGAGCCAGTGTTTACATGTTGAATGGCAACAAGGTAAAAACATATCTCGCACCCGATTTCAGGGTAATAGATTCCGCTACACTGCCTTTCAAGCCCGGAGCGTTTTGTACC
This sequence comes from Bacteroidota bacterium, assembly GCA_018333525.1. GTDB lineage: Bacteria > Bacteroidota > Bacteroidia > NS11-12g > UBA955 > JAGXTF01. Next base: position 57,384 of record JAGXTF010000015.1, on the reverse strand, counting down.
GGTCCTGGTGGATTTTTCTTTATAAAATCAGTAGACTATGCCTTTCAGTATCCAGAAATTCACGTTTATTCCGGCAACCTGCAATTTTTGAGAAAATTTACCGTGCCTAAAAATTGTATTGCTGTGAACAATTTATTTATTATCACCAATAATGCAAACGTGATGTTTTTTGTATTTAATGGACTTCTTATCGGTTTTAATATCAGTGATGGAACTCTTACCGGCTCAGGAGCTACGCAGGTAGAAAACATGTTGGATGGCTGCACAGAAATTGGAATATCCAGAGAATTTACTTCCTTAAATCCTATCATTAAATTTAAGAAAATCAATGAATGGTATTTTCTGATTCAGAGCACCTATGGAACCAAATTTAAATATCAGAGAATTTCTGATGGTGACCGCAGAAAGCTTTGCATAGGAGCAATATAATTAGAACGTATCTCAAAAGTTCTTTTATTCAATTCGATTTACTAAAATCTATGTATTTTCTTCTGAGCTATTTTGCGCAACACTGCCCTCTTGAATAAGTTCATTCGGGCGGCCTTGTCTTGCACATAATAGCTTGGAATTGACTTGAAAACTATTATTGGGATACATTCTAAAACAATATCCCATATGACAAATTCATTTGAGATTTCATACAGTCCAGCAAAAAATGCCCATAGGATTTTGTGAATTCATCAGGACCTTTGTTTTCTTCGAAGGAAATTTCGGATGGGTAAAATGAATTTTTTTTGAAAATACCGGTAAAGTAGGAAGTGGGATAAACGGAAATGGAGAAATTAAGCAAACTGCGTTTGCCGGTGATAAAACTAAAGCCACCACCTAATTCCAGGGTTGTGCGTTTATTGTTTTCCTTAAACGTTGGAAATTGTGATACCTCGTACTTTTTAATTCCGGAATTCTGAATATTTTCTACCCTGGACCATGTGAATTCGTCTATAGAATTCACCCAATTGTGGTGCACAAAACCAAGGAACATATATCCTCCTAATGGTGCGGTATAACCTTTTATCATATTATGCAACAAAAGTCTGATTCTATAGCTCTGTCCATACCTGCTCATTACACCGTAAAATTGGTTTTGTTCATGGGCTAGTTCTTTAAGGTTATCCGGCGTCCAGTCGAATTTTACATTTCTTTCTGAAATGTAAGTATAGGATGCTTGCAAAGAAAGGTCACGTTTTAATACTCTTGTATACGATATTAAAGGAATTATTTTAAGTGAACTGTTGTTTCTCTGAAACAAAGTTCTATAGGTGAAAGCTTCATGAATTTTGAATACCTGAACACCGGCAAAGCCGAGTTCAATGGTATTTTTTTTCCCGAGAAAACCCGGATGGAACTGCGCTGTGGACAAGCCGGACATTAAGAACAACATGCAAAATATCATGCAATTTTTCATTTCGCTTGCGCCTCCACCATCGCACTATAGATATAATTACCAAGAACACCCGGAAGTAATTTACCTTTATTGATTCGCACAAACAGATATAAGGGTTCCGGTTGGTTTACTTTCTGAACACTTATCAGTACAAGTGTGGATTTTCTTGCAGCAAGCCTGTAAATTCTATAAATATCGTCGAGAACCAAAACCCGCATCACGATATGATTTTTTAATGTTTCCATTTGTTCCACCTGAGAAAACATCAATAGCGGAAATTCTGAATATACCGTGTTGTATCGTTCTGCATTCAGGAGAAGATAAATATAAGATTGGTTCAGTCTTGCCGCAGTCATATTAGCACGGTTGATAAAAGAATCATTAATCTGGTAATGCGTTATTTCATTGATTCTGTTAATTTCTTTTTGGGTATAACGAATCAATTTTTGTTTTTGCTTTAATTTTTTTGTGTTGTTTCCGGAATAAAGGTAATGAACAGAAAAGTAGTTTACTGTTGAAAATGTATCGGTAATATTGTCTGATTTATTGGCAATAAATAATCGCTTCGATTGATCGGAGAGAATTTTTCGTTTGGTTTGATTTTGATCCTCGGCGGGATCCAGCAATCCGGAATTTTCAATTTTACCAGCTCCTGGATTATAGGTGCTGTCTTTTAAAGTGGCATTGAGGTAATTGTCAATAATTGTAAAAGTAGAATGTGTTTGATGTTGGGATGATTTACGCAGCGCCAGAGTTATTGCAGAAGCATAAATATCCATATCGCCTTTCCATTGCCCGGTTTGCATTTTTTTGAAGAAATACAATCCCATAATGCGGTGAGCAAGAGTGGAATCACTGGCATTCATACGTTGAATAACCGCGGCCGTACCCGGTTGCGGATAGTAGTCGGGTAACATGCGTTTTTTATGAATGGATGAAGAAATATAATACAACATTTCGTTTGCGAGAGCACTGGCAAGTATTGTATGCATACCGGTATCCAACCCATATTGCGCCTCATATAACTGATTGGCATTGATTACATTTAAATATTCTCCCTGAATTTTACATAAAAGGGCATAATTCAGAAGACATTGCCTGTGTATTTTTGAAAATGTTTCAGTTTTAACCGGCAACGAAATATCCTGTTTTTCATGAATTTGTGTTAGAATAAATTGAATCCTGTTCTTTGGACTGGGATGGCTACTCCACAATTCCGGATCTTCCACGGTATCCGATGCCAATTTTTTATATGTGGAAACCTGGTAATATTTCAGGCTATCCGGATTTAAATCTAATGTTTGAAAAAATTGATAGACAGAGGGCGTAGAATTCATGGAATCTGAATTCAACAAGTGGTACATTTCAACTGCACCTTTTGAAGCCCTTCCTGTACGAAGATAATATCGAATACCAACCGAATCTGCTTCCCGTTCCTGCCTCCGACTGTATTTCAGTATTTTTTTGATAAATTCTTCGGAAGGTTTTATGTTTTCCAGATCTTCCTTTTTGGCAATCTGTTTTTTAACATCATAAAATTTCTGGCTATGCTCGCCGGTTATATGCGCCACTTCATGGCATAATACCATAAAGAGATTATCTTCATTTACCATATTTGCTATCATCCCGGTGCTTATAAAAATATATCCGGGTTCAATGGAAAATGCATTAATGACGGTGTTATTCATTTGAAACACCAGAATCTTTTTATGGATTCCGTTCACTTTGCAAATGTTATCTACAAGCCCCTGCAAATATTGCTGACTTTCATTGCCGTATATGATCAAATGATTCTCAATCATATTTTGAAGGGTGATTACAAGAGACCAATAATATGCATCCTCCTTCGATTGTTTGCGTTCTTTATAACTTTTAAATTTCTCGGTTTCATCTGATAGTAATTCTACAGGTAATTCACCCTGAGATCGAAATAAAACAGAATTTAATTGGGCACTGGCTGAATAAATACCCTGAAAAACAAAAAATAATAAAAGACAATATCGATAACCGGCCATAACCACAAATATATGTTTTGCGTTAAATAATTCCACGCGATCCTTAAGTCTGATAATTCCATCCGCTTGGATTTGGAGCGGCGTTCCTGAAGTTGTGGGTGGATTGTAAGAATGGAGATTTTGATGTATTTTGGCATAGTTTTAGAGTTTATCACGTACCAATGAAAGTCTTCTTCCTTGCGTTAAGCGGTTTATTTGCCAGTGCTTTGTTCGCGGCAGACACTACCCTGCGCTATGAAAATTATATCTATGAGAAGGATATTCGCAGTGTGCAGTTCACGCAGGCAGAATCCGGATTCAACTTCCCGGTTATCAATCTGGGTGCAGTAGAACAGTTATCCCTGGAATTTGACCAACTCATCAGCGAGATGGATTATTACCAATTCCGATTTATACATTGCAACTCCAATTGGGAGCCCAGCAATATTCAAAAAACCCAATACAGCGACGGCATGGGATTCGATAACATGCCCAATCCGACGTTTTCCACTGGAACATTAATGCAATACGTGCATTACTCCGTTTTGCTTCCTACCGCCCAAACTACCCCACGAATCAGCGGAAATTATTTGCTGGTTGTGTATAGAAATTATGATGAAAAAGACATTATTCTCAGCAGAAGAATGATGGTTTTAGATCCAAAGGGAAATGTGGAAATGACTGTGATTCAAAGCAGTCAGGTAGATTTGAGACCCACCCATCAGGAAGTGGATTTCAATTTTAACCTCAGCAACAATTCCTATAACATTCCAAATCCATATACCGATTTAAAAACAGTAATTCTGCGCGATGCAGAATGGAATAGCGCAATCCGGGATTTGAAACCCCAATTCATTAAGGGTACAACTTACAATTATCAATACCAGCTCGGAAATCAATTTCCGGGATTGAATGAATACCGCTATTTTGATATCCGTTCATTCCGAATGAGTGCGGCAAACGTGAAACAACGGTTTAATGTCGCCAATCAAAAACATATTATTCTGGTTGCAGATCAAACCCGGAGATTTGATCGCTACCTGAACTGGCCGGATTATAACGGCAGGTATTTGCTGTTTAACAAAGATATTCCAATCCCAGGGGGCGGAAATAGTGAAAGTGACTATTGCTTCGTGCATTTTACTTTAAAAAATTCTGAAGAAATAAAAGGAAAGAAAGTGTATGTGTATGGAGAACTCAGCGATTGGCGTATACAGAATGATTTTCAATTGTATTACAATGCAGACAATAAAACCTACGAAGCGGTAATACCATTAAAGCAAGCATATTATAATTATTCTTATATGGTGGTGGATGAGGAAAGCGGAGAATTGGATAACGCTTATTTCGAAGGGTCGCATTCAGAAACCGAAAATAATTATATGGTATTGGTGTATCATAAGAACCAGACTCAGGGCTACGATGAGCTGATTGGCTACGGATTGCAGAATATCCGCACTGCAAAATAAATATACCTTTTTAAAGCACGAATTTCAAATACTATTAAGGATATTATTCATAATCCTTGCTGAATTTTTTGGTCAATAAATGGTATTGGGACAAATTGGTTATTTCATAAAGATGAAGTCCTGCATAGGTTTCTCCGCGCACAAACCGGTTTATAATTCCCAGGGGTTTTATATGTTTTACCGGGTAAGAGGAAAAAGGCTTTTGGTTTAAAAAAGTATCGCGACTCAGGTAATACATTTTTTTATATTTTTCCGGATGAAGATTTTGCGGATATATTTCCATTCCATAATCCCAATTTGGATTTTTTGTGGTGTAAAATGCAAGTGCATCCCCCAGAATCAATGTCTTATCTTCTTTGCTGATACTGGTCTCCAGCCATTGAATAGCGATTGCAGGATTGCGCTCTTTTTGTTGTAATTCCGCCACATAATGTCGCAATACAAAACCAGGTAAAAATATTAGGATTAATGCAACTCCATATTTTTGAATCATCGGATTTTTGGTATATTGATGAATATTTTGGTCTGCAGATAAAAGGATTATTCCGCATAAATAAAGCGGTGGCCAATATCTGTAATGCCCGGCCATAAATAGGGTAGTGAACAAAAATCCAATGACATAACACCAGGATGCAACTGAATTTTGGCCATTTAATACTTGTTTTAATGCGCGCCAAAGCATGTAAAATGCAATGGGAATCACCCAGATTTGTTCCAGATAAACCGGCCAAAAACGCTGCAGAATACCAGCAGTTAATCTATCCCAAATACTTCCTACAGCCTGATGCTTGCTAGCCTGCACAAACATTTGCGTATACAATGCTTCAAATTGAAACTGAATTGCGAAGCAAAAAATAAGCAATGGAAATGCGGATAAAAATAAGACGGTTATTTTTTCTCGTATTGAAATGGCATCTTTCCAATTGAAAATGAACATAACCAGCGCTATGGGCCACATTTTTAGGTGTGCGGTTATGAGCAACCCAATACATAATGCGCGAATAATAATATTGGGTTTTATGGTTTTAAAATAAAAGAATGATGCAATTAAAAACATTTCCAAAACCTCTACCCGCATGCTTCTCGAAATTTCAAACACTACTTTATCAAACATAAATAAGGCCGACAAAAGCAATGCGAGTAAATTATTTTTAGAATAGAAAAATGCAATTCGATATACCATCCAAATGGTGGTAAGGTGGAGAATCAGGAACGGCAAACGCATCCAGAAAATATCAAATGGAAGCAGGTACATGGTTCCAATATGAAACACCTGAATCAATGGGGGGTAGGAGAGAAATAGGTGATCGGAACCTTGATTTGGCCATAGAAATCCTTTGTATATTCCATGTTTGTGCCATTGCAGTGCCGGGTCCAGATTCATCACTTCATCGGTCCAGGCAATAGGCAGAGATTGCAAATGCAAACAGCCTAAGAAGCCATAAGTAAACAATAATAAATAGAAAAGGGTATTGGATTTATTTTGGAATAATCCGGTCACTATTCGTTATTTTCTATTTTGAGAATGACCATTTCAAGTCCTCTTTTTATGGCTGCATAATCCTGTTTTTTCTGAAAATAAGGTATCATGCTTTTGTTGGTCACATTCTGGAGATAGTCTTTTGTTACCAATGCAATAACTTTATCGCTGGCTTCAATTCGAACGGCATGTTCTTTTCTGGAATAGATAATGATGAAATTGAGTCCCACCCCGGAATTGTTTAATTCCCATTTTTTGAAAATACCTTTGGAATAAGCGAGAATATTTTGGCCTTTAGGCAATGAGTCCAGAATCAGAATATATGCATTCCCTTTGCGGTTGGTGGCGAAATTGTCAATTGCAGTTTGAAGTGTTGTTATTTCTTCTGTTTTGAGAAGTCCGGATTTATCATTGATTTTGGTAGCCGGCTTGGGCATGGTATCCTGTGCCTTTAGCGCCAGGCCAACAAAAATAAAACTCAAAAACAACAAGGTTTTTTTCATGAAAATTCAATTAATACCTGATTTTTATCTACGGTTTCACCCTTATTAACCAATATTCGGGCCACAATTCCATCACCCGGAGATTTAATTACGTTTTCCATTTTCATGGCTTCTAATACCAACACTTTATCTCCTTTGGATACTGTAGCTCCGGCTTCTACAGAAACTTCGAGTACCAGACCCGGCATAGGTGCTTTTATGGAAGTTGCACCTTTTGAAATGGCCTTATCCAGACCCATGGAATGCAGCAAATCATCCAAGGCTTCTTTTAATTGAACTTTGTATTTTTTATTGTTCAGTAATAATTCTACAGTTTTTTCACCCGTATCTGCAGATAGCAATGTAGCGGTAAAGGTTCTTCCATTTACCAGCAAAAACAATTTGCCATCTTCCAACTTTTGTATGGATATATTTTCTGAATTTATCGGAAGCCACAGCCCTTCTTTTTCTTCCAGTTCTATGGTTTTATCTGCTATTATGGCCTTCATCAATTATTTCTGTCTATTACAAAATTAACCAGATTTTTCATCTGATTTTTACTGTTATTTTCCAAAGCAATTTCGTCCAGCACATCAAAAGCGCGATCCCGATATTCTGTCATTTTATTTCGCGCATATTCCAGACCGTTGTATTTGGAAATATATTGGATTACATGGCGCATTTTGTCGCTCTGGGCCATTTTACTTTTGATCAGGGATTTCATTTCACGCACTTCTGAAACCGGAGATTTGGACATGGCGTAGAGTATGGGTAAAGTGAGTTTTTTTTCTTTGATATCAATACCAGCGGGTTTCCCGGATTTATTGTCTCCAAAATCAAACAGATCATCGCGAATTTGGAATGCAAGGCCAATTAATTCTCCAAAATACCGCATTTTTTCCAAAACCTCAGGTTTGCTTTCGGTGCTTGCAGCGCCTATCTGGCAACAGCTTGCAATGAGGGAAGCTGTTTTTTTACGGATAATTTCAAAATATATTTCTTCGGTTGTATCCATAAATCTGGCGCGCTCCAGTTGCAACAATTCTCCTTCACTCATTTCACGAACCGATGTACTCAGAATTTCCAATAAATCGTAATCTTTATTTTGTACAGAAAGCAACAGTCCTTTGCTCAATAAAAAATCACCGACCAAAACTGCAATTTTATTTTTCCAAAGTGCATTGATACTAAAAAAACCACGACGCTGGTAGCTTTCATCCACCACATCATCGTGTACCAGGGTAGCGGTATGCAACAATTCCACCAATGATGCCCCGCGATAGGTACGTTCATTAATTTCCCCAAATAGTCTTGCACTTAGAAGCACAAACATGGGACGAACCTGTTTGCCCTTGCGTTTCACAATATAACTCATAATGGTGTCGAGCAAAGGCACTGTGGTTTTCATATTGTCCCTGAACATCAGCTCAAATTGAGCCAGTTCCTTTTCAATGGGTGCCTTTACCAGCCCAATCGTCAAATCCATGAATGTTGCAACGAAGGTACAACTTTTGGCATCTTTGCATGAAATTCGAACATTGAATTCATGGTGAAATTATTCTTGGGTACATTGATGTTTGTGGGCATGGCAAAGCAATGTTCAAAGGTAGATCTGTATTTCAGGTTGGATCAGAATGCCCATCCGGCCATTTTAGTTAAAATAGATTCTGTTATACGATATGATCAATCTGCGGCGGATAGCGCACAAAGGAGTTGGGCTGCGGAATTTTCTGCGGAATTCAATTCTTCGTTTATTCAATACCATCCGGATAAAAAGACCATACACAAATTGCGCAGGAGGATTTCCGGAGTTTCCATAAAAGTAGTTGGTGGCAACTGGTGTTCGGACACCAGGCGCGAATTGCCCAAATTATGCAAGGTGCTTTACTATTCCGGACTATCGGCGGATAGTTTGGAGTATTACCGGGTAGACCGGGATAAAAAAGCGATTTATCCGGATTTTGCCACCGGTTGGACCAAAGCGCCAATTCCCGACATTGCCATTTATCGAAATGGAAAAGTAATCGGACATATTTTTGAGGTTACGCGAAAAAGTATGGAAGAAGATTTATTGAAAATTCTGAAATAACTATCGGATTCGAAACACGATAGGGATTTCACTGTATTTTATGGTTTCCGCATCCAGCAGAACTTCAAAAAAATTGAGACTCGGATACACCAGTTTCCAGAAGCGATTACAAGCGAAGCCGATATAACCTCCAATTCCCAAAATCATAATCCAGGCAATAGTGAAAGGCAGATTTGAAAAAACTGCAGTTTTATATTCTAAAATCTGAGAGCTGAGAAAAATCAAACCGCCCAGTGCAAATAAAATCAACACCAGAAATATACGCTGGTGTTTAAATGCCTTCAAGTCCAAATAGATATAAGTATCGTCGTCAACCCCTTTTATTTCTCCATCAGCATATGGCACCAGGTCTACATTTTCTATTATGGTTTGGAGAGAAAACAATTCATCGGAATTGGTTCCATAAAAATACTTCTTTGAATTGTCTGTTTTTCTGTACCCCTGATCACTGAGAAAGGTGATTTGAAGAATTCTCTGTTCAATTTCTTTCCTGGTAAGGGTTGAACGCAGGTAATAGGTTTTAAATGGTAACAGCCACATGAATTTTAGAATTCTTGACGGGTGGTGTTTAATTTATTACACACTGCCGAAATTTCTTTGAGTATACCCGGGTCTTCAAAGACGCCGTTACCTATAACCACCACATCTGCACCTGCGGTCCAGGCTTTTTCAGCAGCCGGGGCATTTCTTATGCCGCCACCGATGAAGATGACGCCGGAAATGCTGTTGCGCACCTTTTTGATCATATTGGTTTTTACCGGATTTTCAGCACCACTTCCGGCATCCAGGTAGAATGCGCGCATACCGAGCATTTCAGAAGCTATAGCTGTGGCTGCTGCGATATCCGGTTTATCGGATGGCAACGGCAGGGATTGGCTCATGTATAATGCACTGGTCATTTTGCCACTTTCTACTATCATATAAGCCGTGGGAATGGTTTCCAATCCCGCTTTGCGAACCCATGCGGCAGCGTTCACCTGCTTGCCGATAAGGAATTCGGGATTTCGACCGGAAACCAGGCTCATAAAGAGGATGGCATCTGCATTATTCACCACCTGGATTTCATTTCCAGGAAAAAGGACAACATATCTGGCGCCCAGATTTTTTAATTGTTCCACGCAATTTTGGGTATTCCCGCGTGTTACAATACTTCCACCAACCAAAAAAAGTTCCACGCCGTGCATCAGTGCCATTTCAGCAACATTGCGAACCGCCGTTTCGCTGTCGTCCGGATCTACCAATACAGCAAGGGTTTTGCTTCCTGTTTTTCTTTGTTCCTGAAGATAACTGAATACCATGAAATGCGTTTGCAAAGAAACAGAAAATAATGCGGCCGAATTGGCAAAAATGGCTACCCTAAATATTTTACATTCCAACAAATCAAACAGGGGCAGATTTTTGTTAATATATAGATATTGACAAAGATGGGGGCCTAAATGATATGTGACGCATTGATTTTCAATTATTTAACCTGTAATTCCAACCCTAACAAGGCTTTTTGTCGTTTTCAACAGGGTAAACTGTAAGCGGTTACAAGCTAAATCCAATTTCTGTGGATAAACCGATTCTCCAAAAACAGGCTTGCTTAAATAGTTTTGAATCCCTAACGTTATTTTAACATAAACCAAAACCCCTCAACCTAAAAATCATATGACTCAAGAAACTACCGTAAATCTGAATGGCCTTAAATTTAAAAGGCGCAATACCCAGGAAGGTGTATCTCCTTTCGATCAATTTACCTATGATCTGCGTAGTTCGGTCATAAAAAAACCAGACGGATCCGTGGTTTTTGAAATGAAAAATGTAGAAGTGCCGCAAGGATGGAGCCAGGTCGCGACAGATATTCTGGCGCAGAAATATTTCCGAAAAGCCGGTGTTCCAAAAGAAGACGGTAGCCTTGGTGGAGAAACCAGCTCCAAGCAGGTAGTGCATCGCTTGGCAAATTGCTGGAGACAATGGGGCGAGAAATACGGATATTTTGCCTCTGCAAGTGATGCACAGGTATTTTATGAAGAACTCGTTTACAGCATGTTGAATCAAGAGAGTGCACCAAACTCTCCCCAATGGTTCAACACAGGATTATACAGCAGCTACGCAATCGCTGGCAAGCCACAGGGGCATTATTACGTAGACCCCGATACCGAAAAACTCATGAAGAGCACTTCTGCCTATGAGCGTCCACAACCACATGCTTGTTTTATTTTGTCTGTGGATGATGATTTGGTAAATGAAGGCGGTATCATGGATTTGTGGGTTCGCGAAGCGCGTATTTTCAAATACGGCTCAGGTGTAGGTACCAACTTTTCCAAGATTCGCGGTGCAGGTGAAAAACTGAGTGGTGGCGGAACCAGCAGCGGTTTGATGAGTTTCCTTAAAATTGGAGATCGCGCTGCAGGTGCAATTAAAAGTGGCGGAACTACACGCAGGGCTGCGAAAATGGTTTGTCTGGATCTGGACCATCCGGAAGCAATGGAATTTATTACCTGGAAGCAGAAAGAAGAACAAAAAGTTGCTGCGCTTATTTCCAATGGTTATTCCAACGATTATGAAGGTGAAGCATACAACACCGTATCCGGTCAGAATTCCAATAATTCCATCCGCATTAACAATAAATTTTTTGATAAATTAAAAAATAACGAAGATTGGGAATTTACTGCGCGCAGCACCGGTGAAACCATGAAGAAAATGCCGGCACGCGAAGTTTGGGATGCAATTGGTAAAGCGGCATGGAGCTGCGCGGATCCCGGTGTTCAGTACGATGATACCATCAATGAGTGGCATACTTGTCCTGAAGGTGGGCGCATTAACGCAAGTAATCCTTGCAGTGAGTATATGTTTTTGGACAATACAGCCTGCAATCTTGCATCTTTAAACCTGCGCAAATTTTTTAATGAAGATACTTCTGCTTTTGATGTAGAAAGTTTTGAATATGCAACCAGAATCTGGACTACCGTTTTGGAAATAAGTGTATTGATGGCACAGTTTCCAAGTAAGGAAGTAGCACAATTGAGCTATGATTACCGCACTTTGGGTCTGGGTTATGCAAATTTGGGTTCCATGTTAATGGCAGCAGGAATTGCATACGACAGCAAAGAAGCCACAGCAATTTGCGGAGCAATTACTGCAATTTTAACAGGAATTTCCTATGCTACCAGCGCGGAAATGGCAGCAGTAAAAGGTCCGTTCCGCATGTTCGAGAAGAATAAAAAACACATGATGCGTGTGATTCGCAACCACCGCTATGCTGCATACAATACACCCCTGGCATTTGAAGGTTTGGGAATTAAACCGGTTTGCATCGATGAAAAATATTGCCCCGATTATCTGATGAAATCTGCATGCAATGCATGGGATAAAGCAGTGCAGTGGGGCGAGAAATACGGTTTCAGAAATGCACAGTCAACCGTTATCGCACCAACAGGTACCATCGGACTTTTGATGGATTGTGATACTACCGGAATTGAACCGGATTTTGCATTGGTAAAATACAAAAAATTAAGTGGTGGCGGATATTTCAAAATTGTAAATCACACTGTACCGGTTGCATTGAAAAATCTCGGATATTCAGAACAAGAAATCATCGAGATTGTAAATTATGCGAAAGGATATCAGACTTTTAATGGTGCTCCCTCCATTAATCACGACACGCTTCGTGCAAAAGGATTTGAAGATGTGGATCTGGAGAAAATAGAATCTGAAGCAGCAGGTGCATTTGAAATCGGATTTATTTTCAATAAATTCTCCCTGGGAGAAGATACTTTGCAGCGTTTGGGATTGAAACCCGAGCAATATAATGCCCCCGGATTTAACATGCTTTCTGCACTTGGTTTTACTAAGGAAGAAATTGCATTGGCAAATGATTATGTAACCGGAACCATGACCATTGAGGGCGCACCGCACCTGAGAGAAGAGCATTATCCGGTTTTTGATTGCGCCAGCAAATGCGGAAATATTGGAGTTCGTTTTATCCATGCAAATGCACACATTCGCATGATGGCTGCTGCGCAACCATTTATTTCCGGTGCAATCAGCAAAACCATCAATCTTCCCAATGAAGCCAATGAAGATGATATCAAAGGTTGTTATGAATTGAGCTGGAAACTTGGATTAAAAGCAAATGCACTTTACCGCGATGGTTGCAAATTGAGCCAGCCATTGAGCAATAAAAGCGAAACCAGCGAATCCACTGAAAAAGCTGGAGCAAAAACCGATGCACCAGCACAGGTGGAAGGTAAAGTAATTCGTTTTGCAGAAGACCTTACTCCAGAAATTGTATTGGAAGCAGCAAAACGCATTTTGAACGAAAGTCCCGACACCAAATTCAAACGTCAGTTGTCCAATATTGTAGAGAAGAAAAGACTGCCGAATAAACGCAAAGGATTTACACAAAAAGGTAAAGTTGGGGGACAAACCATATTTGTTCGCACCGGAGAATATGATGACGGAACATTGGGCGAAATTTTTATTGACATGCACAAAGAAGGTGCAAGTTTCCGTTCCCTGGTGAACTGTTTCTCCATTGCCATTTCTGTTGGTTTGCAATACGGTGTGCCTTTGGAAGAGTTTGTAGACAAATTTGCATTCACCCGTTTCGAACCCAGTGGAATGGTAGAAGGCCATCCGAATATTAAGAGCTCTACTTCTATCGTAGATTATATATTCCGCTTGCTCGGATTTGAATATTTACAACGCGAAGATTTGGTGCAGGTAAAACCGAGTGAATTTAATCAGGTAGACACACAGGAGGCCCCTGTAGTGAGCGAATTTATTCCGGTGAATGTAATTCAACCTGTGTTGAATAACGATGCTCTGGCGGAAAATATGGGCGCCAAAAAAACCATGCAGGATCATTTAAGAGAGGTACAAAGTGATGCTCCTGCTTGTAATGTTTGTGGTCATATCACCGTTCGTTCAGGCACATGTTACAAATGTTTGAACTGCGGAAATAGTTTGGGTTGCAGCTAATAAAAGAATATTTATTGTATAAAAAAAGGACGCATTTGCGTCCTTTTTTTATGTCGGTTTAGAATGGAATTCATGTAATTCCGTGAATCAAAATCAGATGGAATAACATGGAGTGGTAAGGAATTTGAAATTTGCGGAGGACGGAGATTAGCGTTATCTTCGGATGATGGGTGAAACGGGAATCCTTTTGAGACCTTGGGAAATGGAAGATAAACTCTCTTTGGTTAAATATGCTAACAACAAAAAAATTGCAGACAATCTGCGCAATTTATTTCCATATCCATTTGAGGAAAAAAATGCGGATCATTTCATTTCACTTTGGACTTCCATGCAGCCTGTTCGGGTATTTGCAATTGAATTGGATGGTGAGGCTATCGGTGCTATTGGGTTGCACGCAAAGGAGGATGTACATGAAAAAAACATGGAGCTTGGATATTGGCTCGCAGAGCCATTTTGGGGCAAGGGGATTGCAACCCGTGCAGTTGGAATGATGGTGAATTACGGATTCAAAACATGGCCAATTCTACGCATTTATGCAGGTGCATTTGGAAGCAATATCGCGTCACAAAAAGTATTGGAAAAATGCGGATTTTTTCGCGAAGGAATTTTAAAAAATTCTATTTGGAAAAATGAAAGAATCGACGATGAAATTATTTATGCGATTTACAGAGATTGAATGAAATTCAACCCGGATAAATGCATTAATAAATATAAAAATTAATCAAAATTTGCACCCAGAGTAAAAGAAAAACCAACCTGATTTCTGGTATTGGTAATGCTGGAATTTGGAAATACACTTGTACCTGTAACGTAGGGTGTGTAATAGTTTCCGCTATTCCCGTATGTCAAAGCAAAATCCATGTAATAATCTTTTTCCCTGTAACCGAATCCACCGGTAATTAAATTGCTCGCCTTCTTTAAAACATCATCAATTCCGGCAGCTTTACTGCTGTATGGAGAAGGTGAATTGGCGTAACCAAATCGCAACCGGTAAGCAACGTCATCTCTGGTTTTGTCCGGAATATTTATTTCTCCTCCAATTCTAAAAATCACTACATTTTTATACAGCGTTCTGATGTTGTTATTTTCAGTGGTGAAAGTTTCATCCTTTGCTTTCATTCTGGCAGTGGAATAATCATAGAATTCCAATTCGGCATTTACGAGGCCCATTTTTGAGAATACAAATCCAATTCCGCCAATAACACGTGCCGGGGTGGTTACTTTGTATTCATAACTGTTTAATGGATCATCAGTATATGCATTTACTTCTCTTTGCGAATTAGCACCATCTTCAAAATAAGAGGTAATGTTATAACCGTATTCTGATTTTATTTTATAGGTTTTCGGAGTATGCATAGCTATTGCAAGGCGAAGTTGGTCATTGGGTTTGAAAATAAAACCAATTCTTGCACCCACTCCATTTCCTTTCTCTACTATCAAACTTTCGTAATCCAATTTCTCCAGATCCGGATTGTTGCGGGATTGAAAATCCTGTTCCTGCATAGTGAAATCTTCGGTATAATTCAGATGGCTGAGCAACAAGCCAAGACCCATGTAGAATTTATGGGAAAAATTAGCGCCAAGCGTAAATTGATAATCATAAATAGCACCTTTCATATCTATGCTGCCGGTTTGCTGGTTGCGTCTTTGGCTATCTATATAACGAGATGCATATCGGTTAGTCTGGTTTCCGCCACCATCTACAAAATTCTCAATTGCACCTGCACTATATGCGATACTAGGTAACAAACCGGAATAAAGATCTGCTGGTGGTTGATGCGTTTCTGTTGCCATATATGCAAAATAATCTGTAATAGACGATTTTGTATTGAGACCATCATATCCGATTCTCGCTTGAAAACTGGTTAGGCGATTGATATTAAAACCATAAGAAACATTGGCTAATCCCTGTTTTTTGGGTTTGCCTTTGGAGTCGTATTTAATGCTGGAAATATTTAAATTGAGAGTTGGGATATTGAAATTTAATTTGTCTTCTTTCAAATCCACTTTCAAATAATTGGCTTTGTTCCGAATATTGAGCATTTGAAGCCCTATGGTGAACTCATTTCTGCGCACCATGCCAATTCCCGCAGGGTTTACCATCACTGCGCTGGGATCTGCGCCAATGGCACTAAACGATCCCGCCATTCCCATGGTTCTTGCAGAACCTCCTGCGCCAATACTACTGTACAAAAGTGCACTTTGTTCGTTTTGGGCTTTTGCATTTAGTACAAAAAGAAAGCAGGAAGCGATGGTAAAATGCTTCAGAATTAATGAATTCATTTACGAAAAAAAATTATCTCCTTCTTGCGTTAGAGCCTGACTGACCACCGCCTGTGGCACTTGTAGAACCGCTGGAACTCGGGCGGGTGTAAGAGCCGCCACCTGAAGAGGAATTGCCCGATGAGGAGCTGGAAGGCCTGTAATACACCCCGCTGCTTCCGCTCGAAGATGAAGAAGTGTTGTACGATGGCCTGTAAGAATTGGAATTGTTGGAAGGCAGCCCGCTATTGTAAGTATTGCGGCGGGTACCGGTATTGTTAAAACTATTTTTGCTGCTACCGGAATTATTGCCCCAACTGGTTCCCGAGGAGTTGTTGTTGTTCCAGGAAGAACCGGAGCTGCCCCAATAGTTGTTGTTATAAGGACTGTAATATTGGTTCCAGTAGCACCATGAAGGGTTGTAGTATGAACCATAGCCATAGCCATAATAAGGATTATAGCCATAGCCCATGCTGCCGTAATAAGGATCATTATATCCATACCCGCCATAATAAGGGTTACCCATGCAATAGGGATTGTATCCGTAAGGATTGCCGTACATTAATGCTGCAGTTCTTGGCATATAAACCACAGTTGGAGCAAAGTTTTGGCGTACTCCACCTGTACCAAAGTTGCGCATTCTGTCGTTATAACTTTGTCCTACACTGCGTGTGTTTCTGGATTGATCCTGATTGGCGCGCTGTGTTGGAAAAAGATTCGGATTGGTTTGGCCGTAAACGGAAGATTTGTCGATATCGGCACTAACAAAATAAGCATCGTCAAAATTGAGAGCTTTTTTAGCAGTTTTTACAGAGGCACAACTGCTGAAAAGTCCTGCAAAAATTACAACTGCGATCGCGTTTTTCATGTTACACTTTTGAAGGTTTGGCATCGGTTCAGACCTTTTTAGGCCTTACCTTTGCACTAACAAATATACAAAAACTATTCCAGAAACCCTCAATAAACATGGCATTTGACAAAGTAAAACGATCGGAAAATTATAGCGAATGGTACAACAATCTGGTAAAGAATGCTGACCTGGCGGAACACAGTGCTGTTAAGGGTTGTATGGTGATAAAACCCTATGGTTATGCCATTTGGGAAAAAATCCAGCAGCAGCTAGACAAAATGTTCAAAGAAACCGGACACAGCAACGCGTATTTTCCGCTGTTTGTGCCAAAAAGTCTTTTTGAAAAAGAGGAGAAAAATGCGGAAGGGTTTGCGAAAGAATGTGCAGTTGTGACACATTACAGACTGAAGGCAAATCCGGACAAACCCGGTGCTTTGATGGTGGATCCGGATTCCAAACTGGAAGAGGAACTGGTGGTGCGGCCAACATCGGAAGCAATTATCTGGAATACCTATAAAAACTGGATTCAGAGTTACCGCGACCTTCCAATTTTGGTAAACCAATGGGCCAACGTGGTGCGATGGGAAATGCGCACCAGATTGTTTTTGCGCACCGCTGAATTTTTATGGCAGGAAGGGCATACCGCCCACGCCACGAAGGAAGAGGCGCTGGAAGAAACCAAAAAAATGTTGGATGTGTACGCCACATTTGCCGAAGAATTTATGGCAGTTCCGGTGATTCGCGGAGTGAAATCGGAGAATGAGAGATTTGCCGGTGCAGATGACACTTATTGCATTGAAGGAATGATGCAGGATGGCAAAGCATTGCAAATGGGCACCAGCCATTTTTTGGGTCAGAATTTTGCAAAAGCATTTGATGTAAAATTTCAAACCAAAGAAGGAAAACTGGAATATGTATGGGCTACATCCTGGGGTGTTTCTACGCGATTGATGGGCGCTTTAATTATGGTTCACAGTGATGATGAAGGATTGGTATTGCCTCCAAAACTGGCACCCATACATGTGGTAATTGTTCCTGTTTATAAAAATGATGAAGAATTCGAACGCGTTTCTGCAAAAGCATTAGAAATAAAAAAGACATTAGAAACTTTAGGACTTTCAGTGAAATTTGACAATCGGGATACCTATAAACCCGGATATAAATTTGCGGAGTGGGAGCTGAAGGGAGTTCCGGTGCGCATTGCATTAGGCCCACGGGATTTGGATAACGGAGTTGCAGAAATTGCGCGCAGAGATGAAAAAACAAAGACTTCAGTTTCTTTGGATTCTCTACATGAATATGTACCTAATTTATTGAATGAAATTCAGATAAATTTATTTGAAAAAGCTAATGCATTTCAAAAGTTAAAAACATGGAATGCAAACAACTGGGAAGAGTTTACGGAAATTGTAGAGAAACGCGAAGGATTTGCATTTGCGCATTGGGACGGCACCGCAGAAACCGAAGAAAAAATTAAAGAATTAACCAAAGCAACCATCCGTTGTATTCCATTTGATCGAGATGAAACTCCTGGCACAGATGTTCTTTCAGGCAAACCCAGCATTGGCAGGGTGTTGTTTGCAAAAGCTTATTAGGATCGCAGATTATGCAGATTTAAGGATTGCACGGATTTAGGTTATTCTTGATTTCAAAATTGAAAGTTTCGGGCTGAGGCTATTTTTCAGGCGGATTCATTCATTTATTGCGTAACAGTTTTTATTGAATAAATATTGCCATTAGGTTTCTTATTCTAAATTATTCTTTATAGAATTTTACTGTTAGGGTCAGGCCTTTAGAATCTACCCGCATGATATAAAAACCCGGTTTTAATTCTGATACATCCATGCTGGATCTTCCTGAATTAACGCATATGCTCTTACCTGTCAAATCAAAAATGGTAACGTTTAATATGTCTTTATCCTTTTGGGAAATCATTAAAATATTTTTAACCGGATTTGGAAAAACATGCAATTCATTTTTGGTAATTGTATAACTATTAAGAGGTCTGCCTGTGTTATAGTGTTTTGTAATGGTTACTTTAGGTACAGAATTTTCAAAAGAATATCCGGAACAAGTGATACGACCCTGCATAGTTACGGCCAGATTTAACAGATAATCGCTTTTGCCGCTGCAATCTGTGATCACATATCCATTCGTCCCAAATTGGGAATCTGGTTTTCCATCTTCCAGGAATCTTGCAAGGGCAAAATTTGTATCAGTGGATTTAATATCAGAGTAAGCCATTACCAAAGAAAGATCCCAGCCATTGATAAAAAACGCATGAATTCTCGGTGGAGTCGATGCCGGGCATTGAATGGGTAATTCAAGCAATCCATTGTTTCCAAAACTACTGTCAGATTTGCCACTCCATTTGAGTTTATAAATTTGTACGCCACCCCCTGTTTCTGGATTGTAAGAGCATGCAAAAATGCTTCCATTAGGTACTAAAATCGAAGCCAAATTCCAATTTGAATTGGGCATTTCCAAAAATTTAATTCCGCTGTCGCTAAACGTATAATCTGTTTGCGGATTGGTTGAACGCAAAATCCAAATTTGGTTTTTGGATCCACGATCACATGTTCCTCCAATATAATGCTGAGATTCATCGTCTATTTCAAGATCTTTTGGGACAATGTTTGATCCAAAAAAGTCAAATCTGACCATACCATTGGTACCGAAACCCTGATACATTTTTCCGATTGAATTGATTTTTGCCAGTACTATATTCTTTGAGTTACCCGGATTTGCCTTTCCTAAAATGAAAATGTTTCCAAACCTGTCTGTTTCGCCATCCACAAAATATTCATCGCGGTTGTTGTTATCAATTATGAGAATTCCGTTATTGGCAAAACCAGAGTCAATTTTTCCTTTAGAATTAATAAATAATGCCATAATGCAAATCTTACCGGAAACTGTGGTATTGCCATATAAAACAAGATTATTCTGGTAGTAGTTCACATTTGTTTTTAGTTTGAAAGGTTTAAAATTTGAATCAGAGTTAAAGAAAAACTTACCTGAATCTCCGAATGAATAAACAGGGTTATTATTATAGTCTAGAGCCAGAATCACAAAACCTTCCTTCCCATTTTTATTTGTATTACAGGCAAGATAATTGATGTCTGAATTGCGTGCAATAGTATGAGAAAAACAGGAATATGCTCCAAGACCAAAGTCTGAAATCAACAACCCGTTACCTCCTGTGGTATAATTATCAATTTCACCCTGTGTAGGATAAGTGGGTTGAATCATTCCGCATTCCTCACGGGTTAAACCGCTGTTTTCAATCCAGTTTACAATGAAGGTTTCATGCATCTGGCTAATGGTATTGGTGTATTTGATTGATTTTTTCAGCAATATCTCTTCCTGCAGTTTTTTCTATGAGATAACCCACTGCACAAATTTTTCCTTTATTATCGATGAAACATGGTACACGAACTCCCGGGAAAGCAGTATTTTCCGGAAATACCATGTTCAGTCGGTATTGATGCAGAAGTTCAATCAAATGTGCCCTGCTTTTTTGCAGGGATTCCGGTAAATAGGAAACATCTTTCTGTTTCAGTAAGGACTCTACGTATTCCAGATGCGTAGAAATTCGCAGCAGGTTGTCTGTTTTTGATGTGGGTTTTTCTCCGAATCGGGCAATAAAACTCCGATCACCAATAACCGGGTTTACCTCAGAGAAAGTCAATACGCCTGAATCGGCGAATAATAAAATAGAAAAGAAATTGAAAAAAATGGCAGTAAATAATTTATTCATATTTAAAGGGTATTTCGAATTTAATAAATTAATTCTTAATCCCTATGGGAATTACTGAAATCTGACAAAATGAATATCCCTGATTTCGAGCGTTTTCGAAGATCATGAGATTAGAAATGAACTATTAATGATAGCTCACTGCAACTCCAAAATTTACTGCCAGATATTTATATGTATCAGAGGCGTACGGAGGAACATCGTGACATTTGATTCCTGAAAGTCCGGCAAAGCCACCGAGGCTCCATTTTTGTTTTTTACCCAAGCGAAATTCTTTTCCTACAGAAACATTCCAACTTAGTCCATTGTCGGTTTCCCCCTGGGTAGCTGAAGTTTCATCGGTAATACTGATGGAACCTACCCCGATTTCAGCAGAAACAAACATATTAATTGGCATGAAATATTTTTTAATATAGATACCAGTTAAATTCCCGGAAATGCTATATCCGGGTTTGGTTTTATATGTAGAATCATGCACTGTAACTGAACTAAAATTTTGCTGGTTTGCACCGATTGCCAAACCCGCACCCCAATTTTTATAAGCGTATCCAATTTGCAGGTCCATGGATAAGCGTCCACCGCGATAAATCATTTTTCCGAAATCTTTCGTAGTGGATTGCGTATTGCCGAATCCCGGGCCAACAAGCGCAGTAAATTGAAATCCCTGATGTTCGTCTCCGGAACTGGCTTTCTGAGAATATATCGGTAACGCAACGATGATAAGTGTTGCTATTAGTATGGTACTTTTCATGATTGAAAATTAGGTAACGTCCTTTAGGATAATCTGTTCCAGATCACGGAAACAAAAAGTATTTATCACTTACCCGAAAGGGTTGATAGCAACAAAGAATAAGGAAAAACCCGGATTTGGACTATTTATCGAACGGCTTCCACCCGTTTTTGATCCACCCAACCCAGAAAGAAAAATCCCATTTGTTTGTCACCTTCTTCGAGGCCGGTGTAAGCGCGCATCCATTCTGAACCGGCACCGTTTCCACTGGTCCAGTAACCCGCGGCATGCGGTTCGTCTCCCAGGGTGAGGTACATATTCTGCACTGCCATTGCTGTTGCTGCGAGCTCTTCCCATTCCGGAACTTTACCGGAAGGTTTCATACCAATAGAAATAATATGCGAAATTTTCGATTTATACGTTCGGATTTTATCCAACTTTATCTGGTCAAATTTTTCAGAAGGCGTTTTTTCTATGTAATATTTTTCAAATTGTTCGCAAAGTTTGTTTTTTTCGTCACCGGAAAAAACACGAAATCTCCAGGGCAAGGTCAGCTTATGGGATGGGGCCCAGCGTGCATTCTCAAGCATTTTATCCAAAACAGAATCCGGTACGGTTTTCCCGCTGAATTCCTTTATAAAATGGCTTCTTCTGTGTTGAATATATTCGTCTATTTTCATGATTTATTCGCGTATGATAAATTCCTGATTCGCATTGTCTGCATTTTTTCTGCGGTAATATTCCATAAATGTCTGAATAAAAACGGAAAGTAGAATTAATCCCGAGCCCAGATAAAAATAGGCATTTAAATCTTTGTTTTCATGAAATATAATGGCACCGAGCACCATGCCATAAACCGGTTCCAGATTTACAGATAAATTGGAAGTAAAAGCGCTTAAGAATTGAAGGGAATGCGCTCCCAGATAGAAAGTAAAATTGGTACAAACTACCACCAAAAGCATGATCCAAAGCAAATCATAATTGCCTGTTTGTATATTCCATTCCGGAATAAAAAGGGCTTTTTCCCCAAATGCAAATAGTATGATTACACTCATTAATAGTGCACCGCCGGCCATTTCTAAAGCTGAAATTGCCAGAACGTGGGTGCGCTCAATATATTTTTTATTGAGGGCGGTGAATAATGCCGCCAGGAAAGCACTAATTACACCCGTAATAATGGCCAAGGATGTATGTATATTTTTACTATCCGTTTTCGGAATGGCAAAATAAACCACCAGAATTCCGAGCATCACCAGTAATCCCAAAAATACTTCTGCTATTTTTATTTTTTTCTTCATTAAAACAGGTTCGAGCAGAGCTGTAAAAAAGGAGGCACTGCCCAGACAGGCAAGTGTTACCGAGGCGCTGTTTCCCAGTTTGATACTGCCGTAAAAGGTGAGCCAATGCACACAAACAATGCATCCGATTCCGAGAAAAATAAAAATATCTTTTCTTTTCATTTGCTTCAAATAGTGCCAGAATTTTGGGAAAAGAAAATATACCAGAGCAGTAAGACACATGCGGTGCCAAACCAAAACAAAACTGCCATAAGAAATTAATTTTCCAAGTATGGCAGTAAAACCCCATAGAAAAACTGCGGTATGCAGAAATAAAAAAGCCCTGAATTTTACATTATTCCCCATTTATTTCGCGTTCAATTTTCCCTGAATTTCATTTTTATGCAACATGGTGTTTTCATATCCAATATCCACCAAATTATGCAATTTTGATTTTGAAAAAGCTCCAAAGTGCCCTACTGGCGGGTCTATTAGCACATGGCATTTGTCTTTCTTCACCTGAAACGAATTGTTTACAGAAAGCAAAAAACTCCTTTGCAGAACCAAAAAAGGGGTCCATTTTTTGTGATTTTCGGGCCAGGTACTAACGTTACTTCCGATAATAAAATCACATCGGTTTATTAATGGTTCAATTGGGAAATTATTTAAGATACCTCCATCTACATACAATTTATCGCCTATTGCAACAGGGGCGAACATCATAGGAACTGCGGCTGAAGCAGCAACCGGTGCTGCAAGTTCTCCTTGCTCAAAGGTTTCGGCAATACCATCTGCAATATTGGTGGCAGTTACAAATACTTTTCGATTTAGCTCCTCAAATGTCATTGCAGAAATATTGTTTGAAATAATTTTTTTTAAACTTCGATGATTAAAAAATCCGGATCCCCTCCAATATAGATTGCGGATATCCAGAAAATGGTGTTTTTCAATAATTTCCAATATTTGAGCAGGTGATCTGCCTCCGGAGTAGAGAGTGGCTATAAGCGCACCTGCACTGGTGCCACTAATTTCATCAATTTGTACACCCAATTCTTCCAGTGCCATTAAAACGCCAACATGGGTAAGGCCTCTGGCGCCACCACCTGAAAGTACCAAACCGGTTTTCATAGCTACAAATGTCGTAGGTTTTTGTTCTACAACATCTCAGGTACTGAATAGAATCAGGGATAAAAAAATTGGCCGCACTTTGCAGCACGGCCAGGATGTTGGTATATAAAAGCGCGTAACAGTTGGTGTTAATCCGAAGACTAACGGTGCAAATATAATAAATTCAGTAGAAACCCAAAGTAAACAAGTTATCCCCGATGCAAATCAGGTGAGCTTGCCTTTGTATTCATCGCGCAGCAAATTCACCACTTTGCGCAATTCCTGTTCTTTGTCTTTGTTCATTACAAGCAGAACGTCTCCGCTGTCCACCACAACCAGATTGTTTACGCCATTCGTAATTACAATGCGATTTCCTGCATTAAATACCATGGATTCCGTGGTATCGTGAAGGTGTACATGGTTGCCAACCACGGCATTGTCATCTTTATCGCGGGGCAAAATATCCCAAAGGCTTTTCCATGTACCCAAATCATTCCAACCAAAAGTAGCGGGAATTACATAGACTTCTTTTTCTTTTTCCAATAAACCGTAATCAATGGAAATGCTCGGGCACATGCCATAAGCTTTTTCAATTGCGTTGTCCAGGCCCGTTGCATGAAAGTCAATTTCGGCAAAGGTTTGCGCTACCTCCAACAGGTGTTCCTCCATTTTGGCAATGATGGTTTTAATGTTCCAAACAAAAATTCCGGCATTCCATAAAAATTCGCCGCTGTCAATAAAACTTTGCGCCAATTCTTTGGTGGGCTTTTCGGTAAATGTTTTCACTTCATGAAAATTTCCGCTGGTAGGAATAACATTGAACTGGATATAGCCATAACCTGTATCCGGCCTGGTAGGTTTAATACCCAGGGTAATCAGGCTGTTGAAGTTTTTAGTAAAGGCAAAGCTCTCCTGAATAATGCGGTAAAATTCAGTTTCATTGGTGATGAGATGGTCACTGGGAGCGACTACACAAATGGCTTCCGGATCTCTGGAGCGAATATAGTAAGAGGCAAAAGCTATGCATGGCGCGGTATTCCGGGCCTGAGGTTCTGCGAGAATCTGTTCATCGGAAATGCCGGGAATATGTTCTTTCACCATATCCACATATTCATGGTTGGTGATAATGAGTATGTTTTTTTCGGGAACCAGGTGGGTAAACCGTTTATAGGTTTGTGCAATTAACGATTCTCCGGTACCGAGTATATCAATAAATTGTTTGGGCAGACTTTTTCTACTCACCGGCCAAAATCGGCTGCCGATACCACCGGCCATGATGAGGACATAGTGATGCTGATTTTTGGTCAAAGAATGCCCTCCCGGTTTAGGTCGTGAATATGAACCATTCCCAAATATTTATTATTTTCGGTTACAATCACCTGGCTGATTTTTCTTTCTAAACAAATTCTTGCCGCGTCTGCTGCGAGCAATTCCGCTTCCACCACCACTGGAGTGGAATTCATTATATTTTCTGCTTTCAATCCGGCAATATTATCAAATTTCTCCAGCATACGTCTGATATCTCCATCGGTAATTATACCCAACACTTCCTGAAGGTCATTGGTAACAACAGCAGCTCCAAGTCTTTTGCGCGTAATTTCCAGGATAGCCTCTTTCACCGGCGTATGGGCGAATACAGCAGGTTTTTCATTATGGGAAGCAATTTCTTTGCAACGCAGGTACAATTGTTTGCCCAAAGAGCCACCCGGGTGAAATCGGCTGAAATCCCTGCCGCTGAAATTGCGCATTTGCAGTAATGTCACTGCCAACGCATCTCCCATTAGCAATTGAGCCGTGGTACTGGTAGTTGGTGCCAGGTTGTTCGGGCAAGCTTCTTTGTCAACGGTAGTATTTACTACATAATCAGCGAGATTGGCCAGTTCGCTGTGGATGTTGCCAACCATAGCGATGAGTTTATTGCCAAATTGGCGTAAAATTGGAGCGAGCAGTTTGATTTCCGGGGTATTACCGCTTTTGGAAATGGCAATAATGGTATCGTCTTTCTGAATAATGCCGAGATCGCCGTGTACGGCGTCGGCAGCATGCATGAAAATTGCGGGTTGCCCGGTACTGTTCATGGTTGCCACAATTTTCTGGGCTATAATGGCGCTTTTGCCAATCCCTGTAATGACAACCCTGCCGGGGGAATCATGGATATGGCGTGCAATAGCAACAAAGGAATCGTCGATATAATCCTCCAGTGCCTGGAGGCTGTTTAGCTCATCCCGTAGGGTTTGTATGGCATGATTTTTGATGATATGCGCCTGTTCGGAGGTCAATTTAAGTATCTGGTGCGCAAAATAACTTAAAAAGTTGCACTTACTTTAAATTCGACTTTACCGAAAAATAAAAAACAAAAAAAATTAATAATTAATTGACAATTTAAGAGCCTATGCGTTAAATTTACTCCAGAAAAGAAAAGAATGGAAATGATCCCAGCGGTAGCAGAATCTTTGGAGATGGATCCGAAAAAAAAGTTAAAAGATTTTTTTGGTTTCAATGAATTTAAAGGAAATCAGGAAGCGGTAATACGAAGTGTTCTCGGTGGTGAGGATTGTTTTGTGATTATGCCCACAGGTGCAGGTAAATCCCTGTGCTATCAATTGCCGGCAATGATGTTGCCCGGTACTGCAATAGTAATTTCACCACTCATTGCATTGATGAAAAATCAGGTAGACAATATCCGCGGTTTTGCATCCAACAGTTCATTTGCGCATTTTTTGAATTCATCTCTGAGCAAAACAGAATTGGCCAGAGTTGTGGATGATATACTCGCGGAAAATACCAAATTACTCTATGTGGCACCGGAGACTTTGAAAAAAGAAGAAACGATGGAATTGCTGCGCAAAATAAAAATCAGTTTTGTTGCCGTTGATGAAGCGCATTGTATTTCAGAATGGGGCCATGATTTCAGACCCGAATATCGCCGCATTCGCCAAATGGTAAAGGAGATTGGCGATGTTCCATTGATGGCACTTACTGCGACTGCAACTCCAAAAGTTCAATACGACATTCAGAAAAACCTGGGAATGCTCCAGGCTAAAGTATACAAATCCTCTTTCAACCGTTCCAATCTGTATTACGAGGTTCGCGCCAAGGGTAAAAAAGAACAGGTACACAAGGAGATTATCAATTACATCAGCAAGCGCACCAGCAGGAGCGGAATTATTTACTGTCTCAGTCGCAGAAAAGTGGAAGAGATCGCGGAAATGCTGAAGATGAATGGAATAAAAGCATTGCCTTACCATGCCGGGCTGGACGCAAAGACAAGGGCACACCATCAGGATTCATTTCTGATGGAAGATTGTGATGTAATTGTTGCCACCATTGCCTTCGGAATGGGAATTGACAAGCCGGACGTACGGTTCGTAATCCATTATGATGTTCCCAAAAGTTTGGAAGGGTATTATCAGGAAACTGGTCGCGGAGGTCGTGATGGAATGCAGGGCGATTGCCTTCTTTTCTACAATCCGAATGATATAGAAAAGCTGGAGAAATTTATGAAAGACAAGCCGGTTGCCGAGCAGGAAATCGGAGGATTGTTAATTGCTGAAACGGCAGCGTTTGCGGAGAGTAGCCAGTGCAGAAGAAAATTGTTGTTGCATTATTTCGGTGAAAATTTTGACGAAAAAAATTGCAACGAAATGTGCGACAATTGCGCACATCCAAAACCGAAATTCGATGTTACAGAAGAAATAGTGAAAGGTCTGGAATCTCTGAAAAGTTTGAACGGAGAATTCAGCATGACCCATATTGTAAATTTCGTAATCGGCAAAAAAATTGACAGTATTAAGGATTACAACCATGACAAGCTGCCATTGTTTGCCTGCGGGAAAGAGAAAGACAAAGTATTTTGGAAATCCATTTTCAGATTAGCTCTTGTAAGTGGATACCTGAATAAAAATATTGAGCGATACGGATTGCTCAGTGTGAGTGAGGGTGGAGAAGAGTATCTGCGCAATCCGGTGAAACACCAGATGGCGGTAGATGTGGAATTTGAAAGCGTAAGCGAAGAAGATTTCGAGAATTTCCGCATGGAAAGTGTTTGCGATGAGGAATTGTATGCTCATCTCAAAGACTTGCGTAAAAAAGTAGCCAAACAAAAAGGCTTGCCACCATATGTGATTTTTCAGGATCCCAGTTTGGAGGATATGGCTACCAAATATCCGATAACATTGGATGAATTGGCGAACATAAACGGAGTCGGGCGCAACAAAGCACAGAAATTTGGTCAGGCCTTTATTGAATATATTGAGCAATTTGTAAAGGAAAATGATATTGAAAGACCTCTGGATATTGTATTGAAAGGCAATGCGGAGAAATCAGTAAAAAAGAAAAATATCATTTTAAATATTGATAAAAAAGTGGACCTGATGGACATTGCCAAGCAGCTGGGGATAGATTTTGAAGCGCTGGTAGACGAGTTGGAACAGGTGATTAATTCAGGAACCAAATTGAATATCCGCTATTTCCTCAACCAATTTCTGGAAGAAGATCTGCAGGAGGAAATTTTTGAATATTTGCGCACGGCTGAAGAAGATAACCTTGAAACGGCATTTCAACATTTCGACGGGGAATTTACCCATGAAGAATTACAACTCATGCGTATTCAGTTCCTGAGCGACGTAGGCAACTAAAGGAATTAAATTTCCAAACCCAGTACTGTTGCGGTTTCTATTATAATTTATTACTCGTCAGAAGGAGTATAGTGAAAAACAATTCACCACTGCCTTATTTTTGCCGTTATAGTGAATAATACCCTGGAAGATTTTGAGAAGCTCTATCGCCGGTTTCGTACCGGTTTGGTGCATTTCGCCATGGGTATCATCGGCAGCGCTCCGGATGCAGAAGAAATAGTTCAGGATATGTTTATGGCGGTATGGCAAAAGAAGGAACAATTCTCTTTCGATGACAGCCTGAAGAATTACATGTTTACCGGTGTAAAAAACCGTTGTTTGAATCATATTAAAAAGGCAAAACTGCCTTATTCCGACATGCCGGATGAGTTTCCGGTAGCCAGTCTGGATGCCAATGTGGTAGATAAACTTCAGGCCAGGGAAACAGAAGCCAAGGTACAATTGCTCATCAATATGCTTCCTATGAAATGCAAACAGGTATTTTTATTGAGCAGAATTCACGAGTTGAGTTATAAGGAAATTGCACTGGTGATGGACATCACTCCAAAAACCGTTGAAAACCAAATTGGAATTGCCTTGAAATTTTTAAAACAGGGTATGGGCGTTGGTGCAGCCAGAGAAAAGGGTTCCTAGAGGACTATTATCAAGCTTCAGGCACTTTTAAAAAACGCCGGTATAATTTTTCGTATTCCAAAAGAATAATATTCAAATCGAATTTTTTTGCCTGCAACAATGCATTTCTCTTAAATGTTGCCAGCGTTTCATCATCGGAAATAATTTTTAGTGCATTCGCCGCCATGTCTTCCACATCTCCGACTTCACTCATATAACCGGTAACACCATGAATGTTGACTTCCGGAATTCCTCCGGTATTGGATGAAATCACAGGTACTTCGCATGCCATGGCTTCCAGAGCTGCAAGACCAAAACTTTCGGTAGCGGAAGGCAATAAAAACAAATCCCCCACACTTAAAATTTCTTCAATTGCCTCTTGTTTTCCGAGGAAAGTAATGCGTTCAAAACAATCCATTTCACGGGCCATTTTTTCAATATGGCTGCGTTCAGGTCCATCGCCAATTAACAACAATTTAGATGGAATTTTTTTAGCCACTTTGCAAAAAACTTCCACCACATCTTCCACTCTTTTTACTTTTCTAAAATTGGACGTGTGCACCAGGATACGTTCTCCGTTTGGTGCTATGGCCTTTTTAAAATGGTCTTTTGCTTTTTTATTAAACCGATCGAAATCAATAAAATTAGGAATTACCTCAATCTCTCTGGTAATATCGAAATGCTGGTAAGTATCTTGTTTCAGACTTTCTGATACTGCCGTAACTGCATCGCTATTGTTAATACTCCAACAAACAACATCTTCAAAAGTGGCTTCTTTTCCAACCAGAGTAATATCCGTGCCGTGCAAAGTTGTAATAACGGGGAGGGTATAGCCATGATCTTTTAAAATCATTTTTGCAAGCAATGCGGCAGAAGCATGTGGAATTGCATAATGAACATGTACCAAATCCAACGATACTGTTTTTACAATATCCACTATTTTGCCGGCCAGGGCTGTTTC
This sequence comes from Bacteroidota bacterium, assembly GCA_018333525.1. GTDB lineage: Bacteria > Bacteroidota > Bacteroidia > NS11-12g > UBA955 > JAGXTF01. Next base: position 27,331 of record JAGXTF010000015.1, on the reverse strand, counting down.
ATAAGGTGCATAATCAAACAGGGGATATTTCAGGAAACTCACTTCATGATAAAATATATTTTCACTGAAAATATCCAATCTCGCAGGTTGGCTGTAACTTATAAAATGAACCTCATGCCCTTTAACGGCAAGCGCTTTTCCCAACTCCGTGGCAAGTACACCACTCCCTCCAAAGGTGGGGTAACAAACTATTCCAATTCTCATCCGGCTATTGAAGAACAATTTTAGGTATAAATTGGTTTTGGCAGGGAATTTTTATTGCGGGCAATCTCCTATTCTAAGTTTGATACCTGATTCCTGACTTCTGTATTTTTCGGATTTCATTCCAATAAATTCTACTCACTAAATATTACCCTTAATTATTCTGAAATGTTATTTAGGGATTACTTTTCAAGTAATGTTCAATTAAATGTAATTCAACACCTTTGGCATTGCCCAAAGGTGTAACCAAAGGCTAGGCCCTCGGAGAAAAAGCTAAAAAACTACGATTTGGATTTACCACGCCGCTAAGGTTTTTGTCGATGGGACGCAACGTTAATATCCACATTAATGGACAAAAACTGCATCGGCTTCCTGCGCCCTTGCTATCGCCGGGCGGCCCCCACGCACCCGCCCGTGCCGGTACGGACGGGCAAATCCTGCATCTTGTTTTTCTGCGCTTTTTCTCCGGGAGGGCCATCACCGGGTTGCAACGCTTTTATATCATATTTGAAATGATTTACCATTTTAACTTTGAATTGTAAAGGTTAAAATCCGTTGTAGTTTTAATGTTTTAAAAAAAGTGTTGTAACCCGGCTTTAGCTGGCTGCAGCCCGCCTGACCAAGTCATTCGGGCGGGGCTCCATCTTTTTCGATAAAAAGTTGGATTAAAAATAAACTCTTAATAAATAAATTTCTCAAATCTATTTGAGTTAGCACAACACATTATTTTAACTTTGAAGTAAAATGGACGAGCTTTTTACCGATGCATATTTTATGAAAAAAGCGCTGGATGAAGCGCAAATGGCATATGAGAATGAAGAAATTCCAATTGGTGCAATCGTAGTTTTTGAAAATAAAATTATTGGCAAAGGACACAATCAAACTGAAAAACTTACAGATGTAACTGCGCATGCCGAGATGCTAGCAATTACAGCAGCTTCCAGTTATATGAATTCTAAATTTCTGGATGAATGTACTTTGTATGTAACCATTGAACCCTGTTTGATGTGTTGCGGTGCTATTGGTTGGAGCCGTTTAAAAAGGGTAGTATTCGGTGCTGCAGAACCTAAATTTGGTTACAGCAAACACGGCAATTTGCTTCCGGCAAAAACAGAATTAACTACGGGAATTTTAGAAAAAGAATGCAGGGAATTGATGAAACAATTTTTTGCAGAAAAACGCGATTAAGGCTGTTTTTCGAAAGCACCGATATCGGGCTTTATATCTCTGGGATTGTTGAGGAAATCCTTTGTTACAAGCGGAGTAAGCACCAGTGCTTTATCAATTGCAGGTGAATTCGATTTCAGAGAAAATTCGTAATTGGACGTGCTCGTAAATAATGGATCCTGGTTATAAAAATTACCCGAAAATGGCTGGCTTTTAGAACGCAAAATATTGTTCTGAATATCTGTATTAAAAGTAGCGGAACCTTTGTTGTCAATAAACAATTCTTCTTCCAAAAAACCGTAAACGATGGAATTCACCATTCTGCATTGCATTGCCTTGGTTTGAATAATAAATCCATTTCCGTCGCGCAAGGTGTTGGTCAATACAAAATGCCCGTCCTGTCTGGATCCGAAGGCACTATAACCGGTAAAAGTACAATGGATAAATTCATAATTCCCACCCAATATTCCTGCAAAACTGTAAGCTCCGGATTCGCCAAAAACACAATTGGTGGCTTTAATATTGGCAGTAATTCCGGCAAGTGCCGCCTGCCCTGCAAATAGTATTTCGGTATTTTCCAGAACCAAATTATTGCTGCCGCTCGCGGGTAGGGAATCCACGCGAATGCCTACCGCGGCATTGTTTATTCTGGCAAATCGGATGCTGTTATTTACAGAACCTACGGCAAAATAAATTCCACCCCATTGGTTGGGTAAAAACCTGTTGGAAAATGTTGGTTTATCTCCGGTAAAGCGCACCGGTTCTGCGGCCGATCCCTGTATGTCTAAAGTACCGGCAACCAGCAAAACACTTCTGGAACTATTGTAAACGGTAACCCCTTCCTTTATGGTAAATGTACATCCCTGCGGTACATAGGCATTGTTGATGATCACATATGGTTTGGTTTTATCTGACCAAACCTCCCCGCATAAACTAATCAGCGTATCCTGCGGGGACCTGTAATAATGGGCATCCCAGCCATATGCAGCCAAATATGTCTTTTGTTCTTTTCCATTCACCTTGGATAAAATGGAATCCATTACCAAAGCAGGACCGGTTGTATTGTTGGGTTCCAGGCTGCATTGTACAAAAACAAAAATACTGTCTCGGGCAGGGATTTCCAGTCCTTTGATTTCCGGTCCGCTAAAGCCATCCGCATTAATTCTGTACGGTGAATTGTTGCCACCTGCAAGTTTCAGGTCTACCTCTATGGTGGCATTCTCCCGGTTTTGTATCCAAAAAATCTGGGTTACAGAAATAGGATAGGTACTTCCGGGAGCCCGGGTAAATACGGTGTCAAACCAAACTGTATCTGCGCTGATTTTCAGGCTGGTATTGCCTTTGAAGAACTTTTCCTTTTTGCAAGATGCAAACAAAAGCAACATAACAAACAGGGTTAAAGTGGCGCGGATCAATTTCATTCCGGGTTAAAACGCGAAAATAAGCCCGGAATATGTGAAAGCATTGTAAAAAAATAATTCTGAAAATTTCCATTTACCTTTTTCATCCGATTTGTATTGACAAATGAAGACGGGAGACAACCTCGGAGCAACAAGAATCCCGTCCTCGGGGTAAGGCTTTTTTCATAGTTTCGTCCGAATCAGAGATGTTTCGGATCCCGTAAAACGGGTAAGGAGTAAAAACCCTGCGATCGCCCCCGCAGGGTTTTTTTATTAAAAATTTAATTTGCATTGTCATCTAAAATCACTGGCTAAGTTTTATGCAATAAGAAATTTATTTTTAATCCACCCTTTTGCCGAAAAGGGTGGAGCCCAAACTCTTAGCTGGCAAAGGCGCCATTTCGGTTTGAATACAGCTTAGGTCGCTCTCAAGCTTGCGCCCTTACTCCGCTTCGCTCCGTACGGGTGTCGCGACCTTTCGCGCGCTGCTGCCAGCTAAAGCCGAGCAGCAACAATAAATTGAAAATTTAATAATAAAAACCGCTTTTAACTTTTGTGTGTACTATGTTAAAATTCGTTATTTAGAATCATAGCAACCTGGTTATACTTGCTACATTAATAGTTTTTGATATACCAACAGCGCTTTCTGAAACTGGGAATCCCAGGAATATTGTCCAATTTCTTTTAATCCATTTTCCGACATTAAGCGCATGGTTGTGGGGTTTTGCAACAAATTTTCAATGGCATTTGCAATGTCTTCCGGATTTTTGGGGTCCGCAGAAATTCCACAGTGATGTCCAACCGCTACTGATTCATACAGGGGAAAATTGGATACAATTTGGGGTAGTCCAATGGCCATAAACTCAAACATTTTGGTGGGATAAGAACCAATGCTATTTTTCATTGGATGAATAATGCACATTCCAATTGCTGCATTTCTGCTAATTTCATAGCCCTGTTCCAGTGGCAGGCGCCCGTGAAAGTGCAATTGTTTTTTTATTTCACTTATAAATGGCAGTGCATCGAGTTCCGCATCCAGCCCGGTATATAGCTCACCTACAATATCGAAATGAACTTCCGTGCCGCGCAATTTTAAAATATAAATAGCCTCAGCAATTTCAATAATTCCCCTGCTTCGCAATAATATTCCGATGTAAAATATTCGGGGAACGGGGTTGCGATTTACATTTTCATATGCGTGAAAAAATTTCAAATCCGGATAATTTAAAACAATTTCATAATTCGCTCCCATGGCTTTGTATCTGGGTTCATAGGAATTTTCAGCCAGGAAAATCCAGAAGTTTTTTATGGCCAGTCTTTCAAAAAAAAGGAAGAAAGAATGAAGTAGTTTTTTATTCTGAATCCAGGGTTTGTCAAAAATATCTTCAGCGATATTTTCATGAATATCAAAGATTACTTTCTTACCGAAAATCTTAAGAAACAAACCACATGGAATCAGTTCCGGGTCGTGAATATGATACAGGCGGGCATTTACTTTCAGCGCTTTTACAAGCATCAGAAACCAGGTTACCAGTACGCGTAGAATTTTATTCTTAAATCGCCTGAAAGGTATAATGGCGATGTTATTGCGGATTTCTTTTTTGGGATGAACCGCAATCAGTGTTACATCATAATGTTGTGACAGGGATTGACAAAATCTGTAAAATAAGCGGGTATCCAATGCCAGGTGGACAGAACTGAGATGACAGATTTTTATTTTGGATGCCAATGAATCTGCAATGTTAAAACAAAGCGCTAATTCCAACCTACAATATTTGACATATGCAGGAATTTGTACTTTGGAAATTAGGCATTGAAATTGCCATAAAAGTACAAAACCCCTTTATTTTTGCCCCAATGCAACTGCGATCTGAGCATCTTCTGAAACAATACGGTTCAAAAAAAGTAGTGAACAATGTAAGTGTATTTGTCAATCAGGGTGAGATAGTAGGTTTGCTCGGTCCAAACGGGGCGGGGAAAACAACAACATTTTACATGTTTGTGGGACTGGTGCGTCCGGATGAAGGTAAAATCTTTCTGGAGGAGGATGAGATAACCAAATTGCCAATGTATAAGCGGGCACAGTTGGGTATTGGGTATTTGCCACAGGAGGCATCTGTTTTCAGAGAGCTGAGTGTGGAAGACAATATTCTGGCAATACTTCAAACCACAACACTGAGCAAAAGAGAACAAAAAGAGAAACTGGAGGAATTGCTGGAGGAGTTTGGTCTTAATCGCGTGAGACAAAACCGCGGAAAGGTGCTTAGCGGCGGTGAGCGCAGGAGGACAGAAATTGCCCGGGCACTGGCTACGGACCCAAAATTTATTTTATTGGACGAACCATTTGCAGGTGTTGATCCTATTGCGGTGGAAGATATTCAGGGAATTGTGAGCAAATTGAAAGACCGCAATATTGGAATTTTGATTACAGACCACAATGTGCAGGAAACGCTCAGTATTACCGATAGGGCATACCTTCTTTTCGAGGGAAAATTGCTGAAACAGGGAAATGCGGAAGAGCTCGCAGCCGATGAGTTGGTGCGAAAAGTTTATCTGGGTAAGAATTTCGTATTGAGACGGAAAGCACACAACACGGATAAGTCCTGAATTGCATCTCATAGTTACAGAAAATACCGACGTTTATTTCAACCTGGCAGCGGAAGATTATATTTTGCACCATTGGGACGCGGATGTACTCATGTTTTGGAGAAGCAAGAAAGCGGTGGTTTGTGGGAAACACCAGAATTTATGCGGGGAATTAAATTACAGCTGGTGCCGCAAACATGGAATTGATATTGCCCGTCGATTAACCGGGGGCGGTACCGTTTTCCACGATCTGGGGAATATCAATTTTACATTTATTCAAAACATACCGGAAGGTTTGGATAAGGCCGTCAACTACAGGCGTTTTCTGGATCCAATGCGGGACGTATTGCAAAAAATAGGAGTTGAAACCAGTTATAGTTCCAGAAATGATTTGCTGGTAAAGGATAAAAAAATCAGCGGCAATGCAGAACATGTACTGCAAAGGCGAAGCAGGGTGTTACACCATGGCACTTTGTTGTTTCGCAGCGAATTGGGTGACCTTGGCGAAGCGCTTCACCCCGTTGGAAAATACGAAACCAAGGCCGTGCAAAGTGTGCGAAGTGAAGTAACCAATATTTCCGATCATTTTTTACAAGAGGAAAATTCGGATGCATTTATGCAAATGGTTATCAGGGGCTTCGAAAATATAAAACATACCAACCGGTATGTATTTCGAGAGGAAGATTTGCAAGGTATTGATAACGTGAAACATGCAAAGTATTCCAAAGAATCCTGGATTTTGGGTTATTCTCCCGGATATACGGTTCAAAAAGTCTGGAATTTTCATGAAAATATCTACAGGTTGGAAATGAAAATTGACCATGGAGTGGTATTGCAAATGCAAATTATTAGTCAAAACAAAAATGAATTTGAGCGGTTTTGTAATGCCATGGTTGGAAAAGAATGGATAGAAAATACCATACGTGAAATTTGGAGGGAAAATTCAGAAATAGAAATTCGGGATGAAGATATTTGGAATTTATTTTAATGAATAAAAAAGAAAAAGCGGCGTTTATTGTAAATAAACTGGAAGAATTATTTCCTGAAACACCCATTCCATTGCAACACTGGGATGCCTATACCTTGTTGATTGCCGTAGTTTTGAGCGCACAGTGTACCGATGAAAGGGTGAATAAAATAACACCACTTTTATTTGCAAAAGCAGATAATCCTTTTGATATGGTAAAATTAACTGTGGATGAAATTCGTGAAATTATTTATCCATGCGGATTATCTCCGGCAAAGAGCAAAGCAATTTTTAATTTATCTAAAATACTCATTGAAAAGTACAATGGAAAAGTACCTTCAACTTTTGAGGAATTAGAGGAATTACCCGGAGTAGGACATAAAACGGCGAGTGTGGTAATGAGCCAGGCGTTTGGGTTTGCGGCATTTCCGGTAGATACACATATTCACAGACTCGCTATCCGCTGGGGTTTGACGAATGGAAAAAATGTAACACAAACAGAAGCAGATCTCAAAAAAATATTTGCCAAAGAATTGTGGAACAAATTGCATTTGCAAATTATTTATTTCGGAAGAAAATATTGTCCGGCGCGGGGACATGATGCAGAGAAGTGTCCGATTTGTAGTGTGGTGGGGTAGGAAGCTGCTGGCCTCAGGCTGCTGGCCACTGGCTTGATTTTGGGTATGTTGTAGGATTCATTTTAAATGAAAAAATGAAGGGAATGAAAATAATGAAAGAAATGAAAAAATACAGCCACCGGCTTCCAGCTTCCGGCCACCGGCTTGGTTTTATCTTTGGTCTGTAAGAACTGTGCGCCCATTTTAATGAAAGATATGAAGAAATTAAAAAATGAAATAAATAAAGGAATGCAAGAATGGAGGGAATTTGGTTAAATAAATTAAATGATGCGTATTAAAATTGCATTTAAAATTGTTCTTCAAAAGCGTAAAACATAATATGGAAAGGTATTGGGTTTGAATGATGCATTGATTTACCGTGAAGGTGGCAAAGCGGATCTGGAGGCGCTGAAGCGCCTTTGCCTGATTTCTTATGGACAGCATCAGGAAGCAATAACCACTGAAAACTGGCAGCAATGGGAAGAAACATTTTTGGATGATTTTACATATTTGAATTTGTTAAAAATTGGGAAATGTTTTGTTTGTGAACATGAAAATACGGTGGTTGGGATGGCATTTTTTATTCCTCATGGAAATCCATTTAGGTTCTTTGATGCAGAGTGGTCATACATCCGGTTAGTTGGTGTGTATCCGGAGTATCAGGGCAATGGCATTGCGAAAAAACTCACCCAAATGTGTATGGAAATGGCAAAGGAAACCGGCGAAAAAATACTGTCATTACATACTTCCGAATTTCAGAATGCTGCAAGGCATATTTACGAAAAACTCGGATTTGTTAAATACAAAAATCTGGGTCCTTTTTTCGGGAAGGAATATTATTTGTATGTGATGGAATTATGAAGCGCTTCCCGCAGGAAGCGCCCACATGGATTGATTCCCACTGGAATTGCCCACGGGGTTTGATTGCTGCAGGAATTGCCCACAGGGCTTTATTCCCGCAGGAAGCGCCCTCAGGTTGTGCTTTGCACGGTGAATGATATTTTTATGAAATAAGATTGAAAATTCTCTTGGAATTAATCATTGTTTTATCCAACGAATGACATCGCTTTTCGATGCGCTTTTGTAACATAAAAAATAAACCCCTGTTGGAACATTGGTCAGATGGAAATGGTCTGAATATTCAGCAGAATTCTCAATAGTTTTCTTTAGTATTAAACTTCCGTGAATATCAAAAAACCTGAGTTGCCCACATTCTTTTTCCGGATTTTTTATTGTAATAACAAAAGAACCGTCATTGGGATTGGGGTGCAGTGACATCCATGTTTTTTTACCAGATATATCGGTCAGACCGTTGACCAGATCCATGCCGTCGCAATTCTCATCAATTCCATTATTTGGGATTTCAGGAGCTCCCGGATGCACAGTGTTTTTAGTGTCATCACAATCGACTTCATACGTAAAAAAAGGATTAACTTTCAGAACCTCAGATGCACCAATGATTGGATTCGATGAAGCGTCGAGTACCTGATTTGCCCAAGCCACCTGGTTGTTATCCGTACTGTAAGCACTGTTCGAATTTTTTTTAGATTCATAACAAGGCAATCCATAGAAAGAATACAGTTCCTGATTGTCATGAATATTTCTGACCATTAAAGAGGTTACTCCGGCATTATATTCTGTATACACAACCAGACTGTCTGAAATGACGGCCATGGCATAATTACCGCCGGTGGGAGTAATGGTGGAAGTATCTGAGGTGCTGATTTTATATTTTTTTAATTTGTAATTGGATGCATAGGTCTGATAAACAATATAGTCCCCGTCAATATCTATATTTTGGACATCATTGGTCATGGTAACCGGTGTGGTAGCATCCGTGCCGATGTTGTACATCCATACGTTTTTATCGGCATTAATACCGCCGTAAACCACATAATTGCCTGAAATATGGGCATAACTGCCGATCTGATTGTTACCAGCGGTAGTAACTGCTTTCAAAGTTTTATTTTTCAAATCATATACGTAAAGATTCCAGTCCATCCCCCGAAACAGCAGCATATCGCCGTCAATGTCTTTGGGATATCCCTGTTTGGCTGTAATTTTTGTGATGGTTTTTGTTGCGATATCATATACTCTCATGGTATCCTGATTGGTGCGATTGTAAACCAGGTAATTATTTCCCAGCTGATAATCCCAGTAAGTCCAGTTGTCTAATATTGTTTTGGTTTTTGTTGCGATATCAAAAATTTCAAAATTGTTGTTTTCCTGCACGGACCAGCTTACCTGAGACCCGTTGAATTGGGTGTAAAGAAGTGTCAGGCCATAATTGGTTAATTTGGTTTTGGTTCCCGAGTTTAAATCAAAATGAACCAGTTCCCTGGGGTTGCCATTGGTCACCGTTTCAAACCAGATTATATCATTACCTACAATCCGGGGTGAATAATCATTTTTTGAATTGTAACTCAGATTAAATGCCAACCGCTCATTGAGTGCGTATTTACCCGGTAGGGGATTGTTATAAGAATAAACAATATTTGAGGTATCCACATATCCGTCCTGATCGAGGTCGGGCAGCCAGGGTCCTGCATTCGGGCTCTCAGGGGGAATATTTAAGTATCCATACAAAGACCAGGCAAAAGTTTCGGCAGTGCCGGGTATGCCGCTTTGAAACTGATCGACCTGAGAATTGGTCCATACTACAGTATTGGATGTTATTGAAAATGAATTGTTGGCGTTGATGTCAGCCATATTGCAACTGGTAGTTCTGAATGAAAACAACTCGTTGTTGGTTTGCAGGGATTTTACAAAAATTGTCCCGCCATTGCTCGCGCCACCCACAAATACCAACATGCTGTCCGACAAAGTTGCCATGCTATAATTACCTGCGGTGGGAGTAATGTCGGTAAGGGATGCAGTACTGATTTTATATTTTTTCAGTTTGTAATTGGATGCATAGGTTTTGTATACTACGTAGTCACCTTTCACGGCAATATCCCACACATCGTTTGTAGTGGCAACCGGTGTGGTTGCGCCTGTGCCGATGTTATAGAGCCATGCATTTTTATTGGCATTAATTCCTCCATAAGCCACGTAATTGCCGGATACATGGGCATAGCTGCCGATTTGATTGTTACCTCCTGTTGTAACTGATTTCAACACTTTGGTTTTTATATTGTACAGATACAAATTCCAATCAATACCCATAAATAGCAACATGTCACCATCAATATCTCTGGGATATCCCTGTTTGGCTGTAATTTTTGTGGTGGTTTTTGTGGCAATGTCAAAGACCCTCATGGTGTCCTGATTGCTGCGGTTGTAAACCACGTAATCCGGCCCCAACTTGTAATCCCAGTATATCCAGTTGTCAATGAACGTTTTGGTATTGGAAACCAGATCGTAAATCTCAAAATTGTTATTTTCCTGTACATTCCATGTGACATGGGTACCATTGTATTGGGTATAGTTAAAGGTCGAATCTGAATTGGTGAGTTTGGTTTTGGTTTTGGTGGAGATGTCGTACTGGATTAGCTCTCTTTTGTTTCCATTGTTCACCGTTTCAAACCAAATGATTTTATTGCCTGAAATCACCGGAGAATAATCATCCACGGTATTCAGGCTGAGGTTGGTTTGGGCGTTTAATGAACCCAGAAACAGCAGGATGCCTGGTAAGGTCAGAAGGTTTTTCATAATCGGGTTATTAGGGGTGTGTAACTCTAAGCAAGTTACAATGCATCAAGAGAAAAAAGAATTGGGAAAGGAATAAAAATTCTATAACATTTTGGTTTAAACGAATAACGCCAATACCAAAAGGAAGAGAATGATGTCGATAATGAAAATAATAATTCCTGCAATTACAAGAACGTAGCCGGACCATTTTTCTGTTCCACGGGGTAGAGTTGGAGGGAATCGAACCCTAGTCCGGAAATTTAAAAATGTTATTAGATAGAAATATATCCCAAACAAGTGACAAAAATTAACCCCAAACAAGTATCTATATAATTCAGCTTAAAAATGATATTGTTTTGTTTTTGATTGTGATTTAACCAATTATCCGATTCTTTTGTATCAAATATTATTTCATCATGCACCGGAAATTCAAATCCATTTCCCTATTTATTGTTTTATGTCTGGGCACTTACTTAAATGCCCAGCCACCGGTTTATATGGGTACCGGAATGAAGCTGGAAAAAAAGAAGGGGAAATGGATGTTCACTTATGCATACCAACACAGTCTGGCAGGCGATTTTTTACCTGCACCAGGTAAAAAAGGGCTTCAATTGGTTGAAGTAACCAACCAGCAAAATTTTCAAAGCGTTTTTCCAAATGAAAAGACCACATTGGATGATATTCTGGCTGTGATGGTAGGGCCGGAAGGAAGTACACTGGTGATTTCACTTCGGGTAAAAGGGAAATCAAAACCTTTTTATCTCACCCGTAAAATGAAACATTTTGAAGGATCTGCTCCATATGATCTCATTATGAGTACAGATAATGAATTGGAATACATCTATAAAAATTTCCCATATAATTATGCCAAATACACACGACCACTGAATAAAGATAAAGATAGTCTTCGGGATGAAGATGACCATTGTCCTGATGAATTTGGATCCATTAGAAATAATGGTTGCCCGGATGATTTTGATCTGGATGGGGTTTCTTCTGAACAAGACAGTTGTCCTTACGAATTTGGACCTGCAAAAAGCAACGGTTGTCCGAGTGATATAGATGATGATGGAATATTAAATGAAACAGATGCTTGTCCTTTTAAGCCGGGACCTGCAGATAAGGAGGGTTGCCCGGAATATGAAATTTCAAAGGATAATGATAACGACGGGATTCCGGAAGAATTGGATCCTTGCCCGAATACCTGGGGCTCCCTTTATTACAATTCAGGTTGTCCGGGATTGTTAAATACCCTTGCAGATGGTTCGAAATTTCCTTCTGATTTTATTCAGTTATCTCAATCTATTCTCGGCAATTCCAACACGCAATGTGGGAAATATATCATGAGTGAAAATAACTACAAAATTTATCAGCTGAACCATGGTTTTCAGGATATGTCTTCTGAAATGCAATATTATTTGAAGGATACAGTGAATGATAATACCAAGTATTTTTTTATTCTTTACAAAAATGTGGACTACAAAAAATCAATAGAATATTTTGCTTCAATGGCTTCTGATCTTGCCAAATTGGATGCCAGTTTTGAAACAGATACTACAGAATGGGCCTACAGTTTCGAACATCAAACATTGTTATACGAACCTGATTTCCCAAAAGAGGATTTTCAAGCCAGTATGTATGAAATAATAGCCTCTTTGGACGATTCCGATGACGATGAAATTACAACCAGTATTACATTAGATATTTATCCCTTACGAAATGAAAATGGAGTTTTGGAATTTAATGTGAGAATGTGGTTGGAGCGGTGAATTTAGCAGTAGAATATAAATCTAAATCTTTAGTCTGGAATGAAAGAAATCAGCTGCTGGCTTCTGGCCACTGGCTTGATTTTGGGTAGGTAGCAGGATTCATTTTAAATGAAAAAATGAAAGCAATGAAAGCAATGAAAAAATACAGCCACCGGCTTCCAGCTTCCAGCCACCGGCTTGGTTTTGTCTTTGATCTGTGAGTTCTGCCCGCATTTTGGAATGAAAGAAATGAAAGAATGAAAGAAATGAAAAAATGGAATACCGCCACCAGCTTCCAGCTACCGGCTACCGGCAGTTAGCGAGTGCAACGAGCAATTGTGCCTAACTGATGCGACGAGTTATTAATGAAAAATGAGCAATTACAAAAATCTTCGTGTCTATGGTGATGAGCGCCACGTCCGTACCGGCACGCCCGCCTGAACCGGAACGGGCAGGGGCGGGAAGCTCCTTTGTGTCCTTGTGTTGAAACAATGGCTGTTTGCCGCTGGCTTGATTCTGTGTGCTTTTTTAATATAGCCACGAGCCACGGGTCAGATTGTTGGTGGATGAAAATTTTCTTTACTTAATAAAACGAATTAAAGAAACGAATGGAAATTGGTTGGATATCGCGGTTGGTCCTCATGCCTTGCAGACGCAGCGCAAGGGGACCAAAAGCAAGGTGACATGATTTTGGAAGCAACACATGCACCTATGTAATACTTATTTTGAGAATTTACTTTGCCCTAAATATCCCATTTTTTATTTCGATTTTTTAAACTCCTTTATTTTTTTATAAAATTTAATAATAGGAAAAATAACACTCAATTGAAATAATAAAACGGTAAATCCAACCCATCCATCAAAGATGAAGGGCTTTTTGAATTGCAACAATTCATTGATTTTTAGTGCGGGAATTGCTTCAAATAACTGCCACAAAAACAAGTCAAGCAGACCGGAAATAGTAACTTTATGAATCCCGTCATCTGGGGTAACAGTAACAATACCATTGGTATACAAGATGAAAATCACCGTAGAAAAAAATACACCTGCAATTGCATAGAGAGAAAAAACACCCAAAAGAAAAGAGGGAATATTTACATTCAGCCATCCATCCTTTATCGCTTTTTCGCTGGTAATCAGCCAGACACAAGCGCAGGTTAGCGGTATAATAACCACAAACCAGATTATTCGAAGTATCAGAGAAGAATGACTTTCAAAAAGAAATTCAGCCGCATTTTTCGGCAACATAAATAAAAAGAAAGCGACGAATAACAATACGATGAGTGATCCAAGTACTTGTTTCCCAATATTCAAAAGATCACCAATAAATTGTTTCAAATTACTCTTTGGTAATTTTCTGGTGCTGCTATCCCATTTACCTTTCACTTCAATGGCTTCTTCATTCCCCGGCCATTTGGGCATAGTTTGAATCAGGATTCGCAAGGGAACTTCCCCGTCATTTCTAAATTGAAAACAATTCCCTACCTGGATGATAAAAGAATCTCCAGCTGTGAATTCCTGTTCCTCTTCAAATGCATCATTTTTTTGCCAAATAGTACCTTTACCAGCAATACAAAACCAAATTTCTTCTACAGTTTTGTGTTTTACTGCTTTAGAAATACTATCCGGTGGTAATGTGCAATGGCACAGTCCACCTGCATCTACGGAAGAAAGTAAACGTATTTCGGAATTATCCGGAGCATAATAATTTGGTTTCTCAGATAACCTGGAGAATGAAATCATATGATAGATTCCGGTGTTTAAAAGAGGTACGCAAGAAATTACTCCAATTCAGCAGCGATATAAATTGGAAAAACTAACCTGGAATGGATAACACGTTTACACCTGTAACTCTTCTTATTTTGCCAGCATCTTTTAATGCTCCGATAAGCGTGTCCAATTCATCCTTAACCAATTCCACAGCCACATCAATAAAGGTTTGTGAAGATGGATTTGTGAAGGTTGCAATTGCATCATTTACAATTCTGGAAGTGGTGGGGTCATTTAGATTTGGCCAAAATGCGAGTACCCTGTCTTGCAAAGTATTGATGCTTAAAGATGCATTTGTTATGGCATCCGAAATATTTACAATAGATTGTTTTACCGCTTGTTGAATAATATTGATATTGCTCTGATTTAAAGTTCCATCACCGGACAAATTCCAGCTGTCTCCCCTGGCATTTCTAACAGGAACACCTGCTTTGTTATTATAGTTATTTAGGAAATCATGTACGGCTTTTGCGGCAAGATTTGCAATTTGTTGTCTTCCACCATGCGCGGTATCCAATAAAACTTCTTTTAAAACATTGTAAAAAATATCAGTACCGCCAAATGTAGTATTTAAATCAAAATGGATTCTCGCATGTGTCTCAACAAGCTCCCATCTTCCCAATTCCTGATTTACTTCCCTTATTGCAAGTGCCCCGGATGCTACTTTTTTGAGCATTGTATCTCCAGCGGTGGTTACTGTGGTACCACTCACCATATTTCTCAAAAATGCATCCATCACCTGTTGTTTGTTCACCAAATGTCCTGCAGAAAAAGCATCGGTTAAAAAGTGGTCTCCGAATGCATTTATTTTCAAAGCTTCTTTGTGATCATCAGAAGTACTTCCATTTCTGGCTCTTGTAATTGCCATGCTATGGTAGTGATTCCAGGTTCCCCGGTTGTTGGCGGTTGTGCCGGTTCCCCCCGGAGCAAAATGTGAATTATTTCGGAGAGCCAAATCCAAATAACGATTTCCAATAGCTCCAGTCCATTGCGTATTTTTTACATCAGGGGCACCAGGTCCAATACGCAAAATGGTATTGGAATAATGTGCTTCACTGCGTTGAATCAAGGTCAGTAAATTTCTCAATTCGGTTGCATTGGCCCTGCTCATTTGATTAAAATCCTCATAGAAATCTCCACAAGTCATAATTTGTCCATATGTAAAACCAACACCATTGATGGCATATTTGGTAGATGGATTTGTTTCCCACATGTTCGCCAGCGCTCCGGTAGTTGCAGCATTAATGAATGTACCTAAAATGCCATGTTCACCGGTATCATAAAATGGTTTGCTGTAAGTCTCCATGGATTCAGCAAAACTCATACTTTGCGCCGCAGCTGTGCCTGCAAAAAGATTTGCTTCTGTATTTCTTCTTCTGGACAAACCTTCGCTTTCCTGCAAAACACCGCCAATTCTAACTTTATTCCATCTCCTGATTTCGGGCGGAACGCGGTCCGTATTTCCTGCATTTAATTCCCGCAATAATGTGGAACGCTGAAAATTTGCTGCACCAATATTGTAAACCAAACTTACCAGTGCATTAAATTGATTTTGATTTAGTGGCGTATTCACATTCGAATTAATAATTCTCACAAATTCTGCAATGCGTTCCATTAATAATTCAGTTGCCCGTGCTTCGGTTATATTGTTATTATAAGGTTGTTCTGAAGCATCCCCATTGCATGCCCCTTTGTGAATCAGGGTGCCGTATCCAATGGTGCAATGACCGGCCTGATCGTTGTATTTGGAAGCACGAAATCCTTCAAATCTTTTTATTAATTCCACCCCGGCCTGGTCTATGCTCATGCTAATAGAAGACTGGATACTTAAAGATTTTCCCTGAGAAGTTGCTTCCCTGAAATGAACGATTTGTATTCTGCCATCCCAACCGGAATTTGCATCTCTCACTTCGCGTTCAAATTTTATCAGAAAATCAGAAAATTTTTCATTCACTATTGTGCCGGTTGCCGGGTCTGCAATAATTAATGTGGTTCCCGCTGCAGTTCCATCTCCTCTGATTCCAATCAAAATCCTTGCATGTATGCTGTATTTGTCATCCGTGCCTTCTGCAGTGGTAATCCAAATGGGACCGTAACTGCGAAGCATTCTTTCCCATCCCACAATGGAAAGCGATTGCGGATATTCAAAGGCAAGTCCCATTGCATTTAAAAATGGAATTTTTTCTGCCGCCAACAACCACTGGTTATTCCTGAATTTATTTGCAAATGTGGGTCCCGCTTCTGAAACAGTAGTTAGTATGGTTTGGGATCGCTGCAATTGCCAGCAGCGCATCATAGTGGCTACAGTGGCCCAGCACACCAATCCGGATGGCTGTTGAATCGGACTGAATATGCCCGGTACCATGTAATCAATGGTATCTGTTTGCATGGAAAATCTTTTTAATTTTGAATTACCACTATTTTTGAGTGCTGATAAGGACTGACTCATGGAAATAAATCTGTTATCCATATTTTTAAGTTTTTAAGTTTATTTTTTTTATTAATTCTGATGTCCCAATTCGAAGTGCATTCCATCCTTTCGGTTAAAATGTCCACCCCAGAAAAATCCGTGTTGGTTTGCTATTTGAACCAATTCTCTTACCGAACCGTGAGCGCCGGCCAAAGCGGGTTCTGCGCCAAATCCATTCCATTCTGCGTTTATGTCGAACGCGGTACCGTAAGCATGATTGCTTAAGGGACGTGGATTGCGGTTTTGGGATCCGCGAATAAATCTGGCTGCATATCCTCCCTGAAATGTGATTATTTTATTCAACAAACCTGCCTGCTCCCAGGCCTGCCACAATTGTTGAAGCAAAGTTGCACCTGCGCGATGGAAATTAATGGTACCACTGGTAATTGCTTTTCCATAAAATAGCTTTCCATTTAATTGTGGAATTGCAACGGAAATAATATTTTCATTTGCCCAATTATTTGTCACTCTGATTCCATCGCCACCAAAAGAGGCAGGATCCGGCTCGTAAGTAAAAGTACCAAATTGCGCTTGTTTTTCTGCTTCGGTATAAGGCCTAATATTCGTTGGGCGCGGTGGATTTTCAGCCGGTGTATCCATTTGTATAGCCGGTTCCGGATTGGTGCTTTCAACTGCCGGAGCTACACTTTTTTCTGATGTTAAAATTTCATCAATGGCTTTAAAATTATCTATATCAAAATCTTTAGACACCCCATTATTTTCTTCAACCGATTTTGATTTGGAAATTTTATTTTCCGGTTTTATTTCAGGTGCTTTTGTTTCCAGTGAATGGATATAATCAAATTCACTAAATTTATTTTCTATGTCAATATCCCCCAAATCATAAGCATTTGCGTATGACATGCTCTGGGCTATTTTGTCGAAAATCTGATGTTCACGGCTTTTTGGAAGCTCAATTTCTTCCTCCTCTTTTTGTTTCGAAAATTGATTTTTATTCACCAACTGTTTGCTATTCTCATCGTATGATTTTTCACCACTTAAAATACTCTGCATCGCTGAAATCAAATCCTCGTCTTCGCTCATAGATCTTTGGGTTTCGCCAGGATGAGCGGGGAATGTAGCTTGCGAAGGTGGTGTACCCGTGCTGTTTAACGCAGCATTTTCTGAAGGGGAATTACTTGTATAATTCGGGCTTGCAGACGGTGCATTTGTATTGTTGGCAGAATTGGAATTTAATAGCGTATTATTCGATGCATTTGTACCGGAATTTGAATTATTCTGCAAAGATTCCATTTCCCTGTTCCGGTTTTGCGTATTTAAATTTGCAATTTCATCTTTAAAGTTTACGTCCGATTCTGAAAACATATTGGAAATATGATCTTCTGATGAAAGGCTTTCACCAACTACATATTCCTGATTTGGAGCCATATCATAAGCGGGTTCATGACTCGCCTGGAATACAATATATTCTTCATTTGCTGCATTTTCATCCAAAGGTTTTTCCATGGAATTCGCAAACACCAGGTATTCTTCAAATGCATTGGGACCGCCTTCTGTAACCGGCTTTTGTATCAATACTTCTCCATTGTCAAACACGGTGCTCATGAATGCTTTAGCACGCCTTTGTCTTTTGGACTGGTACCCTGTATTTGCACCATAATATCCATTCAATATCTGATTGTATTGTTGTGTTTTGCTCATTGTTTCTGTTTTAGATTTAAGTTGAATTTAAAAACCGCATAGGGGTCTACGGTTAATATTACTTCGTTTTGGGTTCGTATCGGGCTTTTTGGGTCAATAGCAATGGTTATTTCCTGCGCATTGCTCGTAATTACTTCTGCGAGTTGATTGTTGATTACCGCAACCGGTTTAAAAGTGGAGGATGTGCTCAGGTTTAAACCCTTTACAATCATTTGCGGTTGTTTGGGGTTCTCCAGACTCATGCTCACGGATTTTACCACCGGAGGGGTTTTCGATCTCTTGTTTTTCTGAATTAAATTGGCGAGCGACTTATAATCGACATTATTATCGGTTGCTTTTTTTACATCCACATTTTTGTCTTCAATCATTTTTAAATCTTCCACGGAATTGACGCCAATTTTTCGCAATTGCTTTTTGGTTTTGGCATCCACATCAATTTCATCAATTTTGGTTTCTGAATTTAAGGCAACCGGTTTGGATGTGGCTCGTACCTGCTGATCGGTAATGGAACCGAGTTGCAGCGTTAATTTGGAGGAGCCCTGTTGGCCCGGTTGTGCAGTAATAAAAGTGACTTTATCCCCATCATAGGTTGGAAAAGTATTTAAATCCAAACTCAAATCTTTAACAGAATAGGAAAGGGGTTTATTGATGGCTTTTACAGCCAGAGTTTCCCGGGTTTTGTCCAATTCAACCACAAGAGAATCCACAAAATCTTCCAGGTTCCAGTATTTGTTTTCCTGTGCCATTATGGGTTGCGTTGAAAGGTGATTTTGCACTGATGGAATACAGGCATTTGGGTTACTTCCAGTCTATACAGAGGCGATACCAATCCGATATGAACACCGCCATCATTGATGATATCCAATTCTACCGGGGTTTCCATGGTGATTTCTTCAATATTGCTTTTTATTCCCTGAACTTCATTTTCAACAAAGAAATGGTCGGTATCTATGCCGGAAAGTATATCGCTCAGATAATAAAAAGCTTCGTCAATCATGTTATATATTTTTTAATGGCAGCAATGCAATTTTTTCGTTGATTTCCACATCGTAACCCTCGAACTCATATTCCTGTTTTTGTTCGGAATCTACGGTACCTACAGATTCTTCCTCATCGGAAAAAACATAGCTGTAATCTAAATCGTTATTTGATTTCATATTATTCCTGACGTGTTTTTAAACCTAATATTCTGATGGATTGGGGAATCGGAAAGGAGATAACTTCTTCCGCAATGGATGTTACCACACCATTGGCATTGGTTTCTTTTATTTTTCCAATGGTAATATCTGCAAGTGCAAAACATGGCAGCGCCCAAATAATTCCTTTTTGTATCTTTTTCCCTTTAAGTTTTAGCGAAGTCACTGCTTCCAGGTGAAATGCATCGGATACACATTTGCTATTGTCCAGGGCAGCAAGCAAATTGGCATTCAATGGAGTTTTTCCGGACCATAGCGGCAACAATTTATTTACTTCACTGATAGATAATTGGATTCCGGATTTCATTTTACCATTAAAATATTGGGTAATGGTTTCGGATTCCGGATTTTGCAGAAGCATTTTGCTTTCTAAAATACCATTGCTGTTTTTCCCTTTTGCCTGTAAAACATGGTATTTGAGGGATACATCCAATTCCCAAAAAGTTTTATCCCCTTCTGTTCTGGAATCCCAAATTTTATTCCAGAATGCACGGTATGCATTCATATCCTTGGGTTCTTTTACAGGTTCATTGGATCTGGTGAGTGATTTAACCACCATGTCTTTTGCAAATACAAACTGATCGCTGCCGAGGCATTTGTATTCTTTATTTTTTGGGCTCAGCCAGCGCATTTCAACAAACAAATCGAGCCTGGTATCCGTACTTAATTTGTTTTGTTCGGTATCGGATAACTCCAGAAAGATATTTTCTGCAGGATTAATATTAACGCGTTTGTATACTTTTTCGAATTCTATTTTGTCCTTGTTTTTTATGATCAGTTTAAAAATAGCTTTTGGCAAATTTGTTGATGGCGCCTTACCGGGAAAATTCAGTGCGATGGGAAATTTTATTTCAGAGCTTTTGGTATACACATGCATTTTATTTCCATCATAATCCAATTTATCGGGATTGTTCAGGGTAAGAAAAACTGTTGAACTTAAAGTGGCTGCATAATTTAATGAAAGTGAATGTGCAACTGCCGGTGCTGTAACTGCTGGTGCTGTGGCCGCAGGGGCAGGTGTATTCGCCCCGGCAGCGAGTGTGCCTGCCGGATTTGGTGCTGCCTGTGCCTGTGGCAATTGTTGCAATAGCAATAATAACTGGTTCGGATCTATGGTTCCATGCGCCGCATTTGCACTCTGATTTTGTAACAATTGCTGCATCAATAAATTTTTGTTTACATCTGAAACCAGGTTCTCGGTAAATCTGTGGGATTCCTGTCTTTGCGCCAAACGATTTGCATTTGCGGCATTCATTAATTGCGGCAACATTTGCATACCCTGTTGAATTATTGGTCCTGCAAGTGCTCCAATAATGGCATCATCAATTCCGAAAATAAATGGTTTTGAATAATCAGATCCATTTTTGGAATGGGTGTTTTGAAATCTGTTTTCATTGGAAAAAGAATTGGCTAAGCTATGCGGAGCAGCCATATTGGGAGCAGTTCCAGCAACTATTCGTCCCAATAAACTCACCACCAGATTGCCCACACTTCCCATTAAATCGGGTTGCGAACCGGTGGAGCCCGTTGCAGATCCACCTGCAGGAACCCCTGCGGGATTATTCAATAATTGCTGCACAATTGGCGTCGCAATTCTCAGAATTCCTCCCAGAATATCATCGAAAGAAGATTGGTAAGCCATTTTTGCAGCTGAAAAATTTACCTTTCTCACCGGCTGAAAAATTATATTTTCTGGCATGTTGTTGTATTTTATTTGGGTTGCAGGTTCCTCTGTTGGGCTTAATGAATACGGGGTTGAAAACTCTAAATTTATCTCCGGGGTCATCCGCTTTACCTGCGAAAAAGTGGGTGACTTGAGATCCTTTGTCTTATAAGTAAAAAGCTGGATGTACTTTGCATTTTTGTTTTTGGTATTGGTTGGAATTACTATTTCTTCACTGGTTTTAAATAAAAATGCCGGGTTGTTTTTTTTTGTTAAAAGTGCCGTTTTATTTATTGCATTGTCTATTAATTCAAATCCATTGTAATCCCGGGTTTCATTTCCAAAAACTATTCTGTAATAATTGTTTTCACCAATGTCTATGGAACATTTCAACGTTCCTTTTTCATGGTCAACAATATCCAGCAATGCTAAGCCCATCGCCCATTATCTTCCTGGTGCCGCAGGTGCAGGAGCTGCAGGCGCATTGGGTTTCAAGGCCTGAGTACCACCATCTCCATACATACTTGCGAAATTGTCCAGTTTAAAATAATCTGTTTTAAAAATTAATTTTACATGGCCCATCAATTTCGCCGATAAGGTATCTGAAGTTTCTTTATCGGAAGTATTTACCTGAATATTTGTATTGGTCATTTCCATGCTCCCGCTTGGCCCTCCGAATAATCCACCGAGTGGAGAATCGTACTGCATATTCACCGTTGTGTTGTTAATATTTCTGTCTTCATGATGCGCTTTGCTTTTGCGATTTGCAGTAATATTAAATTCTACTCCGGCTTCAATTTCACCTTTTTCAACCACCAGCCTGGTAACCCCCATCAGAATTATTTCTCTCAATGCAGCGCGATGTTCCTGTGCCATTTTTATTTTGGCATCCATCAAATGCATTTTGGCTTCCGTGTCACTCTCATGATCAATTTTATCACCCTGAGGCGTAGTTAAAGCCAGCTTGCTGGTTCCATCGGGCGCATTTTCGGTCATGATATTGTATTTGTCGGATTTTGTTTCAGCCAATTTTGCAAGTGCGTCATCGTCTTTTACTTTTTTTACAAAATCACCAACGCTTTTTGTCGCTTCTTTCATCAACTTTATGTAGCTGTCGGTTTGCTCTTTCATCACCTTCAAATTGGCATTGAATACGCCCTTCATTAAATCACCTACGAATTGAGGAAAATCCACAGATTTTACGAGATCGGTAAATGCCTGCGTATCTCCTTTAAATCCTGGATCATAGCCTTTATAGCCCATATCAGCGCCGCTGTCTGTGGCCATTTGCAGTCCATAGTTCTTTTTTAATTTCTGTTTTTCGTCATCCAGTACATTGCGATACAAATCTTTTTGTTCATGAAAAGACATCGATTGAAATATACTTAAACCTTTTAAGGTATCGATGGCATTTTGTCTCGCCATTTCATGTATCTGGCTTTCCGTTGGGATTATTTTTACACTTTCCATATGTTCTCTATTATTCATTAAATTATACAACAAAAATTAAAAATCCCATTCACCTGAAGCGGCAGTTTGTGGTATGTTCTTGCTCTCAAAACCATTCATATTTGGCAGGGAAGCAGGGGTTTTGGGTGTTGTTTCCTCTTCAGAATCATCATCGTCCTCCCTTTTTTCCAGCAAATTGCTTTCACAAATGATCATGGCATCCATCATACTCATAAAATTGTTGAATACGGCATCGTCCTCAAATGTTGCAGGATTATAATCTGCAAGCGTTTTAATGATATTAAAATTGAGTTTGGCCTTGTTGTAAATTACCGAAGTTTTTGGACGGCGCAATTTCATCGCGGAATACAAAACTTCCAGCACGCGATACCAGGATCCACCGCTTGGAACTACCTGTCTTACAATTTCTTCATGAGAGAGAATTTTGCGTGTAATGAAATCAATTTCCTTGTAAATAACCGGGGTAACCACTGTTGCCATTCCGGTACAATGTGAAGAAATATTGTACTGCAGATCTTCCAGTGCCTGCATGATGGGTTGGCGGGAAACAAAATTTTCCGGATTCGGGCTGTCCTGTACGCGGTTGATGTATTTCGCACATTCTACCACCAGTGTTTTCCAAAGGTGTTTGAATTCGGTATTCACAATAAAATCTTCGGTTAATTGTGCATTTCCGGCATTAAAAACCTGTTTGTAAAACATTTCCCTTTCGGAAGGTTTGGTGCGGTCATATTGTTTTCCGGTATGGCTGAATTTGTTACTCAACACATAATACTGCAAATGATCTCTCAGAATAGGATCTTTGATTTCAATAGACTGGTTGATCAGGTATTTATGGGTGAAATAATTCATCACATTAAATACATCCAAATCCACATCCATGATTCTGGAATACGCGAGTTGTGCTGCACAATTGAGATTGGTAGCACTGATATTCATGGTGTTTTTATCGTCGGTCAGAAACTCCACTTTGAAGGCGTCGTCATCTGAACTTACAATGGTATTGTTGTTGGAAAGCGTGGGTAAGTTCTGTTGGTTATCGAGGATTTGCGACAGAAACAACGGAATAAAATATTTCGCATTCTTTTTTTCAATTTTAACCGGTGATTTTTTGATATATTCTATCAGCAAAGGATACAAGTCATTGTCAATATCACCAATGGTTTTTTCCGTATCTGTGATGAGTAATAATTCTTCGGAATTTTTAATATTATCATCAATAATGTAATGAATTTTTGGCTGCAGACTGTTTTGAGAAAAAGTGATATTGGAATTCAGAACGGAATTTTGAACATTCTTAATATCCGGAATATTCAGTTGTTCTTTTTCAATGATATAATTGGTAGCAGATAAAAGAACATATTTTTTGATGCTTTGAAGTCCGTCTTTATTTTGAAAAACATAATTCTTTATGGCATTGATATCTTTCGCTTTTTTCTCGGAATACGCCCAATACACAAGGAAGTTGGTTATTCCGTCATATGCCAGAATCGTATTGTCATCAAAGCCGAGGGTATTCGAATTATCTGTTAAGGATTCCTGAAATTTATATCGCAGATTGGATAATTCATTTTCCTGGTTAATTAAATCATCCAGGGTAACATCGGCACTATTTTCCTTTGCTACATTTATTAAATCCAGCATGGATTTGGGATCCCAGGCTCCCTTATCCTTAGGTTCAAGTGGCGCAGCAATAAAACCACTATTGGATTTTGCGGATCCGGGAGGATAAAATACTTTTCTTTCAAATACCGTATTCATTTCCTCTAAGAGCTCTAGTGCATAGGGATCCACTTTTGCGGTAATTCCATTAAATGTTGCAACAGACCTGTTGAACATGCGCATTGGAACGGGTGTTTTTTTAAGTATCGGCATGGTTTTAAATTTTGTTTATGTTGACTATATATGGTTTTTTAGAAATTTGAATGCGTCGGTTAAATTCAGCAAGCCAAAGCCTGCTCTGGTAGTTCTGAATTTGGTGTCCGGCTTGTCGGATGTAAAGGCCAGACACTGATGTATAAATTCTGTATTTATTGACTTGCCATTTTCGCGTGCATAGGATTTCATCAATGCAACAGAACCGGCAACAATAGGAGAGGCTTGGGATGTACCGGATGCATACGCATAGGTTTGATTAACATAACTGCTGTACAAACGCAAACCCGGAGCAACCACGGTAATGGGTGCACCAAAAGATGTGAAAGGAGTTACTTCACCCGCAAAGTCGGTGGCACCTACCGCAATCACATGTTTTAATGCACCCGGATAATACTTTTCATTGGTACCATCATTACCGCTTGCTGCAACTATGGCTACGTTTTTCTGAATGGCATATTTAATTACATCTTCATGTGGCAGTCCGCCACCGGTATGTTTAATTCCAAGGCTCATATTGATCACATCTGCACCATGATCCACTGCCCACTTAATTCCGTTATTGATATTGTCTACAATGCCCGCTCCAACGTTTCTACCACCATCTTTCATGGTTGCAAGAACTCTGACGATCATCAAACTGCAGTTTGGCGCAATGCCACCTTCCATTTGAATTCCTTTGGCACCTATAATGCCCGAAACATGGGAGCCGTGACCAACTTCATCCTCTGGAATTTCATCGTATTCCGTTACATCCCCAATAAAAGAACCGGTATCCAAGCCGTTTAAATCCACCCAGTCTGCCCGGTGTTTTATCTTGTCTTTTATTTCGGGATGCGCAAGACTTGCGCCGGTATCCAATACAGCAATTTTGATGTCCGGAATTCCTTTGGTATGCTGATGTGCATAAGCGAGACGGATGGTTTCTGCGATCGTTTTTGTAGGCTCAGAGGCGCTGACAGAAAGTGGAACCTGGTATTGTGGAATTTCCGTTTCCACTACCTGCAGTTCCCTTGCTTGTTCCACTTCGGGCAAATGTTGAATTTGCAAAAGCCCCGATTCCGGTAATTTATTTTCTCCCTGCAGAATTAACCGGTAAGTTCTGTTTAATCCATTGTCTATTTCAGCTTCAGACCAATTGGGACCAGATTTGGTGTACTCTGCAGTCAACCAAAAAGCGATATGGTTTTGATTGAAAATACCATCAATTACAGGAATAAAATTCGTTAAAGTAACAGACTTATCATTAATAAAATGCCGCCAGTTCGGAACATTTTCCGGAACCCTGCGATTTGCTTCTGTCCTGAGTTTTATAATGTAATGATGTTTCAAGTTTTACCCCGTTTCGGATTCGGGGGCATCAAAACTATGCAATGAAAACAACCTTACTCAAAGTGATAATACGGAATTTTTTTGGGTGTAAATACTGCGTATAAATACGCAATACCGCTGTTAAAAGATTAAAAGTAAGTGTAAAAATAGCACCTGAATTCAATGGAAATTTAAAAAGTAACGATGCGCCGGAAGAATCCATAAGGCAACGCAAAGGTCCCACGGGTATAGGAACTTAGATGAATATAAATTTAAAAGTGTAAGAGGAAAACCGGCCGCAATCGGAAAAATTATCGCTTCAGAATTTGGATATGGATTTGGATACCGGAGATTTTTCCTGATTTATTATCTTGTGTTTCAATGCATAAACGGCGATGCCAATGGAATTTTTTACATTGAGTTTTTCCTGAATTTTTTGCTTATAACCTTCTACAGTTCTGAAGCTCATAAACATTTTGTCTGCTATTTCTTTTGCTGTGTACTCGCTGCAGATATAATTGATGATCTCCAGTTCTCTTTCCGAGAAGGTTGGGTTGGAAGTTTTTTCCTGTTTTTGTTTGTAGATGATTTCCCGGATTCTTTTGTTAATGGTAGGACAATAAAAATGATTGCCCTGACTGACATTTATCATCGCATCCAGAATAATTTCACTGTCTGCGTCTTTAAACAAAAAGCCTTTTGCACCCGCATTCATCATTTCAATGATCATATCATCTTCACTAAATACAGAAAAAGAGATGACACCTGCCTGCGGATGTTTTTCAAGAATAATTTTGGTAGCTTCAATGCCATTTAAAACGGGCATGGTGATGTCCATGAATATGAGGTCAAATGGGGTTTTGTCTGCTGCTTTTACTGCTTCCAGACCGTCTGAAACCTGAACTATTTTATCTACGCATTTGAAGCCGGTTAATACAGTTTGAAGTCCTTCCCTAAATATCGGGTGGTCATCTACTATCAAGATCTGAAGGTGAGAGGATAAGGTTTTCATGCGGGTATTGGGTTAAGTGGGCGGGTAGATTATTATATGATATTATTAGGGCAAATTGCAGCGGTTATAAATTTTAAAATTAGGGTGTATTATATTTTCATGTGTTGTGTGATTATGATGAAAATATGAAGGTAAGCAATCCATTTTAGTTTTTACTATATATTTTTTTCAAGGCACTTTCAGTTACACATTCAGGTGCTTTGAGCAGTTATTTTAAATCTATACTATGCGGCTATTTCGCTAAAAACAGCCTGCAGCTCCCCATACCGGTGGCGTGCATCGTTGCCGAGCCCCGAAGGGCCATCATACATTTTCTCAGAGGGATTGGAACTTTGACACTACAGTTCCGGATAGGGCTTAGCGAATAAAGGGGAAATAGTGGAGAAATGCAAATGCTAAATGGGTTGCATTTTTTGAAAACCGGGATTTTGGGTTTTAATCATGAAACAATAGAGTGGTGGTTTCGAAAACCTCAACCACGGCATGTCCCAAAGGAAAGAGGTTGTTCCACATCCCACCCGTCCTATCGGCTCGCCCGCCTGAACCGGAACGGGCAGGGGCAAGCTTCTTACTTCTAACTTCCCAC
>JAGXTF010000014.1 GCA_018333525.1 Bacteroidota bacterium | reverse complement strand
CGCAAGCACATACAAAGTGTAACCTGTCACTATCCCTAAATCAAAGACGTTCCCGCGGTTGGTGTTCATGTTTCATTAGGCGAAGCCATGAAACCACCAACAACATCTGGGTGTCTGTGGGTTAGCTTTTGTGCTTGCAGCCGCAAGCACATACAAAGCTTAACTTGTCACTATTTCCCAAGCGAAGACGTTCCCGCGGTTGGTGTTCATGTTTCATTAGGCGAAGCCCTGAAACCACCAACACCACGTGGGTGTCTATGGGTTAGCTTTGGTGCTTGCGGCCGCAAGCACATACAAAGTGTAACCTGTCACTATCCCTAAATCAAAGACGTTCCCGCGGTTGGTGTTCATGTTTCATTAGGCGAAGCCATGAAACCACCAACAACATCTGGGTGTCTGTGGGTTAGCTTTTGTGCTTGCAGCCGCAAGCACATACAAAGCTTAACTTGTCACTATTTCCCAAGCGAAGACGTTCCCGCGGTTGGTGTTCATGTTTCATTAGGCGAAGCCCTGAAACCACCAACCGCATTAAATTTACACCATTATTAATTTTACTTCAAGGTTTAGCATGACATGAAAAATAGTTTAAATTATTTATTGATTGCGATCGCCGCAATTTGGTTTTTGCTGGCACTTCCAATTGTAATACTTTGCTTTTATATAGTCAAAATCATCCTTATAGATAATATTGAAATGGAAATGTTCAGTGGCATATTTTATGTCCCAATGATCATTATATCCTTGATTTTCTTGTATTATTTCTTTAATAATATTTACTATATCATTTCAACATTATTGTTTAAGACTTCTAATCGAAAACACCTATGGAATTGGTTGTTTGAAATATTTTTATTAATAATAATCTACGTTATATATTTTCTATACCGTGCGAATTCACATCATTTAATTTTGATTTAACAGATTCACATAATAAGTGGAATATAACAAATAATCTCCTTCCAATAGAATAAATTTCTTCAATAAATCATCCAGAGGCATAGTCAATATTTTCGATATTCTTCAACTCATACACTCGTTAACTCAGTAGGGCCTTTTTCGAAATAAATGATGCCCCTAACTAAATTCAATACCAATTTCTTCCCTAATTGTACAGCTCTGAAATAGCCCACCACAACGCTAATACAAAATGCAAGATAAAAAAAAGGCGGGAAATTATCATTTTATACCTGTTGTCCAGACTTTGAAATTTCAATTAAATTCATTAACATTGATTTTACTTTTAATTAAACGTTATGAAAAAAATTCACATATTTACTCTATTCATCCTTTTTTACGTATCCAATATTTCTGCCCAACAAGCAGGTGTGCTTGACAGTACTTTCTCCAAAATTGGATATGCAACACTCGAATTCTTTAACTCAACTGATGATGCTTTTGGAATTACAATGCAACCTGCCGATAACAAAATAATTGTTACCGGTTACACCATGAATGGTATAGAATTGCGCATTGCTTCAGCGAGATACCATTCAAATGGCTCGCTTGACAGTTCATTCGGGACCAACGGCAAGTTTATGCTCCAACCGCGAGCTGGAAATTCTTATTCCGGATCTGTTCAAGTACAAAAGGATGGAAAAATAGTAATTGCGGGCCATGCGGAATCCGGTTCATCAACCCATAAATATGATTTCATGGTATTTCGATTAAAATCAAATGGCAGATTGGACAGCAGTTTTGGAATGAATGGTATTTCATATGCCGATTTTGGGACCAATAGCAGCGCTTGGACAATGAGTATGAAAATTCAAAGTAACGGTAAAATATTACTTGGAGGCTATATTGATTCAACAAAAAGTCGATTTGCATTCGCCCGATTTAATTCAAATGGTTCACTCGATAACACATTTAATCAAGATGGCAAATATGCATTCCCCGTCGCACATTTAGGGACCCAAATGCTCTCAGTTGAACAGCAATCAGACGGAAAGATAATTGGTGCCGGTTTGGGTTCAAATTCCGCTATTCTTGTCCGTCTTGATTCAAATGGAATACCTGATAATTCATTTGGAATAGCCGGAACCACCGCATATAAAAATGGAACTAAAGTAACTATAGCCAAGGACATAAAAGTTCTACCTGACGATAAAATAATAGTGGCAGGGAATGTCCGCACAGGAGGGTATATTGATGCCTTAATGGCGCGATTTAATTCAAATGGGTCCATTGATAATACATTTGGGGCCAGTGGTTCCAGGATATATTCTTACAGTTCCAGTGATGATGAATTCACTTGTACAGAAGTATTCTCTGATGGGAAAATCATTTGTGCCGGATATAAAGTAATCTCCGGGAGCGAAGACATTATTGCAGCCAAATTCAATTCAAATGGAGATCCGGATTCAACGTTTGGGCAGAATGGGGTATTTTCTAAATCCTTGAGCGCAGGAAATGACAGAGTAAACTCTATAGCAATACAAGGGGACCAAAAACCTGTAATTTCAGGGTGGGCATCAGGTAATAATGGTACTGATTTTTTGGTGGCTCGCATCCTTAATACACCCAAAACAAATGGTATATTAGAAATTTCAGGACTTCCATTTGAACTTAACATATATCCAAATCCAGCTTACGAAACGATTAATCTTCATTTTGGATTTGTAAAACCTATTGAAAGTTTGAATATTCAAATCTATGACCGAATGGGAAAAAATGTTATGGATCTTCCGGTGATTCCCGGAAGTATTATTAATAAAATGAATTTAGCTATAGATATCCGAAAACTTCCAGCTGGTTTATATTATGTTAAAACCATAATGAATAAATATTGCCAAACACAAAGTTGGATGAAATTGTGATTCGGTTGTAGCTGAAATTCTACCCCAAAATCTCCCCTATCGTCTCCGCATCCCGTGCAATCCAAACCTTATCTCCCTGAACTACAATGGGCCTTCCATCAGCGGCGGGTGTTCATGTTTCATTGGGCGAAGCCATGAAATCACCAACCGCATCCCTATGCATTTATGTTAGCTTTGGTGCTTGCACCCGTAAGCACATACAAAGCGCAACCCGTCACTATTTCTCAAGCGAAGACGTTCCCGCGGTTGGTGTTCATGTTTCATAAGGCGAAGCCATGAAACCACCAACCGCTGTAATCCTGCAATAGACTTTGGCTATTTAATATCACTCCAACAGTTTGAAATAATAGGATAATCAATGATTCGCGCTGTTATCCAAAGAAATATTAAGTTCTATATCTCCAATACTTCTCACAGAATTTTTATATATGTGAAGTCTATTCTCAATTCTTGTTACTGAATCATAATTAAAATTCAACCATTCTTTTTTTAATAAATATTTGTTAGTTTCAACATATTGTATTTGATGACTAATAGAATCAACAGATGCCAATATATATTCCACGTTTTTTGCAACATAACTAAGTCTCTTAATTAATTTATTTCTATAAAACTCATAAGAAACACTATCACCCATATCATCTTGAACAAATTCAACCGAATGTACTATGTTACAGCGCGGATAATAAAACATGGCAAGTCCATTTCGCACCAAATCCTCATCCACAGTTCCAACAAATTGCATAAATCCTAAAGAATCATATTTAACTGCTATTCCCAGACCACTATTAATACTAAATTGTTGCCAACCTTTAATTCTACCATCACGATAAAATGCATATGCATCAAAATATCTTGATGTATCAGGGTTGCCGGAATATAACCTAAGAGACTGAATTTTATTTTTACCGTATGTGCCTGTTATAACAATATTGCTCTTTGGTTTCGAACAATTTGACGAACAAATAATAATAAAGGCAATGACAAAAACAATCGTATAGTTTCTATTTTGTTTAGTGTAACTTCCCATTCTCAGATACCTTTAGAACTTCATTTGATAGTGGACCATAAAAACCAACTCTTTTCGGATACTAAGCTATTTGTCTTGTACTGAAATAGAATATTATTAAGACTACTGATAATGCAAGATAAAACAAAATCAGCGGAAAGGAAAGTTGGGTATAATTTGGCAGGCTTATATTTTAAATTTCTACCCCAAAATCTCCCCAATCGTCTCCGCATCCCGCGCTATCCAAACCTTATCTCCCTTAACTACAATGGGCCTTTGAAGGAGAATATGGTTCTTCATCAACACATCCACCCATTTTTTATCGCTGAATTTTTTACCCGCATATTTTGTGCTGTAAACAGGTTCTGAAGTGCGAATAAAATCGCGCACCGGACGACCGGATTTTTTTATGATTTCTTCCAGCATTTCCCTGCTCGGAAAATCATTTAAATAATCTACCAGATCACATTTTTGATTGCCGGAATCCATTTCTTTCAACAGGGTATTGCACTTGCTGCAACCCGGTTTAAAGTATACCACAAAACTTTTATTTTTCAAGAATTTCCGGGTTATTTTCAGAATTGTTTTTCGAAATTAAATAATAAACCGGAATACCCAAAAGTACAATTCCTATACCCAGTAATGCGGGCACATATTTGAACCAGAATATATCCACGGCAATAAATCCAGCAAGAATAATGTATAAAATTGGCACTACCGGATAACCAAAAGTTTTATATGGGCGAGGTGTATTTGGTTCTTTTTTTCGCAACACAAAAATGCCTGCAATGGTTAAAATATAAAACAACAAATTGGCAAAAGTGCAATAGTCCAAAAGCTGCCCATAGCTGCCTGAAAAGCAGAGCATGGAAGCCCAGAAGGCCTGTATCCAAAGTGCGTTTCCGGGTACATTGTGTTTGTTTAATATTGCCGCTTTTTTGAAAAAATATCCATCGTCGGCCATGGCTTTGTATAACCTGCTTCCCGATAATATCAAACCATTATTGCAACCAAAAGTAGAAACCATAATTAATGCAGCCATCAGAAATTCTCCTCCTCTTCCCATCACTACATTTGCAGCTGCCGCACCTACACGATTATTGGATGCGTGCGAAATTCCCTGTGCAACCAAATCCGGATAATTCCCACCGCGCAAAGGAAGCAAGCTGATATATGCCACATTTGCCAGTACATAAATTACGGTAACAATTACAGTTCCGAATAACAAACTACGCGGAATATTTCGCGCGGGATTTTCAATTTCACCGGCGATATAAGTAACATTATTCCATGCATCCGAACTAAATATAGAACCAACCATGGCAACGCCAAGACCCGTGGCAATGGCCCATCCGGAGATACTGACCCAACCGCCTTGCATCCCACTTTCATCCGTAACATATTTGCCTGCATCCCAGGCTTTGGAAATATTATCGGTAAAAAAATCGTATTTATTGGCGAAATAAAGTCCCGCCAAAATCAATCCAAACAATGCAAAAACTTTGGTAAAAGTAAATATTCTCTGTACCCATTTCCCTTCGCGAACACCCTGACTATTCAACCATGTAAGTAACAATATCATAGATGCCGCTACTATTTTTCCGCCGGTAACTTCATAAGTTCCAACGGTAAATAAAATGCCTTTTTCTCCATTGCCAAGTTCTTCCACAAATACGCCCAGATAATTGGCAAATGCCATAGCCACTGCGGCAATAACACCGGTCTGTATTACCGTAAATACACTCCAGCCATATACAAATGCGCTGAGTTTTCCAAAAGCCCTTTGAATGTAAATATATTGGCCACCAACCTTAGGCATCATGCCTGCCAGTTCTCCGTAACTAAGCGCAGCAAATATGGTGAGAACACCAGTTAAAACCCATGCAAACAGCACCCAGCCTGAGCTGCCCAGTGTTCGCGACATTTCCGCGGTAACAATAAAAATACCGCTGCCAATCATACTTCCGGATACCAGCAAAGTGGCATCCAAAAGGGAGAGTTTTTTACCCGGCAAACTCACCCTTTGAGTTTATCAGCGTTTTTGTTGGAATACACAAAGAATATTACAATTCCGATGGCCATCCATACCACCAGCCTTATCCAGGTATCCAACGGAAGAAATACCATCATTCCAAGGCAGGTAAGAATGCCCATAATGGGCACAAAAGGTACCAGCGGTGTTCTGAATCCGCGGGGTGCATTTGGCATTTTATACCGCAGAAATAACACTCCGGCACATACCAAAATAAAGGCGAGTAAGGTTCCGATACTGGTCATTTCCCCTACTACCGAGCCTGGTACAAATGCAGCGAACAGACTTACAAAACCCATGAACAACAGATTGCTGTGCCAGGGAGTTTTAAATTTGGGATGAATATTAGAGAAAAATGATGGCAATAATCCATCTTTACTCATGGAATAAAACACCCTGGATTGTCCCATGAGCATTACCAGAATCACACTCATATAACCTGCGAGAATCGCGAGAATAATACTCTGATTTAACCAAATAAACGGCGTATGTTTTAATGCGGTGGCAACCGGTGCCAATTTATCTGTAGGATCGGCTTTGAATTCGGTATAATGCGCCAAACCGGTGAGTACATGCGCAAATAAAATATATAAAACCGTACATATAGCGAGCGATACTAAAATCCCAATTGGCATATCCCGCTTGGGATTTTTCGCTTCCTGGGCAGCGGTAGAAACGGCATCAAAACCGATGTATGCAAAAAATACAATGCCTGCAGCCCGAATAATTCCACTCCATCCGTAATGGCCAAATTCACCTGTATTCTGCGGAATATATGGGGTGTAATTTTCCATATTGATATATGCCCAGCCCAAAGCAATAAATACCGCAACAACCATTAGTTTCAGAGATACAATAATTCCGTTTACCAGGGAGGATTCTTTGGTGCCACGAATCAACACAAGCGAAAGCAATACCACCACAAATACTGCGGGTAAATTCATAATTCCTGAAACTTCCACAGAGTTGGCCAAAGCGGGGTTTGCAACTCCATTTATCATTTCCGGAATTACCTTACCATTGGCAACATGAATGTGATCCCATGGCGTCATGGTGAGTTGTCTGGGAAATTCTATTCCCATATTGTGTAAAAACTTATAAAAATACCCCGACCAGCTACTCGCTACTGTTGCGGCACCAACTGCATATTCCAGTACCAGATCCCAACCAATAATCCAGGCAATAAACCTGCCCATGGTGGCATAACTGTACGTGTAGGCGCTGCCTGCAACCGGTATCATGGAGGAAAATTCTGCATAACACAGGCCGGCAAAGCCACAACCAACTGCTGCGATGATAAAGGATATGGTTATCGCGGGTCCGGCATTTTCACCGGCTGCTACTCCGGTTATGGAAAATAAACCTGCACCAATAATAGCGCCAATACCTAAAGCAATAAGGCCATATGGCCCAAGGGTTCTTTTTAACTGGTTTCCTTCTTCACCTGATTCCCGAAGAAGTTCATCCATAGGTTTTCGTTGAAATAAACTCATGCGAATGTGCAAAATGCACCATTTTTCTTCGAATTCAAAATACAACAGGTCCGATGCCTTGTTGACAACCTGTCATTGTAACACCAATAACACAGGGAATTATCTATTCCACCGGTATTTTTTTCTTTAACAAATGTGACGTTACACCGGGTTTTATTTCTGCAGACGCCACTTCGTTATAATGCAATCTTACCAGAGAATCCAAACCACAATCCCGGAACATTTCCGCCCATTTGTCTGAATGGATTACATATTCCGGCAAATCATCCATAAAATTGGCACTGTCTTTCGACATCCGGTAATACCTTGGTTTCCCCTTCATTGGAGTCCAATGATAGGGATATGGAACAATATATCTTTGATTCGAAATCCCTTCCGCACGAAGCAGATAAAATCCTATTTCCTTGCTTCCCAATACAATGGATCTGGGTCTGTAATATTCATTATTTTTTAGAAATTCCACAATTGGATCATTTGCCTTTTTCGTGAAATCAAATGTCATTTTATTCCATGGTTTTTCTGAAAGTGAAACCAAAACAAATGCAATTCCCATTGGAATGAATTTCACCCATTTTTTTTCTTTAAAAAGCAATTCGCCTAAAAATACAGGTGCGGCTAAAAGCACGATGCATGTGAGCGGCAGCGACTGCAGATAATAATGAAAAAATTGATTCCCAGACATTCCGGTTGCCACATAATCCGCAATCTGGGTTCCCAAAATAAGAATTCCCGGAATTCTTGTTTTTTCTTTCATGATAAGCAAGGTTATTCCACATAAATAAACAGGAATAAATACATATCTTGAAAAAGGCAACATACCAATAAATCCATCGATATTAAATCGCATCCGAAAATACCATCCTGTTTTTTGCTGGTAAATCAAATAATTGGAACTGTGTACCAAATGCTCCTTAAATCCGTCCCAGGAACCTGTAAGAGCGAGAAAATTACTGATGAGCAGTGCAGGAATTAAAAATGCGAGTCCAAATTTAATAAAATAATGAAAGTTGTATTTTATTGCTACTCCGCGAATGAACAAATAAATAAAAATGGGAATTGCGGAAAATAAAAAAGGTTCTTTAAACCAGCAGGAAAGGCCATATAACACACCCGAAATCCACAGATATCTGATATTTTTATTTTCTATAAAACCGAGTAAATAATAAAATCCGGCGGTGGTACACAATACACCATACTGCTCGGTATAATTCCCGGATCCAAAAACGGCACCATTAAAAAAAGTAATAATAAATAATGTACACGCAAGCACAGAAATCCATTTATTGCGAAAAATACGCAGTAAAATGGCATAAAATACCAGCGTCTGAGTCATGCATAACAGCATAGATCCAAGGCTGATGGCATCTTCAGAAATTCCGAAAATCTTGAGAAATAAAAAATTCAGAAAAAATACCAGCGGTGGTTTGTGGTCCCAAAAGTCTGCATAAAGGATTTTGCCCTGCAAAATGTGGTAGCCAAATGCTTCAAACAAACCCGGATCTGAATCCGTAATTTGTTTGAATTCAAATGCAGCTTTCAGCCATGTGATTGCCAAAAGAATCACCACGGGAATGGCCCTCATCCACAATTCCCGCCACTTCATTTTATGAAATGATATTCATTTTTCTGGCAACTTTTCCAAAGGCAGCCACTGCTTTGTCTATATGCTCAAATTCATGCGCAGCAGAAAGTTGTACGCGAATTCTAGCCTGATCTTTTGGAACCACGGGATAATAAAATCCTATTACATAAATACCTTCTTTCAACAATTCTTCTGCCATTAACTGGCTCCGTTTTGCATCATAAAGCATGATGGGAACAATAGCGCTGTCACCATCTCTGTAATCCAGGCCCAATTCCTTAACACCTGATTTAAAACGTTTCACATTTGCCTCCAGCTTATCTCTCAATGCGGTGGTTTCGGTAAGCATTTGAAATACTTCTAAACTGGCACCTACTATACTCGGCGCCAATGAATTTGAAAACAGATAAGGTCTGCTTCTTTGTCTGAGCAAATCAATAATTTCTTTTCTGCCGGTGGTATAACCACCCATGGCGCCACCAAGTGCTTTTCCTAAGGTACCTGTAATAATATCCACCCGACCCATTACTCCGCAATACTCTGGAACCCCTCTCCCGGTTTTTCCTATAAAACCTGCCGCATGGCATTCATCTGTCATTACAAGCGCTCCGTATTTATCGGCAAGGTCACAAATTTTATCCAATTGTGCTACATAACCATCCATACTAAAAACGCCATCGGTTACAATGATTTTAAATCGCGCACCGTCAGTTTGTGCCTGCTTTAATTGGACTTCCAAATCGTCCATATCATTATTCGCATAACGGTAACGCATGGCTTTACACAAACGCACGCCATCTATAATACTTGCATGGTTTAAGCTGTCGCTGATGATGGCATCATTTTCTCCAAAAAGCGGTTCAAAAACACCACCATTGGCATCAAATGCAGCGGCATACAGTATGGTATCTTCTGTTCCGTAAAACTCCGCAATTTTTTGTTCCAGTTCTTTATGAATATCCTGGGTTCCACAAATAAAACGAACCGAACTCATTCCAAAACCATGGGTATCAATGGCGCGTTTTGCAGCTTCAACCACTCTGGGATGGCTGCTGAGTCCCAAATAATTATTGGCGCAAAAATTTATTACTTCGCTGCCATCACTGAGCTTAATTACCGCATCCTGAGGGGTGGTAATAATCCTCTCGCGCTTATACAACCCTGCTTCTTCAATGGCTTTTAATTCTGCCTGCAGGTGATTCTGAAAACTTCCGTACATAGACCGCGAAGATAAATCAATATTTTCGGGAGCAAATAAAAATCAAAGTGCCAGAAATATAGATATAATCAATAAAGCAATCAACAATGCCAGCATGAGAAGTACCATTGGTATCACGGCCACGGCAATAGCCAAACCTCGACCTTTATATTTTTCGGGATATTTTTCAATTTTGTGTTTACCAATTAAACCCAGTACCATTGCGCCAATCAAAAGTAGAAGGCCTAAAGCTGCTAAATCTGTAGCCAACATAACTGTTAAAGAGGCGCATAATAGACCAAGGCCAATAATCGTCAAAGGCTCCCATTTTTTATTGGGTGGTTCAACAAAGTTGCTGTCGGAATTTATGAAATTGGCAATATGGAATTCCTTCCTAATCGGATAATGAATGAAATTTAATTTTGTTTTGCCTGCCGTATGTAAAGTGTTTTTGGAACCTGATAAGGGGTTACTTAAGAACTTAAATTCAGAAAATTGTATTTTGTTTTTTACAGTTAAAAGTGAATCCCTATTAGACTTGTTCGTTTGCGAAATATTCAATGAATTATTCCAATTTCCGCCAAATGATTTTGTTGTAACGCCCTTGTTTTTGTAGACCTGACAGGAACCCAAAGTCAAAATCACTAATAAAATGCAAAACCCCAGCAGGAAATTCTTTTCACCTGAAATCAATATTTTTATCGGGTGAAAATTCGCCATACTTTATCAAAAACCTTGCAACAACAAGATGATAATTAAAATATAAAATATCACCAATAACAAGAAAAGTCCTACAATTACCGAAGGTATTACTATTGCGGCAACTGCCCTGCCATAACCGCTATATTTTTCCGGGTATCTTTTTATCATTTTAAGGCCTGTAATTCCAAGAATAAATCCCGCTATCATTGCTATAAATGCCAATACATTTAACATAAAAAACAATATATACAGGGATTCAAAAGAAACAGAAGCATCAATGAATAAATTAAGAAATGGCAAAATGAAATTTAAGGCCCCGCCAATTACAGAAAGCAGAAAGCCTATGTTGGCATTTGGTTCAATAGGTAAATTTTTAGCCGGTGGAGGTCTTTTCTTAATGGAATCCAGAACCGGGGACAGGCGCTTCCAATGCCGGACAATCCGATTCGGATAATTTCCTGCAACGCTAGAGATACTCAGGCTTTGGACATCTGAAATACCCCCTTCTAAATAATTGGTAGAATTTGACACCGGATTTTCGGCTGAATCTGTATGGGTTATGTCCACCCGACCAAAACTTCCACCATATGCACTTTGAGATGGTTTGGGATGAAAGGCTTTGCATGAAAAAAGCGCAACGGATAATATGAAAATAGATAAAAATAATTTGAATTGCATCAAAGGCAAATTAATACAATTATTTTGGAAGCATTCAACCTATGGACAACAGATTTTTAAGGATGCAAATTAAAAAACTGCAAAACTCTAAATTTGATATATGAATTTTGATTTAAATCATGCCAGGCAAATCCTCCATCATACTCCTGTGGTGATTCGCTCCCAACTTCAAAATCTGGACAGTGTCTGGATTTATAGCAATGAAGGAGAAGGCACCTGGAGCCCGTTTGATATTTTGGGGCACTTGATCCATGGTGAAAAAACCGACTGGATGGAAAGGCTCCAAATTATTTTGGCAGAATCCGGAAACAAAACCTTCACCCCATTTGATCGGTTCGCGCAGTTTGAAGAGAATAAAGACAAAAAACTACCGGAATTGCTGGATTTGTTTGACAAATTAAGAGCGGCAAACCTTCAAAAACTGGATACATTGAACATTAAAAATGAAGACCTGGACCGCAAGGGAATACATCCAGCATTAGGTGAAGTTACGATGCGTAATTTATTATCTACCTGGGTAGTACATGATTTGGGACATATTGCCCAGATCCATCGCGTAATGGCCAAACAATGGAAATCAGAAGTGGGTCCATGGCTGGAATATTTGCCCATTCTCACCCGCTAAACAAAATCTTTATTACCCCTTTTAAATTGTAGTTTTTAAGTGCTATATTTGCAGCCCATTTGAAAGAACCATGCAACTAACTGCAGAAAGTAAGAAGCAAATATTTAAGAAATTCGGTGGAGCCGAAACGAATACAGGAAGCACTGAGGCTCAGGTAGCAATGTTTACTGAGCGAATCAACCATATCAGCGACCATTTGAAAGGCCAGCGCAAAGACAAGAGTGCAGAACTTTCCCTGATCAAACTGGTAGGAAAACGCCGCAGCCTTTTGAATTATCTTGCACACCAGGATATTTTCAAATACCGCGCCCTGATTAAGGAACTCGGCCTGAGGAAGTAATTCCACCGGATACCTTAACAAGATATTAATAAGAAAAGCCCCGTTCGTCCCGATGAAAATCGGGGTGGAATGGGGCTTTTTGATTTGAAAAAAACGTAAAATGACACAAATATTTAAAACAAGTTTTGATACCGGAAATGGTCAACTCATAGAGATTGAAACCGGTAAACTCGCCAGACAAGCCCACGGAAGTTGCGTGGTAAAAGTTGGCAAAACCATGTTACTTGCAACCGTTGTAAGTAATTATGAAGCAAGAGAGGGAATCGATTTTCTTCCTCTTAGCGTAGATTATCAGGAAAAATTTGCAGCTGTAGGCCGCATCCCGGGTAGCTTTTTGCGCCGCGAAGCAAGACTTTCAGATTATGAAATTTTGATTAGCCGATTGGTAGACCGCTGCCTCCGTCCACTCTTCCCTGAAGATTACCATGCTGACACACAGGTTATGATAACCCTGATCAGCAGCGATGAGAATATTCTGCCGGATTCCTATGTTGGATTGGCGGCTTCCACTGCGCTGATGTTGAGCGATATCCCTTTTCAGGGGCCAATTAGCGAAGTTCGCGTTGCCAGAATTGATGGCAAATTCGTGGTAAATCCAACAAAGGATCAGCTGGCAAAAGCCGATATTGATATGTTGGTAGGTGGAACTGCGCACGATTTGAACATGGTGGAAGGCGAAATGGCTGAAATTAGTGAAACTGAATTTTTGGAAGCACTGAAATTCGGACATGATGCCATAAAAATGCAATGTGCCGAACAGCACAAATTGCTGGAAATGATGGGTGGTCGCAAACCGGTAAGAGAATACAGCCATGAGGATAATGATGAGGATTTGAAAAAACGTGTAATTGCGGAAACCTCGGCAGACATTCGCAAAGTTTGCGAAAGCAGAAGCAGCAAAGGGGAAAGAACTGAAGCGTTTAAAAACATTATTAACGAATGGGTAAAGCAATTCGAAGGAAATGAAGACCAGGCGAGACTGACTGCATTGGCTAAAAAATATTACCACGAAGCGGAATACAACCAAATGCGTGCAATGATACTGGAAAACGGACAGCGTTTGGATGGTCGCGAAACCACACAGGTTCGCCAAATCAATTGCGACGTGGATTATTTGCCTGCGGCACATGGTTCAGCGGTATTTACACGTGGTGAAACACAATCGCTGACTACGGTTACTTTAGGTGGCAAACTCGATGAACAATTGTTGGATGCTCCAATGTTGCATGGGACAAGCAGATTGATGCTTCACTATAATTTTCCAGCATTTTCAACAGGTGAATCCAGACCAAACAGAGGTCCGGGACGCCGTGAAATCGGACACGGAAATCTGGCATTGCGCGGTTTGAAAGCCATGTTGCCAAAAGATGTACCTTATGTTATCCGTATTGTAAGTGATATTCTGGAATCCAATGGTTCCTCGAGTATGGCTACAGTTTGTGCGGGTTCTATGGCTTTAATGGATTCAGGTATCCAGCTTCGCAAGCCCGTTGGTGGCATTGCCATGGGATTGATTACCGATGAAAACAGTGGCAAATACGCGGTGTTATCTGACATATTGGGCGATGAAGACCATTTGGGCGATATGGACTTTAAAGTTGTTGGTACCAAAGATGGTATCACTGCTTGCCAAATGGACATCAAAATCAACGGATTGAAATGGGAAATGGTGGAAAAAGCCCTTAACCAGGCAAAAGCCGGCCGTTTGCATATTTTGGGAGAAATGGACAAAGCCATTACTTCACCTGCTGCGGAAATGAAACCACATACTCCGAGAATTGAAATGTTGATTATCGATAAAGAATTTATCGGAGCGGTGATTGGCCCGGGTGGCAAAATCATTCAGGACATTCAGGCACGCACCGGAACAACCATCAGCATTGAAGAAAGAGATGGCAAAGGTTATGTTGAAATTTTGAGTGCCGATGGGGATGGAATGAACCAGGCTCTTGCGATTGTAAAAGGCATAATTATGGTTCCGGAAGAAGGTACTGTTTACCAAGGTAAAGTGAAAAACATCATGGACTTTGGCGCATTCGTTGAATTCCTTCCCGGAAAAGACGGTTTGCTGCACATCAGCGAAATCTCATGGGAACGGGTTCCAACCATGGAAGGTGTATTTAAGGAAGGCGATACTTTTGAGGTAAAACTGATTGAAGTAGACAAGAAAACCGGCAAATACAGATTGAGCAGAAAAGCACTGTTGCCAAAACCAGAAGGTTTTGTAGAGCGCGAGCCACGCGAAAAGCGCGAGGGCGGGGACCGCAATGACCGCAATCGCGGTGGCGGAGGAAGAGACCGCGACAGAGGCCCAAGACACTAATTTGTAGTGTGAAATGATAAAAAGAAATGCCCGCAATTGCGGGCATTTCTTTTTATATTCGAATATGTTCCGATATTTAATTCTCTGTTTTATATTATTTAATCTTGGAAATTTAGGTGCTCAGATTGAAACAAGAGATTTCAGTTTGGCGCTGAAAAATAAGTCTGGGTATTTAGAATTGTTTTGTGAGCCAATAGATAAAAATGGAGTTCCCGGATTTCAGCCCGGTGTGACATATGAATGGCACATATATAATCGCAATGACAGTTTTTTAGCTTCTATGCAATCGCCTTATTTATCTTTTAACATGAACTCTTACATGAACCAGGAACTTCGAATCTGCATGTATGCCTGGGTAGTATCAGATTCTGCAGGGATGAATTTAAAAGTATGCAAAGTTCTTTGGGCCGATTCATTATCTGTTTATAACAAGAATTACAAGAATACCATAGTTATTTACGACGATAAAAATTCGAATTGTAAAAAAGAAAGTACGGAAAATACAATCCGGTTACCGGTAAAACTCAGTAACAAAAATATCAGCTATTGCACAGATGGATGGTTGAGCGATTCCACTATCCTATATATGGATTCGGGTGTATATAACATAAACCTGCTCCATCAGGATGCCGTTTTAATGTGCACTTCAGCTTACATTAAAAGCGATAGCAATTCAGAGAATATTGTACAATTCATTCCGGCTAAAATCGATACTACTGGCAAACATTTTGGTATAACAATATTTCAAAATA
Organism: Bacteroidota bacterium; assembly: GCA_018333525.1. Lineage (GTDB taxonomy): Bacteria > Bacteroidota > Bacteroidia > NS11-12g > UBA955 > JAGXTF01. The sequence goes on along the minus strand of JAGXTF010000014.1, from coordinate 42,871 downwards.
GCGCCTGGAGACCTGGTGATACTTCAACGTTGGGTGTGCAATTTCAGAACATGGGACTCACCTCGGCAACAGACAGTTTTATCATAACTTTCCCGGATTCTGTATTTTTATTAGACGCCGATCCATCACCAATAAAATCCAAATCCGGATCAGCGGAATGGAAAATGACATTGACGTCATGGGAGATACAAAATGCAAATTTGTACTTTTTACCATCCCAATATTCCTATACAATTAAGGATGCCGTAATTATAAAAGTAAATTGTATTCCCGGATCTAAAGAAACAGATTCTTTGGATAATTTTCAGGAAATTAAAATTGCTTTAAATGGCTCTTTCGATCCAAACGAAAAACAGGTTTTTGGAAAATACCCGGATAACTCCAATCAACCCATTGAATACGTCATACATTTTCAAAACACAGGCACAGGTCCTGCAAAAAAAGTGCTGATTCGGGATACCTTACCCAATCAGGCAGATCCAGCATCTTTGGGCATATTGGCCTCCAGCCACAAATGCCGGATGTTAAGCAGGGAAGGTGTCGTTGAGTTTCTATTTGACCCCATTTTCTTACCCGACAGTGGGGAAGATTTTAATGGAAGCCAGGGTTTTGTCCGTTTTGCTGTAATGATGCGTAAAAACAATGGCAATGGCGCAAAAGAAAAAATCACCAATACTGCATCCATTTATTTTGATTACAATACACCAATAAAAACGAATGAAGCAATCATCCTTGCTGCAGTTGGGACTCTTGGGACAAATGCCATTTTGAAAAACGAAAAGAATTTGGTTGTTTTTCCAAATCCAGGCACCGGTAATATTTCCATTCGCAATTCTGGCAAATTGGAATCGTTTCATTTTTCCATGAAAACCATTTCGGGTGCCGAAATTCCAATACATTCCATTTCAAAAAATAACGGAGAAATAGAATTGAATATCCCTGAAAATACCAAATCCGGGGTATACCTTATATTTATGAATGGGGAATTTATTGCCCGCTGGATAAAAATTTAAGAGTTATTCTTGCACATTCCAAAGTCTTATCGTAATATTGCGATAGGTTTTTATGGGAATATCCAAATCTGAAGAGTTTAGCGTTCGCGACAACAGGCTGGCAGAAATAGCCAAGGCCTTTGCACATCCTGCGAGAATTGCCATTTTGCGAATCCTGATAAACCGGCAATCCTGTGTCTGTGGGGATATAGTAGAAGAATTGCCTTTATCGCAAAGTACCGTTAGCCAACACCTGAAAGAATTGAAAGCAGCAGGCATCATTCAGGGCGAAATTGATGGCCCCAGAATTTGCTATTGTATAGAACCCGGTGCATGGAAAAGCATGCAAAAAAACCTTTCCGATTTTTTTGAATTATATCAGGACCCCAAAGAAAAATGCTGCCCGTAAAGACTAGGCACGCCCTCTCGCCAAAACAAATAAATAACATGGAAAACATAAAAGAATACATCCAACAGAAATACGCCGAAATCGCATTGCAATCGAAGGAAAATAACGCAGCGAGTTGCTGTGGTGCCGGAGGATGCAGCACGGAAGTGTATAACATCATGACCGATGATTACTCCAAACTGGAAGGCTATAATCCGGATGCAGATCTTGCATTGGGATGCGGATTGCCAACTGCATTTGCAGGAATTAAAAAAGGAGATTTCGTTCTGGATCTGGGCAGTGGTGCAGGCAACGATTGTTTTATTGCACGCCATGAAACAGGCAGTGAAGGAAAAGTAATTGGAGTAGATTTTACTCCTGAAATGATTGCCAAAGCGCGTGAAAATGCCGAGCGTATGCAATTAAACAATGTAGAATTCAGACAAGGGGATATCGAAAACTTACCCATTGGCGGAAACCAGGTAGACGTGGTAGTTAGCAATTGTGTATTGAATTTGGTACCGGACAAAAAACAGGCCTTTTCAGAAATATTTCGCGTATTAAAACCCGGCGGACATTTCAGCATTTCTGATGTGGTTTTGGTTGGTGAACTCCCGGGTAAAATTGCAGATGCTGCAGAAATGTATGCGGGCTGTGTTTCAGGCGCCATGCAGAAAGACAGTTATTTGAATATCATTTTCCAAACCGGATTTCAAAAAGTACAAATTCAAAAAGAAAAAGAAATTATTCTTCCGGATGATATTTTATCCCAATATTTAAGTGAAGCAGAAATTGAATCGTTCCGAGCCAGCAAAAAAGGCATATTCAGCATAACCGTTTATGGAGAAAAGCAGGGGGAATGTTGCGAACCTGGATGTGGTTGTAAAAAGAATTAAATCATCCCTTATGGAGAAAAAAAGAATTCTTGTCCTTTGTACCGGCAACTCTTGCCGAAGTCAGATTGCCCACGGTTATCTGGAAAATTTTGGAACCGATTTATTTGAAGTACGATCTGCCGGAATTGAAGCCCATGGCGTAAATCCAAGGGCAATCCAAACCATGCTGGAAGATGGCATCGATATTTCCAACCATACTTCCAATTTGATATCCGATTACGAAGGAGAACCTTTTGATTATGTCATAACAGTTTGCGATCATGCAAAAGAAGTTTGTCCCTGGTTCCCGGCAAAAGCTGCAATGTTGCACCACAATTTTCCGGATCCCGCAAAAGCCTCCGGAACCGAAGAACAGGTAATGGAAGCCTTCAGAAATGTCCGTGAGGAAATTAAAACATATTGCAGAGAATTCACCAATAAATTCAGAGAAAATGCCGGGCAATAAAAGATTGGGATTTCTGGACAGGTTTTTAACATTATGGATATTTCTGGCCATGGCTGTAGGAATTGGCATTGGTTATTTTGTACCAGAAGTTTCCGGAACGCTGGAAAAAATGGGAACCGGAACTACCAACATTCCATTGGCAATTGGTCTTATTTTAATGATGTTTCCACCACTTGCAAAAGTAGATTACGGAAAGATTCCTGCATTATTCCGCAACTGGAAGTTGTTTGGGATGTCATTTGCCATTACCTGGATTTTGGGACCTTTTTTAATGTTTTTATTGGGCTACTTTTTTTTGAAAGACAGCCCCGAATATATGCAGGGTCTGATTCTTATAGGCATTGCCCCTTGTATAGCTATGGTAATTGTTTGGAATGAACTCGCAGGTGGAAACAGGGAATATGTGGCTGCGCTGGTGGGAATTAACAGTTTGTTGCAGGTATTTTTCTTTAGTGCCTATGCCTGGTTTTATTTAAAAATTGTACCTGATTTTTTTGGAGTAAATTCTGTAGAATTGAACATTACCATTTTGCAAATAGCCAAAACCGTTGGCATTTATCTGGGAATTCCCTTTTTAGCAGGTATTGTTAGTCGTTATTCCCTGATTGCCCTTAAAGGTAAGGAATGGTATCAGCGCAAATTCATTCCTTTGATATCTCCGATTACTTTAATTGCGCTTTTGCTCACCATTGTAATCATGTTTTCCTTTAAAGGGAAAATGATTGTTGAAATTCCCATGGACGTGATTCGTGTGGCTATTCCATTAAGTATATATTTTGTTCTCATGTTTTTTCTTACATTTTATTTGATGCGAAAAAGCAAAGCAGATTACGCCACCAATACAGCCATTTCTTTTACCGCTTCGGGAAACAATTTTGAACTGGCTATTGCGGTTGCCATTGGCGTATTCGGATTAAACAGCGGTCAGGCATTTGCCGGAGTAATTGGACCTCTGGTGGAAGTTCCCGTACTCATTTTAATGGTACGCGCAGCATTTTGGATGAAGAAAAAATATTATTCCGGTGCTACTCCGTGATTCTTTTTGCAAGTGCGATTTGCCCCATTTGAACCAGGCAAATGAACCAAATTAAGATACATGGGAATACTTTTAGTTGCCAATGCACCACTATATTTTCCCGCAATTCAGGTGGGTAAATATCCGAAGGGCCAAAACATGTGAATGCCATCACCGGAATCAATAAAATAATGCGCCATTTTTTGTCCCAGCCGGAATAAAAGAACCACATCATTACACCCATTACCGCAATGATATAGGTTGCACTCTCTGCCATATGATTAAAAATCACCATCCAGATTAGCAGAGATGCCGCCAGCAAGGCCATAAATCGGAATCTGGAATCTGCATTTCGGGTTTTTAAAATCCAGATGGGGGCCGGAATGAATTGTAAAACAAACCCTAAAAGTACAACAGTATTTTTAGCCGGGACAATGCCAAACCAGTTTTGTAACCAACCCATCACGGAATATTTTACAAAATTTCCATGATCTGCTGCAAGTAAATTCCCAAAGGATTGATAAGAATCCAACAATCCCTGATAACCGAGAATCGTTATTGGCAAAAGGAATAACAATACAAAAATGCCTGCAACGGGCAAAACAGATTTGTACCATTTCGGATAAAATAAAAATAGAAACAGAAATAAAATTCCGAATATTTTGATAAATGCAGTAAGGGCAATAAATAACCCAGCTTTGGTAAATTTCCCCTTTTCCAAAGCGATCCATGACAGAATCAGGAGTCCTGCTATCAAGGCATTGCTCTGGCTGTTCATGGTAGTGGTTATAGCCTCCTGCAAAACCAAAATTCCAAATATTAATTTATGATTATTGGAAAGATTGGGTAATTTTTTAATCGCTAAAACCAAAACACCCACATTGGTTAGATTCCAAAGTGCCAGGCCCAGCCAATCCGGGAGCCATGCAAACAGGCCAAAAAACAAAGAAAATGCAGGTGCATATTTAAAAAAATCGTAATGTTCTTCAGGGTAAGGCGCGTATAAATTTTTTCCCTCCAACAAATGAAAAAAACTCTGCTTGAAAATCAGATAATTGTTATAATGCGTCATGAATTCCTTGGCAGGAAGCAGGTAATTTCTTGCTGCCAAAATGCAGGCCAGCAAACCAAAAAGCAACCATAAATAGTTGCTTTTATCGTTTTTAAAATACGTGGATATTTGGAATTTCAATGTGGCAGTAATCTGCGGATAAATTTGAAACTTTTATTTTAGGGATGGTATAATTTCCCTTTGACAATATTGTCGGATTTACCTGCAGATGAAAGGGTATAGAAATAAATTCCGGTTGGAAGAGATTCCTCCGCAACTGTGGTTCCCACCTGCAATGCAATGTGTTGTACCATTTTCCCGGCCGCGTCATAAATATTCAAATCATCGAATGGTGCTTCGTCATTTTGAATCACAGCCACTTTCCCGTTTCTTCCCACAAATACCCTTTGTCCATTGGAATTAACCGCAGTTGTTCCGGAATTATAAATAGAGAGAGAGACATCATCCAGTAAAAGTTTTGCTCCCATTTGAAAAGGAGATATCAAATAAATTACTATGGAATCCGGTGTTTGAAGATCGGTCCAGGTGATATCTTCTTCCATTTTTCTCCAGCCCAGATTGTTGCCAAGCAACACTTCTGCATAGCCTATCATATTTTGGGGATCGGAAGTACTGCCTTTATAAAATTCAACACTTGCAATACCGGAATCATTCGTTCCGCTACCGTTTTGTTGATAGGCAAAACGAAAAGAATTGGGTTTGGAGGTGTATGCAATGGATTGAAACATAATGGAAGGAGCTGTGTCTCCAATAAATGAAACGAACGGCCGAAGGAGAACGCTGTATTTTCCACTATAGGCCGGGGTATATTTTAAGCAACTGAGGCTGTCTCCAAAAGTGGAAAACAAATTGAATGTAGTCCATCCGGTTGGATCTTCATAGGAAGAAACTGTGGTCCAGCTCTCAAATTCCCCGTTAACCTGAGCATTTGCGTTGAAACTGCAGAATGCTAAAACTGCGATGTAAAGTTTTTTCATAGATATGATCCTTACAAATATAAGTTTCGCTTTTCAGTGCCTGTAACACCCAAAGTGTTAGTTTTAAACAAGGTTTAAATGGTATGAAGAAGAGGACAGGCGGGGAATGAGAATGTTAGATGTGGGATGTATGAAGTGGGATGTGAATTGATTCAATTTATTATAAGAAGCGACAAGTCATGACTTGTCGGTCCAAATTAGAGCCATGACTTGTTGGTACAGATAAAAAGAATCGCAAAAATGTATTGCGACCAAAAACCCTGAATTCTTATATGGGTTGCGGAATGTTGTTTCAAAAAACAGGAGAAATTAAAACAACAAAGCCGGAACAAAGTTCCGGCCCTGCTGGCTATGAAAACTTAAATCTACCCCAAGTAAAGAACGCTTGAAACATAAAAACGTTGTATTAAAATCCGATATTTTTTAGTGCTGAATTGTTCAAACAAATTAAATTATTGAATTACTGCAAGTTGCACAAAGTCAGGAAATTGTAATATCGATGAACTTGCGAAAATCATGTACCAAAAACATTTTGTATTGGTTTGAATATTCATGATAAATTCCACCAATTAATTTGCGAATTCGCATATGAAATTCAAATAAAAAAGGTGAATTTTGCAGCAAATTTAAAATATGCCAGAAGTAAGAAGTTTGAGTGTGGGTGCGAGCTTTCCCCAATTTAACAAAAAAGCATGCGTAAGTATTGAACCGGGAAAAGAATTTGGATTTATCAGCTCCGAAGATCATAAAAAATCGGGCAAATGGATGGTGATGTTTTGGTGGCCAAAGGATTTTACCTTTATCTGTCCTACAGAAATTGCTGCGTTCAATGAAAAAACAGAAGACTTTCAATCCAAAAATTCCATTTTGATAGGTGCGAGTACCGATACAGAATATGTTCATTTGGCATGGAGAAACCAGGATCCAAACCTGAGAAATTTGCAATTCCCAATGGTTGCGGACACCAATAAAAGTCTGGCAGAGGAATTGGGTATTTTAAGTGAAGATGAGAAAGTAGCATACCGTGCAACCTATATTGTAGACCCAAATGGCATTATCCGTTGGGTGAACATCAACGATTTGGATGTTGGAAGAAATGTGGATGAAGTATTGCGCGTACTTAGCGGACTGCTCACAGGAGAGCGCGTTCCCTGTAATTGGGTACCCGGGCAGGCTACCTTAGGCAGATAAAAAAATAAAATTCAGAAACCCCGAAAGGGGTTTTTTTATTTGAAAATGGCAAATAAGGCTGTCAATCCAATTGCCAGAATATTCGATAAAATGTTTACCAGGTTGTTGTTGAACCAGGGTAAGCCTTTGTATAAATTTTGATTTGGGATTTCAGATAAAGAATTATCCTGTTGAACATAGGATGCCTGAAATCGACTTCCCAGAATACTATCCACTAAGGTTCCCAAAAATCCACCGGTGGCAACCAATAAAAATTCATGTTCTGTTTCGGAAAATAGAGCAATGCATGTACCACCAGCCGCTCCTGCAAGGAAACCCACCAAGGAAACCCCGCCTGATAAACCCCGGGGCAGTTTTTTAAAACCAAGGATATCCACCGGATTCTTACCTAATCTCACCCCGATTTCACTGCTCCAGGTATCTGCGGTTGCTGCAGCTACTGAAACCAAATAAAACAGTTCGATCCGGATACCAAATACATGTCCGAAGACACCTAAAACAAATACCACTCCCCCATTTGCCAATACCTGCCAGCTGTTTCTACCGGCACCGTATTGTGCATTCAAAATCTTTGTACCTGGCAAGCGGGATAAAATGGAACCGGATATAAAAAATACAATTAAAGGCAGCACAGATAAATCATTGATTGCCTGGACCTGGGTTCCAATAACAACTGCAATACAGGCTGCGGGTAAAGTGAGAAATTTCAGAAATACTGCCACAAGGCCAAAGAACAAAAAGAAAACCAGAGAGAGAATAATTTCGTTATAACTCAAAGTCTCAGGAGGAAAGAAACAGATTTCCAATATCCAAATGAGGAATACAGTTATTGTGAGAAGATATTCGGCAAATACGGGTTTCAATGGATGCTGTATCAGAATAATCGAAGGGTAAGTAAAATGGCAACCCCTATAAAATCAACAAGGCCAAGGAAAAATCCCTGGCCCTGCTGGCTATGAAAACTTAAATCTACCCGTGGCAAAATTAGATAATAATTTTATTATTTCCATTGTCTTATTAAATTCTGAATAAAATTTTAGCCCCATACCCGAATTTGTGTATGGCCATAAATTCTACATTTGCAGCCGACGATGAAGGAATTGCTGGCACTCAACGTTTACTTTAAAAGATATTCACACTCTATGGTGCTGGGGATTTTATGTGTGATCATATCCAATATAGTAGGTGTTTTTGTTCCGGCGTTGGTGCGGGATGGGCTGGATGAAGCACTGTTTCAAAGCAGAATCAGCAACAGTCATGATTCCTTTTGGCTCAGCCACCCTGCTGTATTGGCCGCTCTTGGTTTTGGCATTCTCATTTTATTGGCATCGGCATTGAAAGGAGCCTTTATGTATCTCATGAGGCAATTCATCATAGTGGTTTCAAGGCATGTGGAATATGATTTGAAAAATGACATATACGACCACTACCAAAAACTGGATCTTAGCTTTTACAGGCGCAATTTTACAGGGGATATGATGGCCCGGATAGGTGAAGATGTAGGAAACGTGCGCATGTACATTGGGCCTGCTGTGATGTACTTCACCAACATCATCTTCACTTTTGCAGTTGTCATTTACCAAATGTTCACAGTGAATCCGCATATGACATGGTACGTACTGCTTCCACTCCCATTTCTGAGCCTTTCCATATATAAAGTGAGCACCATGATTAACAGCAGGACGGCCATTATACAAACGCAGCTCAGCAAACTCACCACCTTTGCGCAGGAAACATTTGCCGGTATTCGCGTAATCAAATCCTTTGGTGCTGAAAAGAACTTTGAACATTCTTTTGATCATGAGGGCAAAGACTACCGAAAAAAGAACCTGCAGCTGGCATTTGTCAACTCTCTTTTCTTCCCTTTAATGTTTGTCCTGATTGGACTAAGTAACCTTATTGTTTTATACCTGGGAGGACTGGAAGCTGCCAAAGGAACTTTTACGCCGGGAAACATTGCAGAATTCGTATTGTATCTAAATATGCTCATCTGGCCTGTGGCAAGTTTGGGTTGGACCACTGCTTTGGTGCAAAAAGCCGCTGCCAGTCAAAAAAGGATTAACGAATTCCTGCATACTGAGCCGCAGGCTGCACAAAAAGACTCCCCGGATTTTGAGTTAGAGGATAGCATTTCATTTGAAAATGTGACATTCAGCTATGCAAAATCCAAAGTGCCTGCTCTGGAAGAGGTAAATTTCACTTTGAAAAAAGGTGAAATTCTTGGGATAACGGGTAGAACAGGCTCCGGCAAAAGCACTTTGGTGCAATTGCTGATGCGACTTTATGATCCCCAAAGTGGCGAAATCAGAGTAGACGGCAAATCCTGGAGAGATTTCAACCTGGAGTCCTTTCGCCATAAAACAGCCTACGTACCGCAGGATGTATTTCTGTTTAGCGAGAGCATTGCAGAAAATATTGTATTTGGGGATCCGGATGGAAAAGTGAATGATTTTGAAATAGAACTTGCGGCCTCCAGAGCAGGATTGGTAAAGGATATTGCCGATTTCCCCAATGGATTTGAAACTTTGCTTGGGGAAAGGGGTGTTACTCTGAGCGGTGGACAAAAACAAAGACTCAGTATTGCAAGAGCATTGGTACGAGACGCGGAATTATACGTGCTGGATGATTGTTTGAGTGCCGTTGACGCAGCAACTGAAATGATGATTATTCGCGCATTTGCTGAGGCTCTAAAAGGCAAAACGGCCATAATTGTCTCCCATCGCGTTGCCCCACTCGCTGTAACAGACCGAATTTTGGTGTTCAACAAAGGACGAATTATTGAATCCGGCACCAGAGAATCCCTCATAGCACAAGGTGGAGAATTTGCATCCATTTACAAAAAACAGGCAATGGAAAGCAACCCCGTAGATTGATTATTCAAACCGCCCGTGTTATCCGTCTCATATAACCTGTTGTAGCCCTAAACTTTAGCAACGGAAACAGACTTTGCAACTAATTTTTGAATAGCATCTATATTTTTTTGGATATTTGCTCCCTACATATAGTTTTGTATCGCTATTAAAACAACGAGTAACATGACAGAGGAAATGCACAACGGGCAGGAAGAGATCTTCTCAAAGAGAATCAGAGCCGGGAAACGAACTTATTTTTTTGACGTAAAAGCTACCCGAAACAGCGATTATTATGTAATTATCACTGAAAGCAAACGCAGCAAATTTGATGATGGTAACTTTATCAAAACCAAAATCCATTTGTACAAAGAGGATTTCAATAAGTTCTCTGATGCATTGAATGAAACCATCAGCCACGTAAAAAGTAACCTGCTTCCGGAATACGACTTTGATGAGTATGCCCGCAGGGATGAGTCTTCAGACGGTTCCAACTGATTATCGGACAATCCATTCCATAATAACCCGCATTAGGGTTACTTTTGCACCATGTTTAAAAAAGTGGCATTATACGGTATTGCCTTTGGTTCTGCATCCGCAGCCATGGTCTTTATCCAGTATGTCAATGGTCTATATAAACTCGAACGATCTTTTATAACTGCCTTACCGGTAATCGCCAATATTGTATTACCTGCAATTGGTGTTTTTCTGTTTATCAAGAGTATCAGCCGAATGAAAACCACCAAGCCCATCAACCTGGGAAAGGCATTGTTCGGTTCATTGCTGGTATGTGTTTTGGTGGCAGCATGCAACATTGCAGTTTATAACCACCTCATGTTCAACAGAAAGGATGTGATCCGCGATTATCGCGCTGTTAATTATCGCAGTATTGAAAATTATTATACCAAGGACACCACCATTGCTGAGGAAGAAAAAACCGAGAAAATTGAAGCTGCAAAAGAGAATTTTGAAGAAAACATTTCTACGGGCAGCTGGGGTAGAACCCAATTTATGATGTGTCTTTCAACTGGAATGGTGGTGGCCTTGCTCACCTTTATGTGGAACAACCGAAACAAATAAATGAAGCGGCTACTCGGAAGAATTTGGTTGCTCTGGGGCGGATTCTGGTTTGCCGCAATTTTTTTGGCCATGTATCCTTTATTCCTGATCTGGCTCAGCCATCCGGTATTGTATCGGGTTGCGCATTTTCAGCGCAGGATCTGGGGTGTTCTGGCCTGCATTCCGTCACTTTTTATTCCCTGGGTCACCAAAGAAGCTAGAATTCCAAAAAATCGCCGTGTAATTTACTGCGTGAATCACTCTTCCTATCTGGATATTCTAACCTGTGGAACTTTTTTACCCGGTTTTAATTTCTTTATGGCAAAAATGGAACTGGCAAGCGTTCCCTTGTTTAAAATTTGGTTCAGAACACTGGATGTTCCTGTGAAACGAGAAAGTTTAAGAAGTTCACACAGAGCTTTTTACGATGCCGGGGAAAAGTTCGATACCGGAATTGACATGATTATTTTTCCAGAAGGTAAAATTCCGAGTTACACCCCGAGACTACATCCGTTAAAGAATGGGGCTTTCAAACTCGCCATTGAAAAAGGGGCACTCGTAATCCCTGTCACCATACCCGATAATCATAAAAGACTCGACGTGCATAAATGGATTGCACAACCCGGAAGAATGCGAATGCATATTCATCGACCAATTGATACCAAAAAACTAAAACCTGAGGATGCAGATGAACTAAAAGATCAGGTTTTTCATATCATTGAAAAGAAATTAAAAGCTTACGGAATAGACATATAATTATGAAAATCACAGGCGAAAAAGTAGACCAACTCGCAAAACTTGCAAGGCTTTCTTTTGAAGGAGAGGAAAAAGAAGCCATTCGCAATGATTTGGAGAATATTCTGGAAATGTGTGAGAAGTTGAATGAAGTAGACACCAACGGTGTTGAACCTCTTATCTATATGACAGATAATGTGAATGTGCTGAGAAATGACGAAGTGAAACAGGAAATCACCCATGAAGAGGCATTAAAAAATGCTCCCAAAAAGGACAGTGATTTTTTCCGGGTTCCCAAAGTGATTGGTCAGCAAAATGACTGAAGATCAGGCATTAATTCGCTTAGTAGACATTCAGAGAACCTATATTTTAGGTGCACAAACCGTGCATGCATTAAGATCCATTAACCTGCAAATTCAGCGCGGAGAGTACCTGGCCTTAATGGGGCCAAGTGGCTCTGGTAAAAGTACATTGATGAATCTCATTGGGTGTTTGGATTCCCCAACTTCCGGATCTTATTTTTTAAATGGCAAGGAAGTAAGCCGAATGAAGGACGATGAATTGAGCAATATTCGAAATCAGGAAATAGGATTTATTTTTCAGACTTTTAATTTGCTTCCCAGACTCAACGCCATTGAAAATGTAGCATTGCCCTTGGTGTATGCCGGAATTTCCAAAAAAGAACGAATTGAAAAATCCGAAAAAGCACTACACGATGTTGGATTGGGAGATAGGATGCATCACAAACCAAATGAACTGAGTGGCGGGCAGAGACAGCGCGTGGCAGTAGCCAGAGCTTTGGTCAATAATCCAAGTATTTTGCTCGCAGATGAACCCACCGGAAATTTGGATTCCGCTACTTCCAATGAAATCATGTTGTTGTTCGATCAAATTCATAAAAATGGCAATACCATAATTCTCGTTACACATGAAGAAGATATTGCCAGACATGCGAAAAAAGTCATACGCATGAAGGACGGAATGATCGAAAACCAGGGATAAAACAAGGCTGTTTCTTTCCTATTTTTGTTTTCTGTACTCCAAGCCACTCATATTATTTTATAACCCCAAAAGCGGGAGATTCAACAGCCGAAAACTCGAAAGAATTTATAATTTTTTTTCAGGGGAATTTGGAAACTGTATTTTGATTTCCAATCCGGAATACTTGAAAAAAATCAGAAATGCACATATTCTTTCTGTAGGTGGTGATGGCACTTTCCATATTGCAATCAATCATGCAGATCTGGAAAGCAATACTTTTTCCTGTATTGCACTGGGAAGCGGAAATGATTTTATAACCGGTTTTCCCAGGAGGGGTTTGGAAGTACTCGCTTTGCGCATTATGCAAAATCTGGAACAAAAAGTGGATGTCATCAATTGCAATGGAGTATATGTACATAATATTGCCGGAATTGGATTTGAGGCATTAATTGCACAAAAAGCGCACGAAAAAAATTATGGAATTCCTGCACTGAAATATATTATTCCCGTGGTTAGGAATCTATTTTCATTTAAACCCATTACCATTGAATTTTATTCGACTGATTTCCAATACAACGGAAAAGCTTTCATGCTTTCCATGGGCAACGGAAAGCGTGCGGGCGGTGGATTCAAGTTATTCCCAAAAGCCAATATACGCGATGGTTTGATGGATATTTTACTGATCAAACCTCCCGGTATTTTTCAAAAATTGCGGTACGTGTGGCTGGTAAATTTTGGGAAACACCTGAATTTAAGAATTATAGAATACAGACAAATCAAGGAATGTAAAATCACATTGCCTTATCCCCAAAAATTCGAAGCCGACGGGGATATGTATGTAGCACAGGAACTGCGTGTGGCAGTAATGCCGGAGTTGTTAAAGGTGATTCAATAATCGGAAAATTTCATTCCGTTTATTACATTATTTATCCCCTTACCATTACAAAATCATTCATAAAATATCCATCTCCGATATCAAAATCGGCGGCGTATTCAATACGAAAACCGAGTTTAAAATAAAAATTGATGGGTTTGTAATTCATACGGTTTACCTGCAAGCGTATGATTCTTGCATCGGGGAAAATCTCCAAAGCCCGCGCAAATGCAAGGCTTCCAATGCCTTGTCTGTGCTGCGTTTTATCAATATAGAATTTATGAATAAAATAACTTCCGTCCTCTTTGATGCTCATTGAGAAAAAACCAATTTTTTGATTTTCGGAAACAATAAAAAAGAATTGTTGTCCTTCCTGCATTTGCTGCAATAGCGCTTCGGGATTATAATTTTTTTGAAGCATAAAATCAATCTGTTCCTGACTGATAATTTCAGGATAATGTTGGTTCCAAATTTTGATTGCCAGTTGTTGCAATTCAACAAGCCCATTTTGATCTACTGGAATTAATTTCACATTCACCCTTCAAAATTCCCATTTTTGTAGCAAAATTTCATGCTGCAGCTTCAAAATGTGGGTATCTCCTATCAGCCAGCCAGTGGCCAAGCCAAAGTGGTTTGTGCGGACCTTAGTCTGACTCTGGTTCCAGGGAAACTTTATATGCTGGCCGGAAGAAACGGAAGTGGTAAATCTTCTCTGTTGCGTTGCATAGCCGGATTGCAGGAACCTTTGGTGGGCAGCATATTTTTTAGGGACCGAAATATTTATCAGGCTGAACCCCAGGAAGTTTCGGAATGGATTTCCATTTTATTTTCTACTCCTCCGGAAATGCCGGATTCTTCAGTAATTGAAGTGGTATTGACAAGCATGCAGCGTAATTTTCGTTGGTTTCAATCCGATTTTACCGGGGAAACGGAAAAAATACGAAAATTGCTTGCTGTTTGTGGAGTTGGGGAAATGGCCGATAGACGCTTTTCTTCATTGAGCGATGGTGAAAAACAAAAAGTAATGTTGGCAAGAAGTCTGGCACAGGAATCTCCAATGATGTTGTTGGATGAGCCTTTGGCATTTTTGGACTATCCCTCCAGATTGGAAATGCTGCAGCAATTGAAAAAACTTTGTGAAGAATATCAAAAGACCATTCTGTTTTCCAGCCACGATCTGGATATTTCACTGGGAGTATGCGATGCGTTGATCTTGTTAAAATCCAATGGAAATTGGCAATATTCAGATGATAAAAATTGGATAGGCAGCATTGAACCCGAATCCCTATTTTTGGAAAACTAAAGCATGCACAAATTCTTTCAATTCAAACAATTTATGGTGCATCAGGGTCGCGCTGCAATGCCCGTTACTACAGATGCCTGTCTTTTTGGATCCCTTGCCGATTTCTCCGGATGCACAACCGTTTTGGATATAGGCGCAGGCACGGGTTTGCTCAGCCTGATGCTCGCGCAACGTTACCCAACAATGAAAATTACCGGTGTTGAAAAAGACAAAGGGAGTTTTTATGATGCGCAAAAGAATTTTTCTTTAAGTCCATGGCTGGACAGATTAAATCTAAAACACGATGATGCATTGGATATCGAATTCGTGGAACCATTTGACGGCATTATCTGCAATCCGCCTTTTTTTCAGGACCAGCTGCCATCAGAAAATGAAAAAAACAATACTGCAAGACATACGGCTGAGTTGAATTACCAATCCCTGCCGCGATTGCTCGATAAACATCTTACACCAATTGGAATAGCTTGGATTTTAATGCCTGTAATCCATGAAAATATGTTTCGGGATAACCTGAGGGATTATGGTTTGCATGTGGAACGTTCCATCCGTATCCATCCATCGGATAAGAAACCGGAACATCTGGTGGCACTAAAAGTAGGCAGAGAGCAAAAAACAGAGGCTAAAGAGGAGTTCGTTACCTACGAATCACAGGGATTCCTGAGCCCTGCAGCCCAAAAATTGCTTCACGATTTTTATCTGCATATCTGATACTTGCATATTGCACTGTTTTTAAATAATTTCGTGAAATGTCCTGGATAAAATATACCATAGAAAAATCCGCCTTTGGTGTGTGCAGCTATTTGGGAGATAAAATGGGGATTTCTACCCGACGCATTCGCACGTATTTCATCTATACATCCTGCCTGACTCTGGGTTCACCGGTATTGTTTTATTTGATAGTGGCCTTTTGGCTCAATATGAAAAAATATATGGTGGAAAAACGAACCAGCGTTTGGGATTTATAAATTTCCGACATTTCCTGTATGAACTTTAAAATGGTTTTTCCCATAAAAGCCATCATTTTAATTGTTCTTCTTACATCAATATTTTCATCTTGTCACATACTTTGGATTTGTGAGTGTTTTGACGAAAATGAACACAGTGTTGAAATAAAAATTGATTACAAATCCTTCGATTCCACATTGGTGGCAAATGACGTATTCGATAAGTACTTTACCATTTACGGGTTCAAAACAAATACAGATTCAATTAATTTAAACACCATAAGTTTGATATGGATGGATCCTTTGGATTCATTTTCTGAAATGTCCGTTCTTTTTCCTGATCGAATGCAGAAAATTAGAGTTGTATCTGAAAAGTACCGGTATAGCAGAGAATTTAGCAATTTCGCGCTTAAAGGGAAACGCATACGGGAATTGCATTGTAAATGCTATCGAGCTAGCACTAAAACAGCCGTTTCAGAAGGCAAATTATTAAACGTTTTCGAAGGTATCATTATAAGAAAATAGAGTTTAAAACATCCTGAGTTTGCTATTCATTACCCACCACTTTAGTCGTGGACTTTAGCTTCAAGCTAGCCCTTCAAATTTCTCTGAAATCAACCGTTCAGAAATTAGAACTACAAGTAAACCTAACTCCTGAAAACGCCGGCTCTACGCGGCAAATACCGCCACTGCAATTCACACCTTGTTGTTGTTTTACATATGCCAGAGTGAACATAGAATTTCCGGCCAAATAGCTGGTAAAAAAAGTTGGATAATGCAAAATCTGATCGGCAATTACCATATTCTCATAGCGGTGTGGTTGAATATTTACCATGTCTCCCACAGAAATATTAAATTTTGGAGTGAGGTAAATTTCTATCATGGTATTTGCAAAAGAACCCTGGTCTTTATCGGTATGCAGGTATTGCACTTCCCAGCGAAAACTGCGGTGTTTGGGCAGTTTGATGAGAATTTCTCCAAATGGAGTGAGCGTGTGAACATCCTCATATTCGGGTTCTTGTTCATATACCCGCTGGTTGTAAATGATGCTTTGCATTCCCAATTTTAATTTGGCTTTTTTACCGATATTTTGAATGACTTCACCATAAAATTCGCGAAATAACAATTGCGCTTTATTGTTAATGCCATTGGATTTCAAAGAGCGTACATAACTCGCATTTAAGGTGATTTGGGTTCCTTTTCTAGGCTTCAAATCCATTTCTCCCTGTATACCGTCTTCACCCAAATCTTGCGCCGGCGCATTATATCTGGCCATCAGGCGATAAGAATTTTGGCGCGTTAACGAAGGCATATAGCTGAGCAAACCACTTAATAAAGTTTCATTTGGAGTTACTTTTAATTGAAAATTCTCTATATGTCTTGCCTGCACATTTAAGCCAATGGATGCTTTTTGTTTTCCGAGATTTATTCCGCTTTTTCCCCAGCTTAAAGAAGAATAAATTACCTTTCCGTCGTGCAGTTGCAGGCGGTTATTTAATCCTTTAATTGCTTCTTTTGTTTTGTAATTGTATTCCGCATTCCAGGCCAGATTGCCAATGGTATAAGTAAAATATCCGTTAAATCCGTAGGTATTGTAATATGGTTCAAAACGATCTGCAACCGGATAACTGTTGATTTCGGCTACCATAATATCCATGGTTGCCTTGTCTATCGAGCGATTTAAAACACTGCCCCCTACATTGATATTTCCAAATTTCCCATTTTCACCTAAATCAAAAATTCCATCTGCATTTCCACCGGTAATTACTTGTTTCGAATAACCAAAACGATTTTCCAAACTTCCTTTTTGATTGCCGCCAAATGCCTTAAGTCGAATGTTTGGAGTAAGGTTGTAAATCAATCTCACCCCTTGCAAAGCGTAATCAATTCCGATTTGTCTTTGTTCATAGGCGCGAAATAAAATTCCGCTTCCTAACTGGTCATAAAATGAACCCACCGTGATATCCAAATTATCCAATTTTTTATGGGCCTGCCAATATCCAATTCCATGATCGGTATAACTACCCTGGGGATTTAACAGTGGTGAATTAAAAAATCCGTCATATCGCACTGTAAAATCATAACCTTTTATGCGATAATTCATAAAAAGCCAGGCATCCACACTGGAGCTGTTTTCATTGTACACTTTGGTAATGGCACCAATTTTTTCATCGCGCAGGTATTTTTGATACGTGAGCAGAAGGTTGCCACTGAATTGTCCTTTATCCTCTGAATTTTGAGCAAGGGCAGGGATTGCAATCAGGAGGGCGATAATCAGAATCCTGTATTTCATGATACGGTTGCAATGTTACAAATTAAAAATGGTACGCCATACAGGGATTGGCCTGATGTACCCCTCATAAGCCTTTATTGGGTTATATTTGCAGCCCAAATTCATGGAAAATTCTGAACTGGAAATTGCACAGGAAGTTCAAACCGGACGCAAACTTTACATAGAAAGTTATGGTTGCGCCATGAATTTTTCTGACAGTGAAATCATCGCTTCTATTATGAGCGAACATGGTTTCACCAGCACCAGTGATGAGTTTGATGCAGATGTAATTTTCCTCAACACCTGCGCCATTCGCGACAATGCAGAACAGCGCATTCGCGAACGTCTCAAACATTTACGCAGCAATAAAAAGAAAAACCGCGACCTCATCATTGGGGTTTTGGGCTGTATGGCCGAAAGACTCAAAGATAAATTGCTGGAGGAAGAAAAACTGGTAGATGTAGTTGCAGGACCGGATAGTTATCGCGAATTACCCAAGCTGGTGGCTGAAGTAGATGATGGTGGCAGGGCAATTAATGTGCTGTTGAGCAGGGAAGAAACTTATGGAGATTTAAGTCCTGTGCGATTAAACTCGAATGGGATTACTGCATTTATCAGCATCATGCGCGGTTGTGATAATATGTGCAGTTTTTGTGTTGTACCATTTACAAGGGGCAGGGAAAGAAGCCGGGATCCCCAGAGTATCATTCGCGAAGCAAAAGATTTGGCAAATGCAGGTTATAAAGAAATTACGCTTTTAGGCCAAAATGTAGATAGTTATTTGTGGTTTGGCGGAGGGGCAAAAAAAGATTTTAAGAGTTTAACTGAATCCGAAATTGAAAATGCTGTGCATTTTGCAGATCTTTTGGAAATGACCGCCCTTGCAGTCCCCGGAATGCGTATTCGCTACAGTACCAGTCATCCCAAAGATATTGATGAACGCGTGGTTCAAACCATGGCGAAGTATAAAAATATTTGCAATTATATCCATCTGCCTGCCCAAAGTGGCAGCACCAGAATTCTGTATCTGATGAACCGGAATTATTCCCGGGAATGGTACATGGATAAAATCAAGATGATCCGCAATATCATCCCAAATTGCGGTATCAGCTGCGACATTATAAGCGGATTTTGCACGGAAACCGAAGAAGACCACCAGCAAACCCTGAGCTTGATGGAATGGTCGGATTTTGAATTTTCGTATATGTACAAATACAGCGAAAGACCGGGAACTCCCGCTGCCAAAAAGCTATCCGACGATGTGGAAGAAAGTATAAAAGGTCGTCGTTTGGCAGAAATTATTGCATTACAAAATCGAATAAGTAAAGAGAAAAACGAAAGACTTATCGGCGCCGAAGTAGTGGTTCTTGTAGAATGTGAAAGCAAGCGCAGCGCTATGGAATGGAAAGGACGCACCGATGAAAATACAGTTTGTGTTTTCCCAAAAGAAAACTACCATGAAGGAGATCTGGTGCGGGTACTCGTAGAAAGTGCAAGCACAACTACAGTTAAAGGCAAGCCATTGGGCCTAGCCAGTCTTTAAAACAGTTACGCACCATGTAAGAGCTTCCTGCAGGAAGCTCTTTTCAGTCCGGACCAACTTACTTTACTTAGCACAAAAGTGCTAAAAAGTGAGGGCGCTTCCTGCAGGAAGCGCATGCATGGCTTATATTGCAGCATGTTTCACAATGGCAGTTTGAGACTTAAAGGCTTTGCATATACACAAGGGGCTTTTTTCATTACCATCAACACATACAGAAGACGTTGCATTTTTGGAGAAGTAAAGGACAAGGTTTTTTACAAAAGTGTTTTCGGTGAAATTGTAGAATCTGAATGGCTTAAAACAGCATCCATGCGACCTTACATAGAGCTTGATGTTTTTCAGATAATGCCAGAGCACTTTCATGCCATAGTAATTCTTCATGATGAACTTGGAAGCAAAAGAACTTTTAAGTTCACTAAAGATCTGAATCATTTCAGTCCTTTTGCAGGACAAAGCAAAACTTTAGGCAATGCTATAGGGCAATTTAAAGCTTCGGTAACAAGAAGGATAAATGAAATTGCGGAATCTCCCGGAAACAAAATATGGCATCCGGATTATTACGATTATGTCATTCGGAATTTTGCAGAATTAAAGAGAATCCGAAATTATATCCAGAAAAATCCAATGGTTTATGAAGAGAAATTGCGCAAAAAATCAAGATAGTCTCTTAAGCATCTAAGAGTATTTTCAGAAGCAACCCGACTCGATGCCTCGTTAAAATTCAACTTTAATAATGGCTTCCATATGGAAGCCTTAGACAGTGTTACTTGGTCTGCCCTTTCATTTTTTTCAAATTGTCCAGCATATCCACTGTCATTTTATCCAGATCAAAATCCGGTTTCCAGCCCCAGTCTTCGCGGGCGCGGGAATCATCGATAACAGCAGGCCATGAATCCGCAATCGCCTGGCGATAATCCGGCTCATAGGATGATGTGAAATGCGGTATATATTTCTGAATGGCTGCCGTAATCTCTTCCGGTCCAAAACTCATTCCGGCCAAATTATAACTGGTGCGTATTTTGACTTTTTCCGCCGGGGCATGCATAATATCCAAAGTGGCTTTCAAAGCATCCGGCATATATAACATTGGCAGAACCGTACCTTCCTTCAAAAAACAATGGTGATGTCCGGTTTCCAATGCATCGTGGTAAATCGCAACTGCATAATCCGTAGTCCCTCCACCAGGTGCACTTTTATAACCAATTAATCCCGGATACCTCAAACTTCTTGTATCTACGCCCCAACGGTTAAAATAGTACTGGGCGTACAATTCCCCGGCGAGTTTGCTAATTCCATATACCGTGGTTGGATCCATAGCCCCATATTGTGGCGTATTTATTCTTGGAGTGTTTGGTCCAAAAGCAGCTATGCTGCTTGGCCAATAAACCTTTTTCACTATCCCCATATCCCGGGCTGCATCCAGCAAATGAAACAATCCTTCCATATTCAGTTTCCAGGCAAAATCCGGAACCTTCTCTGCAGTTGCACTTAACAATGCTGCCAGGTGATAAACCTGTGCCGGTTTGTATTGTTGGAGCAATTCTTCCAGACGCGACTTATCCAGGATGTCCATCACTTCAAAAGGACCGGCCTCAAAAACAGGATTATCGCTTTTTTTAAGATCGGAGGCTATCACATGTGAATCCCCATATATTGCTCTTAATGCTTCCACCAATTCGGTACCCAACTGTCCGCAGGCGCCTATAACCAGAATATTTTCACCATTCATTCGGGATGCAAAGGTTTGTTTTCAGCACCAATTATCAAAATCCATTTCATCTATATTTGCCAAGCCGTTCCGCTTAAATTTGCCCTCCTTGTACTCCCGCGTAATTATACAACAAGCTTTCAGAAGTTTTGGAATCCTGCTTACCCCGGGACAAAAGGTCAAAACCTGGCTTATTTATTTTTACTCCACCCTGGTAGCATTTGCAGACATCATTGGATTGGGATCCATGATTCCAGTATTAATGCTGGCAATTGATCACAGCTTTTTAGAAAAAAGCAGGAAATTGCAAGCTATTTTTCATTATTTTCATTTTCAGACAGAGGCATTTTTTTTAAAAATTCTCATTGCATTTATTCTGGTATTTTTTCTCATAAAAAGCATTGCCGCAATATGGCTATACCGCTATATACGCAGAACCGCCATCCAAATTACGCAGCATCTTTCTTCTTCCAGTTTTGATTACGCATTCAAACATAACAGTTATGGAAAAGTTGCATCAGACGGTTTGGGCTTTAACGACACCGTGATGTTTACCCCTTATTATTTTGTATCCGGAGTGTATATTCCTTTTATCAATCTGGTGAGTGAAACTGCAGTTGTGGTGATGTTAGTACTTGTTTTCACCGTTTATAAACCCGCTCTGTTTTTTTTAATTGTTGGCCTGTTAGGTACTGCATTTTTTTTGGTAAACAGATATACCAGAAATAAAATTACACGTTTGGGAGAAGAAGGTAGCAAACACCGCGAAACAGCGTTGAATGATCTCAATCTGGGAATTTCCGGATTTACGGATATTCGCGCCCATGGCGTGGAAGAATTTTTCAAAAAACGCTTTTTAAAACACTATTCAGGATATGTGGTAAGTGGTATTAAATCTCTAAGTTACCAATTGGTTCCGGCAAGAATAAATGAAATAGTAGCCTTATTGGGAATTATTTTTCTGGTGATTTATGGTTACTTTTTTTCAGGAGATAATCTGGGAAATGTACGTGTAATTGCGGCATTATTTGCCATTGCCATTTTTCGTTTAATCCCGGCAGCCAATAGATTGCTGCAGTCGATGATGCATTTAAAACTAAATGGTTATACCATTCAGAAATTAATACCGATTGCAAAAAACAAAAATGGCAAAACAAAATCCATTCAAAATTTTTCTGATAAAATAGAAATTCAAAATTTAGATTTTTCGTACAATACAAATCAGGAAGTATTTCAAAATTTAAATCTCACTATTCTCAAGGGTGATTGCATTGGAATCAGCGGCCCGTCAGGGTCTGGCAAAACCACACTCGCAAAATTATTATTGGGGTTTTTTCAGGCAAATAAGGGTGAAATATTAATTGATGGTGTACAATTGGATGAATCTCTAAATGTGAATCAATTATTTTCATACATGGGTCAGGAACCTTTTTTACTCAATGCAACCGTTTTAGAAAATGTGGCATTAGGTATTTCAGCGGACGAAGTTGATAAAAAGAAGGTGATAGATTGCCTGCAACAGGCTGCTTTTCAGGTAACGGGAATCAAAGATATTTTACAGCTAAAGGTTGGAGAAAGCGGTGCTCTGTTGAGTGAAGGACAAAAACAAAGGCTGGTTCTCGCACGTGAATTGTACCGCAATGCTTCTGTAATTTTGATGGATGAACCAACCAGCGCTTTGGATGCAATTGCAGAAAAAGAAGTGATGGAAACCCTGGAGATTTTGAAAAAATCAGGGAAAACGCTGGTAATCATTGCTCATAGAGAAAGAATATTCGAAATTTGCACCTCGGTTTACAAACTGGAAAATAAAACACTGACATTACAAGCATAAATATGGTTCGATTTGGAGTTATAGGCGCAGGCCACATTGGTAAAAGGCATGCGGAAATGATTGAGAGAAATGCCGATGCGCAATTGGTGGGCATTGCAGATTCTCGCGCAAAGGAGTTGTTGGATATTGAAAAATACCAGGTACCATTTTATTCCAATCTGGAGTCTTTACTTGCCGGACCCGAATTTGATGTGCTTTGTGTGGCAACGCCTAACGGACTCCATGCCAGCCATGCACTTGCAGGATTGGAAGCCAAAAAACATGTGGTAATTGAAAAACCCATGGGTTTATCGCGGGCGGAATGTGAAAATGTCATTCACAAAGCCATGACGGTACACAAAATGGTTTTTTGTGTCATGCAAAACAGATATTCACCGCCTAGTGAATGGATTAAATCAATCATAGATCAGGGTATTTTAGGTAAGATTTTTATGGTGCAGGTGAATTGTTATTGGAACCGCGACGATCGCTATTACAAAAAAGGAGGTTGGAAAGGCTCTCAAAAACTGGATGGAGGAACCCTGTTCACACAATTCAGCCACTTTATTGATATCATGTACTGGCTATTCGGAGATGTGAGCGATATCAAAGCAACATTTGCGGATTTCAATCACTCCGGTTTAACAGAATTTGAAGACAGCGGTACCGTGAATTTCAGATTTGTCAACGGAGGTTTGGGTTGTATCAATTATTCCACAGGAGTTTGGGATACCAATTTCGAAAGCAGCCTTACTGTAATTGCAGAAAATGGTACTATAAAGATTGGCGGACAGTATATGAATGAGGTGGAATATTGCCATATAAAGAATTATACGATGCCCCAACTGCCTCCTGCAAATCCGGCCAATGACTACGGACCCTATAAAGGCAGTGCAGCCAACCACAATTATATTTTCGATAATGTGGTAGATGCCATTACCCAGGGGGGAATGCCAACAACCAACGCCATGGAAGGCCTTAAAGTGGTCGAGATTATTGAAAACATCTATAAGCAAAACCCATTTTTAAAGTCGAAATCCGGCGCCCTGGAAGGAGTTTTGCAAACCAGATAATTTTTTTAATAAAACTTTTGGGGGTATAGGGGCTTTATATGGTAATGTAGTGGACGCATTACGTTTATGAGAGAACAATTGGAATCTAACCTTCTCACCAAATACGCAGCCGGACTGATGACCAGCGAGGAATTGCGCAATTTGGAAGACTGGTTGAGAAAGAACCCCCAATACCGCATGACATTGGCGGTAATTAAACAAAGGGTGGATGCAATGGTGGGCAATTTGGCTCAGAACAGGTGGTGAGAGAGATATGAATAACGAAGAAAACAAAAAGTACGAAGAATTGGGCCGGCTATTCGCCGGTGAATCTTCCCAGCCGGAAGCCGGGAATGATAAAGAATTACAGGATATCTGGAATGCTGCAGGATCTTATTCCTACGATTCTACCACATCCGTGGAAGCCGGTTGGCAGGACCTTAAAAACAGAATCGGAGTTCAGGCACCAATGAAGGTTTCCTGGATGCGCCGCCACAGTTATGCTGTTGCCGCGTCATTTGCCGTGATTTTAATGGCAGGTGCGGGAATTTGGTTCCAATGGAAACGAAATGCACTGCATCCCCAAATGGTTTATTCCACAACTGCTTCGGTTACCAAAAAAATAACCCTTTCAGATGGTTCAACAATTACTTTAAATGGAAATTCTAAAGTAATAGTTGGAGAAGGATTTAACCAAAACAATAGAAGTATTAGCCTTACCGGTGAAGCAAAATTCGAAGTTGCCAGAAATGAAGAAATTCCATTTCAGGTAAATGCAGGAACCTCTCACACTGAAGTATTGGGAACCGGCTTTGATATTCAAGCCTACCCTGGTGAAAACATTTCCATAGTGGTGCGCCATGGCAAGGTTTCGTTTTCCGCAAAAGGGCAAGAGTTAATTTTGACCAAAGGAAAAGCTGCTGTTTTTGAAGTTGAATCCGAAAAACTAACAGCTGTGTCCGGTGATACCAATTCCATTCAATGGGATTCTGAATTGTTGGTTTTCAAAAAGGCCAATCTCCGGCAAATTGGTGAATTGCTGAATCACAGATTCGGTAAAACTCTGGTTTATAAAGAATCAGAGGCAACCAGAACCTTCACAGGTAAATTTGAAGCCAATGCAACTGCGGAGCAGATAGCACAAACCATGAGTGAAGCACTTGGTTTGGAATTGACCGTAAAGTAAATTTTACAGGGAAATACCTTCCCTGATTTGCCAAAAATTTTACAATATCCACATAAGCATTTCCAGCCCGATTCAAGGCTTTGGAACATCCATGAATTATCTTTGTATAGCTTGAGGAGGATTATTCTTATATGGTTGATATTGCATTCTGGTTTTGCGTTAAAAGCCCAGCAACAGCTATACTTTTCTCCAAATGCGGGACAGTGGGATGAGCCCATAGTAGCAAAATCCATTTTTAAGGGTGGTGCCATTTTCATTCGCAAAAACGGCTTTAGAATCAAGATGCTGGAATCTGCCGATCTGCCGAATATCCACAAGGCTTTCCATTATCGCGGAATAGATACGGCATTCGTTATACATGGCCATACTATTGACGTTGCATTTCAAAATTCGGATGCAGACAATCAAATTTCTGTTGCTTTTGAAGAGGAAGCCCAATGGTATGAAAATTATTTTTTAGGGGATGATCCAAAACGCTGGAAATCCGAAATATATCCGGTTAAGAAAATTCGGTTAAGAAATATATATCCGCATATAGATTTCATCATTTATACCAAAGGCGAAGAAGTTGAATTTGATTGGGTAGTACAGCCCGGTGGCAATCCGGAAGATATCCGGATGCAATTTACAGGACAGGATTCTCTGGTTCAAAATCAAGGAAATATTCAGGCAATTTCATCCGTAGGTATTTTCACCATTAAAAAACCTATTGCAAAACAATTTTCCGAAGAATTTCCATGTGAATTTTTAAAGGTTGGAAACCAAATTGGTTTTCATTTTACCAATACTGAAAAAGTATGGGATAAATCAATTCCATTAACCATTGATCCGGTGTTGGTATTCAGCACTTATAGCGGTTCACGGGGCGATAATTTTGGATTTACTGCAACCTATGATACTGCAGGATGTTTGTATGCAGGAGGCATTGTAGATATTGCACAAGGAACCTATCCGGTAACCCCCGGGGCATTTCAAACTATTTATGGGGGCCGTGGGCCGGCTGCCGCGCCCGTTTTTCTTCCGTGTGATGTTTCCATCAGCAAATACAAGCCGGATGGTTCCGCTTTGATTTATGCCACTTATTTAGGAGGAAAATCCAATGAATATCCGCATAGTTTGGGGCTGGATGAAAAAAACAATTTATTGGTATTTGGCACCACCCTTTCTAACAATTTTCCAATACCCAAAAATACTGCTGTGGATTCCGGATGGAATGGCGGCCATGATATTTATGTTGTAAAATTAAGCGCAAATGGTACAAGTATGTTGGCGGGGACTTATTTGGGAGGTACCCAAAATGATGGGATAAACAATGGCACATTGCACTTTAATTATGCAGATGATTTTAGAGGAGATATTATTTCGGATGGGAATGGAAATATTTATGTTGCCACATGTACACGTTCACCGGCGTTTCCTTCTGTAAATGGAATGCAGCCGGTATTTGCCGGGGGATTGGATGGAGTTGCAATATGCTTAAATAAAGATTTATCTCAAATTATTTGGTCCACTTTTTTAGGTGGTTCAAACGATGACGCAGCGTATAGTTTAAAGCTGGATGACTCTTTGAATTTATTTGTTGGCGGAGGTACTTCCAGCTCAAATTTCCCCATGGCAGGCAATGGTTTGAACAACACTTACCTCGGAGGAAATTCCGATGGTTGGGTAACAAAATTGAGCAACGACAGTGGTAAATTAAAATCATCTACTTTTTATGGTACCAATGCTTATGATCAAATTTATTTTGTGGATTATGACATAAAAAATCAGATTTATGTTACCGGACAAACCGAAGGCCAGGTTAACAGAACTGCCGGCACATATGGCAAAAACAACACCACCCAATTTATAGGCAGATTAAATAATGCCCTGGATTCAGAAGAATTTGTTACCACTTTTGGTTACAGAAGTGGAGCTCCGGAATTAAGTCCCTGTGCATTTCTGGTAGACAAATGCTACAATATTTATTTCAGTGGATGGGGCTCCAGTGTTGGGGTTGGCAATGCCGGAACTTCTGCCAATCTGGAAGTGAGCAGCAATGCATTTCAAAAAACTACCGATGACAATGATTTCTATTTATTGGTACTTGGTAAAGATGCAAAATCCCTGATTTATGCAACGTATTTTGGTGGCGACAGCAGCGAAGATCACGTGGATGGTGGTACATCCAGATTTGATAAAAGAGGTGTAATTTATCAATCTGTTTGCAGCAGTTGCCCTCCTGCTCCTCCCGGATTAAATGATTTTCCAACCACTCCAGGTGCCGCTTTCCCGGTGAATGTGAGTTACCGATGCAGCAATGCTAGTTTTAAATTTGATTTTAATATCACCTACGCAGTAGAAGCAAAATTTATTGCAGAACCCCAAAAAGTTTGTTATCCGGATACCATATTTTTTTACCAATCCAATACTTTTGGAAAAACATTTAAATGGACATTTGGGGATGGGGACAGCAGCAATCAAGTCAATCCATATCATATCTATGCAGAAGATGGGAAATACACAGTAAGGCTGGTGGTAACCGATTCCGGTAGTTGCAATGTTACCGATACTTTTGATTTGGAAGTGGAGGTTTTAACTTCTCCTCAAATTGAATTGCAAATGAAACTGGATCATTGTTCTTCTTACGTCGATTTTGAGGTAACAGGAGAAAATATGGGCAATCCCGAATGGGATTTAGGGGATGGAACAAAAACAAGCGGAACAAAGGTTCGTCATTCCTATTTTCCCGGAAATTATTCGGTAAAAGTAATTGCAACACATCCTGTTAGCGGTTGCAAAGATTCCATTGAAAAACCATTTTTAATTAATAAGGATAGCAGCAATGAAATCTATCTGGCAAATGTATTTACACCCGATGGGGATACAAAAAACGATTGCTATCGCGTATATGGTTTGTCCAAGGAATGCGATGAATCCACATTAAAAATATTCAACCGCTGGGGCGAGAGAATTTACTATTCCGATGATTTAACCCAATGCTGGAATGGCAAAGTAGAGAACATTGGCGTGGATCTTCCCGAAGGAGTATATTTCTATCAAATCCATATTAAATCGAAAGACGGCGAGAAAAAAGACAAATATATCAGCGGGTCGGTAACGCTGATTAGATAATTACTCCTGCACTTCTACCTTAAAGGCAAATCGTTTGGTTGTACGTTTTCCGCCCAATCCTTTTTCCTTGGTTTTTTCAATTTCCAGAATAAAGAAATAATTGTCGTACCAGTAAATACTGCTGGAAGCTGAACCTTTGTCTTTCTCATTCTGGCCGAGTTTATTCAACATATCGAAATATTTATTCTCGAGTTTATTGTCTTCGACACGGGCTGAATAAATTCTTCTACCCGAAGTATAAACCATATGCACAATATCAGAATCGGAATAAGTGCGCAAAAATCTTACCGGAACAAATGGCTTGTATTGCGGGCGAATGGGAAAATTTAAATCGTAAACTTTTTTCCCGTTTTTGTCTATTCCAACTATTAACGCATGGGTATACTGGTATCCGTCAAACTCAGTACGGGTAGTAGTTGTAGCCTTACCACCTGAGTAGGAAGTGGTAGTAACGGTATAATATGTTGGGTAATAATATTCTGCAATAAAAACCAATCCGGTTTTAGTGGAAATAGTTTTATGCATGATGGAAAGTGCGGTAAGAGTTACATCCTTTCCTTTGCTCTTTTTCTTTTCAATTTTTGCTTCTCTTTTTTCGCGTTCCTTTGCACTTAAATGGTCGTAAAAATGATCAAAATCGGAATAGTCAAAATTGCTTAAATATCCGATTTTCCCATCGCTGTATCGGGCAAAATAAACCCCATTTGCATCGCTTTTCCCTTTTTTATTGTAATTGCCTGTAAGCGCATAATCGCCTTTGCCCAACCTGGTTACACTGGCATTAATAGCCAGATTTCGCTCTTCTATACTTGCAGATTCCATCAACCTCGGAACTAATGTTTTGCCTTCTGCATCCAATACCAATACATCCAGTTCACGCAATTTTTTTGGTCCAAAAGAATACACCACCGCTACTTCATCATTGTCCATAATATCGAGATTCAAAATATTGAATTTTTCTCCTGAAATACCAGGATCCAAAGGCACGAGTTTTGGAGACGCGATGTCGCAAGTATACAAAAAAAACGACTTTTTATTGTAGCCGACAAACCAAATCTGATCTCCAACCGCGTATAATATTTCACGCAAACCAGTGCCTTTTGGAACAAGCAATTCCGTAGTTTTCTTTTTCTTGGTTTTCACATCCATCGCCACAAATAAATAGGTAGATTTTCCTGTTTGAATGAGTGCAATTGCCTGCCCTGTTTTTTGCGAGTAGGTAATGTCGGCAAGGGTTGCGCGCTTTTCCGTACTGATGGTCCAGGAAGCATAATTATCCAGATTTTTATCCAGTGCTTTACAGGCAAATGTGCCTTTTTCTTCCCAGCCGTACATCATAATTCCGGCTTCATTCATATTGAGGCTGCCTTTTAAGAAATCGTCCGCGTCAAATTCGCGACTTGCAACCACAGTGGCCTGAGCGCTTACAAAATGTACAAATGCAAATAGCAATAAATGAATTAAAAATAGTTTTTTCATGAGTATAAAGTTTTAATTTATTGAAAATAATGGGTGTAATATTTTTTAAGCAATACTTTCTGCTTCTGCTTCCGACGCAATTTTTTTAACCAATCCCTGTAGAACTTTACCGGGACCAACCTCGGTGAATTTTGTTGCTCCATCCGCCCACATTGCCTGTATGCTTTGGGTCCATCGAACTGGTGCTGTCAGTTGCGCTACCAGATTTTTTCGAATTTCATCTTTATCGGAAATCGCACTTGCAGTAACATTCTGATACACCGGACAATTCGGTTGGTTAAAGTTTGTATTCTCAATTGCTGCAGCCAGTTTTTCGCGTGCCGGCTCCATTAAAGGGGAATGAAATGCGCCCCCTACTGGCAAAACCAGCGCTCTTTTTGCACCTGCTTCTTTCATTTTTTCACAGGCTATATTTATAGCTTCCACGGAACCGCTGATAACCAATTGACCAGGACAATTGTAATTGGCCGGAACAACAATTCCCGAAATGGAAGCGCATATTTCTTCCACAATTGCATCATCCAAAGCCAAAACTGCAGCCATGGTTCCAGGTTGCATTTCACAGGCTTCCTGCATGGCACGGGCGCGCTGGCTTACCAAGCGCAAACCATCCTCAAAAGAAAGTGTCTGGTTGGCTACCAGGGCGCTAAATTCACCCAATGAATGCCCTGCAACCATATCCGGCTTAAATCCTTCCAGTAATCTTGCGCGAATAACAGAATGTAAAAAAATTGCAGGCTGGGTAACACTGGTTTGTCTCAGATCCTCATCGGTTCCGGAAAACATCATATCGGTAATTCGGAATCCCAAGATTTCATTAGCTTGCTCAAACCATTCTTTGGCTGCGGTAAAAGATTCATAGAGGTCTTTCCCCATCCCTACAAACTGGCTTCCCTGTCCGGGGAATACGTACGCGTGTTTACCCATGCGGCGAAGATAAGAAAATCTTAAAAATCAATGGTGCTCCCTTTAAAATTTCAATTTGAATGAACCAACAGCCTCTGAATTTGCATGGACCAGCTATAATTTAAAGGTTTATATACCGGCCTTATTTTTACCTCGGACCCGAAAATATTTCACAGATTCAAAAATCAAAAGCAAAATTAATGCCCCCGAAAAAGAGGAAATAAAATGCGAATAACCCGGAAATTCAAAGCTGAATAATTTTTGCAATGCGGGAAGTGAAATAGACAATAAAAGCATCAGCATTGCGAATCCAATGATTGCCAGCAATGCAAAGTTTTTTTCAAAAAGTACCGAAATAAAACTCCTGGTTTTGGATAAGGAAGTGAGAATCAGAAACAGGTTTCCTATTATCAAAGAGGAAAAGGCAATGGCTCTGACTTCTCCTTCGCTGTGCCCTTCCTGCACGGATAAAAAATAAATTCCGGCCACCATAAAAAACAATAAAACACCGCGGGAAACACCCAACAATATTTTTTTCCAGCCAAAAAACAATTCATTTGGATTGCGGGGTGGGCGTTTCATAATGTTTGCTTCTTCCTTTTCCGATTCAAATGCAACTGAACTTACAGGATCAATAATTAATTCCATAAAAACAATATGCAGAGGCATTAAAATCAATGGCAATGCAGAAAATAATGCCGGTATTAAAGTCAACCCGATAATCGGTATATGAATGGCTATGATATAAGACATGGCCTTTTGTAAATTATCAAATATTTTTCTACCCAACCTTATTGCGGAAACTATGGAGGCGAAATTATCATCCAATAAAACCAAAGAAGAGGCTTCCCTTGCAACATCTGTCCCCTTGGCCCCCATGGCCACTCCTATGTCTGCTGCCTTCAAAGCCGGGGCATCATTTACACCGTCTCCGGTCATAGCAACAATTTCCCCATTTGCTTTTAATGCGCGGATAATTTGCAATTTTTGTTCCGGAATAATTCGCGCAAATACATGAATACTTTTAATTTTTTCCTGCAATTCTATCTCACTTAAAATTTCCAGTTCGTTTCCGGTAAGCACTTCTCCATTCGTTTCCAAACCTATTTGTTCTGCTATGCGAATGGCCGTTGCCGGGTAATCTCCGGTAATCATAATTACCCTGATTCCAGCCTCTCTGCACTCTTTAATTGCCTGCGGCACTTCCGGCCTCATTGGATCTTCAAACCCAATAAATCCCAAAAACCGGAAATTAAAATCCTGTTGGTTTTCAGGCAAAACAGATTGCATCCAATTCGCTTTACACACAGCTAAAATTCGATTTCCCTTTTCCGCCATTAAATTCAATGGTATAGTTAGTTCTGCTATTTCTTTTTCTCTCAATCCACACAATTCAAATATTGCTTCCGGTGCGCCTTTTGCAAAAATATCATAACCACCAGAACCCGCATTTTCATATACTCTGGTCATTGCAAAAAATGCGGTACTTAATGGAAATTCCTGTATACATCTTCCGGTATTGGATAAATTCCCGAAATCACTGTGAAGGGCTGCAATAGCTTTCTCCATTGGATCTATGGAACTTTCATGAGAAGCCAAAAATCCTCCAAAAACCAATTCTGAAATTAATTCTTTTTTCTCCTCAAAACCGGACCAGATAATTTCGGTATCCTTTGCATACAACGCCGCAATTTCCATTCTATTTTGGGTAATGGTTCCGGTTTTATCGCTGCACAAAACGGTAGCCGAGCCCAGGGTTTCAATGGCAGATGGTCTGCGTGTGAGTACTTTTTTTCTCGCCAATCGCCAGGCCCCCAATGCAAGAAAAACGGTGAGAACCACAGGAAATTCTTCCGGCAAAATTGCCATGGCTGCAGCCAATCCGTTGAGCACGGATTGTATCCAGTTTCCGCGGGTAAAATAAAAGGCCAGAACTACGCAAACACTCAGAATACCGCCGGCAATGAACAAATTGCGAATGAGGACTTTCATCTCTTTTTGCAATCGGGTTTCATCTGCATCAATACTCTCTAATGAACTTCCTATTTTTCCAAAACGCGTTTGTTGTCCGGTTGCCAATACTTTTGCAATTCCTTTTCCTTGTACCACAAGGGTTCCTGAAAATAGAAGATGATTTTTTTCGTCTGTCATGAAATTATTTTTTTGTACGGCCACAGATTCACCGGTGAGCAGAGATTCATCCACAGTAAGGTTCCAGCCTTCCAGCAGCACTGCATCAGCAGGTATCCTGTCACCTTCGTGCAGCAAAATTATATCCTCTGTTACCACTTCGCGGCCAGGGATGCGCACTTCCTTTCCATCGCGAATGACCAATGCCCTTGGTGAAGACAATTGTCGCAATGCATCTATCGCTTTTTCTGTTTTTTGATATTGATAAAAAGTAATAAAAATGATAATAAATATGGTGCAAAGGAGAACTATTCCTTCTCTATAATCTCCTAAAATAATATACAAAATACCGCAACTGATCAGCAGCAAAAACATAGGCTCCTGTATTACTTCCAGGGCAATTCCGGTAATATTCTTTGATTTTGCCGCAGGCAATTCATTGAACCCCGATTGCCTTATTTTCTCGGCTGCTTCTTTTTCTGATAACCCAGTTTTAATATATGTTGCCAAACTTCAAAAATCGATTTAAATAGATATGTAAATATGCCATATTTTGAAGAAAGAATTGATTAAAATCATTATTTTTCTATTGGAAGGATCCCAACCTGGTTTTACACTAAGGTTTACTACACCAACATAATATTTTGTTCCGAATCCATTTTTTGAAAATTTATGGATGCAGCCATAACTAACTTATCCGCAATATTTAATAAAATATGCATTTAAGAAATTGCAAAAAATTACCCGGTTTTACAGAAGTACGAATGAAATCACATGAAAAAACCGATGACTTTTAATAATAAAATTCCAAATCAGGTTTGCAGCACACCTACATTGTATTTCTCCACAGGCGCATGGTTTGCGGCCTCAATCCCCATGCTTATCCACTGCCGTGTATCCAAAGGGCTAATAATAGCATCTACCCATAATCTCGCTGCTGCATAATAAGGCGTAGTTTGATTTTCATAACGCTGAATAATATGATCCAACAATTCTTTTTCACGCTCAGGGGTAATGGTTTCACCCCGTGATTTCAAACTCATTTCTTCAATTTGCAAGAGAACTTTTGCCGCCTGTTCACCACCCATAACGGCAATTTTTGCCGAAGGCCACGCAACAATCAGTCTGGGATCATACGCTTTTCCGCACATGGCATAATTCCCTGCCCCATAACTGTTGCCCATAATAATCGTGAATTTTGGTACGGTGCTATTGCTCATTGCATTTACCATTTTTGCACCATCTTTAATGATACCACCCTGCTCACTTCTGCTTCCAACCATGAATCCGGTAACATCCTGTAAAAAAACCAATGGAATTTTTTTCTGGTTGCAATTCATAATAAATCGGGCAGCTTTATCCGCACTATCGCTGTAAATAACTCCGCCAAACTGCATCTCTCCTCTTTTTGTTTTTACCAGTTCCCTGTTGTTCGCAACAATGCCAACTGCCCAGCCATCAATGCGTCCATAGCCGCAAATAATGCTTTTCCCATAACCTTCTTTGTATTGCTCAAATTCACTTTTATCTACCAAACGCTCAATTATTTCAATGGATTTATAAGGCTTCGACCGGTCTGCCGGCAACAATCCAAAAATTTCTTTTTCATCTTTCACCGGTTTCATTGCCTTCACCCTGTCAAATCCTGCTTCTTCAAATTTTCCCAATTTATCCATGATAAATTTGATGCGATTTAAACAAGATTTATCATCCGGGAATTTATCATCAATTACACCGCTAATTTCGCTTTGTGTTTCAGCTCCACCAAGGGTTTCATTGTCTACATCTTCTCCAATTGCCGCTTTTACCAAATAGCTTCCTGCGAGAAAAATACTCCCGGTTTTTTCAACAATCAATGCCTCGTCACTCATTATGGGAAGGTAGGCCCCGCCTGCAACACAGCTACCCATTACAGCTGCAATTTGTGTAATTCCCATGCTGCTCATTTTCGCATTATTTCTAAATATTCTGCCAAAATGTTCCTTATCCGGAAATATTTCATCTTGCATGGGCAAATACACCCCTGCGCTATCTACCAGGTAAATAATTGGCAATCGGTTTTCCATGGCAATTTCCTGCGCACGCAGATTTTTTTTACCTGAAATCGGGAACCAGGCGCCTGCCTTTACAGTAGCATCATTGGCCACAATCACACACTGCCTGCCACTCACATACCCAATACCGGCAACTACACCACCTGCAGGACAACCACCCTGCTCTTCGTACATTTCATATCCGGCAAATGCACCTATTTCTATCCATGCACTATTTTTATCGCGTAAAAAATCCACACGTTCCCTGCACAGCATTTTATTTTTTTCTTTTTGTTTCGCTGCCGCTTTTGCTCCTCCGCCCTCACTGATTTTATTCAGTTTCGTCCGCACAGAATCCCAGAGTTGCTTGTTCAGGTCTTCGTTTTTATTAAACGCAATATCGGTGGTCATGAAATGCGAAATTCGGTAAAAAACAGGAAATATATTCTCCCACATTTTAAACTTGTACGGCAAACCGATAATGCGTTATCTTTGCACCGGCGGTACGGTCAGCTCCCCGTGAACTCCCCCAGGACCGGAAGGTAGCAAGGGCAGCGGGTTGTAGCGGCGCGATACCGCCTTTTTTATTTTAAAAATTTCAGGGCTTTTTCCGGTTTATAGGAAACAGGAACAAACTAAAATTACATTTATACCATTATTGAAACACATCTTCTCCGCGAAGTATGCTCAGATAACTGTAATAACGCTCTTCAGAAATTTCTCCGTTTTCCACGGCCTCTTTTACCGCACATCCAGGTTCGTTTGTGTGTTGACAATCGTTGAATTTGCAGGATAATGATACTTTTCTGAATTCAGGAAAATACTGACCAATTTCATTTTCCGGCACATCCACCACACCAAAATCGCGTATTCCGGGTGTGTCAATAATTCTGGTATTGTTGGGCAACAAATGCATTTCTGCAAATGTGGTGGTGTGTTTCCCTTTTTCGTGATGTTCCGAAATTGCCATCACCCGGGCATTGGCACCTGGAAATAAATT
Organism: Bacteroidota bacterium; assembly: GCA_018333525.1. Lineage (GTDB taxonomy): Bacteria > Bacteroidota > Bacteroidia > NS11-12g > UBA955 > JAGXTF01. Next base: position 6,914 of record JAGXTF010000014.1, on the reverse strand, counting down.
ATTCAATAAAGTAGATTTCCCTGCTCCGGAATGTCCGGTTTCCATAATTGTTTTTCCTTCAAAACGACTGCGCAATTCTGCAACAGAACCACTGTCCAGTGCTGATCCTGCCATGCAATCATAGCCCGCTTTTTCATAAATACCGCGTATTTCGGCCAACACCTCCATCCCATTTTCGTTCAGCAAATCTGTTTTGTTAAAATACAATAATGCGGGTATATGAAAGGCTTCGCAACATACCAGAAATCGGTCTATAAATCCAAGCGAAGTTCTCGGAGATACAAGGCTGGCAACCATAACCGCCAAATCCAGATTTGCAGCAATGACCTGCCTTTTGGAACTCAATTTATTGCTCTTGCGAATGATATGATTTTTCCTTGGCAGCACCGTAACGATGGATGCAGTATCGGCATAATTTAAATCCAATTCGTAAACAACTTTATCCCCAACTGCAACAGGATTGCTCATATCGGAATCTTCCAATCGCAATTTCCCTCGAATCCGGCCTTGAATAACCTTGTCATCAGCACCTAAAATCTGGTACCAGCTTCCTGTGGATTTTATAACAGTACCGGTTAATTCCATTTTTGTTAACTGGAGTGAAAAAACAAAATCGTATTGGGAATTACACGCATAACATCAGAATATTTTTTCGCAAATGGCTTTCGTCTGGGCGCTCTTACCCATGGTATAAAAATGCAACACAGGCGCACCATTTTTCATCAATTCCTTACACTGCTCAATTGCCCATTCAGTTCCTACCTGCTTTACTTCATTATCATTTTTACATTTTTCCAATTCGTTGGTAAGTGCTACCGGAATTTGAATATTAAAAATTTTAGGTAAGGTATATACTTGTTTCGCCGTGGTCATTGGTTTAATGCCCGGAATAATGGGAACATTTATTCCTATCTCCCTGCATTTTTTTACAAAATCAAAATACATCTGGTTGTCAAAAAACATTTGGGTTATTAAAAATTCTGCACCCGCTTCTACTTTTCTTTTCAAAAATTTTAAATCACTTTCCAAATTCGGTGCATCTGCATGTTTTTCGGGATAACAGGCTGCACCGGCGCAAAATTTGGTGATATGCGCATTGGTTAATTCCTCATCCAGATAAATACCTGCATTCATGTTTTTGATCTGGTGAATCAAATCCAGTGCATTTTTATTTCCATTGGGTTCGGGAATAAATCCCGCATCTGCCTTACGGGCATCTCCACGCAATGCGAGTACATTATCAATTCCCAAAAAGTGTAAATCAATAAGTGCATTTTCGGTATCTTCCTTATCAAAACCACCACATATCAAATGCGGAACTGCATCAATTTTATATTTATGTTGCAATGCCGCACAAATAGCCACAGTTCCGGGTCTTTTGCGGGTGCTTACTTTATCATAACTGCCATCCGGCCGCTTCTTCAAAACGAAATCCTCGCGATGGTAAGTAACATCAATAAAAGATGGTTTAAATTCAATTAAGGGGTCTATACCAAACCACAATTCATCAATTTCCACCCCTTTTAAAGGTGGCAATATTTCAAATGAAAATAGTGTTTTATTTGCGCTCTTTATATGTTCTGTTATTTTCATTGAAATTCAATTTCAAAAGTTTTTTTCTCAATCCCACGAAACACTTCCACATTGGTTTTCATGCCTTTTTCAAAATTTCCCAGGGCTTTCATGTAATCCTGCACATTTGAAATGGAAAAGTCTCCGAGTTTGGTAATAATATCTCCCTTTTGCAAACCTGCTTTTTGTGCCGGTTTTCCATCACTTACCCCATCAATGCGCATGCCGCTTCCGGTGAAAGTATAATCGGGCATTACTCCCATGGTAACTTTAAAAGCGCGTCTTCCGGCCTGTACATCTTTGGTTTTGGTAAATGGGAGCTTTCCGCTTTTATTCGTCACTTTTACCACATCATAAATATATGCATAGGTCTTGTACATACCGTTATAATTGATTTTGGATTCATCATCGTCCGGCTTGTGGTAGTCGGAGTGTTGTCCTGTAAAAAAATGCAATACCGGAATTCCCTCCAGATAAAAGGATGCATGGTCGCTCGGGCCCAGGCCACTTTCAGAAGTTACAATGTGCAGCCCGGTGGTATCTATTTTTAATTTCTTCAAATTTTCATTCCACACAGGCGATGTTCCAACTCCGTTTACCATAAGGGTATGTGAAACAGAATCCATTCTTCCAACCATATCCATATTCACCACATAATTGATTTGTTCCGGTTTTATACCGCCGTTTTTAATAAAATATTTTGAACCAAGTAATCCCAGTTCTTCACCGCTGAATGCAATAAATAAATAATTATTTTTTTTGAATTTTCTTCCTTTCATGGTGCGCGCAAGTTCCAGCATTGCGGCTACCCCACTGGCATTGTCATCTGCCCCGTTATGTATGGAAATCGGGCCGGTGTAAAGGCTATTTCCAAATTCATTATATCCCAGATGGTCGTGGTGGGCACAAATAATTACGGTTCGTTTTTTATGGTTATTTTTATACCCGATTACATTGTAAGCAGGTGCTGCTGGTGCCGCAATATTGACAATAATTTTGGCTCGCAATTCCAGTTGGGAAGGCAACAGTTTTTTGAAATAAATTACCGGAAAATCCATGGTACTTGCGTTTCTCTGCAACTCCCCCTTGGGCACTTCTGCCGCCCTGGAACCCGGTATAAATATTACGCCTTTTGCGCCATGAGCCTGTGCCGCTTTCAATTTCTGAGAAATTTCTGCATATGCAGAAAGTGGCGAATGTCTGGCAGTATCATCTCCCGGAAAACCCATTTGGATGATAAATATTTTCCCTTCCAAATCGGTTAAATTTTTATAATCGTTCCAACCATAGGTATCTGCTTCAATTCCATATCCACAATGCATGAGGGGTGCTACCACACTATCCATATTCTTGCTTTCGCTTATTGGAAAAAATTCTTCGAACAATACAAATTGCTGATGAAAACTTGCATTCGGATCGTTCATGGACATTTCAAATTTGCACTTCCCGGTAGCCAGGCGCAATTTGACAATATCAAAAGTTTGAAAGTAACTTCCGTTCCAGGTTTGTAATCCTGCTTTTTTAAATTCTTCAGAAATATATGCGGCAGATAATTTATCGCCGTTGGATCCGGCCAGGCGGCCTTCCAGCGCATCGGAAGAAAGGTAAACTATATCGCTTTTGAAATGGTTTTTTGCGGCTTCAAAAGATTCCTGTGCACGCAATGTGGTGCATAAGGAAATGATGGTAAGGAATGAAAAACTAAGTCTCATGGATGAAATATATCGTATACGGTTTTGATTAGTATGGATGTTGAAAGGGCGGCAAAGATAATTCTCAAATAAAATACAGGGATTTTTTTAGCAGTTTTTAATCCTATTCCTGCAAAAATAGCGACACCAATAGCAATGGGTAGTGCGTAAGGCCAGCTGATATACCCGGTATGCGCAACTTTTGCCGTTTCGTGCGGTACTGTACTGAGGTAATTCGCCAAAGGCGCAATACTCAAAATTGGGATAATGCTTAAAGAAAGTGCAGTAGCAGAGCGCATGGGCATTTTTAAAAACATGCGAAACATAGGTACCATAATCACACCCCCACCAAGCCCGCTAAGAGCAACCACAGATCCCGCCAACATTGAAACAACCAGCTCTAATGGGCGAAATCCCGGTATCGAAACTTCTTTTTCTTCTGTGGCATTTTTCTTATTTCCCATTAGCATATTGGCAATGGATATTACCAAAAAAGATAAAAATACCAATTGAAAACTCTCTTTTTTATACCAGTTTCCCTGTTGAATAAAATAACTCCAGATTAATGAAACAATGGCCCCCGGTATTCCGATCCATAAGGCTTTTTGCCAATTCAGGGTTCCAATTTTGCGCTGTTTTAATATTCCTGAAACACCGGAAATAAATACCAGAAAAATGGAATTGGCCAGGGTATATTTTACCACCTCGGCATTACTCAAACCCATGCGGTTAAACAACCAGGTAAGCAGTGGAACGAAAATAATTCCGCCTCCCACTCCCAACATACCGGCTAAAAAGCCGCCGACAGCGCCAACCAGTGGCAGAACAATCCATTCCACCCAATCCATCAGGGCAGCAATCTCCTTCTGTAATCGGCTTCATTGTGCAGTACGTTTAATGCAGCTCCCAAATCCGGATCGCCGTCAAAACTACTTTCGTACAAAGCACTGTCGTAATAATATCGCTTCAAAATTTCCCGCGTTAACTGGTACCGCAAGGGTTCCTCAAAAGCGCGCAATTTTATTTTCACCTGGCTTTCCAAAGTCTCAGCAAATTTGCCGTTGTCCAAAATCAGATCAGCCAGATCGCCATCCGCAATTTGTTTTTTAATGCTCTCCCGAATTTTATCTTCCAGCAAATCGGATAATTTTTTAGAAACTTCGTCGCTAAACGTTTCGTAATCTGAATCGCTCAACTTAAACTCTCTGGCAGCACCAATGTTTTCATGGGTATTTCGATAATGGTTTGCAAAGTCAAATAACAAACGTTCATCCATCACATATTTCAAAAGGGGTTGACCTGCGAACTCATCCACTTCCATATCCGGGCGTATTCCTCCGCCGTCTAATACTGTTCTTCCTGCATTAGTAGTAAACTTTTTGCGCAGGCTATCGGGCATTTTACCTGCACTTCCATCTACATTTCGGTGTCGGTAATCCAACAATTGTATGCAACGTCCGCTAGGTGTATAATACCTCGCTGTTGTAATTTTCATTTGGGTGCGATAAGGAAGGTTAAAATAGTTCTGAACCAGCCCTTTTCCATAGCTGTTTCTACCCACAATTACGGCGCGGTCCATATCCTGCAAACTACCACTTACCACTTCCGACGCCGAAGCGGAATGGGAGTTGACCAATACAACCAGAGGCATATTTACAAAGGCGCTGGTGCTGCTGGTGGTCCAGTCCCTGTTGCTCTCGGGAGTTCTTCCTTTCATTTTTACTACCAGCCTGCCCGGTCCGGTAAATAGACCAACAATATTTACCGCTTCATTCAAAAGTCCGCCGCCATTATCCCGCAGATCCAGAATAACATATTTCAGCTTGCCGCCTTTGTTCAGATCGGTGAGCGCATTTTGAATTTCAGAAGCCGCTTTCTGGCCAAATTGTTCGAGCTTTACATAACCCGTATTTTCATCCACCATGCCGTAATAGGGCACATTTTTACCCACTACAGAAACTCTGGTAACACTTTTTTTGATGGTAACCCCTTCGCGCTCCAGTTCCAAATCAATGGCGGATTCAGGCGCTCCGCGCAGATAAACGCTCACATCGCCAATGGATTTTCCTTTCATACTTTGACCGGCAATGGTTTTGAGTATGTCACCCGGCCGAATGTCTGCCTTGGAAAAGGCATAACCTCCAAAAACTTCAGAAACTACCGGATATTTCTCGCGGATAATTACCCTGCAGCCCACGCCGCTGTATTCTCCCTGCCTGTCCAGCAATGCTTCTTCTGCCTGACTTTCGCTGAAATAATTGGTGTAGGGATCGAGGGTTGCCAGCATGGCATCCAGGCCTTTGCGCATGAGGTCGCCGGCATTTACTTCATCTACAAAGTTTTTGCCCACTTCCTTGTAGGCGGCAGAGAATATTTCAAGGTTTTTGGAATACTCAAACAATTCATCGTAAACCCTGAAGCCTGTGGTGAGAAAAAATGCCAGCACGGCCATCAGCAGGGATTTGTTGATCCTGAATCTAACTTCCATAAGGGGATGACAAATTTAGTGTAAAGGGCGGTTATGGCAGAGTAAAATTCGGTATTACCTTTGCGCACCCCGATAAAGGTATTTCTTTGGGGAAAAACACATACCATTATGGTCCCGTAGTAGAATGGATACTACGAATGCCTCCGGAGCATTAGATACAGGTTCGATTCCTGTCGGGACCACCACGCTATAAGGGGGACTGCCATGCACTTCCAATCATGGCATCAGGAATAAACTCAGGCAGAAAGATCCTATTTTTGTCATACCAGGGTCGTACCAAATGAATATCCCACTACACGCAACATACGTTACAGGAGCAAGGATTTTAAACAATTATCAAAATCGATACTGCAAAAACCATAAATAATTAAAATCATTAAAATTGGAATGAAAGATGATTAAAGTCTTGGAAATTAGGGAATTGAAAGATGTATCCACTGATAAATTCCTATTTGATCAATTTGATTTAACTAAAACTGTTTCTAAGAAAAGAACGAGTACTTTATTAGAATTGCATTTTGAACTTAACTATGCAATTGAGAATAAGTTTGAAGAATTTTGTGATTTGCATGGAATTATTTGTGGTAGAGGTCCACATTTCGAAAAACAAGATTATGCGAACGCAGATTATTTTCGGCTAATTGGAGTGCCTGCTTCAGGCTATCCCCAGCCCGAACATGAATTTTTAGAAAGTGGTTCTGATAATTATGAATTAAGTTGCCAAAATAGAATGTGTTGGGCAGGTAAAATTCAACGAAATCCTTTTATTCTTTCTCAAATAAATCATCTGGATAAACTGAGAATATTTGAGAGCAATTGGATTTTTGACGATATATTTATGAAAACAGAAATATACACTGAATATTTTAAACCACTTGGGCTCAATTATATCCCTGTGATGAGGCTCAGACCCAAATCTCCAAATCCTAAGATCGTACAACTAGATATTCCAATTTTAGATCATGAAATTGAAAACCATAAAATGACTTTTGCAAAATGCGAACAATGTGGCAACAAAATTTATGACAATATACAGCTTGATTATATGCCATTGCCCGAAATTCTTCCAAAATTCCCAATTTGGAAAACAAAGGAAACTTTTTTTGGAGGTGATAGGGTTATTATTTTCAATAAAACAATCCTGGAAATATTCAAAAAGCTAA
>JAGXTF010000013.1 GCA_018333525.1 Bacteroidota bacterium | reverse complement strand
CTCATTTTCCGTCGCAAATCGAATCCATCCAAAAGTGCTACCTATAAGAATGAGCCATATGTAAATTGGGCCGGATACCCCTGAATTGCGGAGAAACTTGCTTGCAAGTAACAATGTAGCTCCTGCAAAAAGTCCGTTAATAGCCTGTAACAAATGAAGCGCTTTTTCGGGTTGGTTGTCACAGATGGAATACAGGCAAAAACTTGCCAGTTTATCATATAACAAGTGATGTACGCCTATTTCGGGAATGGCGGAATATCCCAGCGCATCCGCGCTGTTGTTTATTGTTGGGAATAAAAGATATAAGGAGGTAAAAAATAGAATGGCAATTATTTCCGGTGATGGTTTATTTTTTACGGAGAACCCCATTATCAGCCAAAATTAATGGATTCATATTTAACGGGAAAGGGGATTTATTAGCTATTCTTTCGGATTGCAAAAAATAAAAATAAGCTTTACCCTAATTTTGCCGCGTGAAAGGCCATTTACAGGAACCCATTTTTAAGACTTTGGCTAAAGTTGCCCAAGCAAACAAAATACCTGCCTGGGTGGTTGGAGGGTTTGTCAGGGATATGGTGCTCGGAAGACAAACCAAAGATATTGATGTAGTCGTTTTAGGCAGCGGAGTGGATTTTGCCACGCTTTTTGCCAAAGAACTTTCAGAAGATAAATACGTGTCTTATTTCAAGAATTTTGGCACGGCACAAGTGAAAACCAGGGAATGGATTATTGAAATTATTGGTGCCAGAAAGGAAAGTTACCAGCGCACTTCCAGAAAGCCGATGGTGGAAGATGGGAGTTTGCAGGATGATCAAAACCGCAGAGATTTTACCATAAATTCCATGTATTTATCTCTGAATAAGGAAAACTTTGGTGAGTTATTAGACCCATTTAATGGACTTCAGGATATACAGGATTCTATCATTCGTACCCCGCAAAACCCTGCCATTACATTTAGTGATGATCCGCTGAGAATGATGCGTGCCATTCGGTTTGCAACCCGATTAAATTATCAAATAGAAGCAGGAACGTATCAGGCAATAAAGGAAAATGCTTCCAGAATTTTAATTGTATCCCAAGAGCGCATTACGGATGAATTAAATGGAATAATCATGTGTGATAAGCCTGGGAAAGGCTTTGAAATGTTATTTGATACGGGGTTGTTGCACCATGTTTTTCCGGAACTTGCAGCCATGCAGGGTATTGAAACCAGAGACGGAAAAAGCCATAAAGATAATTTTTACCACACCCTTCAAGTACTGGATCAACTTTGCGAGTTAAGCGATAATCTCTGGTTGCGCTGGGCAGCAATTTTGCATGACATTGCAAAACCTGCAACAAAAAGATTTGAGCCCGGTGAAGGTTGGACATTTCACGGACATGAAGATAAGGGATCCAGAATGGTGAAACACATTTTTAGAAAAATGCGATTGCCTTTGGATGAGAAAATGCGATTCGTGGAGAATTTGGTTGCCCTGCATTTGCGGCCAATTGTTTTGGGTAAAGATGTGGTTACAGACAGCGCTGTGCGCAGACTAATCGTGGATGCCGGAGAAGATTTAGAAGCATTGATGAAATTGTGCCGGGCAGATATCACCAGTAAAAACAAATTCAAAGTTCAAAAACACCTGTCCAATTTGGCAAAAGTTCAGGAGAAAATTGACGATCTGATTGAAAGAGATAAGTTGCGCAATTGGCAACCACCGGTAACAGGTTTGCATATCATGGAAGTATTTGATTTTGATGATGTGCGTTTGATAGGGGTATTAAAAAATGCAGTGCGAGAAGCCATTATTGAAGGTGAAGTACCGAATGATTTTGATGCTGCTGTGCAATACATGAAAAATAAAGGCTTGGAAATGGGATTACCCCTTCGATCCAAATAAAAAAGCTGTTGCTTCAAACGACCTTTTATTAGAATAATTGCGTATTAATTTATTGTAAGTTAAAGTTCACCGGAACACTTAAATTTTCCTCCTGTAATACTCGGGATTATTTGTATTTTACTTATGATCACTTTACTCTTGTCCAAACTGCAGTGCGGCCTATAAGGCTTATTCCAACATAACCGCGGACATTCAATTTATTCCCATTCAGGCTCATGTAACAGCTATAAGTTTTGCCGTTATTTGGATCATAAATGGTTCCTCCGCTCCATTCTTTGTCGTCCAAATCATAGCTGAAATCCTTTAAAATCAATAAATTCAATATGGGTGTATTTCGTTTGCTTTTATCCGGATTGTTTTTATCTGTTTTGGGTTTGCCATTTTCCTCGGGCACCTTCAACCAAATAATTTTGCCATAATATTTACCGGCAAAATTTCCATTTACCGCCCGAAATATTTTAATGTGCGAAGTCCCTTCCTGGTTGAGCCAGGTACCTTGTATTTTGTCAGCTTCCGTATCCAATGATGTATCCAAAGAGAAGCCCATTATAAGAGATGCTGTCAGCATTATAGGGAAGATTGATTTTGGCATATTCAAATTTAAATAATCTCAGTTAATGAAAAAAAATAATAAATAAAATACAATTTAACTAAAGAATATGGAATAGTATCCATGTCATTAGAATTTTATACGACTAATTGCTTGCAATTAGTTCATTTAAAATCAATTGCTGAATATAGTTTTTATTATTCCAGATAATGGCTCTGTGTCCGCCCTTTTCCGTGTATAAAGCCACCGAATCGGCAGCAACCAGAGATTGTTGCATATACATGGCATTCCCGGGGTAAATTAATTTATCATTTAAGCCATGAACGATATACACTTCACAACGAATGGTCTGGTACAAAAACCGAACTTCATTTAATGCACTCAGGTGGCTTAACTTTTCTATGTTGGCAGTTCTGTAAACCTTAGGGAAAGCATGCCCCCAAAAGGGATTTTTGATCATTTTAGATATGGCATACGTCTTTTCCTTGCCGGGTGCAAGAGATGCCGAAACCAGAAATAATTTCTGAACTTTTGCTGTATCTAATGAGGCAAGAACTGCGGCAACAGGGCCTCCATAGGAATAACCCAAAGCAGAATAATTTTTTAAATGGAAGTAATTTTCCAGTGCTGATTTTAAAGTTTTAGCCTGTTGCATAACACTGGTATCCGGTTTGCCAAAATTGCTATACCCGTATCCTGTCCTGTCCATGGCAAGCAGTCGCACGTGATTTGTAATTCCGGTATCCAGCAGAAATGGATCAAAAGTTTCTATGGAACCCGGAGCACCATGAATCAACAATAATGTCGGCAGATTGGTGTCGCCCACAGATAGAAATCTCATGTTATAAGTTCCGGTATTTACATAATGAACGCTGAAAGTTCTTTTTGGAACGGAAAGCAACCATGCATAATTGGTGTCGGATCTGCGGTATTTGGTGAATTTCCAATGTGAGCATCCGGGAAATATTAGGAGTGCTATGAAGAAAGTACGAGTGGGGGTTTTCATATTCTTCTGTACCCGAATTTAATCTTTCTAAAATTAAAGTTAAATTCCAGTTCAGAGAATTGGACAGTTTGCTTCTTTTTCGCCAACTTTGTGCCACTTATATGATTCAGCTTAACCACTTGAGAAATAACCCTGAAGAAGTCCTGACCAGGCTCTTGAAACGCGGAATAGATGCAACTAAAACGATAGATACTATTCTCGAAACTGATAAACTGGCAAGGGAATCCAGGGTTGAAATGGAATATCTGCAAAACAGATCCAATGTGGTTTCTAAAGAAATCGGTGAGCTGATGCGAAAAGGGCAGGCAGCATCCGCTGAGCCATTAAAATCGGAAAGTACCGGAATCAAAGACAAATTAAAGTCGTTGGAAGAAAGGGTTGAATCCTTAGAAGAATCTGTAAGAAAACTGCTGATAACCCTTCCAAACGCGCCGCATTCAAGTGTGCCAACCGGGAAAGATTCCAATGATAATGTAGAAATATTTATTAAAGGTGAAAAACCTGCGTTACCGGCAAATGCACTGCCGCATTGGGAACTTGCAAAAAAATATGATCTGATTGACTTCGAACTGGGTGTGAAGATTTCAGGAGCAGGATTCCCGGTATACAAAGGGAAAGGGGCTAAATTACAGCGCGCCCTGATACAGTATTTTATGAATGAAGCTGAAAAAGCAGGTTATTTGGAAATTCAGCCACCAATTGTTATCAATGAAGCCAGCGGATTTGGAACCGGACAGTTGCCGGATAAAGACGGACAGATGTATTATATTGGTGAAGATGAGTTATACCTGATTCCAACGGCTGAAGTTCCTATTACAAATTTGTACAGGGATGTAATTTTAAATATAGAAGATTTACCGATAAAGAATTTTGGATATACACCCTGTTTTCGACGTGAAGCTGGTTCATATGGGGCGCATGTGAGAGGTTTAAACCGCCTGCATCAGTTTGATAAAGTTGAAATTGTTCAAATAGTTAAGCCTGAATTGAGTTATGCAGCATTGGAGGATATGCAATTGCACGTACAGCAATTACTGCAAAACCTTGGACTTCATTATCGCGTATTGTTATTGTGTGGGGGAGATATGAGTGTCGCTAGTGCAAAAACATACGATTTGGAAGTATGGAGCGGTGCCCAACAAATGTGGTTGGAATGCAGCAGCGTGAGCAATTGTGAAACGTATCAGACCAATCGTTTGAAATGCAGATTTAGAAATGACCAGGGCAAAATGGAATTGGCCCATTCCTTAAATGGTTCAGCACTTGCTCTGCCCAGAATTATTGCGAGTATTCTGGAAAATTATCAAACAGAAAATAGCATTATGGTGCCCGAAGTGCTCAGATCATATACTGGATTTAATGAAATTAAATAGAAGTGCTGAAGTGCTGAAGTGATAAAGAGAAGAAGTGTAGGAGAGGGATGGCTTGGAAAGAGAATAAAACATAAACCTAATGGGAATTAATCGTTTAAGTTTTGAAGAAACAGTAAATTTGGAATGATTTGTAAATCAAATTTCTATTTTTGTTACTATGGAGGAAGGGAAAAATAATTTAGATAAGTTGTTCTCAATTAGGTCAGAATATCATTCTGGTCAACCTTTATTGAGGAAATCCATTTCATTTTCAGTTCGTGTTATTCAATTGGTACTTTTTCTAAAAAAGAAAGGCACTGAATTTAATATTTCACATCAAATTGTACGTTCGGGTACATCTATTGGAGCAAATGCAAGCGAAGCATATCATGCATATTCCAGACTTGATTTTCAACATAAATTATCACTATCTCAAAAGGAAGCTAAAGAAACAAAATACTGGCTGGATGTTCTGTTTGGTGCTGGTTTTATTTCTTTGAAATATTACGAATCTTTGTATGATGATTGTGATGAATTACACCGTATTGTGTCCAAAAGTATAATTACTTCCAAAAACAATGGTACTAAACCTAAAAAGAACTCTTAAGCCTTAGAATTTTTTACCAAAACCAATATGAAATTAACTTCGCATTTATTAACCTTCTTCAGCACTTAACCACTTATCATTTAATCACTTAAAATTTTTATTGGCCCTCCACTACCAAAATAAAATATGGACCTCGAACAACTCAAATATCCCGTCGGAAAATTCATTTCGAAACCGCGTTATGAACTCGAAGAGCTTCTACAATCTGTAGTAAAAATACAGGCATTACCCAATGAACTGGCCAAATTGCTAAACGGAATTACACCCGAACAATTACAAAAAACATACAGACCGGATGGATGGACTGCCCAACAGGTAATTCACCATCTTGCCGACAGCCACATGAATGCCTGGATACGCACCAAACTTATTTTGACGGAAGACAATCCTACGGTTAAACCGTATATGGAATCGGTTTGGGCAAATGGAAAAGATTACACTTTTACCCATGAATCCAGTTATGTAATTCTGGTAGGTTTACATCAAAGATGGAGTTTGTTATTGCTGGAAACATTGAAAAATCCGGAATTATTATTGCGGACTTATTTTCATCCGGAACACAACAAAACATTTGACCTGGCTTATCTCATTTCCCTTTATGGCTGGCATAGCGACCACCATCTGGCCCATATCCGAAATGCAATAAATAGTTGAAATTTTCAAGCAGAATTCGCTCATTTTTTCATTCATCTAAACTCTTATTTTTTAAATTGCATTTACATGGTTTAAATTAACCTATGTGAAATTTCTGTTTATTCCAGCTGCTTGCTATATTCGCTTTCCCCTAATTTTTGCATCCCATGGAATACAAACAGATATTTGAAAACAACCAAAAATGGTTAGAAGAAAAGCAGCGAACGGATAAAGAGTTTTTTCAAAAGCTTTCATCCGGACAACATCCCGATTATTTATTTATTGGTTGCAGTGACTCCAGAGTTACTGCCGAAGACCTGATGGGGGCGCAGCCCGGAGAAGTGTTTATTCACCGGAATATTGCCAACCTTATTCCCAATAATGACAACAACTCTGCCTCTGTTGTAGAATATGCAGTAAAACATCTGGGTGTAAAACATGTGGTGGTTTGCGGCCATTATTTGTGTGGTGGGATAAAAGCAGCTATGCAAGCCGCAGACCTTGGAATTCTCAATCCATGGCTGCGCAATATTCGGGATGTATACCGCTTGCATAAAGAAGAATTAAATTCTATTTCCATCGAAGAAAAACGCTACGACAGACTGGTGGAACTCAATGTTCAGGAACAATGTCTCAATATTATAAAAATGGCCGTTTGGCAAAAAACTTTCCTATCTACAGGTGTTCCTTTGATTCACGGTTGGGTATTCGATGTGCGTACAGGGAAATTAAAGGATCTGAGAATTGACTTTAATAAAGAACTGAGTAGCATAAGAGAAATTTATGATCTTGGAACCGTAACGGACAACCGCAGTTAACCGGTTAAAGAGGTAAGATTACCTCCTTTAGATTTTTTTTTGTAAATAATCACAACATACAATTGGTTATGGTGTCTAAAGGGAAATGAAATTCGCCCTTCTGGTTTGTTTTTATTGCTTTCAATTAATTCCACTTAAGGCGCAACAGTGGTTTGTGGGCATAAATGGTGGGGTACACTGGAACATAAGCACCAGAAATATAGAAGATCAAAGTCTGAAATGGGTGCAACATCAGAAGTCACTGGCATTTGGAGTATGTGCAGGAAGAATTCCGGAGAACCGATTTGGTTTTGATGCTTCAGTAAATTTCTATAATGCCACTTATGTGGTTAATTATAAGTCTGCAAATTCAGAGTTTCTAGATGCGGAATTGCATTTTACCAGCTATCATTTTCATCTGAATTATTATTTAAACAGGGATGCAGAAATAAGACCGTATTTTTATGTTGGGCCGCAAATCTTGCAAAGAAGATGGGGTACTGAAAGATATAAAAATCAAATACTGGACGGAACTTACTGGCCACAATGGAGAACCAACATACAGGCCGGTTTTGGAGTCCTGATCCATAGCGGAAGCTGGTCCGTTATTCCACAGGTCGGAATTCGTATAAATCCTTCCAACGACCTGGTTTACGACCGCAAGTCGGATCAATATTTTTTGGGTTGCAGCTTCGTCAAAAACTTCCATATAAAAAAGAAAAATCCCTACAATAAATGTCCAAATAATTTTTAAAAAAAACATGAAAAAGAATTTATTTCCTCTAATTTCTCTGACAATCTTATGCTGCACGATTGTAATCTCATCCTGCAAGAAAGACCGCAGCATTGTATTTGTAGATGACCAGTCGAATGCATCGCAATGGAGCAACATAATCACATCCGGTTCAGATGTGGAATTACTAAAAAAAGAACTAAGACAGGGTGTGTTTAGTGGAACAGTTTATGCCAATTCCAATAATTGGAATATGGTTTTTGTAAGCAGCAAAATGACACTTCAGGTTCCAGGTAAAAATTGGAAGGATGAAAATGGCAATCCTGTTTCAGGTGCCATTGATGTTTCTGTTCAATTGTTGGATAAAGCAGGAAAGAATATTCGCGCTTCTATGCCAACACAGACTGCTGATAAACTTCTCTACTCCGGAGGCAGCTATTCCATTGAGTTCTCTCAAAACGGTAAAAAAGTAACCAACGACGGATATTACTTTCTGGATATGAAAGGAATTAATCAGGCAGATTATAAACTTTTTGAAGCTACTGATGGCAATGACTGGAATGAAATTAATGACGGTGTTTCAGGCAGGGATGATAATCCTTGGACGGATACCACATTCCGTCAGGATTCTTCGATGTTTTTCTGGAAGGATACCATGTTTCGTTTGAAATGCAAATACAAATGGGTGAATTGTGACCAATATGCCTATAATGGTGCTGGTAAACAAATCAGATTAAAAGTAAAATTACCTGCTGCATTTGGGAATACCAATACCTCGGTTTTCGCTATACAGGAAGATAACTATGGCGTTTTTAGGTTGCCCGGGGAATTCGATACCAAATTATTTGCTATTCCATCCAGATATACGCTGCCTGAAGGTTTAAAATTCAGATTGGTGGCAGTTGCCAGGATCGGTGATAAATACTATTATGATTCGAAAGTAATAACCACTGAAGAAAACAAAATCGATTCACTCGACCCGGTCGAAAAAACCAAGTCAGAAATCATGGATATTTTAGATAATTTGTAATTATTCTTGTTCTTTTTTAACTTAAAAAGGCCACATGATGTGGCCTTTTTTTTAGTGGGAGATACAGTTTTCTATTTTTTAATGTAAACATCCTTCGCTTCCCATGGAATGGACCCGGAGTTATCGAAAGACGACAGTTCCATATTGTTGTCGTCCAATAAGCGAATGGTATATTGTGTTGTATCGTGGGTACTGGTGGTCGTTAATTTGGTTTGATCGCTTGAAAACACCCAACTGCCGGAATAACTTGCAGGTTCACCTGTGCAGCGGTCGGCCCCTTCATTTAATACAAATGTTCCGTTGGTGTTAAATACAAGTGTATTGTCCCACCAACATGCATCCATGGTGGAACTGAAATCATCCAGTTTTTGATTGGCGATGCCAAAGAACTGAGCTTTATACCTCCAGGTATTGGCAGTTAATAATTGGGTTTTTGTTTTGGTAACAGTGTTGTTGTTACTGCTTCCACCGGTGTTGTCTTTTTTACAGGATTCCAAAGAATAGATGCAAATTGCGATAGTTGCGATTAAGGTCAGTTTTTTCATGATAATTGGTTAATGAAATAAGGGACAATTTAAATATATCAAGATATTCTGATTCTATCAGTTATTACAATTTCTGTTCGGTTTTGTCAAATGACGTGGAATGCTACCTTTGTTGTCTCATGCAGGTGTACAAGAATATTCTGGAAACCATTGGCAATACCCCTTTGGTTCGCCTGAACCGGATCACCAAGGACTTACCTTGTGAAGTATATGCGAAAATTGAAACAGTAAATCCGGGCAATTCTATTAAAGACAGGATGGCGGTTAAAATGATTGAGGATGCTGAAAAGAATGGTTTGCTAAAGCCGGGCGGCACAATCATTGAAGGAACCAGTGGCAATACCGGAATGGGTCTGGCGATTGCTGCAGTTTTAAAAGGTTACAAATGTATTTTCACTACTACAGACAAACAAAGCAAAGAAAAAGTGGACGCGCTAAAGGCATTTGGTGCTGAAGTAATTGTTTGTCCAACGGATGTAGAACCGGAGGATCCAAGAAGTTATTATTCTGTTTCAACACGACTGGCAAAGGAAATTCCCAATGCATGGAAGCCCAACCAATATGACAACCTGAGCAATACCCTCGCACATTATGAGCAAACCGGCCCGGAAATTTGGAAACAGACTGATGGCAAAGTAACCCATTTGGTGGTGGGTGTTGGGACAGGCGGAACGATATGTGGAACCGGTAAATTTTTAAAAGAACAAAACCCTGCCGTACAAGTTTTGGGAGTGGATACTTATGGTTCTGTATTTAAAAAATATAAGGAAACCGGAATCTTTGATAAAAACGAAATTTATCCTTACATCACAGAAGGAATTGGCGAAGATTTTATTCCTGCGAATGTGGATTTTGATATTATTGACTATTTCGAAAAAGTAACGGATAAGGATGCTGCTATAATGACCAGAAGAATTCCCCGTGAAGAAGGGATTTTCGTTGGTAATAGCGCTGGATCTGCACTGGCAGGCCTCATGCAAATGAAAGACAGATTTAAAAAAGGGGATATGGTTGTAATTATATTTCACGATCATGGAACCAGGTATTTAGGGAAAATGTTTAATGATGACTGGATGAGGGATCGGGGATTTTTGCCGGCTGCTCCTAAAGTTTCAGCATTGGATCTGGTTAAAGACCATGTGCATTTGCCTTTACTTACTATTCAGGAGGATGAAACCTGCGAAGAGGCATTTTCAAAAATGCAGAATTATGATGTTTCTCAAATTCCGGTAGTGAACAATGCCAAAGAGTTTGTGGGTTCACTTTCGGATAATGAATTGTATGCACAATTACTCAAAAATCACACACTGATGCAGCATCCGGTAAAAGAAGTGATGCAAAAAGCGTTTCCGGTTGTGAAGCCGGAAACTCCAATTGACGAAGTATCTGCATTGATAAATAAAGACAATAGCGCAGTTCTGGTAATGGATTTAGGTGGTAATTGGCATATTATTACGAAATATGATATCATAGGTGCATTTGGCTCCTAAGTGAATCCGGGATAATGCAAAAAATATAATTTGTATTCTGTAATTCACTTGGAATTCATGAATATATTTGAATAAATGATTGCTGCATTAATAATAATTGGAATTTTACTTATAGGGGTTGCTTATATACTACGCAACCAGTCCATTACCCAGAAATATTTTAAACCGGTGAGAGCCGCCGGTTTTGGGGTTATTATTTTAGGAGGGTTACTATCTTGTTTTCGCCAGGTGGATATAGGCCATGTTGGGGTTACGAGTCTTTTTGGAAATATTCGAAATGAACAGTTAAACAGCGGGTTACATATGATAAACCCTCTGTTAAAAATAACCGAAGTGGATATCCGCACTCAGAATTATACCATGAGCGGAATTCACGATGAAGGATCAAAATCAGGGGATGATGCAATAAGAGTGCTCACCGCAGATGGATTGGAAGTAACAGTAGATCTTACTGTATTATTTCGCGTAATTCCTTCGGAAACACCTGATTTATTGCGTCATATCGGGGAAGACTATCAGGATAAAATTGTTCGCCCGGTTACAAGAACCAAAATTAGGGACAATGCAGTATACTATGATGCAGTTGCACTTTATTCCACCAAACGCGATGAATTTCAGCAAAAAATATTTTCCAGTATAGAATCTGATTTTAAGAAAAGAGGCTTGGTTTTAGAACAATTATTGATTCGTAATATTTCGTTGCCACAATCTGTAAAGGAAAGCATTGAAAGCAAAATTAACGCAGAACAGGAAGCTCAAAAAATGCAGTTCGTTTTACAAAAAGAAAAACAGGAAGCCGAACGCAAAAGGGTAGAAGCGCAAGGGATTGCAGATTATCAGCGAATCATTAATACTGGCTTAACAGATCAACAATTGCAATATGAATCCATCAAGGCCCAATTAGAAATTGCAAAATCACCCAACTCCAAAATTGTGATAATGGGTAAAGGGAATACTCCAATTATTCTCGATGGAAAATAAAATTCTGTATTCATTTTCCTTCGCAATTTTTGTGTAAATATCTGCACTGCTAATTAATTCGCATTAAAAAAATACAACTCCAACTTTCATTTAATTCCGGCATAAAAACCAAAAAAAATGATTTATTTGGATCAGTTGGGACGAAAAGTATTTCTGGATTCTTCTCCAAAAAGGATTGTATCTCTTGTTCCCTCCCAAACCGAATATCTGTATGATCTGGGCCTAGGGGAGCGGATTGCAGGACAAACTATTTTTTGTATTTATCCGGAAAATGAATTCAAAAGAGCTACAAAAGTAGGAGGTACAAAAAAATTGCTATTGGATAAAATCAGAGAATTAAAACCTGATATAATAATTGCGAATAAAGAGGAAAATGAAGCATCCCAAATTAAAGAACTGGAAATGGAATACCCGGTATGGATCAGCGATATCAAAACCATAGAGGGTGCATATGGGATGATGAAAACCATCGGTGAAATATTTGGAAAAGAAGGTATAGCTTCTGAATGGATACATAAAATTAAAATCAAATTTGAATCTCTTGAATTATCCAAATCTCCCCGTAAAGCACTTTATTTAATTTGGCGGGAACCGTGGATGGCAGCAGGCAGAGATACCTTTATCAATGCAATGCTTCCATTTGCCGGATTTGAAAACGCAATACAGGATGAGAATTCCCGATACCCGGAATTGAATTTGAATGAAATGGAATCATTAAACCCGGAATTTGTATTGCTTTCTTCTGAACCATATCCGTTTCAGGAAAAACACATTGCTGAATTGAAGTCTATTTTACCTGAAACAAAAGTTTTACTGGTAGATGGAGAGATGTTTAGTTGGTATGGAAGCAGATTGCTGCAGGCTCCAGACTATTTTTCACAAATTCACAAGAATAACTTTTAATGATGCAGGAATTTTAAAGTAGCCACTCTGCCATTATTTACCAGCATTTCTACTTCTTCTTTCTTCATTTTTCGAATTCTGGGACCTATATTTCCAACACTTATCCTAACGGTATTTTTTTCCATAACCGGTGTCCAAATTCTTTTGGTTTGCATTTCCAAAACCGAGTTATAACAGGCTTCAGAAAAATCAGAAATATTGCGAATTGGAAAGTCGGCCTGACCATTAGAAGAGCGTTCCAGCTGATCTGGTCTGTCAAGCATCAATCCCAGAGTTTTACCCGGTAAGGAGTCAAATATAAAATAGGGATAATTGGCGAGTAATCCTCCATCCACGAGGTAATAACAGCTGCTATCCGCTTTGTTTTTCTCCATCCTTTTACCCTGTGAATTGATAATAACAGGCTCATAATATAGTGGAATTGCTGCGCTGGCATTTATGGCATCAGAAATACACATTTTGGGATAGGTACGGAAGGAAAGTTCGATTGGTTTTTGTAGAGTGAGATTGCTGGCAATTACAAAAAGGTTTTTCATTTCGGAATGTGTTTTTTTCAAACTATCCAATTGAAAAAAAGTAAGATTGTGAATGCCCGTTTTCTGAAATAAAATATCATCTGCCCAGCCTCGCAAAGCCATACCCGGATACCAGCCATAATTCTGAATCATCCTCATGGAACCACCGAGAAATACCAGAGATCCATCATTGAGGTGTTCCCATTTTACCTCCTGCATAATGGTTTTCATTTCGGAGGAATTATAACCAACGGCAATACCCATTCCCTGAATAGCCCCTGCTGAAGTCCCTGCTACATTCTCAATGGATTTTAAGATACCAAAAGTATCCAAAACTCCTATTGCGCCGGCATATGCAATACCCCGAATTCCGCCCCCTTCCATCACCAGATTTTTGTAAGGCTGCCCAGGTAAAGAATGGAGAAAGGCAATTGCAATAAGGATAAAGATTGTAATTCGTCTGAACATATTGCAAAGTACAGGATTGACGATGAATTATGTAATTTTGTTACAATGGAAATGTTTTGCGGATACTGTGGTTATTTCGGCGAAATGGTATTTGTACATAGCCATTACCAATGTCCACGCTGTAAAAACAATATAGCCCCTTGTTGTGAAGGAGAAAACATGGAGGAATCCAATGATGAAGACACTGGGAATTCGACCCAAAAAAACAATAAAGACTCCGGCAAAAAGACATCCGATGAAAACGAATAGTTAAGAAATTGTGATGTTGACTTAATGTGCATGTGCCACGACAGGACAATGGCAACTTTGGATAATGAAAACAATGATATGTAATTTCTGTGGCTCCACTGCCGCATTTTATGTGATACATTCCACATTGGTTTGTGGAATATGCAAGACGGGGTTGCCTGAAGATGAGCCTGATGATCAGGACCTGTTTGACGACGATTTTGATCTTTATTCCATACGGGAACTTTCACAAATTTTGAGGGGGTTGGCCATACAAGCTTAGGTGGTTTATTGAATATATTCCGATCTGTTTCGAAGTTTAAAAATTTCAAGACGGCTGCTTAACTTTGCAGCCTTGGCCATAATTATCAAAACCCCCGAACAAATTGACGGTATTCGCAAAAGCGGACATTTGGCGGCGCGCACTTTAAAACATCTGGAATCATATATCAAACCTGGTGTAAAAACTATAGAGATAGATAGAATTGCAGAAGAATTTGTCCGTGCAAATGGTGCTATTCCCGCTACCAAGGGTTATAAAGGATATAAACACGCCACCTGTATTTCACCAAATGATGTGATTTGTCATGGTGTTCCAGGCGAATATGAAATACAGCACGGAGATATTGTAAATGTAGACGTAACCACCATTCTAAATGGCTTTTTTGGTGATACATGCCGAATGTATCTGGTAGGTGAAGTAAGTGAATATGCAAAAAAACTGGTGGATGTTGCCAAAGAATGCCTTCATAAAGGCATGGAGCAGTGTTTTCCGGGAAACCAATTAGGGAATATAGGATATCACATAGCCGAACATGCACATAAACATGGGTACAGCGTCGTATATGAGTTTTGTGGACACGGAGTTGGAGTGAAATTTCATGAAGATCCTGAAGTATCGCATATAGCCGATAAAAATACCGGCCCCGTACTTAAACCGGGAATGATATTTACCATTGAACCCATGATAAATGCCGGTAAAGCCCGGGCAAAAGTGGACAGGAAAGACGGCTGGACTGCCAGAACTATTGACGGGAAATTAAGCGCTCAATTTGAACATACTATTCTGATAACAGAAACAGGTTATGAAGCACTTACTGACGTATATGGTGACTTTTAATCAGGAATCAGCCCTCTACCAATACCTACCATGAAACTTCATACAATTAATACCGGATATTTTAAACTCGATGGAGGTGCCATGTTTGGCGTTGTTCCAAAAAGCATTTGGAGTCGCCTGAATCCGGCTGATGAAAACAATATGTGCAATTGGGCAATGCGCTGTTTATTGGTAGAAGATGGGAATAGAAAAATATTGGTTGATACCGGAATTGGTGACAAACAAAGCGATAAGTTTTTCGGGTTTTATTATTTAAATGGAACCGATTCTCTGCAACATTCTTTGAATCAAATAGGTTTGGAATTTGCAGATATAACCGATGTGCTCCTGACGCATTTACATTTCGACCATGTGGGTGGTGCCGTGAGATGGAACAAAGCGAGAACAGGGTATGAGCCTGCCTTCCCAAATGCAACTTACCATTTGAGTGAGACCCATTGGCTACATGCAAACAATCCAAATCCAAGAGAAAAACCGAGTTTTTTGCCGGAGAATTATATCTCATTGATGGAAAATAAAGTGCTGAATTTTGTAAAACCAGATGAAAAGCTTACTGATAATTTTATTTGCAGAATGGTCAATGGGCATACCATTTCCATGATTTGTCCTGAAATTCACTATCAGGATAAATATATATTATACGGTGCAGATTTATATCCATCATCCGCGCATGTACCATTGAATTATGTAATGGCTTATGATATTGAACCCCTGCGCAGTATGGAAGAAAAAGCGCATTTTAACCAATGGGCGGTAGAGCAGAATGCTATTTTATTTTTTGAACACGACAGGGTAGTGGAATGTGCAAATGTTGCTATAAATGAAAAAGGGAATTACAACATTATAAATTCCGGCGAATTATCTACTTTAATTTAATAGCCCGGCGGGCTTCAATATATTCCATATAATACTGCGGATCTCTAAATTTTTCAACCAGGTTCGGGTGGAGCTTTCCATAGTTAATTTCACTGCTTAAAGCCTTCACAAAAATTTCCAATTCCTGCTTGGTAAATGTACCGGAAATCCGAATATTATAATTACCTGTTATATTTTTTTCATTCAATAAATTTGCCGTTTTATTTTCATAAACAAAGGCGAGATACTTTCCGTGATATTTTGCCTGAGATGCCAAGTACATTGCGCGTTTTAGCTCGTTTTTACCTTTCTGACTCAAAATAATTTCCAAATCCACACCGGAATCACCGGGTACTGCATAATAGGATATGAAATTAGCAGCGTTTACGGCAGTTTCCGGAATTAGAAATGTAGAAATATCCCGATAAGCTCTGTGACGGGAGGTATTTGCATAAGTGTCATCTACCAAATAAATTCCGGCAGGTAAATATCCATCCTCGGAATACCTCACCAGAGCGAATGTAGTGTCATTGGGATTTACAGGTATTTTCTCTGCACCTGAACGTTTTGAATCGCTGTCAGGGATAAGATCTTGCGACTTTGGAAAGGGATTGCAGGAAAAAAGTGAAATGCCAATAATTAAAATGAACACATGTTTCATTATTGTTGTTCCAGTTTACTGGTATCCAGCTCTTTGCCTGTTATGGACAAGTAAATCCCCTTCATGGCTTCCAAGCCGTCATTGTATTGTTTGGCATCTTTGGCCGAAAACATCCCTGCCGCCTGATTGTATTGCCCTGCATTTAAATTGTCTTTCATTCCGGCATAAATCTGGGTACCCAATTGGTAGTTTCTTGCATCAAAAGGATTGATTTCAATTGCATGGTGTACGCTTTCAATCGCAAGTTGTAAATTGCTGTTCATGCCTTTTTCACCAACTGAATATGCCTTTCTGGCATAGGATTGTGCCTTTAATAGAAATCCGTCAGCATCCTTTGGCCTGGCTTCCAGATATTGATCCATTACTTTAATTGCATTGTCAAAATCATTTTTCTCATTATAAAACTGATTTAATGCAAAAAGGCTTTTTGAAAATTCCGGGTACAATTCTACCGAAGTTTTGGCCGCCCAAATTGCACTGTCGATATTTTTGAGATTGGCGTATGCATATGCCAGATACAAATAGACTTCATTGCTGTTTTTATCCGTTTTTAAATAGTCCTGATATTTCGTAACCGCAAGTCTGAAATCCTGATTCCTGTCTGCCTGAAACCCTTCATAATCGGCGTAACTCGGTCGTTTAATGACCAATCCCATTGGTTTTCCCTGAACTTCAGGTGTATATACAGTCCCTACCGGTGGATATTTACCTCCCAACAATCTTTCTTTATCCAAATATGCATTATAAAAAATGGCATAATCCCACATTTTTTCGCTACGGTCATCATACCTGGTAAAACCTACTTTTACATTGGTATCTTTTCGGCAATAATACTTTACCTGATCCGGTCCATAGGTCAATAATTTGAATTGTTTTTCCGGATTTTTTCTGGCAACATTTTCGAGAAACCATTCGGTGCTGGGCCTAAGTCCGGCAAGATAATAATCCATTTCGTAACTTCCGTACGCCCCTTTTGTTCCCCCCACCAATTCATTAAAATAAATATATTCCAATGGATGATTTTGAACAATAAATGCAGCCGGTAATGAAGTTAATCCCAGAGCAATTCCAGGGAAAATATATGCGCTAAATTTCTTTTCACGAAACCAGTTTTCAAGCAGATAATAACCAATAATTCCGCAAATGATGAAGAAAGGAATGGTAAATAAAACATGCCTCAATCCACCGTATACCTGAGACTTTTGTATGAAAATAAAAAATACAGGAAATATTGCTGCAAATAAAATAAGGAAAAACTGCAGGTTGAATTTGGTTCGTTTCCATGCCGGGAAAATCAGAAGGGCAGCCCAACCTAAAATTGCTGCAATAGGTGTAGTAATCAGAATATATTTCGCCAAATAATATGGCGGCAACATATCGGAATCAAATAATTTTCCTTCAAATAACTGGCGAATACTACCTGAATAATTACTGAAACCTTTAAATGCTTTCATAGGATTGTCTATGGGAGAATCCCAGCCATATGGCCAAACAAATATTCCGAGCAGGTAACCTCCAATAGTCACTCCAAGAACAGGAATTAACAATTTTGTGAATCCGGTCCAACGCAATGACAGAAAATTAGTGACACCAATTTTACGGATAAATTGCAAGCCGGCATACATAATGAAAATGGCAATGGATAACACACCTCCGATACGAATGCTGATGCCAAGTGCAATGCTGAATACCAAGCCAATTAATGCACTCAGGCGAATTACCTTGAGATTGGTAAAACCTTTTAGTGTATAATAAATGGCCATTACATAACCCGCAGCAAAGGGAATATCTTTGGGATTGTTAAAGGATTCTCCAAGCAGGCGTGGTGTAAAAAATAATATTACCAATGTTATCCATGCATATTTCCAGCTTCCACCTGTAACACGTCTTACAATTAATGCTCCGAAGAATACACACAGAAATCCGAATATGGAATTGATTAAATGTCTGAAATCCATTACTTCGGTGATACCAAACCAACGAATCATTAAAGTGGTAAATGTATCAAAACTGGCGCCATACAAATGCATCAGTCTGTCTGGATCTTCCAGGGTTGCCAGATTGGCTTTTTCTGAATAAGATTTTTTAACCAGAGTGAGCATTTTCTGACTCTTGAGCCCGGTTGTATCCACCGAAATTTCGCTGCCCAACATGGATTCATAATAATTTGCAGTGAGTTTGGAGTATTCGTATTGCGTGAATTCATCACCTGAAATACCCGCATCTTTGCTCATCCACATTGCAGCTAATAGTGCAATTGCGGAGAAGGCCAGGAAAAGATATTTATGGAAAGAACGCAACCCCCCGGAAGTGTAATATTTTAAAGCGGTTTGAAACTTTCTGGTCAGTGCGGAAATGGGTTTGGGTTTCTCAATTTCTTTGGATTCTGTTGAAATAATTTCATTTGCACAACAGGTTTTTTCTGCGATATAAGCCAATTCAAATGCATTGTCGGGTATGGTGTTTTCTGATATGAATTTTTCAAATGCATGTGCGCCAAAAGCTATGGCTGATAAATTCCATTCTGCTTTGCCAAATCCGGATAACAATTCTGTGAAGCGGGATTTGTTTGAGCCACTAACAATAGTAAAATATTGACCGGAGGGCACTTTTTCAGATAAAATATGTTTCAAAGCATGTTGAAACATTTGGGGGCGCAAGTCATCTACTCCCGGCACCACAATCTTTAATTCGGCTTCAGCAGCGCGCAGATTTTGTAGCATTGTTGCGGGATCTGTTCCCTCCACAATTTTTAATCCCGGGTTCTTTCTCAATTCATCCGGAATATTGGAAACACCGGAATGCAAAAATCCCAAAGCCACGCTAATTTGTTTGAGGTGAGTCGTTTCAGTTACCTGTTGCTTTTTAGCCATATTGAATGGCAAACATAATTAATTTTCTGCCGAAGGAAACCGCCATCATTGCCCTAATATTACTTTCTTTGCGGCTTATGCTCCGTATTGGAATTGTCGGACTTGGATATTGGGGTCCTAACCTGGTGAGAAATTTTAACAATCTAACCGACGCTAAAGTTACCTGTGTTGCGGATTTTGATGAAAAACGGCTGGCCCGAATCAAATCCAATTATCCGGCTATAGAAACCTATGCATCTGCCGAAGAAATAATTTCGAGAACAGATGTGGATGCAGTTGTACTCGCAACACCCATCAAAACGCATTATGAGTTGGCGAAAAAAGCCCTTGAAAATAACAAACATGTATTGGTGGAAAAGCCTCTGGCTACCAGTAACGCGGAGGTAACAGAACTTATAGAAATAGCGGAACGCATGGGAAAAGTTTTGATGGTGGATCATACTTTTCTATACACAGGAGCAGTGCGAAAAATTCGCGGTTTGATGGACGAAGGCGAGATAGGGGAATTGCAGTACTTCGACAGCACCCGCGTCAACCTTGGGTTGTTCAATCCCAATTGGAGTGTAATCTGGGATTTGGCAGTACATGACCTTTCTATTTTTGATTATATCACTGCAGGGAAAAAAGTGGCTGGTGTAAGTGCAACAGGTATTAGCCACACCAAAATGCCCATTGAAGATATTGCGTATATCACATTATATTTTAACGACAATACCATTGCCCATATTACCAGTAGCTGGATAAGCCCTGTGAAAATCAGAAAAACTTTGATCGGAGGATCCAAAAAAATGGTTATTTATGATGATGTGGAGCCAACAGAAAAAATCAAAATTTATGATTCCGGTTTTTCTGTTTCCACCCCGGAAGAAATGCACCAATGGCTAATTGATTACAGGTTTGGAGATATTTATATTCCGAAATTAGAACAAACCGAAGCCCTCCTTGGTGTTGCGAAAGATTTTACCAAAGCTATAATGGAGGGTACCAGGCCTGTAAGCGACCACCAGAGCGGTTTGCATGTGGTAACGATTTTAGAAGCGGCACAAAAAAGTATGTTGGGAAAAGGCAAATTAATAGAAATCTGATTATTGGAAAACCGGGAATTACATATTGAAAATAAATCTGGTGAAAAGAAATTTGGGAATACCATTGGCGTAATCCTTCTCATTTTCGGCGTATATTTTTGGTATAAAAAAAGCGATGTACTCGGAGATTACCTCATTATTATTGGTGGTGTTTTTCTTGGGCTTGCATATTATTTCCCGGTTGCACTGAGACCCTTAAACAAGGCATGGTTCTACTTTGGAATGTGGTTGCAAAAAATAACCAATCCGATAATTCTTGGATTTGTTTTTTTCGTATTAATTTTTCCCGTTGCACTAATCAGAAAATTATTCGGAAAGGGAATTAAAAGAAAATTCAGCAGGAATCAGGCTGAGTCATATTGGAAACAGAGAGAAAAAGACACTGTCCGTTTTGAAACTATATTCTGAAATGTGGTATTTTTTAAAAGAATTTTGGCAATTTTTAAAAGAGAGAAAAAAATTCTGGCTGATCCCAATCATCGCTGTATTACTGCTTTTGGGAGTACTTATGATTCTTGCCCAATCCAGTGCGATAGCGCCATTAATTTACACACTTTTTTAAATGAGGGTACTGGGAATATCGGCATATTTCCACGATAGTGCGGCTGCTATAATCGAGAATGGAATTATTCTTTCTGCCTTACAGGAGGAGAGATTTAGCCGCAAAAAACACGACAGCGATTTTCCATTTAGGTCGATACTTAAATGTATGGAGGTCGCAAATGTGTTGCCTGAAAATATTGACGCAATTGTATTTTACGATAAACCATTGTTGAAATTCGAAAGGCTTTTGGAAACCTATTTATCCTTTGCGCCAAAAGGATTTATGAGTTTTAGAAAAGCCATGCCGCTTTGGTTAAAGGAAAAATTATTTCTCAGGGATTTGCTTTATAAAGAACTAAAAAATTGTGGTTTTGCTAATTTGGATTACAGAGAAATTCTATTTTCCGAACATCATTTAAGCCATGCGGCCTCGGCATTTTACCCATCTCCTTTTGAAAGTGCAGGGATTCTGGTTGCCGATGGCGTGGGAGAATGGGCAACCACTTCTATAGCAGCCGGGAGTGGAAATAAAATTACCCTTAAAAAAGAAATTCATTTTCCGCATTCCCTCGGTTTGCTGTATTCCACCTTTACCCAATATTGTGGTTTTAAAGTAAACAGCGGCGAGTATAAACTAATGGGTTTGGCTCCTTATGGAAAACCAGTTTACCAGAATTTGATAAAGGATAAACTAATCGACATCAAACCGGATGGTAGTTATGCATTGAATTTGGAATATTTTGAATATCCGGTGGGTTTGAAAATGGTAGGAAGAAAATTTTCTGAATTATTTGGATTTCCAACCCGGCAAAAAGAGGGTGCAATGCAACAGGAATATATGGATTTGGCTGCAAGTATACAGGCTGTTACAGAAGATGTAATGGAAAAGTTAGCAGTCAATACAATCGAAACTTCCGGTTCACCGAATTTATGTCTCGCCGGCGGTGTGGCTTTGAATTGTGTGGCTAATGGAAAATTACTTCAGAAGAAAATCGCAAAAAATATTTGGGTTCAACCTGCCTCAGGGGATGCAGGAGGGGCAATAGGCGCGGCACTTGCATACTATTATTCCGAGGATTCGGAAAATAAAATAAGAAAGGTGGATGTTTTGGATGGCATGAATAATTGCTATTTGGGAAATGAATATTCTGCATCTGATGTCATTGAAATCCTTAATAAATCAGGTGCAAAGTTTGACGAATTTGAAGATGAAAGGTTGCTAGAGAAAGTCGCCGAAATCCTGGCCGATGGCAAAGCAGTAGGATGGTACCAGGGCAAAATGGAATTTGGTCCCAGAGCCTTGGGCAACAGATCGATTTTGGCAGATCCAAGACCTCCGGAAATGCAAAAGAATCTAAACCTGAAGATCAAATTCCGCGAATCTTTTCGACCTTTTGCACCTGTTGTAGCAGAAGAATTTGCAGCTGACTATTTCCAAATGGATCAACCAAGTCCGCATATGATGTTTACATGGAACTGCATCAACAATAGCAATAACATACCATTGCCCGCAATTACCCATTTAGACAATAGTGCCAGGGTTCAAACTGTTTCCGCTTTGTCCAATAACAAATTGCACGCATTGCTTTTGGAATTTAAAAAGAAAACGGGTTGTGCTGTTTTGGTAAATACCAGCTTTAATGTCCGCGGTGAACCGATAGTGGAAAGTCCGGAAGATGCATATCACGGATTTATGTCTACAGGTTTAGATGCACTGGTAATTGGGAATTGTTTTATGGAAAAAACAAAGCAAAATAACCCGGAAAATTATATTCCTAAGGTAGGAGAGGACTAATAATATACAGTTGGATCCTTTGTTGTTCAGGTTTTATTTCCATTTAATTTATGCATAATATCTTTGAGATAATCTGCCTGTAATTCCTGTATTTCCAACAATCTTTGGTGTTGGTGCACAATGAGGTGATCCATTTTTTCGTGCAATAATTTGATTTCCAATTCCGCCTTTAAATTGATCTTGTAATCATGCTCTCCACGAATTCTGTCTTTATGTTCCTGTCTGTTTTGGCTCATCATAATGATGGGCGCCTGAATGGATGCCAGACAACTTAGAATTAAATTCAATAAAATAAATGGGTAGGGATCGAAAGCCGATTGGGAAAGAAAATAAACATTTACTCCAATCCAAATCATAATAAATCCAAAAAAACTCAGAATAAAGGTCCAACTGCCTCCAAAAAGGGCAATTTTATCAGCAATGCGCTCGCCAAATGTGGGGATTTCTGCAATTTCATTACCGATTTTATAGCTTAGAATTTTACTGTGTTTGATTGCATTTATGACTTCATTTTGCAATTGGTCTACCTGGCCATATTCTTCCTCTATCAGATTCCGAATGTATTTCTCCCTGTATTCATTTACACATTCCGGAGTTAAATAACTCAGACGGTTTACATTGGGGTGTTCCGAAACTATTAAATCGAATAATTGCTGGCGTAAATTATTGGCAGAATATGCTTTTTGAATACGCATTTGCGTACCTGTAACTGCGCAGGTTACAAGAGTTTGATTTTCATCATGCATGATATATCAGAAACAAAGGTCCTTATTTATCAAATATGCAGGAAGAATAGATGTTCACCTGTACAAAATAGCCTTCAATTCAAATTTTGAAAGATATGAACGCTTTACTCCTGTTCGTGATAATCCTGGGGTTCTTCAGGCAGTGGCTCAGAATCGTTTGCCTGCTTTGCCATTTGGTTTATTTGCTCCAGACTCAAATTGTCGGAAGTGGTGGTTTGCAACCAAACATTGCCACTTTTGCGCATAATTTGGGCATATAATCCGAACTCTTTTGTAAATGCATGTTCAAGATCTTGAACCAGGGTGCCGGGTTCCACTACCAGCTCCCCTGAATTGCCATTTCCAGCTTCCGAGATATGTAGGCTATTAGGCAGAAGATCAGCGCGCCTGTTGCCTTCCCCGGTATGATGTGCAGTTTTAAAAAATGCAATATCTAAATACGGAAAACTCTCGTGAAGAAATGATTTTATTTCAAATAAGGTAGTATTGGGTTGTATTTTCAAATGCATGACGCAAAATTATCCTTTATTCCTGCAATTCGGAATGACAAATATTTCGAAATAAAATAATATCGTTTACTGTGCGGTGCCGTTTTTGATCCAGCATTGAATTACCCTGATGCTTGAATCAGAAAGCTTTGGTGCTTTCATTGGCATTGCATCAAAACCCGCCAAATGTCTGATTGCTCCCATGAATCGAGATTCAGAACTGATGGCCTTCACATTTTCGAAGGTTGAAAGGTCAATTCCACCTGCTTTGTTTTTTTCACTATGACAACCTTTAGCGCAATTGTTAAATAGGATTGGCTGAACGTCTTTTTCATAAGAAACCGTTAAACCGGAACATTCATCCGCGGTGGTTTTTTTTGCGGCACAACCGGTAATTAGCAGTGCCCCTGCGGTTATCAGCCCAAAAATGAGTACTTTTTGATTCATAAATTAAAGTGCAAAATAAATAATTGTGCCAACAAATAAAAATCAGATTTTGCTTGTCTTGTCCAAATGATGTTTGCCCGCTGGTATTTCCACTGGTTTATCCCGATTGTTTTTTGGATAGAAATGTTTTTTGTCCTCAGCCACAGTATCTGCAGGTAATGGTGCGTTTTCGAATACTACAAGGGGGAAACTAGTGGTGGCATGCCCCTCGAAATCTCGAGCCCATTCTTTGTGATTGTATACACAAACCGGTAAACAAGCAGAACAATAATAGTGATTGGCAAAATAGGGAAAGCATTTTCCTGTATCCACCATGTACCTGTCGTTTCCCAAATGGTCTTTACCGCCGGATTTTGATCTTTCATCAGGTATAGCATTTGCCGGACAATAAATGCGGCAAGCACGGCATTTGTCGCAAAAGTCTGCAATTCCCGCGTCTATTGGCGTATCACAGGCCAAAGGAATAGACGTGGCAACACTTCCCATACGAAATAATGGACCATGAACCGGGTGAATGATAGAACCATGTCTTCCCAATTCTCCGAATCCCGCTTTTAAGCCAATTGGAATATGCAATAAATCACTGTCGCCAATTGGATGTTCTATACTGCAGTCGTATCCCAGGCTTCGAATAAATTCTGCAATTTTAATTACAGTTTCGCCAAGGGTATAATATACTCGCACACATTCAATTGCACTTTCCTGCGATGGTACAACCTGAAAATTTCGCCAGAGCATTTTTTGTCCGACAGCAATGGCGAATGTATGTGCCACTTCTCTGCCCTTATAGATGTCTGTTGGTTCAATCCGGCAAATTCCAACCATATCTGCACCAAATTCAAGAGCCTTTATTTTAATCAATTCAGCCGCTTCTTCCGGGGAATGAAATGCAGTTTTTTTCTCAGCAATTTCACCATGAAATCGCAAATACTGATCGTTGTAGATTTTGTTTAACAACGCATCTACCTCATCTATCTGAATTTTTCTTCCGCCAACAGCTTCGTACCAATCGTTCCATTGAAAATTAACGGGAGATTTTTCAGATGCTTTCATGGCTAGCGCAAATTAAGACATCTATACGAGGTTTGTAATAAATCAAAGTTTTGTATTTTTATTGAATCCAAAAAAACAGAACAAAAATTTCTCATATATTAGCCCGTATTAACTGATAAAAATCATGGCATCTTTAAATCCTTACCTCAATTTCAATGGCAATTGCAAGGAAGCAATGACCCATTACCATCACATTATTGGTGGTGATTTCCAATTACAAACATTTGGTGACGCCCCAATGGATTCTCCACCTGAACTAAAAGATCAGGTGATGCACGCCTCAATAGTTTCTGATAAAATTACCATCATGGCTTCCGATGCACAACCCGGTCAACCCGCTACATTTGGTTCAGCAATTTGGCTAAATATCAATTGCGATTCAGGTGATCAACAAAACCATTTATGGAACGGACTTTCCGATGGAGGAACGGTAGTCATGGAATTGCAGGATACCTTTTGGGGCGCCCGTTTTGGTATGTTTATCGATAAATTCGGAATTGGATGGATGCTGAATTTTGAGTCTGCAGGCCAGAATAGCGAAGGTTATATGCACTAAATAACCTCAGGCAGAATTTAAAAACGCCTGGGGCTTTTCCATTTTTACAACCAGAAAAAAATAGTCATTTTCCAGAGGAAGATAGCCGTATTCATAACAGAAATAGTACGTCTTCCCCTCTTTGGTTGTGTAAGTGCTGGTGTAATGTTCAAAATCAAATCCACATTGCAGCAGTAATTTCTTTGGAATTTTTTTCTTGCCTTCAGGATTGTATTCCTGTAAAATTCCACGGTTTTTTCGCAGGATTCCGTTCACTTTTTTCATGACCGTAAAATCTCCGTGATTCTGCTTGTTGTTGAAAGTACTGCGACAAGTGTCGTCACAATATTTTTTATCCGCGCGGCCTTTTAAGGGAGTGCCGCACTCCATACATACCCTCTCCATGTTGCGATAATAAAAAATTATAACAAAAATAAAAAATGCCAAAAATGGAGTTTGAAAAACTATTTGTGATAAAATAAGAGCGTCTTAAAATGATTTTTTTGGTGTAATTGTAGAACAGGCATGATTCTACCGAAGCCGGGTACCTGAATTTATTGATTATAAATCAATAAGTTCGTTTGGTATAATTAAACGGATATTTTCTAAATCGTTGACTGTCAATATAGGAAAAACCTCAATCTTCGTTTTCCCAACCTAATTATTTATAACATGAAAACAAAGAATCTACACGTATTCAGAGGCAACGTATTTTTTACAATCTGCCTTTTCACCTCAATTTCGGTACTCTTTTTTGCATGTAAGAAAAGCGAAAAGGATATTCTGAATTCTGTTAATACGAGCAATCCCCTAAGCAACGGCCCTGCGGGAAGTGACGATGGTCCGGTTAAAAATAACCGCTACATCATTGAAGCTTCCAAAGGAAAGTCCCTCTCTGATATTGTATCCGATGCCCAGGCAGAGGGTGCAACAGTAATCCGGGTGCAAAGACAACTTGGTTTTGTTGTCGTGGAATCTACCGCTTCTGGTTTTCTGAGTGCCATGGGTAGCAAAGCGAGTGTTGGAACCATTACCCCTTCATACGATGTAAAATGGACACCATCAACTAACCCACATGAATTGGACAAATCCAGGATAACCATACCCAAATCCCATATAACAAATACGAACCCATTTTTCCCATTACAGTGGTCTCATTTGGCAATCAACACACATGACGCCTGGGCTCGCGGACAAAAAGGAAATGGTGCTAGAGTGGCAGTGGTCGATGGCGGTTTCTTCCCCAACCACCCCGATATTATCAATAATGTAAACCTGGTGTTATCCAGAAACTTTGTAGTGGGTGAAACATTGGAACAGGCTTATGATGATTTTGGCCATGGTACTCACTGCGCGGGAATTATTGCTGCCGAAGACAATGATATTGGAACTGTAGGTGTTGCTCCTGAGGCGGAATTGATTTTAGTAAAAGTACTTGCAGATGCAGGTTATGGAAGTTTCGAAGATGTATGCGCTGGAATTGTATACGCCGCCGATCAGGGTGTAGACATTATCAGCATGAGTCTTGGAGCGGAAATACCCCGTACCTGGAAAGGTGAAAATGTGAATGAAACCCGTTACATCAGAGATCTCATTAATTTTGTAAAACGCGCTGTCAGCTATGCTACAGATCATGGTGTTACAGTAATTGTTGCAGCAGGGAATTCAGGAATCAATCCAACTGCCTCCGGATTTCTGGCTTCACCGGTTGGTGCGCCAGGAAGTTTAGGCGTTAGCGCACTTGGCCCAAGAGGTTGGGGACTTAACCCGTTAACCAATCTGGATGAGGTGGCTTCATACACCAATTATGGTACAGATATCGTGGAATTCTCGGGAAGTGGTGGAGATTTTACCCAATACCCCAATGAACTATGGTTTTTAGATTTGGTATTAAGTACCAGCGGAGCTGCAGATTACTATTTTGCTGCAGGTACCAGCATGGCAACTCCTCAGGTTGCCGGAGTTGCAGCTCTGATTGTTGGAAAATATGGCAAAATGAAACCCGCCCAATTGAAAACCAAACTCATTGGTTGTGTGGATGATCTTGGTGCTGTTGGTCGCGATGCCTATTACGGGCATGGCAGGATAAATGCAGAAAAAGCTACCAGATAAACTTAAATCTGCAATGCATATTGAAAACCACTCCTGATACCGCATTGGGAGTGGTTTTTTTATACCTGCTTAATTTCAGGAAGGGCATGCCTGCAAAAAAGGACTTTATGGCTTGAAAATTATGCCAATTTGCTGGGTTATTTCCAATAAATACAGTACTTTTGCACCCCCTTAAAGGAGGAACCTTTACTTGAGTAACGAAGAAATCCAAGACCAGGCTGAAGAAACTGTTGTAAACAGCAATTCAGAATTGACTTCAGAAAACGCTGAAGAAACGAGCACTAACGAAACAACAGAAACTACGGAAGAGTCTGTTGCAGTTGCCCCCAAAACCAAAACTTCCAAAACTTCTGTATCTAAAAATACGGGAACCCATGACGAGTTCGACTGGGATGCTGATGAGGGTGGTTTTCAAACCTATTCCTCTACGGAGCGCAAAAAACTGGAAAATGCTTATGTAGAATCTTTTTCTCCTGTTGTTGAAAAACAGGTGGTTAAAGGTCGCGTGGTTGCGATGAATGACAAGGATGTAGTAATCAACATTGGCTTTAAAAGCGATGGTTTGGTTGCTCGCACTGAATTCCGCGATATTCCGGATTTACAGGTTGGAACCGAAGTGGATGTATTTGTAGATATTGCAGAAGATGCAATGGGGCAGTTAATTCTCAGCCGCAGAAAAGCCATGCAGGAAACTGCATGGGACAAAATTGTGGAAGCGCACAATAACGATACAGTTTGTACCGGTTATGTACGTTCCCGCACTAAAGGCGGATTGGTTGTTGACGTATTCGGAATTGACACCTTCCTGCCTGGGTCACAAATCGACACAAAACCTGTGCGCGATTACGACCAGTATGTTGGTAAAAATATGGACTTCAAAATTGTGAAAATTAACGACGTTTATAAAAACGTGGTGGTTTCTCACAAAGCATTGATCGAAGATGATATTGAAGCACAAAAATCTGAAATTCTGGGCAGACTGGAAAAAGGACAAGTGCTTGAAGGTGTAGTGAAAAACATGACCAGTTTTGGTGTGTTTGTAGACCTCGGTGGAATCGATGGTTTATTGCATATTACCGATATTAGCTGGGGTCGCATCAACCACCCTGAAGAGGTGTTGAAGCTGGATGACCACATCAATGTAGTAATACTTGACTTTGACGATCAGAAAAAGAGAATTTCTCTTGGTCTGAAACAATTAACGCCTCACCCATGGGATAGCCTTACCGAGAATATCGAAGAAGGAACCAAGGTGAAAGGCAAAGTGGTTTCAGTTGCTGATTATGGTGCATTTGTAGAAATTAAACCTGGTGTTGAAGGCTTGGTTCACGTAAGTGAAATGAGTTGGAGCAGCCACCTGCGCAACCCATCAGAATACCTCAAAGTAGGTGATGATGTGGAAGCAATGGTATTGGCACTGGATAGAAATGAACATAAAATGAGCCTGGGTATCAAGCAGCTTAGTGCTGATCCTTGGGTGAGCATTGAAGACAAATATCCTGTTGGAAGCAAACACAGCGGTATCGTTAAAAACCTCACTTCTTATGGTCTTTTCCTCGAATTGGAAGAAGGAATTGATGGCCTGGTGCACGTTTCTGACCTTAGCTGGAACAAGAAAATTAAACATCCAAGTGAATTCACCAAAAAAGGCGATAAGCTGGATGTAATTGTTCTGGAGGTAGATAAAGAGAATCGCCGCCTGAGCCTTGGGCATAAGCAACTTGAAGAAAACCCATGGGATACTTTCGAAACCATCTTCACTGTTGGTTCCGTACATGAAGGTACTTTGATGAGCATTGGAGAAAAAGGTGCTAACGTACAGATGCAATATGGTGTGGAAGCATTTGCTCCCAGCCGTCACATGAAGAAAGCCGATAACAAATCAGCGAAAGAGGATGAAACTCTGGAGTTTGAAGTAATCGAATTCAGCAAAGACGCAAAACGCATTATTGTATCCCATACCAATACATGGAAAGCTGCTGAAAAAGCCAAGAACGAAGTGGATGATAAGAAACGCGATTCTGCACGTAAAAATGCAAGTAAAGCGGTTAAAAAAATCAACCAGAGCGCTCAGGCTACAACCCTTGGAGAACTCGATGCACTCAGCGAATTGCGTGCTCAGTTTGAACAGGCAGAAAAAGGCAAAGCCAAAAAGGATGCGAAAGCAGCAGCAGACGCACTACTTGAAAAAGCAGAAGAAACTGCACCAGTAGCTGAAGTAAATACTCCGGTTACCGAGACAGTGGAAGAAGAAAAACCGACAAAGAAAACCAAATCGGCTTCAGGCGATGATTTGAAGAAAATTGGCGGAATCGGACCTGCGTTTGAAAAAAGATTGAATGCACTTGGAATCCAAACCTATGCGGACCTTATCGGATTAACCGATGAGAGAATTGCAGAGTTGGAACAACAAGACAGCATGACCAGTCTGGATCAATGGCACAAGTGGATGGAAGAGGCGCAAGCTCTGAAAGGTTAAAATAAAACTTTTGCTATAAAGAAAGCCCCGTCATTATTTGGCGGGGCTTTTTATTTAACCAGAGGTTGCATGGCCTTAATCAGGAATTTTCTGTTCTCAAACATGGGCCAATGACCTGCATCCGGGATAGGAGTGAGGTGAAAGTTTTTGAGCCCGGATATTGCTTTATTGGCAAATGCCAATGGACTTTCAGTCTTGAACAGCCGATTTGGAATTAACGGATCATTGCTTCCAAATAAAACATCTGCCTGGCATTCAATTCCCTTCAGAAAATCCAGAACCGGCCTTTCCATCATACTGCGCATATAATTCTCAGTAATTAAAGAATCTGAGCCAAATCCCTGACCACTCCAACCTGGTGGAAACAGATTCTGAAAATAAGATCCGAAACGCCAACCGGTGAGAATGAGATTTTTTTGCATGTCATTAAACTTTTCCAAACCGGCCGGAGAAATCAAAAATAAATGACTCACAAATTCCGGTTTTATTAATGCAGTGAGAATGGCCATTTGTCCTCCAAGGGAATGTCCTACAAAAATTCCCTTTTCAAATCCTTGTTCTATTAGGCTTTGATATATTTCACTCGCTAACATACTAATATCTGTTTCTTCAGATTTAAGTGTAGTTCCGTGGCCTGGTAAATCTACGAGAATCAAGCGGTTCTCTTTAAAAATGTCTTGTAAAAATAATCCGTCGGTGCCTTGTCCGCCTAGGCCATGCAAGTAAAAAACCGGTGCAGCTTTTTTTTCATTATCGTAAAAATGGAAACCCTTGTAATTGTATTCTCTCACAAAAAAAAATCCCTGCAAATTATGCAAGGATTTAGTTTACATTTTAAATTTATTTAGCTTTTGGAAATAACCCATTTGGCAACCTTAGGTGCCAGTTCTTTTTGGGATTTTCCACCAACAAATACACCGATATGCCCTCCGGGGAAAGCATAAAGCTCTTTATCTGTGGTGCCAACTTTTTCCATAATGGCTATAGTACTTTCGTTCGGAATAATGTTGTCTTCAGTTGCATAAACATTCAGAAAAGGCATATTCAGTTTTTTGAGATCTACATTTCTTCCACCCAATTCAAACTCACCTTTAATCAGTTTATTATCTCTGAAAAGGTCTTTAATGTATTTGCGAAACATCTCACCAGCAATGTCCGGACAATCATTTTTCCATTTTTCCATGCGCAAAAAATTCATGAGCTTGTCTTTGTCCTGAATGGTATCCATTACACCAAAATATTTGCTGATATCCATGCTGGGTTTTAACATTCCGAATCCTGCATTCAACATATCTGCCGGTATAACTCCGAGGGTATCCACCATTGCGTCTACATCAATGTCTTTGGTCCAACGGTAAAGCATACAAGCATTGGTACTGAAATCAAACGGTGCAACATAAGTTGTAAGTGATTGGAGTTTCTGCGGATATAAGGCGGCGTAAATAGTGAAAAATGTTCCTCCCTGGCAAATACCCATTGCATGGACTTTATCGGTTTTTTCTGATTTTCTGATAAAATCTACAGCATCATTCAGATAACCGTCGATGTAATCTTCCATGGTTATGTACCTGTCACCCTTACCCGGGTATCCCCAATCCATGATGTAGATATTCAATCCTTCATCCAATAATTTTTTGATAAGGGAACGATCGGGTTGCAAGTCCAGCACATCGTGTCGGTTTAGCAAGGCGAATGAAACCAATACCGGAATCTGGCATGTAGCATTTTCGTTGTGGTAATGAAAGAGTTTTACTTTATCGCTTTGCCATACCAGTTCCTTTGGTGTAGTTGCTAATTGTACATCTTCCATGTTTTGGAGTGTTTTGTAACCTTCTACGAGTCTTTGTCCTGTTTCCAGTATTTCTGTGTTCAAATCGGCCATGTAATTCATTTTGGGGCAATTTATTAAAAAAGGCCTTCTGTTTCCAAAAGGCCTTTGATTATTTATTCAAGTCTTATTTAGAAGCCTTTTTAGCGGCAGGTTTTGCGGCAGGTTTAATCTCTTCTGTAGTTTCATTCTCCACTTCTTTTTCAAGAGTGCGAACTCTTTTCTTCAATTCATAAATGGTCTTGTATAATTCTTCCATTTCTGATCTTGGAACCACAGGAACATTGGAAAACATTTGCTCCATCTGCAGATCTGCAGCATGCTTCAAACGAAGTGACAATGAACTGGTTTCTGCCTGAATTTTGCTGAAATCTTCGGTTTCAAAAAGTTCTACAAAGAATTTATCGCTGGTATTTAACCATTCTTTAAACAAATCCTGCATAGAGTCATAAGTATTACCGGCCTGAAGTTTTTCGCTGATGTTAACACCCATCTGATCCATTGCTTTCATGCCAGTGATATAGGTCATATACTGCAATTGTGCGTTTTGAATCTGGTAGCGGTTCATCATGTCCATAATTTCGCTGCTGGCTTCCATTCCTTTAGTAAAACTGTTAGGAGCAACCAATTTGCTAAAAGGAGCAAATGCATTTTGCATTTGGCTGTAAATGTTGTTGTAGTTATTCAGGCCTTCAGTGAATACATTATTGCCTTTTGGCGCAAATTCCATCATTTTGGCAGTCATTTCACGATACATGTCCATGCCTTGTTTTCCAAAGCTCTGCATGCCTTCGTTGAATTTGGAATAGCTGTCCTGGTACACGCCCTGAAAACCAGCAGGCATAAATCCAAAGAAGGAATCCATAAAGGATTTGTAAGTTTCAGGTTTGATAAAAGAACGGAGCATATCAGCACTGAAGTTGTTATTCTGAATGTTTTTGAAAACAGGATTCCACATTTCGTAGAATTTCAGGAAAGATTGTGTGTGGTTGAATAGTCCTTCAAAAACTTCTTTAGTACTGCCATTGCCATTAAAACCAGACAACATGCTCTGGTACATATCTGAAATGGATTTATTCCAATTACCAAGAGTGTCCATATTGGTGTTGCTCATCCATGGGTTCTGGTTAAACATGGAAGACCAGCTGCCAAACATGGTTTTGTTTTGATTATTCAGGTTATTGATATTTTCTACCTGTGTTTTGAATAGATTTTCATAGAACGATTTCCACTGATTCATGCTTTCAGTTGCAGCTGTTTCAGCTTGTTTCATACCTTCGTTTTGGGTGCCATTTTTAGCAAAGTCCATTTGAAAGTTCAACCACTTCTTAAAGAAATCAGAACCGTTCTCCAGAGCCTGGTTCACTTGTTCGTTAGAATTCCATTTTTTGGCGGTTTCATTTAGAGATTCAGCCATCTTTTTCTGGGAATCCAAAATGGATTCGTACCAATTTTGAGCTGTTTTTGTTGTCATTGAAAGTTGTTTTTAGGGGGTCTAAAATTTTCTGCAAAACACGGTATAATATCTGACTTAAACAATAGCAAACGGTTATATTTTTTTAGCACTCGTTTTTTACCCCTCCGGATAGGGAAAAATGACGCAAATTATATTCGTAATATATTGACTTATAATAAATTAAATGAAGTTATGGAATTATGAACAAATGACTTCCGGAAGATTATTTTTTGGGCGTGACATATGTCACTTGGGATGGTCTTACAGAAAAATGCGTCCAAATTCTTCGCGATTTTTAGAAAACGGCGAAAAAAGTTGTAAGATTTTGTCGTTTTGGTTTGGTGCACAGAAACCTACCTTTGCACCTCAATAGAAAACAAATAATGATTCAGATTGGTGACCAATTCAAACACAGTTTTTCCTATACACAGGAAGACGTAGACACTTATGCCCGTGTGAGCGGCGATACAAATCCACTGCATGTTGATGCAGATTATGCTGCCGCATCCATGTTTGGCAAGCGAATTATGCACGGTTATCTGGGTGCCAGCGTATTTACCAAAATATTTGGAACCCTTTTATATTGGGATGGAAATGTATACCTCAAACAGAACCTCACATTTTTAAAGCCTATGTATGCAAATCAAACTTACCAGGCGGTAATTACCGTGAAAGAAATATTTGCTGAAAAAAACAGAATTCTTTTTGAAACTCAGATTTTTGAAGAAGGTACTGAAAATCTTTGCACCACAGGGGAAGCATTAATATTGAACAAAAAACAATTTGTTTGGTAAAACATAAATGAATAAAAAAAAAGAACGCTTATGCGTTCTTTTTTTTTGAGATTTTAATTTTTTTATTCGATATGAAAAGTCACATTCAGCTTGCAATCCAAAACTTTTGTTGTTACTCTTCTTGCTTTTCCTGTAAGTACATAATGCAGCGAATTTCCATTCAGGTATTCTTTTAGATTTATATCCGGCACTGAAGGCAATGTCCAATTATCGGAATATACATCCGGATTTAACCCTGTTGCAATGGTAACCGGAGTTGGCTTGGTATCTGTGGAAAATGTGAGCCAGCCTTCTTCAAAATTGGCAAAATTGTTTTCATTGTCCCCATTCAACAAAACCAATTGTGCTGTTTGAATGGTGATTTTTTTGATATCGTCCAGCGAAAACTGATTGTCCGTTTCAGCCTTAATAATTGAATCCAGATTGATGGTGTTATCCATCGTTCCCAAATCCGAAGTTGTCGCGGTAGTGTTAATGATTGGAATGGTAAAATCAACAGATGCGGAATTGGCATTAAATGCAACAAACAGAGCCTCTTTCAACTTATCACAGCTGG
This sequence comes from Bacteroidota bacterium, assembly GCA_018333525.1. Lineage (GTDB taxonomy): Bacteria > Bacteroidota > Bacteroidia > NS11-12g > UBA955 > JAGXTF01. The sequence continues at coordinate 61,864 of JAGXTF010000013.1, read as the reverse complement.
TAGTGAAGGTGGTTAACAGTGCAGCGCTAATCACACCTATAAAAAGATTTTTGTGTTTCATAGGAAAATTGTTAACTCAAATTTACACCTTTCCTGCAATATTGCCATCATCAGCCAAACAGAAAAAGAACTCCGGAAATTACCAGTACCACACCGGTAATCATACCTGAATTGTGCTCCCATTTATGCGAGTTTATTTTTGCAACACCTTTAACTGCTACAAATACCCAGAAATACATGCTGATTACAGTTAAAACAAAATAAACAACGGATAAAAGCAGTACCCACTGAAACCCAAAAACCCCAAGACTGAAAAAATACCCTTCAATTTCCAAACAGGGCGATAAAAACATGGCAAGAAGAACGGGTAGTATGATATCATTATCTTTATGGTGGGCGTGAAGATGAAAATGATGGTGGGTGTAATGTCTGTAAATAAACCAAATTCCCAACAGGCCTAAAATTAAAGCCGGAATAATATGGGTAAACCATTCCAGTTTTTCTCCCAGATATTTACCTAAAAATGCAACCGCGAAGCCAATAATTACTGTACTTAATGCATGTGCCACGGCGGCGAACAAAGTGGTTCGCATCAGCTTTTGTCTGCTCCAATGCATGTTTTTGCCAATTGCCACTAATGGCAACCAATGACTTGGTATAAGGCCGTGTAATAAACTAATGACAATTGCGGCACCTATTTGCGATGAAATCATGGAATGCGCAAAATTACTCCATTTTAGCTCCTACTGAATTAAATTTCAGTGGCTTCGGCAATCATCGTTGTACTCAACTCCTTACCCAAATACCTGTCAATGATGCCATGAACCAGGTATAACACAGGAATTAAAACAAATGCCATGGTTACTTTATAAATATAATTCATGATACAAATAGCGAGTATTTGTTTCATCGGCCAGTTTCCCCATACTCCAAATGCGATATACAAAACAACGAAACTGTCTATGAGCTGGGATACCAAGGTGCTGCCAGTTGCGCGCAGCCAAACTTTATTTGAACCAGTTTTCTTCTTTAATTTCTGAAAAATAAATGCATCAATTATTTGGCCAATAATAAATGCTATTAAAGAACCTATAATAATACCAAGTCCCTGCCCAAAAACCTGGGTATATGCAATATCGAAATTTTGCAAACCACTACCGGCTTTGCTGTTCACCCACCATTCAGCAGGAGTGGTTCCTATAGCCATAAATGCCATTGCAAATGCATATACCAACATAATAACCGTCAGATAACTCAATCTCCGAACCCCTTTTTTCCCATAATATTCATTAATTAAATCAGTCATAATAAAAACCACAGGCCATAAAATTACACCTGCAGTGAGTTCAAATGACAACTCAAACCCCAATATATTCCAGCGTACCGGCTGATAACCAAATGTACTTTCCAGTGAAAAAATTTTAACTCCGATAAATTCGGCTATCAGTGCATTGGTGACAAAGAAAAAACCAAGGGTTAAAAATAATTTATTCTTTTTATCCATTAAATATTTGGGTTATTTCAATTCAGTTCTACTTCCATCAGCATATCTGCAATAGTCACTTTTGGATAACCTTCCTGCATCAATCTGCTTTTCCAGGGCCCCAGGCTTTCATCACTGCCATGTACAAGAAAAATGGTTTTTACTTCTTCCTTTTTTTGACAACTTAAATATTGCAACATTTCCTTCCAGTCTGCATGAGCACTGAAATAAGGCATAGATTCCACCCTTGCTTTCACTACAAACTCATCGCCAAAAATGCGAACGGTTGGTTCACCGGCTTTCAATCTTCCGGCCAAGCTTTGAGGAGTTGCATACCCAACCAATAATATGAGATTATTTTCATTTTCAATATTGTTTGCAATATGGTGTTTTACACGTCCTGCTTCCGCCATTCCACTTGCAGATATTATAATAGATGCAGTTTTTTCATCATTGATTTTTTTGGAATCTTCTACTTTGCTCACATATTTCAAACCGGGAAAATCAAAAGGGTCGCCATCTCGGGTGATGTAGTCCAAAATATCACGATTGAATTCATGTTGATGTGCTTTCATAATCCTTGTTGCCCGCACACTTAAAGGACTATCTACATACGTAGTAACTGGAGGCAATTCTCCTTCAGAAATCATTCTGTCCAGCATATAAATTAACTCCTGAGTCCGATCCACGCTAAACGCCGGTATAATTATTTTACCGTTTTTTTCAATGCATGTTTCCATAACCATGGCCTTGAGTTTGGCATTTGCATCCTTGGGAACAGGATGTTCTCTGTCTCCATAGGTACTCTCACAAATAATGTAATCAGATTGCGGAAACGGATCCGGGCCACTTAAAATACTATCTCCGGGTCTGCCAATATCGCCGGTAAATGCCAGTGTTATTGGGCGATTAGGACCTTGTAATGTAAGGTGCATTGCAATGCTGCCCAAAATATGCGCATTTGGTGTAAACAAAACCTTGGTATCTTTCCCCACAACAAAAGGTTTGTTGTTTTCAACTACTTCGAGTTGTTCAAGAACTTTGATTACGTCCTCCATGGTATACATAGGGTCGAGCGATTCAAGGCCTTTAAGTCTTCTTCTCTTGTTAATTCGATCCAGATCAACCTCTTGTATATGCGCACTGTCAGCAAGCATCAATTCCGTTAGATCCCGTGTGGATTCATTCATATAAATAGGACTGGAATACCCTTCACGAACCAGTCGTGGCAATAAACCTATATGATCGATATGTGCATGGGATATAATTACAAAATCAAGAGTGGTGGGGTCGAAATGAAAATGCCTGTTTAGATAGTCCCCCTCTGTACCTTCCCCCTGAAACATACCACAATCCAGTAGTATTTTTTCCTGATGTGCCGTGGTTAGCATGTGTTTGGAACCGGTTACCCTGCGTGCTGCTCCATAGAAGGTTAATTTAACATTGTTCACAATTTTAGATTTGATTTTTTCAAGACTGGTAAAAGATTTGCAAATAATTACCGGGAAAATCAATTTCCAAACTTGTTGAAAAATGTAATCCGCATAGTGCCTCTATTTCTATTGCAATGCCTATCCGGGCAGGATTTGCAGATGATAGTACAGCAAGGTCTGAGACAGGATAGTGTAGCTAATTATAAAAAGGCTATAGAGATTTTTACGGAAGCACTTGCAGAGAATCCGGAGAGCTCAACACTTTGGTATAACAGGGGAGTCGTTCACATGCATGCCGATAATTACTCTCTGGCAGTAGTTGATTTTAATAAAGCCGTTGTGTTGGATACTTCAAACTCAGATGCATATTTCAATCGAAGTCTGGCATACCGACTAACCGGAAATTACCAATTCGCCTTTGCCGATATTTGTCAGTATCTACTTTGGTTTCCGTTGGATACAAATGCGCTGCGATTCAGAGCAGATCTGGCTTTGGAAATGAAAGACTATGCGGCAGCTGAAATGGATTATTATAGTTTATTTCAAATATCCCCTCATAATCAGGAATTGCAATTACAATGGTTTCAGGTATTGCTGTTAAACAAAAAATATGACAAGGCAGAATCGATTTTAAATGAGTGGATAACGGGACAACCAGAGAATTTGGAGCTTTATTACAAACGTGCATTTGTGAGACACTTATTGGGAAATTACAGTGGAAGTCAGGATGATATTCATGTGTATATTTTGAATCATGCGGAAAATTTGGAAATTCAGAAATTAAAAGCGGACAATTTATTTTACCTGCAACAGTTTTCTCAGGCACTTGCCATTTACGAAGATTTACTCATGAAGGATTCCCTAAATCCGGATCTGTTGGCGGATTATGGGCATTGCCTGTTGCAATTGAGAGATTATTATAAAGCTGAAAATGTACTTACAAAGTCCATTCAACTCAAAAATAATGATCCGGCTTATGCATATCTTGGCAGGGGAATTGCACGAAGTAATATTAGGATGGGAGATAAGGCCTGTGAAGATTGGAATAAAAGCCTGATGTTAGGTGAAACCAGAGCCAAAAAATATTTGGAGCTGTACTGTATAAAAGAAAATCTGAAAGAAAACGTTAATATAGAAAAATAGCATATTGAGAATACTTGGAGTTACATTATCACTGGGCATTGTATTGTTTGCCAATTTGGGTGCAAGAATGCCAATGGCAGTTAAAGTGGATGAAGAAATTTCCGGTAGTTGTGAAAAGTCCATTTCTGTTTTTCAAACGGAAGACAATTCCCAAATTCATTTTTTAAAAATAGCTTGTGTACATGACCAGGGTTGGGATACCATGGCAGAAGTGAATTTCTGGAGGCGCATTATTACACTTGAAAAAGACAGTTCTATGGCCAATATTTATGCAAGCCGAAGATTGTTGCACCCGGTTTCAAGAGCCGTGGTAGATAGTCTGGAGCGAATTGGACACCTGGATACTTTAAGAAGAGAATTATGCTTGATGTACCAATTGCCTGTGGATACCAGAATTAAATTCACAGGTGGTAAAAAATGGTTCTACGAATTTTCCGGAGTTAAAAACAAATTGAAAAGAGCAATTAAATTATTTGATAGCTTTCATGTAGATCCTTTTTATGCCCAATCTGTCCTGCTAATTGAAAGTCCGGGTACCAACAAAGCAAAAAGTATTGCGGGTGCTTATGGTCAATTTCAATTGATGCCTTTTGTGGCCAGGCAGTATGGTTTGCGGGTAGATAAATATCTGGATGAACGGGAGAATTTTGACAGAAGTGCCTATGCTGCTGCAAGATTATTTAATGAAATATGTATTCCTTATGCCAGAAGGTGGTGCAATACTTATGGATTTGCGGTGGATGAATCTGCCTTATGGTTTAAGCTGTTGGTATTGCATTGTTACAATGCGGGTGCTACTACAGTAAAAAATGCCATGCAGGTGGTACCAAACAGCTACCAGGGAAATGCATTGATACATCAATTATGGCATACCAATTACGGAAGATTTCAATCCGAAGCACAGAATTATTCCCAAATCGCTCTGGCTTGTTATTTGGAATACGAAAATTCGATTCAAAAAGGAAATTTGGTAAATTCCATTTCCTTCAATAAATATTAATTATACTCGTTTTTTGAGAAATGCAGGAGTGTAGAATCCCCATTTGTACAGCCTGTAACCGAAGCTGACACGAAGTACTCCAAAACCATATTTCACGCTTCTTTTGAAATTAATACTGCTGGCGTCTTCAAAATATTTTGTAGGACATGTGATTTCAGCAATTTCATATCCGGATGAAAATATTTGGGCAATAATTTCATTGTCAAAAACAAAATCATTTGAATTTTTTTGAAAATCAATTGACTTTAATACTTTGCTGCTAAAGGCTCGATAACCGGTATGGTATTCTGCGAGTTTTTGTCCCATCAAAATATTTTGAATTAAAGTCAGCATTCTGTTTGCCATATATTTATATAAAGGCATTCCACCTCTTAAAGCACCTTTCCCAAGAATTCTGCTGCCAAATACAACAGGATAGACTTCTGCGGCAATCAAATTCACCATACTTCCAATAAGCTTAGGGGTATATTGATAATCGGGATGCAGCATCACTACAATATCCGCGTTCAGCTCAAGCGCTTTTAGATAACAGGATTTTTGGTTGCCACCATAACCCATATTTTTTTCATGCCTGATTATATGTTGTACACCAAGTTTTTCAGCAATCTTACTGGTTTGATCAGAGCTTGCATCATCTACAAGAACAAGTTCATCCACAATGTCCATGGGAATTTCACTGCAAGTTTTTTCCAATGTATTTCCTGCGTTGTATGCAGGTAATACTACCACCACTTTTTTTCCATGAATCATGATGCAAATCTGCGACATATTACATGTATAAAGGAGTAATCAATTCTATCCCCGATAGTTGAAAAAGATAATTCCGTCGATTTAGGTGGATTTGTAACATATTGATATACAACACATATAATATTTTATTTAGAATCATTTTAAATTGAATATTGTGTTAACAAAAAGTTTTACGCGGGCATGACCTCATTCTATATTTGCAGCGCTAAAAACAGCCTTCATTCCTATATGATAAGACACTTAAAGTCCTTTATGCTCGCATCGGCCCTGGCCTTTTCTATGAGCATTTTTGCCGAGGACAAACCAAATGCCGACGAAGGTAAAAAAATCATGGATGCCAACAACTGCTGGAGTTGTCATGCAATGGATAAAAAGATCGTCGGACCTGCCCTCAGAGGCATCACAGAGCGCAGATCTGAAGAATGGCTCATTAAATGGATAAGGAATAATGAGGCTTTAAGAAAAAGCGGAGACAAAGACGCCTTGGCAATCTACCAGGAATATGGTGGAGCTGCAATGAACATTTTTGCAAACCTCAGCGATCCGGATATTAAAAATATACTGGAGTACATTAAAACAGTTCCTAAAAAGGATGATGGTCCTAAAGTGCCTGTTACATCTGTACCAACAGAAACTGGAGGAGACAATACAACATTATACATTTTACTCGCACTGGTTGGTGTATTTTTAATTGTTCTGCTGATTCTGAATAAGGTAAAATCCACGCTCCGTCGCCTTGCCTCTGAAAGAATGCCCGAGGAATTTCCGATGGTTGGTTCAGAAAAACCATGGTATGTGCGCTGGATGCCTTCCGGAATGCAAAAAATGAATCCTGTGGTTTTGAGTCTGTTTATTACCGCAATCGTTGGAATTATTGGAACCACTTGGTTGTACAGTTTTGGAATGACAGAAATTGGAGTGCAAAAGGGTTATGCCCCAAAACAGCCAATTGCATATTCACATAAATTACATGCAGGAGATTTGAAAATTGATTGTAAATATTGTCACTCCACCGTTGAGTATAGCAAACAAGCGAGTATTCCTTCACTTAATACTTGTATGAATTGCCATAAAGGTGTTCAGAAAAGATCGGATGCAACCAGTGATGATATTTCTCCTGAAATTAAAAAGATTTACGCAGCACTGGATTACAATCCTGAAAAGAATGGTGATGATGCATTTGGGCCTAATCCCAATCCTGTTCGTTGGATTCGAATTCACAACCTGCCCGATCATGCATATTTCAACCACAGCCAACACGTAAAAGTGGGTAAACTGCAGTGCCAGACTTGCCATGGTCCAATTGAAAAAATGGAAGTGGTGCAACAATGGAGCTCACTGCAAATGGGCTGGTGTATCGAATGTCACCGCAACACAGGAGTAGACGTTGAGAACAACAACTATTATAAAGCACTTCACGAAAAAGCGAAATCAGATATTGCGAAGAACAACGACAAGAGCAAATATTTCAGCCCCGATGGTCGTGTAAAGGTTACTCCGGCAATGAATGGCGGATTGGAATGTGCCAAATGTCACTATTAATTTTCTAAAGAAACAACAATGTCCAACACTATAAAGTACTGGAAAGGCGAGGAGGAGTTAGTAAGAGATCCCAAATTCCTCGATGCCCGAAAAAACGAATTTTCTGAGGCGTTACCGCTGGATGAAGTATTCAATGACACGGGGTTAGAACTAAATTCAAACCGCCGTGATTTTTTGAAATTTTTTGGCTTCAGCGTTACCGCTGTAGCTTTGGCTGCTTGTTACCGCACTCCGGTAAGAAAAGCAGTTCCATACCTGGTAAAACCTGAGAATATTACTCCGGGAGTTGCCAATTACTATAGTTCTACTTGCGGAGCCTGCTCTGTTGGTTGCGGACTGGAGGTAAAAGTTAGGGAAGGAAGACCCATACGCGTGGATGGAAATCCGCGTTCACCAATTTCATTAGGTGGACTTTGTGCAAGCGGACAGGGAAGTATTGCTTCACTTTACGATACCGAAAGACTGGCGAATCCTCTGGTAAATGGGGAAGAAGTTACGGATTGGGCAAATGTGGATGACGCAATTATCAAACAACTTACTGCGATTAATGCTGCAGGTGAAAAAATTGTTCTTTTAACTTCCAGTATTCACGGACCAACGAGTTTAAAGGCAATTGATGATTTTAAAACCAAATTCACCAACACCGAGCACGTAACGTATGATGCTGTTTCATACAGTGCAATTATCGAAGCCAATCAAAGCGATTTTAATAAATCTGCAATTCCATCGTACATCTTCGATAAAGCTGAGGTTGTTGTGAGTTTTGGCGCAGATTTTCTGGGAACATGGATATCTCCGGTAGAATATACCAAGGCATTTGTGAAGACCAGAATACCTTCTAAGGACAGAGCAATGTCCATGCACATTCAGTTTGAAAGTAATCTTAGTCTTACCGGAACGAATGCAGACCATCGCTTTCCGATTCAGGCTTCCAAAGAGGGATTATATCTGGCTTCCTTATATAACCATATTGCAATTAAAACCGGTGGTAAGCAAATTGGAATAGCACAGGCAGGAGAAGTTGCAGGAAACGGAATTGCAAAAGCAGGCGATGCACTTTTGGCTTCCAAAGGGAAATCCATTGTTATATGTGGTTCTAATGATTTGGTTTGCCAAAAGCTAACCAATGGCATCAATATGATGCTGGGCAATTATGGTTCTACCATAGACCTGAATAACCATAGCAATCAATTTAAAGGAACGGATAAAGCAGTGGATAATGTGCTTGCCGGTTTGCAATCAGGAAAAGTTGGAGCTGTTATTTTCTATAACACCAACCCAGCTTATAACATGAATGCAAAAGCATGGGAAGCAGGAATTAAAAAGACCAAACTAAGTGTTTCCTTTTCTACTTCCAAAGATGAAACTGCTGCACTTTGCCAATATGTTTGTCCGGATCATCATTACCTCGAAAGCTGGGATGATGCGGAACCAAAAGCAGGACAATACCATTTTACCCAACCTACCATATCACCCGTATTCAACACCCGCCAGGCACAGGTTTCGTTGATTACCTGGGCAGGAACTTTGCCACAATTGGAGCAGGATCCATTTGCAGGTAAAGGTATTTTGGCGCAAAAACACCATACATCTCCTTACTATTCTTACCTGAAATCGAATTGGGCAGGCAAGCTTGGAGAAAATGTAGAGGTGGCATTTAACAAATGCCTGCATGATGGCGTTTGGATTGCTCCGGCAACTGAATTAACCGCTCCATCGTATAGTGGCGATGTTACTGCTCTGGCAGGTGAAATTGCTACTGGAAAATCCAATGGAACCGATCTGATATTATATACTTCAGTGGCTATGCGAGACGGTTCACAGGCGAACAACCCATGGTTGCAGGAATTACCGGATCCGGTAAGTAAAGTATGCTGGGATAATTATGTTGCAATCTCAAAAGCTTTTGCTGCGAGCAAAGGCATAGAAGATGGAGATACTGTAAATGTGAAGGCAGGCAGTATCACTTTAAACAATGTTCCTGTGCTGGTTCAACCCGGCATTGCAAATGGAACTGCGGCAATAGCTCTTGGTTATGGTCGTACCATGGCAGGAAAAGTGGGAGGAAATGTAAATAGTGGATTTGAAACCGTAGGAGTGAATGCATTCCCTCTGGTTGCCATGAAAGGCGGCAACAGGAGTTATACCATTTCAGGTGTGGAAATCACCAAAGGGGAGGAATCCTATCATCTGGCTCAAACCCAAACCCACCATAGTATTGAAGGACGTGATTTGGTGCGTGAAGCTACATATGCAGATTGGAAGAATAATCCAAAAGCAGGTAACGAAAAAGCACATACCCATGTTTATACCATTTGGGAAAAACGCGAATATCTGAAGGATGGATCACCGAACCATCGTTGGGCTATGGCCATTGACCTCAACGCATGTACAGGTTGTGCTGCTTGTGTGGTTAGTTGCTCATTGGAAAATAACGTACCGGTTGTAGGTCGTGATGAAGTAAGACTTCGCCGTGAAATGCATTGGATTCGCATCGACCGTTATTATTCCTTTACCAACACTTCTAAAGATATAGACGGCAATTTTGTAACCCGAGAAAAAGAAATAAAATCTCTGGACAAAACCCAGTCAGAAAACGGCGCTTACAGCCACTGGGAAAATGTAAAAGTGGTTCACCAGCCAATGATGTGCCAGCACTGTTCACAGGCTCCATGCGAATCTGTTTGTCCGGTACTCGCAACAACCCACAGTTCAGAAGGATTGAATCAAATGACTTATAATCGTTGTATTGGTACAAAATATTGCGGAAACAACTGTCCGTATAAAGTTCGCCGATTCAACTGGTTCCGTTTTAACGATAACGATAAATTTGATTTCCATTATAACAACCCATTGGGTAAAATGGTGATTAACCCTGACGTAACAGTGCGTACTCGTGGTGTGATGGAAAAATGTTCATTTTGTGTACAGCGCATTCAGGAAGGCAAACTCAAAGCAAAAAGAGATGGAGCTTCTCCTCAGGATGTAAAAGTAGAAACTGCTTGTCAGCGTGCATGTCCTGCAAATGCCATCGTATTTGGCGATATGCACAATCCCGAAAGCGAAATCAGCAAACTTTATAAGAACGAGCGCGGCTTCACGGTTCTTGAAGAGCTGAATGTTCAATCATCCATTTTGTATCTAACTAAAATCCGTAACACCCAAACCGTTTAAATCAACAGAAATTCATGATATACGATTCTATAATAAGAGAACAACTGGTAACTGGCGGCAAAACTGCTGCTGATGTAACCAGGGACATCTCCAGACCAATTCTGAACAAGCCTTCTATGGCCTGGAAGGTTGGTTTCACTTTTGCCGTAATATTCCTGGGCATTTTTGGCCTGAGTTTATTCTGGACATTGTGGACCGGAATTGGGGTTTGGAATATCAACAAATCTGTGATGTGGGGATGGGATATTACCAACTTCGTATTTTGGGTAGGTATCGGTCACGCCGGAACATTGATCTCGGCAATTCTGTTGCTGTTCCGTCAAAAGTGGAGAATGAGTATTAACCGCTCTGCAGAAGCAATGACCATCTTCGCTGTAATATGCGCAGCCATGTTCCCTGTGTTTCACATGGGTCGGGTTTGGGTTGGTTACTGGGCGCTTCCTTTGCCAAATGCATTTGGATCCCTGTGGGTGAATTTTAACTCACCACTGTTGTGGGACGTATTTGCGATCTCCACATACTTTAGCGTATCTCTTTTGTTTTGGTATATCGGATTGATTCCTGATATCGCTACCATAAGGGATAAAGTGAAAGGCAAATATGAAAAATTCTGGTATCGCTTTTTCTCCATGGGTTGGACCGGTGGCACACGCACCTGGGCCAGATACGAATTAATATCTTTGATATTGGCCGGTTTGAGTACTCCACTGGTACTTTCTGTACATACAATTGTATCTACGGATTTTGCTACATCCATTGTACCAGGTTGGCATACTACCATTTTCCCTCCATATTTCGTTGCCGGTGCAATTTTCTCCGGATTCGGCATGGTAGCAACACTTTTGGTGGTTGCCAGGAAAGTGATGAATTACGAGAATTACATTACCATTGGCCATCTGGATGCGATGTGTAAGATTATTATGCTTACCGGTTCTTTGGTAGGTATCGCATATTTAACAGAGTTTTTTATTGCCCAATATTCAGGCGTTGAATATGAGCAATATGCATTTAAGAACCGCGCATTTGGACCCTATTGGTGGGCTTATTGGAGCATGATGTTTTGTAACCTCGTATCTCCTCAGGTTTTCTGGTTCAAATGGGCCCGCACTACACCCTGGTTTATATTTATTATGAGTATTGTGGTGAATGTAGGTATGTGGTTTGAGCGTTTTGTAATTATTGTAACCTCACTGCACCGCGATTACCTGCCATCCAGTTGGGTAATGTACAGTGGCTCTCTTACTGAAGTTGGATTGTTTTTGGGAACTTTTGGAATATTCTTTACCTGTTTCTTCCTGTTCGCCAAATTCCTCCCTGTAATTAACATGGCTGAAATCAAGTCCATTATCAGAAACCGCGAATAATACTGGAGGATAAAAATGATAGACAAGAATCTTAGCCTTCGCAACCGCAGAAAATTACTTCTGGGATTGTTTGATGATGAAGACAAAATGGTTGCTGCAACTTCTGCATTGGTGCATGAAGGTGTAAAAATCCAGGATGTATATACTCCTTACCCAGTTCACGGGCTGGACAGAATAATCGGAGCTCGCAGAAGCTGGTTGTCCATAGTGGCATTTCTCTGCGGACTTACAGGATTTTCTCTGGCTTACTTAATGATTTGGTATATGTATGTGTACGATTGGCCCATGGATATTGGAAATAAACCGGAAAGGCTTACTCCAAGCTGGGTGCCTATTTTGTTTGAATCCACTGTATTGTTAACCGCTTTTGGTATGGCATTCTTCTTCTTTTGGAGAAGCAGGTTGGTACATGGTATCAAGCCGGAATTGCTGGATCCAAGACAGACCGATGATCTGATGATTATTTGTGTAGAGAGTGGACATGATGTGAATGAGAGCCAGGTTTTGGATATCATGAAACAGAATGGTGCCGCAGAGTTAAGAACGCGTGACGGAGGCGTTTCCACCGTTATTTAAATTGAAATTCATGAGAAATTCTATATATGGATTATTGACAGGATGTGCTGTAGTTATGGCATTCGCATCCTGCACCAGCCGTGGCAATAGCCCTGGTTGGGAATATGCACCTGATATGTACTATTCCAAAGGATATGAAGCCTATTCTCAGGGTGACAGCAATAAAATCAATCCTTACGGAATGACGATGCGGGAGCCTGTTGAAGGTACTATTGCCATTGGTAAAGAAGATTACTTTTATCCTTTTCCGAATACTGCCGAAGGTTATGAGGCTGCTAAAGCTTTAAATTACCCTGAAAGTTTTGAAGACAAAGACGGCAGAGGAAAATATTTATACGGTATTTATTGCTCCCCTTGCCATGGTGAAACCGGTGGTAATGATGGAACCGTTTTTGGCCCAAACAGACTTGGTAAACCGGCATGGAAAAATTATCAGGATGCATACATTCAGAATTTATCTGTTGGGCAGATTTACCATACCATTACATACGGCAAAAACAATATGGGCAGTCATGCATCGGTGCTTAGCCCTATGGATCGCTGGCGTGTAATTCACTATGTGAAAGAGTTAAGTGGTGCAGCGAGCAATACAACTGCGGCTCCTGCGGATTCCGCAGCTATGAATGCAGTTCCAAATAACAACAAATAATTTCATGGGACACGGACATCAAATAGAAATCGTACAGGAACAATTTACAATACCATCTAAGGCGAAAACTTTTGCAATTATTGTTGGAGTATTAGGACTGATACTGAGTGGTATTGGTATGGCTACCATCGATAAAACACCGGTAGCCGGAGCGCATGAGAGCCATGCCCAAACAGAAATGAAAGGTCATGAAGAACATGCCACAGCAGCCGGTTCACATGAAATGCATGCAAATTCCGGTGAAACACATGTGGAAGGCAACTTTGGCCACAGAGCTTCATACGAAAAACAAAATAAACCCTGGACTACCAGAATCTGGACCAGTTTGTTAATTGCATCCTATTATTTGTTTATTGTTTCTCTTGCTGCATTGTTTTTTATTGTAGTTCAATACATCGCTAATGCTGGTTGGAGTGCTGCAATTAAACGGGTTCCGGAAGCAATTGCAACCTTTATACCGGTTGCATTCATAATCCTGTTAGCAGTAATTGTTGTTGCAAAAAATGATATCTACCATTGGGTTCATTATGAGCATTTGCATGCGGCAAAAGGTTCAGCAGAATACGACACTATTCTTGCAGGCAAATCCTGGTTTTTGAATTCAACTATGTTTTTTGCTTTTCCAATTGTACTGGTTACTTTATGGGTATTAATTGGACGCAAACTCAGAAAATTATCCATTCAGGAAGATAGTGCTGAAAAAGGCGAAACCAAATTTCACAAAAAGAGCATTCGCTGGAGCGCGGGATTTGCAGTGTTATATGGATTTCTGTTTTCCGTAGTTGTATGGTACTTTGTAATGAGTATTGATGCACATTGGTACAGTACCATTTTCGGAGTTTATAATTTTGCAATAGGTTGGGTTTCTGCATTAACTATCATTTGTCTTTTTGTGATATTCTTGAAATCCCAGGGCTTTCTCAAAATTGTGAGCGATGAACATGTTCATGATTTGGGTAAATTCATGTTTGCATTCAGCATTTTCTGGGCTTACATCTGGGTTTCCCAGTACCTGTTGATTTGGTACGCACATATACCGGAAGAAATGGCATATTACCAGATCCGTTATGAAGAATACAAACCGTATTTTATCGCCAATATCACCCTGAACTTCTTTACGCCATTTCTGGTGTTGATGATGCGCAATGCCAAAAGAAATAAAATGGTTTTGACCATTGCCGGCTCACTCATGATTACAGGTAAATTCATTGACATTTGGCTCATGGTGATACCTGGTGTTTACGGTCCGGGTATGAATATCGGATTCCTTGAAGCAGGTGCTTTCTTAACACTTGTTGGGGTATTTATTTACTGGGTACTTGTTGCTCTAACCAAAAGAGGATTAGTTCCGGTGAATCATCCGTTTATTGAAGAATCTGCACATCACGATGTGGGTGTGTAATTAAAAAATATTCAAATAAAAAACCCGGATTAAAACCGGGTTTTTTTATGCAACTATTTTTCTACGGAACCATAATCCATTGATAACCCGTATCGGGACTTCCAATAATATAGTTTCCGGATTTAATGGGTTTTTCTATCCATTCATCCGGACCTATGATCCATTGTTGAATCTTTCTTCCATCCGGTGTAAATAAAAAAACAACATGGCTTTGTTGCTCTTTGTTTTGAATTTCAATAATGCCAGCCTTTGTGCTGAAATTGATTTTTGATTTGGACAATGCGCGAATGGAATTGATAATCGGTGCACAAGTATCAATGAAAACACTGTCCGTACCTACGCATTTAGAAGAATCCATAATTGCAAGGGAATACCAACCTCGCTGCTTCACCCAAATATGCTGAGTGGTATCTCCATTATTCCAATTATACTTAAATCCTTTTAAAGGTGACTGGATTCTCAAACTGTCTCCTTGCTTCAGACAAGAATAAGTTGGAAATTCAAAATTGGGATTTGTAAAAGAAACTACCACTGAATCCTTGCATCCGGTTAATGCATTGTCATACAAGGTCTCTGATACCAATACCAGTCTATACTTACCCGGTTTAAAAATGCGATCCTGATTTGGAAATGTTGCGATGTCATCTTTATCAAAATACCATGTTCTGATATACGCGCATCTGGGAACAGGATATAAAGTAGATTGGTCATTAAAGTAAACATGACTCGATGTTAAGCAAGGTCCCGGAGGTGTCATGCCCATTTTCACAGTTGGCGTTGGGATAATCAATATAGGCTTGGAAGATTGAAATATATACTTACAACCATATGATGGGGTAAGAATTAATTGATAGTTATGGAGACCACCAATACCAATGAAGAGTTTAATAGAATCATCGGCTGTTGAATCTACTTTACCTGCTACAGTCCATTTCAACTTGGTTATAGGGAAAGAAGCAGATACATTCGCTTTGAAAAGTGTTACGGCGCTTTTGTCACAAGAATCGTTTCCAATTCTAAATGCCTTTGGATTAGCCGACAAAAACTCAGTACTGTCGGTAATGGTTGCAGTGGTGGATGTTAAATAACTTTTGCTCGCTGAATCCCATTCAAAAACTTCAAATGTATAGGCCTTATTTTGAATCAAATTTGATACAACAAGATTGCCTGTAATTACATATGCAATTGCGTAATTATTACCACCTATATCATCGCCTGATTTAAATATACTGATACCGTAATAGTTATTGCCATCAATCGGCAGCGTTTTTGTTTTAGCTTTTTCTCTGCAGGTTACAAAGGCTTTTGAACCATTGCCTCTGTCGAATTCCAATTTCAACGAGGTACACGTTTTGTTCGTAATCCTGAGATTGGATGCCTGAACAGTTGGGGTTGCCGCAGATAAATATGTTAGAGAGTTAAGCAGTGAAAACCCAAAGAAGCATAACATTCTCGAGGTAAACGAAGAGATTTTGAGGGAGTAAAAATTAGGCATAATAAATTCATTTATGGATTAATTAAAAATAACGGCTTATGCAATTTACGGAATTATAATCTTCTGATTTGCAAATCCGGGCTGGCGAATCACGTATACGCCCTGATTCAAAGAGACAGAAATGTTGTATTTGGCTTCACAAGATAAGTTTTGCAAAAGACGTCCATCCGTTAAATAAATATAAATTTCTGATCTGGACTCTTTGTTGTTTTGCCAATGTAGCATTCCATCTGTAGTGTAATAATAACTTTGTTCTTTGTTGAGAAAATTCGTTGAATTAGAAACGGGTGCACAATAATCCACGTGGATGGAGTCTGTAGAATGGCAACCCTGATTATCTGTTATGGTAAGGTAATGGTATCCTGTATCCGTAACGTAGTATTTATTTGAAATACCCTGGTAATCCCATAAATACTTATCAGCTGCAACTGGTGAATTTAATTTAAGATATCCTCCTCGGGAAACACAGGTATCCGGACCTAAATCCAAAGGAGTTGCTTTTAAAACGGTGTATTCCCTATAAAATGTATCCCGACATCCTGTAAATTTATCATCCAGCAAACTTCGAATAATCAAGGATATCCCGTACTTCCCCGGATTGGTATGATAACGGTACAGCTTCAATATATTGGATTGTGTACCGTCTTCATAAATCCAGGTTCTTGTAAATGCCGTTTTCGGAACAATCCCAAAAAATATTTCACCGTGTATTTCCTCCGGTTCACCGGTGCAAATGGCATTATCGGTAATAATTCTGGCTGAATCTGCTCCCGGAATAATATATACCGTGTCTCTCTGAATTTGTGCGGAGCATCCCAGATTGGGAAGTGAATGATATGAAAAACTATTTTCCCCGGAATATTCCATTCGTGTGGTTATACCATTGCCGGAATATGATTTCCATGGAAATTGCCATTCTGTTCCTGAAAGGTTAAAACTTGCAGTTGCTGACGCTTTGAAATACACCTGATTTCTTTTTTTACAGGAATCCAAAACAAGGACGTTTACTGTGGATTTAAACCAGTGTGTGCTGTCCGTCAGGCTAGGAGCCTTAGACCACAAATACACAAATGGATTATAATCAAATTCAAAAATTTCAATTACATATTTGGTATTTTCTTCCAGGTTGCGAATGCTTATTGCGCTGTCCAGTCCAGTGAAAATACAAAAATTTTCATTTCCCAAATCAGAGCCAAAACCAAATCTGAAATCAGGGAAATATTGCCAGCCATCATTTGGAAATGCAATCTCACTGCTGGCCCTTCTGCAAGTTACCATACATAATTGTCCGTCTCCGCGGCTCCATTTGATATCTAAACTTCTACAGGTTTTTGCGGTTACATGAATATTGCTTGCCGGTACATTTACAGCGAAGGCAGGCAATTGCCAAAGCATCATCCAAAAGACGAAGAGGATACGAAAGTTGCTAGGCATAATCGCTAAAAGTCAAATTTCGATTCTTGTAATCACAATTGCAATTAAATTCAGTGGCTTCGAAGCTGAATTACCAAATTCAAACAATTCATCTATTGAAAAAAGTAAACATTTTTCAGTCTATTTTCATTGACGAAACCACTCACCCTTGTGTAAATTCGCGGCATTCATGGAACTAGCAGCGAAGTATAGCGCAGAAATTATAGAAGATAAATGGTATTCCTTCTGGATGCAAAATGGATATTTTAGAGCTGTTCCCGATGAGCGGGAGCCTTATTGTATCGTAATTCCACCTCCCAATGTTACCGGGGTTTTGCATATGGGACACATGTTGAATAATACCATACAGGATGTGCTCATTCGTCGGGCCAGAATGCAGGGCAAAAATGCCTGTTGGGTGCCGGGAACCGATCATGCAAGCATCGCCACAGAAGCCAAGGTGGTAAAAATGCTTGCAGACAAAGGAATTGAAAAAAAAGACTTAAGCCGTGAAGAGTTTTTAAAATACGCCTGGGAATGGAAGGAGAAGTATGGTGGTATTATTTTGGACCAACTCAAAAAATTGGGTGCCAGTTGCGATTGGGACAGAACCAGATTTACCATGGAACCCAGTCTGTATGATGCTGTAATTGATGTTTTTATTGATCTCTATCAAAAGGGACTCATTTATAGAGGAACGCGCATGGTGAATTGGGATCCTGCCGGGAAAACCACACTAAGCGATGAAGAAGTGTTATTTGAGCAGGTACAGGATAAATTGTACTATGTAAAATATATGCTGGAAGGCAGTGAAACGGAGTTTTTAGCCGTTGCCACAGCACGCCCTGAAACCATTGCCGGTGATGTAGCTGTTTGCGTAAATCCAAATGATCCCAGATACAGCCATTTGGTAGGAAAAAATGTAATAGTACCGCTTATTAACCGCGTGGTTCCTGTTATAACTGATGAATATATTGATATAGAATTTGGTACAGGAGCCTTAAAAGTAACGCCGGCACATGATATTCACGATTATACCATCGGCTTAAAGCACAATTTGCCCGTATATGATACGCTAAATGATGATGGAACCATCAGTGAAGCAGGTTTGCTTTATGTGGGGCAAGATAGGTTTGACGCCCGAAAATCCTGGGTAAAGGATCTGGAACAGAAGGGATTGTTGTTGAAAACCGAAGATTATTCCCACAACATCGGTTTTAGTGAAAGAACACATGCAGTGGTGGAACCAAAAATTTCAACCCAATGGTTTGTAAATATGGAGAAATTTTTGGAGAAAAATCCCAAAGTATTGCAATCGGTAATTGACGATGAAATAAAGTTTTGGCCATCTAAATTCAAAAACACATACAAACATTGGATCACCAACATAAAAGACTGGAATATAAGCAGACAGCTTTGGTGGGGGCAACAAATTCCTGCATGGTACGCAGCGGATGGCACATTTGAAGTAGCCAAAAATGCAACCGAAGCCGTCAAGCAATTTGAAGCAAGAGGCGTAAAGCTTGAAGAAGAGGATTTGAAGCAGGATGAAGATGTATTGGATACCTGGTTTAGCAGTTGGTTATGGCCAATTTCGGTTTTTGACGGATTCAAGAATAAAGACAACGCAGATCTAAACTATTATTATCCAACCAACGATCTCGTAACAGCACCTGAAATCATATTTTTCTGGGTGGCGCGAATGATCATGGCCGGATATGAATACAAGCAGGAATTGCCTTTTAAGAATGTTTATTTCACCGGAATTGTAAGAGATAAACAAAGACGCAAAATGAGTAAAAGCCTCGGCAATAGCCCGGATCCATTGGATTTAATTGCCAAAAATGGCGCGGATGCCGTAAGAATGGGCATGCTTTTGTGTTCTCCGGCGGGTAGTGATATCCTTTTTGATGAAAGCCAGATTGAAATTGGCAGAAATTTTTGCAACAAACTATGGAATGCATACAGGCTGGTTTCATCGTGGAAAGTAGATGAAAATTTAACGATGAGGCCAAATGAAACACAAGCTGTGGTTTGGCTGGAAAAGCGAATTCATAAAACACTTGCGGAGAATGAGTCCCATTTTAAGGAATACCGTCTCAATGATGCACTTATGGCATTATACAAGCTGGGCTGGGACGATTTCTGCAGCAACTTCCTGGAAGCCATCAAACCACCATATGGAGAAGCAATGGGGGAAGAAACCAGAAAATTGGCAGGTGAACATTTTGACACTATTCTCAGAATGTTGCACCCATTTATGCCATTTATTACGGAAGAACTTCATCATGCTTTATTTGATGGGAAACCTAATAAACCGTGTATTCTAAGCGATTATCCTATTTCCCGTGTTTTGGAAGCAGCTCCGGAAGAACCCGTTATGCTGGTTACCGAAATTAGAAAATTGCGCACGGAAAAGAACATTTCACCAAGGGAAACACTGGAAATGTATATCGTTTCGGATATCGAATCATTTAGAGAATATCAGGCATTTATTGAAAAACTTGCAAACGCCAGCCTTCACTTTGGAACTAAAGAATACGATCAGAGTGCCAGATTAATGGTAGGTACGAGTGAAGTGGTGGTAAGATTGGAAATTGAAATTGATGCAGAAAAAGAAAAACTCAGGCTGGGAGAGGAGTTGGAGTATTTGCAGGGATTTCTGAATTCTGTAAATGTGAAATTAAAAAATGAGAGATTCGTTGCGAATGCCAAACCTGAAATTGTAGAAAAGGAAAAGCAGAAAAGGGCTGATGCAGAGCAAAAAATTGTACTTCTCAGAAACCAGTTGGAAAGGTTATAAAATAGGAAAGAGGCTCCCTCCCAGCCTCTTTCCATGAGTCAATAAACCGATAGATCCTAACGTGCGATTAGAAGCACGGGCATCAGTTTGTAGTTACCCTTACCAAAAAGAGTTCTTGAAACAATTACATCAAAACCTGTGGTAAGGTGTACGGTATCCAAATACAACTTCAGCGAATTCCCTAAAAACGCGCAAAAGTTGGTGGTTGCGTGTAAAACTGCGGAGAATTTGAGATTGAAATTATTCCTGATTCCCGGATATCCTTTAGCGTTTTCTTTATTCCCGGGTTTCATTCCAGGAATGTTTGCAATGCTATGCGGATAGGGAAGGGAACGCATTTCCAGCACCATATCCGAATGATTCATGGCTTTCGAATAAAATCGAAAATCAGAATGCATTAAAATGGATTTGCCTGTAGTCTGCTGAATTTTACCCGAGCGATTTGCCTGGGTTAAATACGCCTTGCCTGCCAGAGCAATGGTGTATGGTGTCATAATACCTCCGTTGATGCAAAGATATATATGAAATATTTTACAAAACAAATATATTACATAAAATAATATGTAAAAAATGCAAATTTCAAATATTACTCCTTGGTAATCAAGTGTTTAAGGTGGTACTCACCGACCTGTTGTCCGAGTTTTTTGCCGTTTTCAATGGCGTCAATAAAGTGAATTCCACCATATAACCGGCTGATGCAGGCTTCTTTGGAGGCATCCAAAATACCGGTGAACTTCCTTGTGCCGAGACCAAATTCCAATTCTGCGCTATCGATATACTCGAATTTTCCATAATAGGTGTCAGACATGGTTCCTACTGATGTAGATACCACGGAATGTCCACTTGGATATTCAGGGAAAGCAGGAGTTTGGATGGGCGAAGACCAATTAGAATCAATCAAAAGGCGAATTGCTGTTTCAGGCCGGATATAATCAGTTTGGTATTTGGCGTCCCAACAGGCTATAAAGGCATCAAACATCACGGCAGAAAATCTCACAAAACCCTCTGCACTTTGCATCAGATTGAAATTCTGTTGTTTGGATAACGTACTCATCATTCCCAGCCAATGGCCGGCCGGGCTTACTTTTAACAAACTAACGGTTATATGTCCGCGATGAACCATCGTATTCGGATTGTCGTCCCAATACAATGCCGTGCGCAGGTGATTGCTGTCTTTTAACTGAACCTCATCATATACTTGTTTGGTGATTGTATAAAATCTGGAATTTTTATCCCTGCTGAAAGGTTCCGGATTCGGAATTTTAAAGGCGTTTGCTGATGGAATTAATACAGGGCGAATTCTCCTCCAATTTGGTTCAACCGCATTGCTGAAATCAGGGGATGTTGGTTCCCAGCGGCCTTTAATGCCACTCGGATTATAAAAGTCACGTCCGCGAATCTGGTCAAATGTGTCTTTTTTAGCCCAGCGAATTATATGCATTCCAACAGAATCACCGTATGCAATGGAATTTTCAAATTGATCTTCGGAAATCCTGTCCTTGTACCATTTCAATTTGCGTTCTCTGAAATTGTTAATTGAATCCTCTTTATAAACCAGCTTTTTACTGGCGAATGTATGGGCTGCAAGTGCAACAAGATCTAAACAATAGCCTTTACTGGTATCTGGTTTAGGTCCTGGTTCTAAACCGCGAAATTGGCCGGCAAGCGAACGATATCCGGGTTGGAATGGTACTAAAGCTTCATAGGCTGCAGCGCAGGCATAGAAATACCGTCTGCCACCTGCAGGAGCACTTACATGGTCTACCACAATAGCATTTTGAATTGCCGTGTTACAATCGCTTAAGATAAAATTGTTTAAGGTGATTTTACTGTGATCCGTTTTTTTGCTGCAGGAAGCAGCCAGTATAATTACGGAAATTGGCAAGAATAGGCGCAATCGCATTTGGCAAAAGTAATCATTCAAAAAATGAATTACACCCTAAAATTCAAATATGGAATATTTCCAATTTGGAACCACACGGCAAATAAAAAACGCAGCGCCAGGCTGCGTTTTAATATCCAATAATATTATTTTTTTACCCTTTGTCTTCGAGGATTATACCACTTTCACCTTTGTAAGGAGATGTGATGTGTTTGAAGGTTCTCAGCCTTTTGATAGTTTCCACTCTTTTAGTGCTGCGGCTGCGATTTTTCGCTTCTTTTCTCTTTAATCTGGATACTCCCATGACGCTCGAATTGTTAAAAATGGGTGCAAAGATAGAATTTTATTTTACAGGATTCAAGTATGAATGAAAATAAATCAGGAGCGTACGTTCCTCAAATTCCCGCGACCATCAATAAATTGGACAGATTCTACTGAGGAATTCACCCAAACTCCTGGTTGGCTTGCAGATAAATATCCGGACCCATAACTGAGATTCTCTACTCTGGTTTTACCATTTTTCAATTTCACCAGTGCTTTTGTTTCTACCCCTTTGGCTGGTATAAAATGCATACCGGATTTAACCTCGAACATTTTCGCCGGCCCTCCATTTTGAGTTGCAATAAATGTGAGTTTATCCTTTTTCCAGGGCAACATTACAAGGGCTTTTTCATCACCTGTGGCTTCAAAACCCACAGCATAACCATCGTTGAAGGATAGTTGCCCGTTTTGATTCATCAAGGTGAAACCATCCATTGCATCATCTCTTCCATGCGACCAACGAGGAGAGTAACTATTGCCTGTACCAATGATGTCCAAAAATCCATTTCCATCAATATCCGCTGTAGCAAGACCGTAAATCGGACCTGCCTGTGCCATTCTGGGGAGATTAACCATTTCAAAACTTCCACCGTTGTTTATTAGTATCATGGAGTTGAAATTAGAAGCCTGTAATCGATTTTTAGCCATATTATCAGCACCGAATATTTCCAAAGCGGTTTTGCCTGCAAATTCGGTATAGGTGGTAAACTTTTTGCTGATAAAACCTGGGTACGCTTTGCCCATCTCATCCAGCTGATACAATGGATATTCTTTGCCCTGACGGGTGTATGTCATCCACAAATCGGTTATTCCATTTCCGTCCAGATCTGTCCAGTAAATTCTAAGCGGGTCTGTAATGGAAGCCTTGATAAAACTGTTTTCTCCTTTATTCCCTGCAATAAAATCGAGGTCTCCGTCATTATCAATATCCACAGGCAACAAGCTGTTATACCAGCCTGATGCATTTCTTGTACCGGCAGAACCCTGGCTTACAAATTTGTCTCCGGTATTTTGCATAAAGAAAACCGGCATCCATTCCCCTGCAACCACCAAATCCAATTTATTATCGTTGTTGTAGTCTGCAAATACTGCTGCGCAGATCATGCCTGGTTTGTTCAGTTCAGGAGCAACAGAACTGGTGACATCCGTGAATTTTCCCTGTATGTTATTTAGTAAATAACTTCTAATATCCAAACCCGGGTAATTACCGGGATTTAACCTTCCGGCAACAAATAAATCCAAATCCCCGTCTGCATCATAATCTCCGGCTGTTATGCAACTTCCACTGCAATTCACATCCGGTAATGCGTCTGTTTTTTCAGTAAAACTTCCTTTGCCGTTATTCATATACAAATGGTGTTTGTATTTGGGACTAGGCCATTCATATTCCGAACCTCCGGCGGCAAGGTAGATATCGTTACTTCCATCCCCATTAGCATCGAAAATCAAACAACCCAAAATATCAGCGTCAATTCCATTCTTCCAGGGTTGTGAAGCAGAAAGTCTGAATTTGCCTTCTGGTGTTTGTTCGAATAATTTACATCCGGAACTTTCACGCGCATTTGTGATTATCAAATCCGTTAAACCATCTCCGTTTACATCACCGGTTGCAGCTCCGGGGCCCAACATGGTAAAGCGATGCGGAAGTAAAGGTTCTCTTTTAAAATCCGGATTTTCTTTTTCTTCATGAACAAAATTTAATCCGACGAGTTCTGTAATTTCCTCGAAAGTAAATTCTTTTTGAACCTGATAAACGTATTTTCCTGAAGCATTTTTTTCATCAATTTCCAGCGTTTGTTTGGATTTGATATTTTCCAGGTTTTGATATTCACCATTGGGCCAGATTACGGTAATTTTTTTGGCGGATTCATCTGCACCTAATCCTATATGCAACGTAGGAGCACTGCTGCTTTGATACCCATGGACCAGCTGCATTTCCATTATTCTTGTACCTGAATCCGTAGTCAGAATTACTTTGGTACCAATACCAAAAGTATTGTTCTTTTTACCACCTTTAAATTTCAATTGAAGGTAATTATTTTTTGTACCATGATTTTTATAAATCTGTACTTTATCTCCCTGATTACAAATGACCAAATCCAGATTACCGTCGTTATTCAGATCTGCATAAGATGAACCTGTAGAATGGGTTGGAGCTTCAAGCCCCCAATTTTCAGTTACGTTATCAAATTGCAGATTTCCTTTATTTTTAAAAGCATAATTCGATAATTTTTCAAATGGAATTTTTTCAATAAAATCTTTTTGTTTCACTTTTTGTCCGGTTTGTTTTAAAATCCGGTCTGAATAGATCATGAAATCCAAATTGGTTACATCTCTGTAATACCCATTGGTGACAAACAAGTCGGACCAGCCATCATTGTCAAAATCAGCAAACAACGGGCTCCAGCTCCAGTCGGTACGTGCTACACCATTCAGAAATCCGAGATCAGAAAAATGACCTGATCCTGTATTGGTTTGCAGCGCATTGTGCATGTATTGGTATCCATATCCGTTTGCCACACTGGTTCTGAAATGATCAATATCTTTTGAGCCACCAAGCAACTGAAATCTCCGGGGATCATCCGCCAACATATCCAAAGTAATGATATCCATCCATCCATCATTGTTATAATCCGCTGCATCGCTTCCCATGCTGTTGGTGCTGCTGTGCTTGAAATATTGCTTAAAGCTTTCGGTAAAAGTTCCATCACCATTATTGATGTAATAATAATCGGGAATTAAATAATCATTGCATACATAGAGATCCATAAATCCATCGCGATTAAAATCTGCCGGGGTGGCGCTAAGGCAATACCCCATGGCAGTTACCCCGGCCGCATCACTGATATCCGTGAATTTGCCGCCATCATTTCTAAATAAATGTTGTTGGTTGTGAATGTCCATTTTCAATTTTCGTGTAAATGGCACATTTACATTGGCGAAGAATTGATCCGCATGATTTCCCAAATACATATCCAGATCACCATCATTTTCCAAATCGAAAAAAGTGGCGCATGTGGCATTTCCCATATCATTTACGCCCCAGGCTTTGGAAGATTCTGTGAAAGTGAGATCGCGGTTATTGATAAAAAGAAAGTTGGATTTTGCCTGCAGGTTTTTTTCAGGACCGCTGCGACATATGTAAACGTCTAAAAACCCGTCGTTATTTACATCTGCCATGGTTACACCACTCATCCAACCTGTGGTTTTAAAACCAGATTTGTCTGTTATATCTTCAAATTTAAATTCGCCTTTATTCAAATATATTTTCGCCGGTTTTTCATTACCGGTTATTACCATATCGGCAAGGCCATCATTATTGATATCCCCGGTTGCCACTCCGGTTCCATTAAAAATGTAATGGTAGGTATATTGGTTTAAGGTATCATTTTCAGGAATTGTGTTTGTATAATCCACACCGGTAATAGCAGGATCCAGAAGTTCAAATAGTTTTTCCTCATTTCCATTTTCACTGTTACAGGATAAAAGCAAGGTAATAAACAAGATACTGAGCGAGCTGTTTCTTGCAATTCGAAATAAATTCATATAGCAAACATAAGGATTGTATTCGTATTATTTCTGCCACAATTTACCTCAACTCAGACCTGAAATTAAGATTTTATTGCCCTCAACATTTCCCGTTTTCCCGGTGGACCGGTGAGTCGTTCCACTTTAAATCCTGCCGCTGTCAAATTCCTTCTTACCTGTCCATTTGCACAATAGGTAGTCAGAATTCCTTTATGCCGCATGAATGTGTGGATTTTTGAAAATACTTCTACATTCCAAATTTCGCTTTGATATTTTGGTGCGAAAGCATCAAAATAGTCAAGATCAATTGCTTCATGTTCCATAAAATAATCTTCCATTTTCCGATTGATTTTTTGAAGCAAAAATGAAGGATGAATTTGTACATTTACATTCCATGGCGCATTCTGAATTGCCCGCCATATATGTCTAAATTCAAGAAGTATATTTTCCGGTAACTTGCAATATTCCATGGGTAAAGGGTAGGGTTCCAGTGCGAAATATTGCAATGAAACAGAATGTTTAATCGAATAAATGGCAGAAAGCGAGGCGTTCAAGCCTGTTCCCAGACCTATTTCCAGAACATTAACCGGATTTTTAAAGCTGCTATTTACGAAAAAATCAAGTCCTTTTTCAATATATACATCATTACTTTCCGTAACGGCGCCATGTCTGGAGTGGTAGGTTTCACCAAGGTCTTCATCAATTAAAGTGAAACTTCCATCTTTGGTTTGCAATAGAGACAATTTGCGTTTTTCACCGGCGTTTTTCATCCACTTTTAAGAAAGTAAACAGCAGTAGTGTAAAAGCCCAAAGGCTGGATCCACCAAAACTGATGAATGGCAGTGGTATTCCAATTACCGGCACCAATCCTATAGTCATTCCAATATTTACGGCCACATGCATGAAAATAATACAGGTTACGGAATACCCCAACACCCTGCCAAATACCGTGGTTTGCCGTTCTGCCAATGTTACCAGTCGAAATAGCAATCCAAAATAAATCAGGAAAAACACCAGAACACCGAGAAAACCCCATTCTTCAGCTATGGTGCAAAAAATAAAATCCGTATGTTGTTCCGGAACAAATCCCATTTTGGTTTGGGTTCCGTCCAAAAAACCACGTCCTGTTATTTTGCCAGCACCTATGGCTATTTGGCTTTGTGCCAGATTATATCCTGCGCCTTTGTTATCTTCTTTTAATGCGAGAATTAATTCTATGCGGTCTCTTTGATATCCCTTAAGAACACCCGTATATGCAAAACGTACTCCATAACTGAATACCACTGAAATCAGTGTGATTAATGCCACCGCGCTAACAAATTGTCTGTTTTTTCTTCCCAGATAAATTACAAATAATGCAAGTGCTGAAAGAATTCCCGTTTCCCACCAATGGCTTATTTCCTTTGCAATAAAAATGATTCCGGTAATACCGAGAATTCCCAGCCACAATGCGGATAATAAAATATATCCTGGCAAACCTTCGCGATATAATACCAAAAAAAACGCGAGGAAAACCAATGCACTTCCGGTATCATTTTGCACCAGAATAATTGCCATGGGCAGTAAAAAAATACCCAACGCTTTAAGTATATTTTTTCTACCCTTAAATCGTATACCGTAAGTACCCAGAAATTTTGCCAAAGCCAGTGCTGCTCCTACTTTTGCAAATTCACTGGGTTGAATTCCAACCCCACCAAATCCGAACCAGGATTTGGCACCTGAAACTTCTTTTCCAAGAAATATTACTGCAATATTCAGCAGTATGGTTATGGCATAAAAACCATATGCGAAATAATCAATTACTGCTACGTTTAAAAAAGCGATTGTGAGAATTATCAGTAAAGATCCACCAATCCATAATACTTGTCGGCCGGACACACTGGTAATAGAAAATGAAAATGTTTGGTTTACATCGGAAGTTGCCGAATAAATATTTACCAAACCAATTAATACCAATAATGCATAAAAAAATATGGAAATAGAATCCAGTTTTGGATTTTCATTTATTCCCCGGGTATTGTTCATTGGGCTACAACCCCTTTCAACATTCGATCGAGTAAATAAGGTACTTTGGGTTCCTGCCCTTTATTCAAATAATGTTCGATCATTAAATTGGCCATAGGCGCAGCCCATGTTGCGCCATATCCTCCATTTTCCACGACAACTGCTATGGCAATTTTGGGATTTTCTCTGGGTGCAAATGCGATATAAAGCGAATGTTCTTCACCGTGTGGATTTTGTGCTGTACCTGTTTTTGCACAAATTACGATATCGGGAATTCCACTACCACCGGCTGTTCCTCCAGGCCTTGGAACGCGCTCCATGCCATCAATCAAAGGCCTGAAATATTGGGTATCCACAGTGGTAAAATGCCGCACTTTTAAAGACACCGGCAATTCCATTTTGGCACCAATACCACGTACAGTATGTGGGATATAATAGAAACCACGGTTGGCTATAATTGCGGCTACATTTGCCATTTGAAGAGGCGTGAGCAATATTTCACCTTGTCCGATTGCAAGTGAAATGATATTGCTGCTGCGCCATTTTTTGCCGTGCCTTTTATCCAGATAAGCCACAGAGGGAATATTTCCACTGTTTTCTCCAGGTAAATCGATACCGGTTTTGGAACCCAGTCCAAAACTGCGAAGGTGTTTTTCCAAGGATGCATAACCTTCTCTAACACTGGTGTATTTCGGATTGTCAATGATATCCCTGAAAACCTGGCAATAATAGGCATTGCACGATATAGCTATGCTGGTTCTGAGATCTAGCGGAGAACCATGGGGGTGGCAACCTACAGTCAGGCTACCCATGTGATATCCACCTGCGCAACTGTGCATGGTTTCCGGATGCAACACCCCTTCCTGTTGGGCCACTAAAGCCATAACCGTTTTAAAGGTTGAACCCGGTGGATACATTCCTTTAATCGCTCTGTTATAAAGCGGTTTTCTGGGATCCATAATAAGTTTCCCAAATGACTTTGCACGTGTATCACCAACTAAGAGATTGGGATCATAATCCGGTTTGTTAATTAAAGCCAATACCTCACCGGTAGATGGCTCAATAGCCACAATACTTCCCCTTTTGTTAGTGAGTAGTTTTTCTCCGAATTCCTGCAGATCAAAATCCAAACTGGAAAAAATATCAGGTCCGGCCTCGGCGGGAAAATTAAATTCATCATTTTTCACTTCCCCTCGTTCCACATAAGTTCTGTCTTGCCAAACCGTTCTTTGGCCTTTGATACCCCGAATATATTTTTCGTATGTATTTTCAATTCCGGTAATTCCAACCAAATCCCCGGGGTGGTAATAAGCATCATTTTTTAACATTTTCTTACTTACCTCGCCCAAATAACCCAACACGTGTGCGCCACCTTTTACTGCATATAACCGATCTGTTTTGGGTTCAATAACAAATCCCGGAAATTGAAATATATTTTCCTGTAGGGAGGCATATTGTGTTTTGCTCAAATTACTCATGAACACCGCGGAGCGGTTAAATTGCCCGTTTTTTTGTCGCCTTTTCGAATTCTCTGTGGCGTCTTTCATCCGATTCAGAAATTCTATTTTATCGATATTCAGAATTTCACAAAATGCTGCAGTATCCAGTTTTTCTACATCTCCGGGGAATACCCAAAGATCATAAATGGCAATGTTATACACCATCAATTTGCCATTCCTGTCATAAATAATACTTCTTGCAGGACTAAGTGGAATTTTGTTCAGTGCATTGTTAATGGCTTTTAATTCATACTTAGGATTGACCTGGAGCGATAGAATTTTACCCAGATATATCAAAGCAATTATGGCAAAAACTGCCACATACATAAATCGCCTGTTGCTGCTCAGTTCTGCCATTCTACCTCCTGCCTGCTACTGTTGCATACAACAAAATAAACAAGAAAGTAAATATGGTGCTCAATCCGGATACTCCAATTATTTGTAATACAGCTGAGAATTTGAAATAATTCAGAATAGAAAAAACGATATGATGGAGCCAGATAAGTAGCAAGGTATAAACAGCGTAGTATCGAAATCCTTTGTATTGTGGTGTAAGATAATTGTAGCCCTGTAATTGAATAGAATCAATATCAAGAATACGCTTGTCTATATTCACTTTTGCAAACGCCAGAGTAACCATGGATGCAGCGTGCATGCCATATGTGTCTCCAACACTATCCAATAGAAATCCCATAAAAAACGCAATACCCAATACCAAAAAACGATTCATTGAAAATGGCAAAATCAGAAGTAAATACAAATAGGGCATAGGCTGTATCCATGTACTGAAGTTGATATTCTGAATGAAAAAGAATTGAATTACGAGCAACAATAAAGCGATAATGGTATATCGCAATCCATCAAGGAGCATAAATTACCTCCTCATTTTTTGAAAGCGTATCCAATTGGTGTGTAAAGTTGTCTTTTACTACATACAAAAAACCAATTTTGTTGAAATTTGTGGCCAATACAATGTCTACATCGTAGAAAGACGATGTAGGTTTTTTGCGCACGGATTTAATTTTTCCAATGGGAATTCCTGGTGGATATTTTACAGAAAAATTGCTGGTGAGCACATCCATTCCCGGACTTAATTTTTCAAATTTATTTACCCAATTTAATTGTGCCAAAGACGGATCCCGACCGTTCCATGTAATGGAACCCTCTCTGAATTGAATGGCAGGAATCATTGGGGTGGTAACAAATTTGGAATTCAAAACAGATAAGACCAGAGAAAAATTTTCATTTACTTCATATACCAAACCTGCAATGCCAGACGGAGAAATAACAGCCATTCCCCTTTTAATTCCGCTGCTCCAACCTTTATCTATAGTGATAAAATTATTGCGCATTCTGGTAGAATTTTTCACCACCCTGCAAGTGACATATGTATATCGCTTTTTGCCGTTGCTATCCCGATTTACAATGACCCCGGTATCACTAAAGACCAAATCCCTCAAGCCGGAGGAGCGCAAGCGGTTGTTTTCTTCCAGCAGGGCTTTGTTAACTTCTCTCAGATCAAAATATTCTTTTACTGCAAATTGAGATGCGGCAATATTATTTAAAATTGCTCTGGAAGAATTAAAATAAAAACTTTCCTGATAAATATTGTATCTGACTACCTGTGATACCGAAATCCCCAGTAAGAGAATAAAAGTTACGGCGAAGAGATTATTCCGCAATAAACGGAACAGGTACAGCATATTTCAGGTTTTACGCGGTCATTAAGAATTTGAACTTACCGATATTTTTCAAAGCAATACCCGTTCCTCTCACAACAGCGCGAAGCGGATCATCTGCAATCTGAACCTTTAATTTGGTTTTAGCTGAAATTCTTTTATCCAGCCCGCGCAGTAATGCCCCGCCGCCAGTAAGCCAAATTCCATTGGTGAGAATATCAGCGCTTAATTCAGGTGGAGATTGTTCCAGAGCGCGCAAAATAGCCTCTTCAATTTTCATAATACTTTTATCCAAAGCACGGGCAATTTCACTGTAGCTCACCATAATTTGTTTTGGAATTCCGGTCATTAAATCCCTTCCAAAAACCGCATAATCTTCAGGTGGGTGATCCAATTCCTGCAGTGCGCTGCCAATATTGATTTTAATTTTCTCTGCTGTGCGTTCGCCAATTAAGAGGTTATGCTCCCTGCGCATGTATTCCAAAATGTCGAGGTTAAATTCATCGCCTGCGACTCTGATGCTCTCATCACAAACAATTCCTCCCAGGGCAATAATTGCTATTTCAGTGGTACCACCACCAATGTCAATTACCATGTTTCCCTGAGGCTGGGTAACATCAATACCAATACCAACAGCAGCGGCCATTGGTTCATGAATCAGATAAACTTCTTTGGCACCACTGCGTTCAGCACTGTCTTTTACAGCTCGTTTTTCAACTTCTGTAATACCGGATGGAATGCAGATAACCATTTTCAGTTGTGGTGAAATCCAGCGCTGTTTTTGATTCATCATTCGGATCATGCCCCGAATCATATGTTCAGCGGCCTGAAAATCTGCTATCACACCGTCCTTCAGAGGACGAATAGTTTTAATTCCTTCATTTTCTTTCCCATACATCTGCATGGCTTCTTTGCCAATGGCAATCACATTTCCTGTGCTTCTCTCCAAAGCAATTATGGATGGTTCATCCACCACCACCTTGTCTTTGTAGATGATTAGGGTGTTGGCAGTGCCTAAGTCAATTGCCAGTTCCTGTGTTAAAAAGCTGAAGATTCCCATGAAACGTTTTGGAAAATAAAGGTGCAAAATAAGCGTAAAATCCGCTTCATTAAAATGGAATCCAATGTTTTTTCGGATATTTTAAAAATCAAAGCCGAGGGAAATGTAATTCATGGGTGTTAACCAGGTATTTTCAATTCTTCCATAACCCCGATCATATTTAATGAAATAGCCTAAAAATCGGGTTCTTGCACCAAAACCAATTCCCATTACAAGTGGATTTCTTTTTGAAGTTATACTGATATCGTAATTGGGTGTGCTGTAATAAATGGTGTTGAACAGGTTTTCCGGATCTGCCGGTGACTTTCCAATAAATGCAGTTCCGATGTCGGAAAAAATATTGCATGTAAAATAGCGGAAGAATTCTGATTCTACCGGTCTTTTGATAAAAGTTTGAAATACAGGTATACGCAATTCGGAGTTTAAAATTGCAAAACTGCTGCCCAAACGTATACCGCGCCCAAATCCACGCAGGTTTGAAACCCATTGCTGGAAAACATAGGTATTGTTTTGCAAAGTTTGCGAATAGGGTGCAAACTGATTTTTTCCGGTCCAATTTTCCACGGCCCCTAAATAATATGCAACCTTTCCGTTACCTAATGCGTATGAAAATGCAAGCCTGTTTGCCCAAATAATTTTTTGATATACCGGAATGTAGGTCCTTACATCACCACAAATATTATTTACCAGCAAATCAGAATTCAATTTTTGGTATAAGTCAAATCCAATTGCGGCTCTGGAACCCTTCATCATATTCAATCCCAATGAAGTGGTATTATCGAAAATGTAAGATACATTTCCGGTAAGATAATAATCGCGAATGTCCGGAATATCCAGATTCTGACTTTCAGAGCCTTTAATGGTAAGATATTCATAACGGGCACCAAATTGTGTTGAAATTCGGCTTCTTTCATTAAGTGGCAGGGACAATGTGTAAGCACTTTGAATGCTAATATTCTGTTTTAACACATTCCCTGCATCTTCAAACTTGCGCATGTGCCTGGAAATAGACAGTTCATGATCCAATCTGTATTTGAGTACTGCAAATCTGGAGGTATAATCGGTTTGCAATAAATCCAAACTGGTTCTGAAGCCCGCTTCAATGATATAGTTTTTGAGTACATCGGCGAGGGAGACTTTCATATATGGCATAATCAACGGGTTGCGCAATGCATCTCTGCGTATGTTATTGTTAAAAAGGTAACTGCCCAATACCCTGTTTTCCGATTGTGATAACAGAAAATCGGGTTGAAGTGAATTATAAAAACGTCCGTGCTTAAAATGATTTACCGTAATAGAAGAATCTTCCGGATAATTAATTTTATAATCCACTTTTTCAAATCCGGTTTGAAATTTATAACTGCGTTGTAAGCTATCGAGCTTGGAATATGAAACCGAATCATTTCCGTTTAAATACTGATTGCTGATTCTGACATTTCTGTCGGCAAACAGCGAATCGATGTTTTCAATAGTGGTTTTCCATTTTAGTATTTGGATTGGAACCGATTCATTAATTGGATTTTGAGGGATCAAACTGGTAAAAATATTAAATCTGCCTTCAATGAGAAGCAGCTCTGCAAGCGATTTCTGGTCAAATGAAACCGATTGGTTAAGTATTCCAAGTTTATAGTTGGTTTGTGGGAAAACCTGAGTGCCGGAATCGGCAATAACCACATAAGCATTGCGTATACCGGAATGATCCGATAAAAATCCAAATGTTTTTTCATTATACTCAATGATAGAACTCAAATTTACTTTTTGATTAAAAGCGGTTAATGGATGGATATCTCCATTTGTATATTCAAAAATATTATTGGTATAATTTACATACCCAAGAAATCCGGAATCCTTGTTCAGCGGACGATTGGAAACAAATAAGACGCTTCCATCTTTTCTGAATACCGGACAAGCATCGTAAAACAAATCATTGGTAATACGGTTTATTATTTTGGATTTTAAATCCATGATGTACAAGTCCGTTCGTCCATTTTTAACACCGCTGAATGCCATGCTGCTACCATCGGAACTTATACTAAAATCCAAAACCGCTGTGAATGGAGCGAACTCATCCGTTTTTTTAACATGCCCGTTTTTATACGACATCAAAAAATAACTACCGTTTTCATAAGTTACGAATAGTAATTCGCCACTTGCTGCATTCCATTTAAGCTTGGGAAATTCATAGTCTGCCAATTGATTCAGTACACGAACCCCACCTGAATAAATATGTACCACTTTGCCTGTAGCAAAAACAAACTCCCATATATCGTAACGCCCGCGGTCATTGGTTACAATAGCCACCTTTTCACCATTGGGACTCAGGGACATATCGGTATGCATTCTTTTGGAAATTCTTCCCGGTATATTGCTTTTCCCTCTGGGCAGGTTCTGATTCGGATTTGCACCCAAATTCTTCACATAAAATTCCCGCCAGTCTTTGAGAAATTCACCCATATTTTTTCTGGTATGAAAATAAATTGCCGCATCTACGCTATGCGTATATCTGGAGATAAAAACAATGGTACTTAATGCTTCCGCACCATAGGCTTCAACCAGGTACCGCCAGATACTGTGTCCGGCCAATTTTGTTTCTTCAGGATTTAAGTTGTTGAAATTGGAAAACATATTGGTGGAAATGGCATTGTTCATCTGGTTTTCCAGATCTGCATTCCAACTTTCGGATAAAAATGCACCAAGACCCTCTGTAAACCAGGCAGGCAACATCGGGGACCGCACACGTTCAAATCTGTCCTGCAAGGTGCCACCATATATCATTTCGCGAAGCATGATATCACAAATCGCCTTGCGCAATTGCATTTGTAAATTGGTGTAACTCCCGTCAAAATAAATGGTATTTACATCATTGGGAATTACCAAAAATCCGCCACTGCTAAGCAATGGATTGGTATATCCGATATTGCTTTGCCGGTAATCATTGAGATTGCTGAAAACTACCAGTTGCATGGCTCCACCATATTTATAAGAAAGGAAAGTTTCCAACCGTTCCAATTCGCGCGTTGCTAATTGCAATGCATTATTTGCGAGTATTCCTTCATTGTCATAATAAATAATATCAATGTTATTGAAGGTGAGTTTGTCCCAATTAAAATCGCGGTATTGAACCCTGTTTTGGCCGAATTCTTTGTATATCCCCTGAGAATAAAGCGAGCCAAAAATGCTGAAAAAGAATGTAAAAAATAAAAATAATACCCTCATTCTCAAGAATGTCAAATTTATGGGAAAGCCAATGAAATAGCAACGTTTCGGCCTGAATTAATTAATTTTGCCAAATGATAGTAAATCCATCCGAAATATTGGAAATGAGCGATTATATAGCCCTGGAGAAGCAATACGGAGCATTTAACTATAAACCACTTCCGGTTGTTCTGTCGAAAGGCGAAGGCATTTTTGTATGGGATACGGATGGTAAAAAATACTTTGATTTTCTTTCAGCTTATTCCGCTGTGAATCAAGGTCACTGTCATCCGGATATTATTCGCGCTCTCACTTCTCAGGCAAGTAATCTTACACTTACCAGCAGGGCATTTCACAATGACAAGCTGGGTATTTTTGAGGAATACCTGGCCAAATACTTCCAATACGACCGCGTATTGCCGATGAATTCCGGAGTTGAAGCCTGCGAATCGGCTGTAAAACTCGCCAGAAAATGGGCGTATGAAGTAAAAGGCATACCTAATAACGAAGCGATAGTCCTCTTTGCCAATGACAATTTCTGGGGCCGAAGCATTGCCGCAGTGAGCGCCAGTACAGATCCGCAGAGTTATACCAATTTCGGGCCTTATGTGCCGGGCTTTCAAAAAATTCCATTTAATGATTTAGTTGCTCTGGAGGCAGCATTTCAAAATAAAAATATCGCCGCATTTATGGTGGAACCCATACAGGGAGAAGCCGGGGTAGTGGTTCCGGATTCCAATTACCTGACAGGAGTTCGAAACCTTTGTAACCAGTATAATGTATTGTTTATCGCCGATGAAGTACAAACCGGAATTGCCAGAACCGGAAAGCTATTGGCCTGCGACCATGAAGACGTAAAACCGGATATTCTGGTTTTGGGCAAGGCACTGGGTGGTGGCGTTTTTCCGGTAAGTGCAGTTTTAACTTCTGATGAGGTTATGCTCACCTTAAAACCCGGAGAACATGGAAGTACATTTGGCGGAAATCCTTTGGCATGTGTTGTAGCCATTGCCGCATTGGAGGTTGTGGAGAAAGAAGAATTGGCAAAAAATGCTGAAATCATGGGGGAAATTTTTCGAAACAGAATGCAGGCTATTCAAAGTCCATTGATTTCGAATGTAAGGGGTAAGGGCTTACTCAATGCGATTACAGTGCAACCATTCGGAGGTAATAAAACAGCAGAAGATGTTTGTTATGAACTCATGCACCATGGATTGCTTGCAAAACAAACGCATGGAGATATTATTCGCTTCGCTCCGCCACTGATTATTTCCGAAGAAGAGATGCAGGAAGCCTGCGATATTATTGAGAAAACTATTGCCTCTTTGGATTGAAGGTTTTAGAATTCCTGAATTCAAATAATAAATTGAATTTAGTGAGTTTTTTAAAATCGAAAAAAAGAATTCCTATTGTGAAAGGAATGGTTTCAAAAAAAAGAAACAGGCACCCCGAAAGTTCAGGATGCCCGTAAAACGAGAGGTTGTTATTCTTTTTTCTTTGGGATAAAACAGCTGCTTACCACAAATTCTTCATTAGTCCGGGTTTGCCCATCTTTCCCTTCATAACTTCTGGAGGTATTTTTACCTTCCAAAATTACCATACTTCCTTTCTTGCCATTGTCTGCAATGTACTGAGCCAAACCGCCCCAGGCTACTGCATTTTGCCAGGTGGTTTTTCCCGGGTTTTCAGTCTCCTTTTCCTGATTTTCTTTGGTGCCAAAGGAGAAACGAAGCATTTTTTTTCCTTCACCATACTCGCGGATAGGTTCTGTGTTTCCGATGAAACCGGTGATTTTCTGAGCATTTGAATTTTCTTTCATACTAAAATAATTAAGGTGTTATTAAATTCTTTGCATCACATGGCTTAGTGCAAAATTGTTTTATCCGTTTTAAGGTTGAAAATCTTGCAGTCAGTCTGTTGATGTTGAATGCAAATTTGGATCTGGAAAATTTGCTTAACGGATTGTAAACGGATATTTCCGTATATAAACGGAAGTAATCGTTTAACACGGATTACTGGACTTCAGTAAAAAAAAATAGCTTCTTAAAAGAAGCTATTCGTGGTGCCTGGGACGGGAATCGAACCCGTACTCCCGCAAAGGGAACAGGATTTTAAGTCCTGCGCGTCTACCTATTCCGCCACCCGGGCAGGGGGCGCAAAGTTAAATTATTTTAGACTGGAATGAAATAAAATTTCAATTTTGGCAGAAAGATAAAACGATAGAATACTTTACATATTTATGCCATTCTGCAAATGGATTAAGTCTATTTTTGCGTGATATGTGGCGCATAGGGTTTACCTGGCTTATAGTTATTTTCTTTGCAAGTTGTGGCAACACAAAAAACACAGGGAGGTATATTTCCGAAACTGATACTGCTTTCAGCAAAGACATTCGGGACATCAGTGCCAAAATCAATAAGGATCCTCGCAACGCACAATTGTACTATAACAGAGGAAATACATTTTACTATCAGGACAAATTCAGGGATGCCGTATTAGATCTGGAGACTGCTGTGGGTTTGGATTCAACTAATGCGGTTTACCATTATCTTCTGGGTGAGACTTTATTGAAAATGGATACTGCAGATAGCAGGAAAGC
Source organism: Bacteroidota bacterium (assembly GCA_018333525.1). Taxonomy (GTDB): domain Bacteria; phylum Bacteroidota; class Bacteroidia; order NS11-12g; family UBA955; genus JAGXTF01. The sequence goes on along the minus strand of JAGXTF010000013.1, from coordinate 23,870 downwards.
GAAGATGCATTTGGAAAGGTCTTTGCAATTAAAAGAAGATTTTCCCGATGCCATGCTGGCCTTGGGGACTTTATATCTCGCCCGCCAGGATTATTCTAAAGCAGAAACTTTATTTAAAAAGTTGGCAATCAAACCGGATATGGCTGCTAAGGCAAATGTATTTATGGGTATTTGCAAAAAGGAACAGAAAGATACGCTCAGGGCTTTGCAATACTTTGAAAAAGCCCAGGAATCTGATCCATCCAATTACGATGCGGCAATTCAAACCGCATTGATTAAATCGGCCCAAAATGACCCGAATACCTTGAAATATTTCGATAAGGTGATAGCTTTAAATGAATACAGTGATGAAGCGTTTTATGGAAAAGGATTGTGGTTGCAAAAGCATGAAAAATACAAAGATGCATTGGCGAATTATGAAAAAGTAAGAACATTAAATCCGGGTCATATCCTTGGTTTGTATAATACCGCTGTGATTTATAACTTATTTGAAGAATATGCCAAAGCGGCGGAGATGTGCAATAAAGTCCTCGATTTGAATCCCAAAAATGCAAATGCCCTGGCATTGCGCGGATATACTTATGAAAAAAGAGGCAATAAAAAAGCGGCATTGCAGGATTATAAAGAAGCCTTGCAATTAGATCCTAAAAACGCTCCGGCAGAAGCAGGTGTGCGCGAAATAGAAGGAAAATAAATCATATTATTCCGAGAAATATTGAAAAAGAAATCCCGAAAATTTAGTTTTATTTTATTGGGGATTTTTTCCATTTCTGGGTTGTGCATGGTGTACTTCAAAGGATGCTGGTGGCCTGCTAAGGCAGTAATGGCCGGTGAAAAATGCGGACCCGAAGCCGTAATAGAAAATTATGGTGATGATATAAAAAATTATGCGGATGAATTTCACCTGGACTCCAGATATCTGGCAGCACTCTGTATGATGGAAAGCGGGGGTAGAAAACCCGTCCCATTTCGATTTGAAAAACATGTATACACCAGATTAAAATTAACTCAAATTCACCTGCGGGATTCCTATGAACATGTGAAAGCAGATCATATTTCAGATGCCGGAGATGAGGCTTTACAGAATCTGGCAAGCAGTTGGGGCCCATTTCAATTAATGGGGTATAAATGTCTGATGTTTGGAATTAAAGTGAAGGATTTGCGAGGAGACAACGGCGTTTATTGGGCTTCAAAATGGATAGATTCGGCATACGGGAAATATATACGCAAAGGAGAATTTAAAAATGCATTTCATATTCATAATGCCGGAACCCCTTTCCCTAAAAGCGGAAAGAGTAAAACCTATGATCCTGCTTATGTGGATAAAGGATTGAAATGGATGAAATATTTTGAACAAAAAGGATTTAAAGGAAAAAAGAAAATTGAAAAATAAAAGAACGATACGCTGCATCTATGTGATATTGCTGGCTTTCCTGTTTAATGTTTCCGCAATGGCACAGGAAATGCCATTCAAAACGGACTTTTCTAAATTATCGGCAATTACGAGATTGTTTGTAGAACATGAAACCGATCCTGAACTATTTCCCGCAGATAGAAACGGAAGAGTTCCGGCATTAATTCAAATTTCAGATGTTGGGGTTTTACCAAACATTCCGGGAAGCAACCAATCGCAATTTGGAAAAATAATCAGCGGAAGCTGGGATAAAGAAGAAATTCTCCAATTAACGAAAGATGCGAATATTGAGTGGATTGAGATCTATGGTCGCTGGAACAGCTCCAGATTACTGAATGATACTACCCGAATATTAAGTAAGGTGAATGAAGTACAGCAAGGATTGAGTAATGGATTGCCCATTAATTATCTCGGAACCGGTGTGGTTTGTGGTATAGTAGATATCGGATTTCAAACAGACAATCCGACATTTACAGATATGGCTGGAACCAATCCCAGAATCAAGAGATTTTGGCACCAGAATAACAATTCAGGTACAGCTCCATCGGGTTTTGGCTATGGCACTGAATTTTCAGCCGAAGCCGATATTTTATCAGCAAAGGATGATGATGGCACACACGGAACCCATGTAGCGGGAATAATGGCCGGTTCAGGTTTTACTACACCCCAACTGAAATTGCGTGGCATGTCACCGGATGCAGATTTGGTATTTGTTACCATTAAATATAGCAACGATACGCTTGGTGGCAGCGCCAAAGGTGATTATGTGGTTGCAAATCCAAATATCCTCAATGGATTTCAGTATGTGTTCGATTACGCACAATCGGTTGGAAAACCCGCTGTGTGCAATCTGAGTTGGGGTATGCATACCGGTCCGCACGATGGTAGTTCATTGTTTGATAAAGCAGTAGAAAACCTTACGGGAAAAGGGAAGATAGTTGTGGGTGCTGCAGGCAATGAAGCAGGGAATCAAATCCATGTGACTGCAAATCTCAACTCAGATACGGTGTATACTTTTGGTATTGATCGTTCCAGAAATGATTATTCCCATGAAAATTTTTATATAGACGCCTGGGGAGAGAGTTCCAGTGGTTTTGCAGCGAACATTACCTTGATGGATACTTTTGGAAATAAATTGGTGGAGACCCCTTTTTATACATCAAATGCAGCTTCGATGTATAAAAAGGAATTTCACTCGGGTACGGACACGTGTTGGCTCACCTTCAGCGGAAACCCATACTATGTAAACAATGGAAAATCGGAAATTATTTTAAGTGTTGAAACCAATAATGCGCGCTTACAGCGCGTTAGAATCGGGTTTACGGGAAACGGGCGATTTCATGCCTGGAATTCGGGACAAACCTATCGCTGGACCAGTGGTTCTTTTTTGGATGCAGTTAAGGGAAATAATTTTGCAGGAAAGTATTTAAACGGAACCCAGAATTATAGTGTAGGAGAAAATGGTGGTACAGGGAAATCAACCATCACTGCAGGATCCTATGTCGCAAGAAACAATTGGATAGATTATAAAGGGGTTTATCATGCCCAAAACTGGTTAAATCCCGGTGAAGTTTCTGGATTTAGCAGTCGTGGTTTAACTACTGACGGGCGCATGAAACCTGATATTTCAGCTCCTGGACAACTGATTGCAAGTGCAGTTAATTATAGAACGTATGCTGGTTGGATGGATGAAAACACGCCTATAAAATCTACTTATGGTGGAAATGACCAATATTGGACGCTTTTTAGCGGTACCAGTATGGCATCGCCGCATGTTGCCGGTATTGTAGGACTCATGCTGCAGGCGAATCCAAATCTGAAACCATCTGAAATTCGCGAAATTCTAAAAAGTACGGCAACACATGATACCTTTACCGGCAAGGATTCCAATATACATTACGGTTACGGAAAAATAAATGCTTATCAGGCTGTAAAACGGGTAGTGAATCTTGGAATTGAACAGTCAGATAAAAAAGGCAGCTTTTCTGTTTATCCAAACCCGGCCACTCAATCTTTGAACTTAATCTTACCTCAAGCAGCTAACAAAATCATTAAGTTACGGTTGACAAATGCCGCAGGAGAGGAAGTGTATAAAAAATCGTTATTGTGCGATGAAATGGGGTATAGTAAATGGAATTTACTAGAATTGGCAGATGGATTTTATCTCTGTTATGTAATTCTGGAAAATGAAATTTACCAATCTAAAGTCCTCATCAGGCATTGAGATGCCCGCCATTTAAAAACTGCACATAACTATTGATGTGCCTGTCTTTTTTGGAAGGGTAGATATCTTTGATGGTAACCATGATTCCCGTTTCCTCCACATAGCCAAAATGGTCATTGATGGCGGTCCCGAATGTTTTCATTGTAGGACTCAGATTCATATAACTGTTGAACAATGGTGGAATATTCTCTCCGAGTTTTCTAACAATCTGATTTAACAAATGATGTCCGTCCTTATAGGATAGTTCGGGTAACATTTGTAACATTTCAGAACAATCCGATGCCGGTTTTAAGGGATTTGGAATGTGTACCAGATTTTCGCGATCCGGAAAATAGAAATCCATGAATTTCAATATATGATCCCGAGCTTCCTTATTAAAGTCGGTATACATGGTTACTTTTCCGAAAAAATATTGCATTTCCGGATAGATAACTACCAGAGCACCGAGACCATCCCAAAGGTTATCCAACGAAAATAAACCTTTTCTGTTTTCTGCGCTGGGCTGGTATTTAGGCTGAACAAAACTCCTTCCCAATTCAATGGTGTATGGGAAATAATCGTTCTTCAGTTTATCCGTATAATCAAAAATTTCTTTGGTACTCAGGTGGAAGTTGCCATCCGGATCTTTGGCGTCCCTGCAAACTTTATATCTATAACCCCCGACGATTTCTTTATCTACCGGGTTCCAAACTATAAGTTGATCGTAGGCGTAAACGCCGGTATCAAATTCATCGCGGTCCTGAGATTTTCCGGTTCCACCGCCGGCTGCCCTGAATGAAAGTTCACGAAGTCTGGCGAGTTCAGTCATCAGGTGGGGGCATTGATCGCCGTTGAAAATGTAAATTTCGTTGCCCACATTGTTGGTAGGGCGAACAAAAATCTTACCGTTCAATTCTGCTAATAGCAGGTCTGTATCTACTTTTTCAATTATCGGCTGCATTAAATCGGGCACAATTTATGAAAAAGTTTTGAAAGGCATTGGATAAGCAACCCACATAAAAGATTCAACCAACAATTCCATTCATTTAAGAATTCGAGTCGTAATTCTCTAAAAAATTATTGAAATTCAATTCTTTGTTGCGACCCATTTTATATACATATTCTTTGATGGTTTGGGCCCATTGATGCTGGGATTGTCTATTGTCGAAGGTTTCTGCAGGAATAGGTTTTCCGAAGTGAATATGAACATGTTTCCCCTTTTGTTTGAACATTTCATCGGGCAAAAAAAACATCTCAATATTGGTTTTTATTTTTAGAAAAGTGCGGATTCTGGAAACTGTATAAAATCTCTTGCTATTCTTCCCGCTAAAAAATGCGGGTATAACCGGAAGGCCATATTTTATGGACCTGTTAATAAAACTCTTTTGCCAATCTAAATCTTTGATTACCCCATTTCTCTTTCTGCTACAAAGTCCTGCAGGGAATACCAGAACGAGTTTTTGAGTGGAATAAGCTTCATCTACCATTCTCATGGATTGTTTTCCTTTTGCGCCCAGTTTATTTATAGGTATAAAAATTTCACCAAAATTGGGAAGGGCAGTTAGCAAGTCATTTACAATAACCCTTACATCGGTTCGCACTTTTGACGCTTCTACCATTAACATCATCCCGTCTATTCCTCCCAGGGGATGATTTGCGGCTACAATACAACCTCCAGATTCCGGTATGTTTTCCAGCCCGGTAGAAGTGAGTTTTACATGCAATTCATCCCGAATGATGCGTTCGGCAAATTCCGCGTCTCTGTAATTGCGGTTTCTGTGCAAGGCCTCGTTAATATCGGTTTGGTGTACTGTTTTTTTTATCCAATTCAGAATAAAACGGGGTATCCATTTGTACAATCCCGGATTCTTTTTTCGGAACAATCCATCAATATCAATATATTCTTTCATATCCGCCTTGTGTTACCAATATAACCAATGAAATTGCATGGTACCATTATTTCTCATTTCTAATGCAGGCATTGGAAATCTCCAGTAATTTGTAATAGATAACAATTGATGTAACCATTTCTTTTTTGTCTTCACATAGCTGAGTGCCAGCGAAGGACTGATAAAATACTGTTTGTAACGTTGCACGCTGCTATAATCCTGCCGGATTCCATCTGGATCTGTCCACACATTTCCATAGCCACCAAGCATTCCTTCAGCGCTGTAGCCAAAAGAAAATCCCAACCAATCCGGTAATATTTTATTCGGAATTGACATTCTTCTCAAATTAAAATCTACCCAATATGTTTGTCCGTTATAATCCTTCAATAACCGTTGCGGGAGATTGTTGCCGAGGACATTTGGCCTCAGTTGGGCATAAGATGTTTGACGAAATGTTATTCTTAAGGGAATTCGAATTTTCCCCCAATAATATTCCTGCAAACCTGCAAACACGGCACCACTTGTATTGGCAATTAAATCTGACTGTGAGGCGCCCCATCCTGCGCTATGCCCGTCGAAATACTCAATAGCTGTCTGATAAATCATACTGATTCCAGTTCCGAGAAGTGCACTTTTTTTATTCGAATAACCTGCATATCGAAAGCTAAAACTACTCGCTGCTGCCAGAAAATATCCCGAAAAAAAGTGCCCGGCTTTATCCATATCCAGCCATTCTCCTTTGTCATTTTGCCAATGAAATGGGGTAGTGGGATATTCGCTGTACCAGGTTTTATAAAGAGCGGCATGGGTAACAACGGTAATTCCGATGTTTCCACTCCATACACAAATCCGCCTTTTTGTGGTGTCGAATGTATTGCTGTCTTGTTGCGCATAAATTCTCCCATGATAAAAGATGATGGGCAACAAAAGAATCAGCAATTTCCGCATCATTCCATTAAAATGGTTTTCTTGGTGGCGTCTAAAATTGCAAACGCATTGGTGGAATTTTCGGATTCTGCATAAACCCTCAAAACAGGTTCGGTACCGCTTGGCCTTATCATTACCCAGTTTCCGTCACCGAGTCTGAATTTAAAACCATCTGTATCTTCCATGGATTCCACTTTGTAATTTCCAAAAGTGGCATAGGTCCGATTCATACAATTTTGAATAATTTCAGACTTTAATTTTTCGGTTAAATGCAAATCATATCGTTCAACAGCAAAGGATCCGGTTTTTTCATAAATTTCTTTCAATAATTGCGAAACAGATTTTCCGGTTTTGGCCATATATTCCAATATTACCAACCCCATCCAAACCCCGTCTCGCTCCGGTATATGTCCCTTAATGGCAATTCCACCGCTTTCTTCTGCACCAATTAGAACATCATCCGTAACCATGTATTCGCAGATATATTTAAAACCAATTTTGGTAGTAATGCTTTCCAGTCCTTTTATTTCACACAGTTTATTTACGCGGTCACTTACTGAGAAACTCTTCACTATTTTTCCGCTTAAACCTTTAAAGGTTGTCAGATATTCCATCAACAATAATATGAGGTTGTGGCTATCTACAAAACTGCCGTTCTCATCAAAAAAACCTATTCTGTCTGCGTCTCCATCAGTTGCTAATCCGCAATAAAATTGGTTGTTGGAGCGAATGATTTCTGTAATTTCAGGTAGATTTTTAAGTATAGGTTCAGGTGCCCGATTTTGAAAACCCGGATTATAGTCTGCGTGCAGCAAATGCGCTCCGGGTAATAATTTTTTGACCACATTTTGGCCAGCTCCAAACATGGCATCGTATACCAGATGTGGTGCCATTTTGCGCAGCGCATCCATGTCAAAATTCTCTTCCACATGATTCAAATACATGGTTTCGATGTCCATTATTTGAATATTTCCCTGTTTCAAATGGTGGTTAAAATCTGCAGGTTTAATTTCAATATCTGGTATAAAATTCTCAACCTCTTCAATTGCCGCCGGTGTAGCCGGGCCTCCATAATGTGCTTTTATTTTATATCCGTTATAAGTAGCCGGATTATGGCTGGCGGTAATGATAATTCCCAATCCTGCATTTTCCTTTTTCGCGGCCAAAGACACCATTGGAGTGGAAACAAAACCATTGCTGAGCAGCACCTGAATTCCATTTTCAGCAAGGATTGATGCAGTTTCAGCGGCAAACATAGCCCCGCCAAAACGACAGTCGTAGCCAACTATACAGCGTTTGGGAAGATCACTTTTATTTAAATAATCGGCAGTTGCCTGTGCAATTCTGCGCACATTTGCATTCGTAAAATTGTCGGCAATTATTTCACGCCAGCCGTCAGTTCCGAATTTTATTTTATACATACTTTTTTCAATAGAATTTAACATATCTGCTCACTTGTGTCCAACTATATTTTTCAAGGGATTTTAAAAACTTAGGTGAATCAGATTCCGGTACAAAGGTGTTGTTCATTTTAATCAGGGTGTATGCAAATTTCTTTTCTTTCAAAACATCTTCTGCAGTTTTAAAATTATAGAGAATTCCCCATCCCAGAAGCACATCCAGTGGTACCGGATCCAGTTTACGGTTGTTTACAAAAATGGTTACCGATTGAATTTGATAGTCCACATAACCGTTTTTCTTTTCCCAAAATTCATTTACTTCAATTCTGGTTACGGAAACTTCACTTTTAAATGTTTTATAATCAAAATAATTGCTGCCACCAATATTCAACATTACTTCTTTATTTGCGTTCAGATAATCCTGTATATTGGTAAAAAAAACATGACCGATTTCAGTTGCTTCATTGATATCCTGTTCAACAGTATAATAAATATCTTTGGTCATTGGTATCTTATAAAGCCCGTCGATAGTGCGTTTGCTAAAAAATGCCTTATCCCTGATACGTATGGCATCTATGGGTTTTGAATTGAAATTTTTATTTCCGAATTGTACAATATTAAAATTATAGTTTCGGCTATATAATGCATTAATCATACTGAGTTCTGCCGGTCCATTTACATTGCATTCGATTTTTCGTTCTGAAATATATTTCCAGCATTCAGTGAAATCCACATATCCGTAACTAACTTTTCCTTTATTTCCATGGTTGATAAAGGATGCCCCGATGATAGTAAAACTGGTGTGCTTTCTGCTGCTGGTCCAGTATTCGTGCAGAAATACATCCAATGCCTTGGTGAAGGTAGTACCACTGGATTTTTCAATAGCTGCAAGTGCGTCGGGAGATATTTTAAATGATTTTTTAGGCGAATCCCATAAGGTTACATTTCCATTTTGAATCAATGGATAAAACAATTCCAGCAATTCATGCGGCATATTAAAACCCATGGTGTCGCTTTGTCTGGTAATGTTGAGATTTACCAGTACCGGTTTATCCGTATATGCAAAAGCTTGAAATACAGCGCCGGCAAGGATGAAAAAAAGAAATATTTTTTTGCGGATCATGTAAATGCGTTTTCTCCGGTTATTTCCATTCCCAGAATGAGCAAATGCACATCATGCGTTCCTTCATAGGTAACTACACTTTCCAGGTTCATCATGTGACGCATCATGGGGTATTCACCGGTAATTCCCATTCCACCCAAAATTTGTCTGGATTCTCTGGCAATATTTAATGCGATTTCCACATTATTTCTTTTTGCCATACTGATTTGTGCAGGAGTTGCTTTTCCCGCATCCATCAATTGCCCCAATCGCCAAACCAGCAGTTGTGCTTTGGTAATTTCGGTAATCATTTCTGCCAATTTCTTTTGTTGTAATTGGAAACCGGCAATTGGTCTTCCAAACTGTTCGCGTTGCTTTGCATATCGCAATGCAGAATCATAACAGTCCATTGCTGCGCCCAAAGCACCCCAGCTAATTCCATATCTGGCGGAATTTAAACAGGTTAAAGGGCCTTTCAAACCCTCAACATTTGGCAAAATATTCTCTTTGGGAACCCGCACATTGTCGAACACAAGTTCACCAGTTGCACTAGCCCTCAAGCTCCATTTTCCGTGGGTTTCCGGTGTGGAAAATCCTTCCATACCCCGTTCCACAATTAATCCTTTGATTTTTCCTTCCGGATTTTTTGCCCATACTACAGCTATATCTGCAAAAGGCGCGTTGCTAATCCACATCTTGGCCCCGTTTAAAACCACGTGGTCACCTTTGTCTTCGTAACGGGTAGTCATTCCACCGGGATTAGACCCGTGATCCGGTTCTGTAAGTCCAAAACAGCCCATCATTTCGCCGGAAGCGAGTTTGGGCAAATATTTACGGCGCTGTTCTTCACTGCCGAATTTGTAAATGGGGTACATTACCAAAGAACCTTGCACGCTGGCAGTGCTGCGAATACCGCTGTCGCATCTTTCCAATTCCATCATCAATAAACCATAAGTGGTATAATCCATACCACCACAACCATATTCAGCGGGCAACTGCGGTCCGAATGCTCCTATTTCTGCAAGACCTTTTATAATATGATGCGGAAATTCAGCGTTTTGCGCATAATATTCAATCACAGGTGACAAATTTTGTTTCACCCAATCTCTTGCAGATTGACGGATTAACATTTGTTCTTCTGTAAGCAATGCGTCCACATCATAAAAATCAGGTGCTGTATACCTGTCTTTTCCGCGGTTTGCCGCAAGGAGTTCATCCAGTGATTGTGCTATTTGCATAAAATTAATTCGCGGCAAAGGTAAGACTTGCTTTTTTTTGTAGCTCACGTTTCTGAGAATTGAACTGAATTCATGATAACCGTATTTTTGGATAACCAACATGTAAAAGCCCAGATAGGCTGGTTGGAAGATGAGAGAAAAGGCAGGGTGGATCTGTGGATATCCATTCACGCAACCTTAAAAACAAAAAGGGTACACGACGACCTGGCCAGAACGCTGGATTATGGCAGCCTGGTGGGGATTGTATTTACCGAATCTGCGAAAGAGCGCAAACTGCTGGAAACACTGGCAGAGGATATAATTGCGGAAGTAGACGATGCTTATCCCAATATTTTGGATAGCATTGAAGTGGTAATCAAAAAGAAAAAAATACCGGTACCCGGGTTTAGTGCGGATGCTGCCGGAATCAAAATTTTTCGCAAGTTTTAAGTGAAAATGTGTGGACTCTGACAGTTTACGCCATTCGGATTGATTAGTTTTGCTATTGTTTCATGCAAAGGAATTTATTCTTCGTTTTTCTTTCTATTTTTGGGAATCAGGTATATTCCCAATTACCTCAGGTAAGCGGATTTATTCGCGATGATATTTCCGGCGAAGCCATTCAGGGTGCGATTGCCACGGATTCATCGAGTTTTCAATATACCTATTCCAACAAAGACGGATATTACAATCTTGGTGTTTCCTCAGGCAAACATACTTTAGTATTCACAGCAGCGGGATACCAAAAACAACGGTATATTCTGGATGTTTACAATAGCCAGGAGTTGGTGGTTCAATTAAAAAAATTGCCATTAACGGAGGCCGATACCCATTCCAATTTGCATTCCAGTATCAACGATTACCGAAGTGGTTATACCGCGCCTTTGGCATCCCAGGTGCAGAATATGCCGGCATTATTATCTGTAAAAGATCCTGTAAAATTTTTGCAGTATTTACCCGGAGTCAGCGGTGGAATAGAGGGTTTGGCAGGTATGTATGTTCGCGGCGGCAATGCGGATCAGAACCTGGTAACCATGGATGGACTGCCGGTTTACGGCAACGGTCATATTTTTGGTTTACTGAGTAATTTTAATCCCGATCAGGTGCGGGATGTGCAGTTTTACAGAGGTGTAATGCCGGCCAGATATGGAGGCAGGGCGGGTTCTGTAATGGACGTTTCCACACCGGATGGCAACCAATATTTTGGTCAGGGAAGTTTTACTTCAGATTTGGTAAACCTCAACATTAATTACAACGGACCATTAAATGCATCTGGCACTACTACAGCAAGTTTTGGAATGCGCAGAAGCTGGCTGGATTTGCTATTTAAACGTCCTACAAATGGAAATTACCTCTACTACAACCTGCATGATTTTAATGGAAAAGTTGTTTTTAGACCGAATAAAAAAGACAAAATTGCGGTATGGGTATATAACGGCAGAGATAAGTTTGGAGTACAGTTCATTACCAATGAATTTGATAGTCTGAATGTGCATCATGAAGGCAAAGAAACCCAAAGTATTGTTTGGCAAAATACCTTAACCGGGGTGAATTTTTCTCACCGAATTTCAGACAGGCATTACAGTCAATTTTTGGTTGGTATGGCCAGGTATACCTACAATTCACCGTACTATGCCGATGGAACAATTACTACCGATACAACTATCGATACCTATATTTTAAATTACAAGCAACAAATACACCTTACTGATTTTATTGGCAAGGCGAATTTTGAATACAATTACAATGCCAACAACAGCCTTCGCTATGGCGGTGAATTAATCAGCCATAATTTCAAACCAAATACTATTTCTGTTCAATATGAGGCCAATAATATTTCCAGACTGGATACTATTTTTGGAAAGGCCAATGTTCAAAATGCGTCTGAAGGATCTGTATATGCTGAGTGGGAATCCAATTTGTCGGCTGGATTAAAGTTAAATGCAGGTGCCAGATTATGGACTTTTTTCGGAAAAGAAAAAACCTATATCAGACCGGAACCAAGAATTTTTATCAGCCAGCTTTTGAAAGATAAAAAAGCACTAAAACTTGGATTTTCCATTGCAAATCAGGGAATACACCAATTGGGTTCCGTGAATGGGAATTTGCCTAGTGACGTATGGTTTCCAACCAGCAAGAATTTTAAACCACAACAAAACATACAGGCAACCGCAGGATTTTATGAACCCTGGCGCAAAGGAATTGAGTTTTCTCTGGATCTCTATTACAAATGGATGAATGGAATTACGGATAAGTTGTATTCCGATGATAATTTGCCCACGTATAATTATTGGGAATCCATTATAACCCAGGGAAAAGGAAATGCTTATGGCTTAGAAGTATTGATGATGAAAAAGACCGGAAGTTTTAATGGATTATTTAGTTATTCCTATTCAAAAAGTACCCGGACTTTTGCAGATTTAAACTTTGGCAATACATTCCCTTTTCGATGGGACAGAAGGCATAAAGCAGTGATTCAAGGCGTTTTAATTGCGAGTAAATACGTTACAATCAATTTCGCTTTGGTGTTTATGACAGGAAATGCGGTAAGCGTTCCAACCGGAAAGTATGTAACAGCAGATGGCAGCTTTATTTATGATTATTCTGAAAAAAATAATTATAGAATGCCCATGTATAAGAGATTGGATTTGGGTTTTACAAAAATATTGAGAGCTTCTTCATTTGAAAAAAGTTGTTGGGGGGTAAACGTGTATAATGTATTGAATTTTAAGAATCCGCTATTCGTTAATTTACAGGAGGATTCTAAAGGCAAGGTGCGGGCCTATGGCTTATCCTTTTTCCCATTTGTTCCATCCGTTTTCTACAGATATGAGTTTTAATTTTAAAATAATTACGCTGCTTATTACCGGCTTTCTTTTGCAGGGATGTGAAACTGCCTTGGATATTTCCAATGTTACCCTGCGCGAGAGAATTGTAATTAATGCATTATTAAATAATAAAGATCAGGTGCAGATTTCCGTGAGTAAATCTACCAGTATTGATAACAAAGTGAAACCGGGACCACTGCTTGGCGCAGAGGTTACCATCACAGATGATTCCGGTAATAAAATTACCTGTACATACAATATTATTTCAGAAAAATACGAAGCAGCAATTGTGCCCATTGCCGGAAAAACATATTCTATTTTTGTTCGGGCAAATGGGTTCCCGGATGCAAGCGCAAGCCTGAGTATTCCAAATACGGCGGGCACCAAATCCAGTATGTGGAAAGACAGTACCTCATTTGATTCTTCCGGATTCCCACAGGGTACATTAACCGTGTATATTTCGGATAAAAAATATGAGAATAATTATTACCGGTTAACCATTTATTATTACGACAATGTTACCACCGAGTGGAATGTACTCGATCCACCAACTACAGACGCTGATATTCAAAGCCAGGCCTTAAAAACAGAGGATGGAGGAATCGTTTTTTCCGACAGGTATTTCAACGGTATGAATAAGGAAATTAATTTTCTGACTGCATTTGGATATGGCAACGGAACACCAAAATTTCTGGTGGTAAATGAAAGTTTGGGAGAGGAATATTATAAGTTTTTTAAATCACTGGATGATTATAAAAAGAGTGGTGGGTTATTCCAGGAACCCAACGGGGTTTACAGCAACATAGAACACGGGCTGGGTATAGCAGCGGGTAGCAGTATCCAAAGAGATACCATACATTAGGAATTTAAGATTCAATCCTAATTCTTCCGATGCAGGATTTCATCCAGACTATATTTGCCTGAACCGGTAAAATAAATGGCAATAAAAACTACCATTAATTCAAATGAATGACTGCCATCCATCCATGTCGCATCCTTTTCAGAAACATGTTTGATAGTTGCAATAAGCATGGTGATGGACAACAATAGGGCGGAGGGTCTGGTAAACCATCCCAGTAATAAAAACAATCCCCCGAAAAATTCTGCGAATGCGGCCATAAATCCCCAAAAAGCAGGATAAAAATCCATGCCAACCATTTCCATACTACTGCCTAATTTCTCCCATTTCACTACGCCACCGGTTAGTTTTGGATAGCCGTGCAGGAGAAATTGAATTCCAATTCCCAATCTTAAAATAAGCAAACCCACATGGGTAGAATGCGAAAAAATATGTCTTTTAAGTGTTTTCATTTATCCGTTTTTATCCATTGAATTGCCTGGCCATGGAAAGGTTTTAGTACATAAATTCCGGGTTTTAATTCCGAAACTTCAACGGTATTCCCATTGCCGGATTGAATTACTTTTCCCTGAATATCGGTGAGTATCCAACCGGAAATTAAATTTCCACAGCGGATTTCGAAAGAATGAATTGCAGGATCCGGGAAAATAACACAATCATTTTTGTGAATATTTTGAATATTTTTTACGGGTAAATTTATGATTGTATCCTGGGTACAACTGCCACATCCATACTTGCTGAATGCGCACAGGGAATACTTACCGGAGGCGGTTACAGGAAACCAGGGGTTGTTTGACGAATCCAGTAAATTGTTGTAATACCATTGAAAAATTACGAAGCTGTCACTGGCAAATAATGTGTCATTTCGCAAGGTGATTTTAAGAGGAAAATCAGGAAAGGTTTTCACCGTTATTTCCTTTTTGCTAAAGCAACCATTGTCCCTGTTTAGAAGTGTTACCATGGATTTCCCGACATCCTGGTCAGAAAATTTGCGTGTTGTTCCACTTATTACCTGATTCAATGCCGGGCCTGTCCAGGTGCATTCAAAATTGGTTAGCGCGTGGTAGACGAAGTTGTCTCCCGTATCGCCAACACAGAGATTGATGTTACTGTATAATAACGTAAAAGTTGGATTGGGATTCACCACAACAAATTGGGAAGTAGTAGAAAAACAACCTCCATTTGCCACTACTTTTAATTGGAAATTCTGGCTTGTATTTCCCGAATATGTGGGTTCTGCCAAAGTACTGTCGTTGAGTAGATTACCCGGTGACCAGAAATAGGAGAGACCATTGTTGTCAGGGGTTCCCAAAATTGCGGTATCACCTTCACATATGGATAGACTGTCTGCAAAGCTTCCAATATCAGGGTTGGTAACCGATTGAATCCAAACGCTGTCAGAGCTGGAACAAGTCATGCTATCCGTGGCTAATAATGAAATCCACATTGCAGAATTTACGGTATGCTGCACTTCGGATTTGCCCTGAGAGTCAACGGCGGATGCAGGAGACCAGAAATAATTTAATCCGGTAACGGAATTACCGATACCCAACTTCACATTGGCACCCAGGCATGCCTGAATGGTATCAGAGGCAGAAACAGAAATTTGAGGAGGACTTAATATGGTAAATCGTTCAAAGGAACCGGTGATTGCAGGTTTGGTGGAACGCCAGCGATATCTGTATCCGTTGCCATATGGCAAATTTGCAGGTAATTTTCCGTTGATAGAATCAGGAATAATGGTATCTGTAAATGAACCCAAAAATCTGGGACTTGCAAATGATCCACTTGCATTGCTGAGTTCCATAATAAAATTATTGCCGGCATCAAAAGTGCCTATATTTTTAATATAAATATTTTTGTAGGCGGTGAACATGCTTTCAGGACATAATTCCAATTCAACTACTGGTCCAAAAGCATGTAATGGCGGAATAAATACGGTTCCGCATTGAATACATGTATAAACCCATTGGTCTTTTGCAACATTTACGAGCAGATCCCCCGGTTTTGGTTCTGCAAGTAATTTCCTGGGGCTGTTATTGTAATATTTATTCAGTTGATAAATACCCTTAGCACCCTGGCTGCTGATGTACAAATTGCCCTGCCCATCTTCGGCAAGTCCAATGCACCCATCCAGATTCAGGGATACTATTTTGGAAGTACCGGCAGTGCTCAAATTCAAAGCCATCAGGTTGCTGCCAATAGTATCTTCCACAAACAATATTCTGTTTTTTGATTTCTGCAATATCATAGCAGAAGGTCGTCTGTAAACAGTTGCAAATACGGAAGTGCTGGGAATGTAAAAAGGAGGAGGGCCGAAAACTGTTTTGTAAATCATGCCACGGTCCACATCTGAAATGTATAAGACTCCATTCAGATCATCAAAAACTGCATCCTGAAGTTTTTTTGCACCCGTAACAGTGAAAGTCCCGAAATAGGTTCCACCGGTATCGTAGGCCACCACATCGGTGCTGTCCAGAATGATAAAACCTTCACCAATAGGCAGGCTGGCAAAGAGTATATTATTGGGGGATACCAGACCGGTAATAAAAGTGGATTTGTTGTTATTTTTATCAATGGAAACTACATCTTTTCCATATTTATTGCATACATAATATTTATCAACAGAAGCTCTATAGGTGCTTGCCACAGGGCCCCAGAACTGGCTGCGAAGGGTAAGTGGAATGCAAAGTATACCAAGGATGCAGAGTAAGGTGTTTTTGTTCATAGGATTTCCGGCTTAAAGACAAATATCCGACTTTATTTGTTGCCTTAAAAGTATATAAACAGGTACATCAGTTTCACAGGCCACCTCATCTATGTAAATATTGCACTGTTCTAGTTGAATTTCAGGGAATTATCCAGTAAATACGCCGTGTTAATAAAATCTATTGAACGATTATTCTAATTAAAGGTTTTTGTTTAGTTTTGCTTGCGAAGATTTCTGACCTTCGGGTCGAAAATTTTCTCTTTCTGCCGTTACCATGGATTTCCGTGGTAACGGTTTTTTATTGTTAAACCCATTCTGAATCACATTGGGAAGCATTAAATCAGGAATTTAGAATTTTAGCCATGTTAATTCATGTTCCATGTTAACTTCGCGCGGATTTATTTGTTATCTAAACGGTGAGTAAAAGACCAGCAATTTTTATTAAAAACGCGAGGCAGCACAATCTGAAAAATTTGGATCTGGAGTTGCAGCATGGTTCGTTTACTGTGGTTACCGGCGTTTCAGGCAGCGGCAAAAGCAGTTTGGTTTTTGATACGCTTTTTGCAGAAGGACAACGCAGGTATGTAGAGAGTTTGAGCAGCTATGCCCGTCAGTTTATGGGCAGAATGAAGAAACCGGAAGTGGATTATATTCTGGGTTTATGCCCTGCTGTTGCCATTGAACAAAAAGTGAATACCAGAAATCCGCGAAGCACGGTTGCTACGTCAACCGAAATATACGATTATCTGAAATTGCTTTTTAGCAGAATTGGGCGCACATTTTCTCCGGTAAGTGGAATGGAAGTTAAGCACCATACGGTAGATGATGTATTGCAATACTGCAAGAGTAAAAAAGATGGAGAAACTTTATTAATTCTGGCTCCGGTAGCGGCGCATCACTGGCAAAAATCCGATCTGGAATTAATTGTTCAAAATGGGTTTAACCGAATTTATGCAAATGGGGAAATATTGCGTGTATCTGAATTATTGGAGAAAAAACAAATTCCGCAAGGCGATATTTCTCTTGTTGTAGACCGAATTGTTTTGGATTTTGCGGATGAAGAACTGGATAGTAGAATTTCAGATTCAGCGGAAACCGCTTTTTGGGAAGGCAAAGGTGTTTGCAGAATTATGGATATGGAAAGCGGAGATATTTTTGAATTCAGCAACAAATTTGAATTGGATGGAATTGCATTTGAAATACCCACACGAGATTTTCTGAGTTTTAACAACCCATATGGCGCTTGTAAAAAGTGTGAAGGGTTTGGGTCTGTTTTGGGAATTGATGAAGATTTAGTGGTACCTGATAAATCGCTGAGCGTGTATGAAGGTGCCATTGCTCCCTGGAAAGGAGAAACTATGGGAGAGTGGCGGGAGGATTTTGTAAAACTGGCCTCAAAAAGTGGATTTCCAATACACAAGGCATACAGGGAATTAAACAAACAACAAAGGGAATTACTTTGGAATGGTAGCAAAACTTTACCGGGGATTTATGATTTTTTTCAATACGTAGAAGAAAAAAGCTATAAAATTCAATACAGGGTTTTAGCTGCCAGATACAGGGGCAAAACTATTTGTCCGGATTGCAATGGAACCAGATTGAGGCAAGATGCCGCTTATGTGAAGTTGGTAGCACTAAATGCAGATAAAAATATTCCTGAAAAAATATCACTGCAGGAAGTATTGTTAATGGATGTAAAAAAAGCACATACCTATTTTTCGTCGGTAAAATTTGCTGAAAAGGAAATGCATATTGCAGCGCGGGTAATGGCTGAAATTATTGCCCGACTTGGCTTTTTGCTTAATGTTGGTTTGGGTTATTTATCCTTAAACCGATTGAGTAATACTTTATCCGGAGGTGAAAGCCAGCGTATCAATTTAGCAACTTCGCTTGGCAGCAATTTAACCGGATCTTTATATGTATTGGATGAACCAAGTATTGGTTTACACAGCAGGGATACAGAGCGATTAATATCTGTTTTAAAAGCATTACAAAAGGAAGGCAATACGGTTTTGGTGGTGGAGCACGATGAAGATGTCATGCGCGCATCCGACAATCTTGTAGACATTGGCCCTTATGCCGGAAGTCTTGGAGGAGAGCTGATGTACAACGGGCCTTTCAGCAAACTCAATGAATCTAAAACCAGCCTTACTGCGAAATATCTAAATGGTATTGAAGAAATTTCTGTACCGGAAAAACGCAGAAAATGGAAAAACAGCATTCGGGTAATTGGAGCCGAGGCGAACAATTTAAAAAATGTGGATGCAGAATTTCCATTACATGCATTTACAGTGGTAAGCGGCGTTTCCGGTAGCGGGAAAACAAGTTTGGTAAAACAGGTATTTTATCCTGCATTAAGTAAAGAAATAGGGCAATTTATTTCTATGAAAACCGGTACCCACAGAGCATTGGAAGGTGAAAAGAAATTTGTTAAAGCAGTAGAATTAATTGATCAGAATCCGATTGGAAAAAGCAGCAGAAGCAATCCGGTAACTTATGTAAAAGCATACGACGATATACGCGAATTATTTGCATCACAAACGCTGGCGAAATTCAAGGGATTTAAGCCTTCCCATTTTTCATTTAATGTAGATGGCGGCAGGTGTGAAACCTGTTCAGGAGAAGGAGAAACTGTTATTGAAATGCAGTTTATGGCCGATATAAAATTGCCATGTGAAAGCTGCAATGGCATGCGTTTCAAAAAAGAAGTATTAGAAATAGAATACGAGGAAAAAAACATTTTTCAGGTGCTGGAAATGACCGTGGATGAAGCGGTAATTTATTTTGCAGGAAATAAAAATATTATTGAAAAATTAAAGCCATTGCAGGATGTAGGTTTGGGATATGTAAAGCTCGGACAAGGCAGCAATACATTAAGTGGGGGAGAGGCACAGCGCGTGAAGCTCGCATTTTATTTAAGCAAGGCAAATCCATATAAAGACGGTGGAATTGTATTTATTTTTGATGAACCTACCACCGGTTTGCATTTTCACGATATCAAAAAACTGCTGAATTCTTTTCATGCATTGATAGAAAAAGGGAATACCATTATTTGTATTGAACACAATATGGATGTGATTAAATGTGCGGACTGGTTGATTGACATGGGCCCGGAAGCCGGAGATGCAGGAGGTGAAATTCTATATGCCGGTGTGCCCGAAGGACTGGTAAAGATGAAAGAAAGTAAAACTGCAGCGTATCTGAAGCACAAATTCAGTTAGTAGCAAAATTACATATTCAATATAGGTTATTGGAAAAATTATAACCAAAAAACACCCGCCATTCTGTAGCAAAGTGGGTATTTGCACCACCACTTGGAATACTGGAGT
Organism: Bacteroidota bacterium; assembly: GCA_018333525.1. Classification (GTDB taxonomy): domain Bacteria; phylum Bacteroidota; class Bacteroidia; order NS11-12g; family UBA955; genus JAGXTF01. The sequence continues at coordinate 3,992 of JAGXTF010000013.1, read as the reverse complement.
ATCGCAAACCTGCCAAAAGATTTTTGGGTAACAGACAGGTTAAACCTACACTGTGGGTAGCAGCACTTTCGAATTTTGGAACGAATGCACCTCTGAAACCACCGGTTCCGCCTCTTGTAGCATCCAATTGTAGAAAACGGTAACGATACTTTAATGTAATCTGACTTCCGTAATACGCAAAAACACTATATCCGTAAATGCCAAGCATTCCATATTCGTAGCCAATTTCATGGTTAGCATTGTTCAAAACATAACTGCCGTAAGCACCCAGGCTAAAATCGTATGGAATCCAGTTTTTGGAATCTGAACTTCCGTTAGATCCTGTTTTTATTTTACCATATCCAACATGGAACCGGATGTAGCCACCGCCATCAAATGTACCAGGCTCACCTTCTCCCATTCCCCAGGGTTGGAGATAACTCACCTGAAGTCCCGGGGCAATTCCGGAATATTTGGATCCATTAAAATTGGTGTAGAAAGTTTTATCCGCAAATAACATCCAGGGGGAGAATGCCATGCGGTAATCACTCTCTTTTTTGGGTTTTATCGGGGTTTCTTCCGCTGAAAGTGCAGAAGTAAAAAGGACAAAATAAAAGGCTATAACGATTTTATGCATGGCCTCAAAAATGCCGAAATTCTATATGGGAGTCAATCCCATAAAAGTAGTAAAGAAGGGGTTAAAGGATTTTTTAAAACTTTTTTGCATTGATAAAATAAACATTTATATTTGCAGCCCCATTCGGGAGCTTAGCTCAGCTGGTTCAGAGCATCTGCCTTACAAGCAGAGGGTCACTGGTTCGAACCCAGTAGCTCCCACCAAATAAACCTCGCAAATGCGGGGTTTTTTATTGGGGCGATTTTTAATTTAAGCTAAAATCTTATTGCATTTTTTAATTAAAGACATTGGGAACTGGTTTGCTTTTCTAGGGCCAATTTCTTATCTTCGATAGGAGATTGAAATTCCTCCAATGATTATTTCATTCCTTTCATATTTTCATCATCATCCTGTTTTCAACAGTTTCCTTCATAATCTTAATAACACTTACCCCCATGAACATCCTTCTTGTAGACGATGATGCAGGTTTTAACTTTTTGAATAGCAGATTGTTAAGACGTCTTGGCGTAATAGAACATCTTTTTGTATGTGATAATGGAGCAAAAGCACTGAAATTGATACGCAAGCTGAAATCCAACCAAAATTCCATTCCAAAAATTATTCTACTGGATATTAAAATGCCGCAAATGAATGGATTTGATTTCCTGGATTCCTTACAAGAAATGGATTTGGAAATGAAAGAAGAAATATTCGTTGCCATGCTCAGTTCATCCGTGGATCCGACGGATAAATTGAAATCTTATGCCTATCCTCAGGTGATAGATTATATTGAAAAGCCATTGGACGCAGGTAAATTCTTTACCACCCTGCATAAAGTTAGAAATAAACAGAATGTACAAAAAATCTGATCTTAACATATAAAACGATGAATCACGAAGTCACGGATCACTTAAAAGAAGGTTTTCAGATTATTTCAAAAGATTGGCGTTATGTTTATTTGAATGATGCCGTTGTAGTTCACAGCAGGTTTAAAAGAGAAGAACTGATTGGCAGGAAAATGGTGGACGTGTATCCCGGAATAGAAAAAACCAAAATGTTTGAGGTATTGGAACACTGTATGGAGAACCATTTATCGGCAAATTTTGAAAATGAATTTGAATATCCCGATGGTTTAAAACTCTGGTTCGAATTGCGGGTGCAGCCTTATGATGATGGACTTATCATTTTATCCATTGACATTACTTCCCGTAAAAACAATGAAGTATTGCGTTCCGGATATGTAAAGGAATTAGAATCACTTATTGATTACACCTCACACCATATACGACAACCGGTTACCAAAATTTTAGGTATAAAGGGATATGCAGAGAGTGGAGAATTGAGCAGGGAAGACCTGCTAAAATTGTGCGAGATTCTCAACAAGAGTATTCTGGATTTGGACCATGTTACCAGAAATCTTACAGAAAGAATGCTCGAGGTGAAAGCCAAAACACAGGCAGTGGACTGAATTTAATTTAAGACCACAGTTTAGTTTTTATTCTGTCATTTGGATTTTTCAAATAATCTTATAAGTTTGAAATATGAAAAATTATGTAAGTTTTATTCTTATCCTGTTGTTATATACCTGGTTGCCTCTTCAGGCGCAGCTTACCAAAGACGAAATGAAGGTGTATAAAAAATGTGAAAAATTATACAAGAAGAAAAAATACAATGACGCTGCAGAAAAGTTTGAACCCGTAGTTTTAAAACACCAGACATCGTGCAATGTTTGGGGTGCTCTACTGAAATACAGGCAGGCAGATTTCTATAATAGCAAAAGCCTTTTTGGAAGCGGTTTTACTATAAAAGTCACTGGGCAGGATTCTGATAAACTCGCAGGAATTTTTACGGCGGAATTCATGGAAAACCTTATGAATCCGGGCCGGGGCAAATATCTTGGAGCATTAAAGAGTTCCATATTAAAATGTGAAAATGATAGAAATGCACAAATTTATTTGCGCATTTTAACCGTAGATAAATGGTTCAATCCGGACACTGCTATTCATAGTGAGGCAAAGGAATTTTGTAACCAGGCGGAAAACTTTTTTGCCCAGGGTAATTATGATGAATCCATAAAGTACTTCAAAAAAGCACTGGCCAAAGAACCCAATTATATGCAGGCAATTGTGCATTTAGGGGATTGTTACTATATGCAAAAACGCTACGATAAAAGTGCAGATTATTTTAAATCTGCATCTGATAAATGGCCACATTTGCTTGAACCGAAGAAATTTTTAACAGATGCATTGCTGCAGAAGGGAGAACTGGATGATGCACGCGAAGTGGCCATGAGCGGTATTATGTGCTATCCCGATGACGATATGTTTCAGCGCTTTGCAGAAGCCAGTAAAGAAAATTCAGGAAAATTCAACCGCAGATGGATGGAGCGCTGGGCGCCAATTAGCAGTTATAAGGTTAATTATTTTTATGTAAATGAACCTGCCACAGGAGACTGGGCGGTGTATGCAAATGCTAAAAACGATATTCGCGAATTTTGTGATACCACCACCGGAATCATTATCAAAGAAAATGCCATAACCAAGGCGGGATATTTGGAAGTATATGCCTGGGAAAAAATGCTCAAAACCGCGTCGGGAGAGGAGTTTGCATTTGCTAAAAAAATGCAGAAATTGGGATATCTGGATTGTTACGTATTTCTATCCCTTTTTCAGGTTGACCTATACCGACAACAACAGGATTTTGTTTCTAAAAACAAACAAAAAGTAGAGGAATATCTGGAATTACTGATGAAAGAGAAGTAAGGTTAAACTAAGAAGGCATCAATTATTTTTTCTTTGAGAAGCCGCACCTGTCCGGCTTCATCACGTTTGCTTTTCGCCACGAATTTTCTTTCGATACAATACACCTGAACCACTTTTTGCGACTTTGCCCTGCTGTTTTGTGCTGCAAGTTTCGCAGCATGAGCAATTACGGATTCAGGGAAACTGCTGCCCTGTTTGCGAATTACCACATGTGAACCGGAGTAATCCTTTACATGAAACCACAGATCATTAGGACCGCATAATTTTAATAACTGATCGTTCGCCTTCGCATTTTTACCTACCCAAATTCTATAATCCTGGAATATTTCTTCTTTGTATGGAAGATTTTTAGATTCGGTTTTTTTGCTTTCAGCATTGCCTTTCAAATCTCTGAAACCCTGAGCATGGTGGAGCTTTTCTAGTTTTTGGGTGAGAATTGTAATGTTTTTATCAGATTCCGCAATCAGTTTTTCCGTGTTTAATAATTCCAGATTTTCATTTTTCGCTTTTCGGTAATATTTGCTCGCATTTTCTGCGGCATTTAAATTTTTATCGAGTTTAATGCGAATCTGGTTTCCGGTATAAAAATCCGTCAGAAAGGCTGAATTGAGACCTGCGCTGATCGTGTGCGCATA
>JAGXTF010000012.1 GCA_018333525.1 Bacteroidota bacterium | reverse complement strand
CGGGTATATTAATTTTTACTTTCCATACGTTATCCCTTTTAGATTTGGAGGGATTGGATACCGCAGTTGTCATCGATAATTTTCTGGAATATCAGGCCAAAAACAGGCGTATGTCGGCCCATACTATTCTGGCGTACCGAAACGATTTGGGTCATTTGTCGGAGTTTATAAAGAAATTCAATTCCCCTACCCCAGAAAACTGGGACAGTCGCATCATCAGGGGCTGGATGGCAGAAATGCTCGGTTCGGGCCTGGCACCGCGAAGTGTGCATCGCAAAATATCTTCTCTTCGCGCATTTTTTGGTTATTTGCGAAAGCAGGGAATACTCAGCACGGATCCGATGGCCAAGGTCGTATTGCCCAAATTGCCAAAGAAAATAGTACAGGATGTTCCTGCGGCTGATTTGAATGCCATGTTTCGCAATTTTCCATGGGAAGAACATGAAAATGGCCAAAGAGATAAGTTATTGCTGTTATTGTTTTACTCCACTGGAATGAGGCTTTCTGAACTTATCGGACTTACCCGCCGGGATGTAGACCTGAAAAGAAATACCCTTACCGTTTTAGGCAAGCGCAACAAGCAAAGAGCCATTCCCATTCATCCTGAACTGGCAGATTATCTGAAGGAATATCAAACACAACATTCTGAAGGAAAATTTCTATTTCAGACAGCAAAAGGTGAACCTTTATATCCCATGATGGTTTATAGAATAGTGACCAGGTATTTGCAGCTGTTTTCCACAGCATTGAAAACCAGTCCGCACGTGTTGCGACATTCATTTGCCACCCATATGCTGAACAACGGAGCAAATCTGATGGCCATCAAAGAACTGCTTGGACATGCTTCACTTTCAGCCACTCAGGTTTACACCAAAAATTCATTTGAAAAGCTAAAAGCGATTCACAAATTACATCCCAGAAACTAAAGCAAATTTTTCATGAATAAGACTATCATTTCGTACAATTCATTTGGTTTTTTGCGAGATACTGTTAAATTGCATGAACAAATTTCGCTGTTTGTCAATAAATCCTAACTAATTAAAAGTAAACACTATGGTAATCGATTTTCAATCCACCAATTTCAAAGCCGATCGCAAATTGCTTGACTTCATTTCTTCCAAGCTTGCGAAACTGGACCATTTTCATGACCGTATCGTAAATGCAACGGTTTATATGAAAGTGGACCATGTGCCCGATAAAAACAACAAAACCCTGGAGATTAAAATTAACGTAGCAGATACCCAATTATTCGTAACCGAACACGACCGCACATTTGAAGCGGCAACAGACAATGCTTTGATGGCACTTAAAAATCAGTTGGTTAAATACAAAAATAGACAGGTGAGTAGTTAATTCACCACTCCAATTATTTCATATTACATTGTCGCTACCACCTTTAGTTCAATGGCTATAGGTGTAGGCAGGCAGTTGATTTCCAGCGTAGTGCGACATGGAGGGTTTTCTGCAAAATATTCTGCCCATAATTTATTATAAATGGGAAAATCGTCCTTCATATTGGTGAGAAAAACAGTTACATCTACAATTTTATCCCAGCTGCTTCCACAGTCTTCCAATATATATCTCACGTTTTGAAATACACTTCTGCATTGGGTTTCTATGTTATAAGAAATAATATTTCCATTTTCGTCCATTTCTACACCTGGTATTTTTTTGCTCCCTTTTTCGCGGGGACCTACGCCGGATAAAAACAAAAGATCTCCTACCCTTTTCGCATGTGGGTACAAACCTACCGGTTCCGGAGCTTTACCTGAATGAATGCTATCTGTCATTAAAATTTAATTGCCTGGTCTTTTAGGTGGGCCTGGTTTGCCATTTTTTGCTGGTGTCGCTATTGGCTTTTTTTCTTTGACCACAGGCTTGTTTTCCATTTTCTTCAATGGCGTATTGTAAACAATTGCTCCATGGTTTTGGGTTTCTAGAACTGTTGCCACCGATATCCGGGCCAAATCCGGGCTGAAAGATGCGCAACGGGCATTGGAGCCCATTTCCTGGAGGGTGGACAAGGCTTTCCCTGATTCTACATCCCAAACAATGGTTGCACCATCGTTACAGGTGCTTACCACATATTTACCATCGGTACTCCAATTTACACTTGTTACTTTCCAGCCGTGTCCTGTAAGTGTTTTCAATGCCGTTCCCGCTACCAGATCCCAAACAATTACGGTTTTATCATCTGCACCGGAAACCAACAATTTACCATTAGGGCTCAATTCCAGGCAGTTTACCTGCTGGCCGTGCCCGGTAAGACTTTTAATGATCTGACCTTTAAAACCAATATTATCAATATCTCCTTTTGCTGTCGCCACATAAAGCGATTTTCCATTTGAAGCCACGGCAAAACTATTAATGGGCTTGCCATAGGGCACAACATTGGTTTTAACAGTTACCTCATAGAGGTTGAACATGCGTATGGTGCCATCTTTGGAACTGCTCATCAGGTATTTTCCGGTGGGATCAAAAATCAATTTCGTAATTGCACCTGTATGTTCCAAAGAGGAATAGAGCAAAGAGCCATCTGATGTATTATAAACCCGAATGGTATTGTCTTTTGATCCGCTTGCAACAAGGGAACCGTCTTTGGAATATGCCACACAGGTAATTGCAGACATGTGGCCCTTTAAATTGAATTTCAGATTGCCTAGTCCAGGTGTATCTGCACGGTAAATATGAAGTTCATTGTCCCAACCTCCACTGGCCAGCCATTGGCCATCGGGTGAAAAAGCTACGGCTTCCAGTGCTCTGGTGTGGCCTGTAAATTTCATTTTAAAACTATATGTGGAATCCTGGGCACTAAGGCCAATAAACGAAGACAGAATTACCAGTAAAATTACATTTCTCATACCCATTGTCCTCCCGACTTCCAAATTTATGCCAAGCCTTCGAATCCACGCACATTTGTGGAAAAAAGTCAAAAGTCAGATTCTGTAAAACGCAGCCCTTCCGCTTCCAAAGCAGGCAAAATGAAATTATACCAATTCTCCGAAATCGGAGCCTGCACGCCATAATCTTTTACCTTTTCTGTAAGAATTGCCTCCACAGCCAATGCCAGAGGCAAACCCACAGTCCGCGCCATGGCAGTATGGCTTTCATTTTCTCCCATTACCAGAAGTGTGCTCGTAAGTGTTTTTACAACACTATTCTGAACATATTGAATTCTATGCCACAGCAACACCTCGTCCTTATCTTTTGGCGACATATGCCACTTTACCTGCAACAATTGCAATAATTTACCTGCTGCAGTATCGGCATCCAAAATCTGCTCCGATTCCAAAAAATCGAAATGCTCTTTAAGTATCGGCGTTATTAATTTTTTAGAAATTAACCAATTGGAAAATAATTCATCCTGTTTTTTTTGTGTTTTCCAGGTCACCAGTTTATTCCAGTTAATTATTTCGGCCGGAACCTTTTCCTGATTGTCAGTAAATCCGAATTTTACCAAAATATTCCATGCCTTGCAAAAATTCTCTCGTCGCAATGTGCCTCGTATGAAAGTATGTGCAGCATGCAAATTGTATTTGGGGATATAAGACAAACTATCCCGGTTTGGATACGCATCTAATTTACCAATACCCTGTAAATCCAGTTCTACTGAATCTTCAAACACCAAATCCGGGGAAATTTCATGTACCACATTATCTTTTTTATATCTGGAATTTCCACCCTGTCCTGCAAGTATGACATTCATTGGATTCCAACTGAATTTGTATTTCCATGGATTTCCTATACAATCTTCCTCTGCAATTAATCCACCGCAGTAACTTTCAAACGATATAATTTCAGCACCTTTATTTTTTAAACGGGTCAACAAATACATTGCCGACATATGATCTATTCCGGGATCCAAACCCACTTCATTAATAAATATGAGTTTTTTCTCTTTTGCCATGGAATCCAGAGATTGCATTTCCGGCGAAATATAACTTGCAGTTGCGAGGTGTTTTCCCAGCTCCAAACAGACTTTTGCAACAGTAAAATGTAAAGTTGGCGGCAACAACGAAACAACCAAATCCGACTCTACAACCGCCTGTTTTAATTCGAAAACATCTTCGATATTAATGGCTCGGGCAGAAATATATTGCATGCCAATAGTTTTAGAAATTACATCATCCGCATTTTTATCACATGCAATTATTTTCCAATTATTTTTTTCAGCATTTTGCTGCAAATAATCCAGCAAATAGTGTGAGCTTCTGCCAATACCCAATACCAGAATGGTTTTCAATTTCATTTATTTTTCATTTGTTTCCATCTGTTTTCTCGCCTCATATAACAGCAGGGAAACCGCTACAGATACATTCAGACTATCCACCTTGCCAAACATTGGAATATTGACATTCTGATGCCCGGGTTTCTTCCAAAAATCAGTAAGGCCGGTACTCTCCGTTCCCACCAAAATAGCAGAACGATTTACAAAATTTACATTCCATGCATTTTTCGCGCTTTCCATAAATGTAGTAAAAATTTGAAATTGATGGTTCTGCAAAAATTCCAATGCAGTAATATTTTTACAGGAGATAACCGGAATTGCAAAAACGCTGCCTACACTTCCCCGAATTACGTTTGGATTGTAAATATCACATCGGGGATCGCATAGAATTACTGCATCGGCCCCCATGGCATCGGCACTGCGAAGGATTGCACCCAGGTTACCCGGCTTTTCAATTCCTTCTGCAACCAGCAGCAACATGTTAGGTTTTAGAACAATATCACTGGTGCTTTTTTCACTAAAAGCAACCAGAGCTATGGCATTTTTAACATCTTTCCGATACGCAATCTTTTCAAAAACGGCATTACTCACTTTCACAAAAGGGAAAGAGTTTTCTTTAATGCCCAAATCGGAAATCAATTCCGTTTCAGATGTATAATGTTCAGAATAAAATAGAGAATCGATTTTAAAACCGCCGTGAATACATAGGCGAATTTCATTAATTCCTTCAACAACAAACTTTTTATACTTGTTTCTGGATCTCGATTTTTGCTGCAATTCCAACAACAATTTTACCGTTGGATTTTGCAGGCTGCTTATGTGAATTTCAGTATTCACTCCATCAATTCCTGTTTCAGGGGATCCGGTGTTTTTCGCAGGAAAATGGCCAGCACCAATACAAATAACATATCGAGAATGATGTATGTAAAAACATTTCCTACAAATGTTACCATTCCATAAATATCAGAGGGTTCCATTTTTTCCAGTTCGGTTATCATTTTCTCTTTGAAGGCACCAGAAAATAATTTCACCTTTCCCATTTCTTTGTTCATGGTTTCAATCTGAAACTCTTTGGTTACCTGTGCAAGTCCGGGTTTTGTTCTGTAAGCAATTTGTTCACCGATTTGGGCTATAAAAACCACTACTGAAACTGTAATTAAACCATGCAATAATGCGCGACCATAATTAACACTTTGTGCGATTTTTCTAATGGCCATTCCCGCAAATATTACAGCCAGCATCACCATCAAAAATGCCAGCATATTAAAGCCTCCTCCCAATTTTATGGTCCAGTTGCCTGTGTAAGCCAGCACCAATTTTGCAGCCATAACCACAAGTCCTCCCAGTATTCCGTGAAATAAGGCAGGATGTATTTTTTTTCCGTTCATTTTATTTATTGATTTTCATTTTGATTTTGGTGCTGCCATTTGCCTTTGCAAACAGTTCCCAAAACATTGCCTTTAATTTCCCTGCCATAAAATGGTGAATTTTTACTTTTACCTTTTGCAGTTTTTGTATCCCAAATCCAGGTACCTACTGTGCTAAAAATAGTGAGATCTATGGAGCTTCCCACCTCTATTTTCGCCATTTCCATTCCCAGAAATTTACGCGGTCCGGATGCCAGTTTTTTTGAAATAAATTCTGCATCGATGTCGGATGGTTTTGCGGCTAATAACATTCCAAAAACCACTTGAATATTGGATGCCCCAAAAGCGGCGTATTCAAATTCCACAGTTTTATTTTCGGTATCCTGAGGCACGTGGTTGCTATAAACCGCATCCAGTGTATCGTCTTCCAAACCGCGAATCAATTCTGACCGATCTTTATCGGTTCTCAGTGGCGGCAATACTTTGCAATTTTCATCAAATTCGCTGAGGTTGGCATCGGTCATAACCAAATTTAAAACCGGAACAGCGGCATAAACTTCCATTCCCTTCTTTTTTGCTTCCCTTATCAGAACCACACTTTCAGCAGAACTCACGCCCAACAAACGCACCGGAGTTTTCAGCCATTCGGCCAATTTCAAACACTCCGCTATTGCTGTTGATTCACTCACAGTTGGAATACCTTTCAAACCCATGCCATTGCTCACAATACCGTCATGCATGGTTCCGTGAATTGCCAATGAACTGTCAAATGGGAAATCCAAAAAAGGAATTTCACTATTTCCGGCATATTCCATAATTCTCGAACGCATTCCTGCATTGTTTAAGGACTGTAAACCATCTGTAACTGCAACAGCTCCCGCATTTCGCATGTCAAAATATTCGGCCAATTCCTTTCCCAACTTGCCTTTGGTTGCTGTTCCCAACGGCATAATTCTGCAAGAAAGTGTTTTGGATTTTTCCAATACCGAAGTAATAACTGCCGAAGAATCTGAAACCGGTTGCGTACCACAAAGTGCTGCTACAGAAGTAAATCCACCTGCAGAAGCGGCTTCAGACAAGGATCTCAAATCTTCTTTCCATTCCTCACCGGGCTCCCCGCAAGTGGCAAAACAATCTACAAATCCCGCACCCAGGAAATAACCATCCGCAAATATGGTTTGATCTGCAGTATCTGTAATGGAAGGCGCCATTTTTACAATGGTTCCTTCATGCAGAAGAATATCCAGTTTCTGTCCATCCCGGGTATTGCCGGGATCAGAAATGGTTGCGGATTTTATTAGTATAGAACTCATGGAGTGCTGGTTTGAATATTTTTTTGAAACAATCCTGTTACTCTATCAAAAAATACCAGTAACAGAACTTCCAATGCGAAAAAAGCAGCAGCGAGCCAAATAAACAAGCGCCATATTCCCGATTCGCCTGTTTTATTTATACCCGCAGATAAAGACATCTCCGGAGAAAGCCATTGGATACCTGCCTGCTTCTGCAATAATTCCAATTCCGTATCCGTCGAAATAGCCGGGTTGCTTTCCTTTCTGGAATCGTTCAGGGCAATTACCTCCTTGTTTTGGTTGGATTTATGAACCAACCGATAATACCCGCTTTGATTTTGTAAAGGGGAAATAAATAATTCCTGCCCATAAATTCCATTTTGAATTTCTGGCACCAACTCTTCACGCCCATGTTCCAATACCACTTTTCCATCGGAATTTTCGAATCGCTGGTGTAACAAATATCCTTTGGATGATGCAACTTCACCATAAATATTCCCCTGAACCTGATTATTCATAGCGGTATTGGAAATCACCGGAAAAAACAAAACGGACTGCACAAAATTTCCTGCGGTTTGTGAAAAAGCTGATGTAAACCAATATAAATCGCCAGTATTTTTTTTGAAATGCAATAAAAACGGATCTCCATTTTCCAAACTCAGTATATTATCTCCATTGCCATTGCTGCCTGCTGTAGAATAGTAATTTAATACTGCAGGCATTTCCATGTTGGCAGGAGTAGATTGAAATACCTGATTAAAAAACGGATTTGAAAGTCCGGTTTTTTGCATTTGAATTTTTTGGCTTTTTTTCTCTTTTATTTTGGGAATTCCAAAACTTCCGGATAAACCGGACAATGCATTCATTCCCATATTTTCTCCGGGAATTAAAATGACCTTACCACCACTTTCTGTGAATGCGAGGATACCTGCTGCTTCCTGCTCTGTAATCGGCTGAATTACTACTTTATATAATACCTGGAAATTTGGAAACCGAACGGTATTCGCGCTGCCGGATTCTGTTTTAAAAAAGATATTGGTACGCAATGCAGATTGTAAATAATTATTCGCCCCATCCAATAATATTTTTACATTTCCTCTGGAATATAAAGAAAGAAAAAGTACATTATCAAAAGGTGCAGAAGCATCTTCCAATTCCAACTTCGCCTGCTCGCTTCCTGCGTTGGGCATAGAAAATTCAATACTTCCCACATTACTTTTCTGCTTTTCTACTGAAATTTTGCTTAGCGCGGCTGTGGATCCTGCAATGGTAAGTTTTATATTTAATGCCTCTGCATTTTCATTACTAAAATTAGTAACTCTGAAAAGCAATTTGTTCTTTTCACCTGCGAGGGCAAATGGGTTTTGTAACCAGGCAGAATCGAGGGAGAAATTTGAATTTCCGGAAGCCTGAATACGCACACCAAATGCGCGTAATTTTTCAGATGGTTTAATATTTTCTGATTCATTTAAAAACGCTTTTTGATAATCAGAAATACAATAAAATAATTGAATTGGATTTCCCCCATCCGGTTGGTGGTTTTGCAACCATTTCCAAACTTTTGCGTAGGATTCGGAACGCGGTGAAATTTGAATTTTATCGATGGTGTTCAATGCTTCCGGAGCACTTTGGTAATGTGGAATTACGGAACTCAGGTCATTGGAAATAATCTGAAAATCCGCTTCATTTTGATAGGATTGAATGATTTCTCTCGCTTTTTCTTTCGCTGTTTCAAACAAAATTCCATCTGTGTTTCGTTGTTCCATGCTAAAAGAATTATCCAAATAAATTCGAACGGATTTTTTACCTGAAATTTCTTTTTGAGAATTGCAGGATGGCAGGGTAAAAGCCAGAACAAGCGATGCCAGCGCCAGACAACGGGCAGTAAGAACCAACAAATGTTTTATTCTGTTTCTGTTTTTGCGATCCATTTCCATATTCCGCAAAAACCTAACATTTGAAAATCGAATGGTTTTATACCGACGAAAATGAAACAGGTGAATAATTACCGGAATCGCCAATACCAGCAAGGCAGCAAGAAAAGAAGGATAAGCGAAGTTCATTTACACAAATTTAGCGTATTTCATTTGCAACTAAGATTCCTCTGGCAGGCTGTAGCGTTCCATAACCCAATCGGGAATTTGTGCAATTTTTCCTGAATCCAGATAAACCAACGTATACTTTGCCCAACCACTGCAACAGCTTTTACCTGTAGCGGCATGTTTTATATCAAAGGCTACCAAAGCGATGTTTTTTTCAAATTCCATCAAATGTGTAACAACATCAAATTCGTCTCCAAGTTTGAGAGGTCTTTTAAAATCCATTTGTGTGGATACGAGCACCCATCCGAAACCATGATCGAGAAATTCCTGCATGCTGCAGTGGTAACACCTTGCCATTTGATCAAACCTGGCAGCGAGCACATAATCCACATAGCGCGAACTGTGCACATGCTGAAACATGTCTATATCATCAGGTCTAACGGAAAGTCGGGTTGTGTAAGTGTTGGTGTTGAGTTTCATCAAAACAAACCGTTGAGGGTACTTTCCACTTGCTGAATTACTTCAGATGCATGGTCAGGGTTTTCCTCAAAATTCAGTTCATCCACATTAAATACCAGAAGCTGGCCTTTGTAATCGCTGATCCAGGCTTCATAGCGTTCATTCAGCCTTTTGAGATAATCCAGGCGAATGGCATCTTCATAATCGCGACCGCGCATCTGAATCTGATGAACCAGTTTTGGAATGCCGGCGCGCAGGTAAATCAACAAATCCGGAGGTGCAATTTGTTCGTTGATGCTTTCAAAAAGACGGGTGTAATTTTCAAAATCTCTGGTGCTCATCAGGCCCATGGCATGCAGGTTTGGCGCAAAAATATGCGCGTCCTCATAAATGGTTCTGTCTTGAATTACAGTTTTATTTCCACCGCGAATTTCCTGAATATGTTTCCAGCGGGTATTGAGAAAATACACCTGGAGGTTAAAACTCCAGCGCTGCATATCTTCGTAAAAATCCGAAATGTAAGGATTGTCATCCATGTCCTCCAACTGCATTTCCCAGCTGTAATGCCTGGCTAAAAGGTTGGTAAGTGTAGTTTTTCCGGCTCCAATATTGCCGGCAACTGCTATATGCATGGCCATGCTGCAATTATACAAACCATTGTACCCGCCTTACAAGAAATTACTAAAATAAAGTTTTACACAAAAAACGCTGATACAGCGGATTGGAACGCTTTCATGGATGTATTTAAAATCATTTTATTTACCCCTTTTCAAAGAAAAAAATAACCAACGGAGAATTGAATGCGGGTCAATTGGGTATTGGGTTTAAATTCCTTGTATAGTTGCTTTAAATTCCCTCCTTCTCCACCATTCAGATGTCGAAAAAATAAATAATAAAAACCTGCGCCTACAGAAATCTTCTTGCTCCAAAGTGTTTCCAGTCCTATTCCCGGGCCAAAACCAAAATCATAATAATTAAAAGCCTTTGAACTTTCAGAGGGGAATGGGAAATACATCCTTTCACGATTCATGCGATACAAGGTTGAAAATGTGGGAGTGACAATTATTTCTAAACTTTTATGTTGTAAAAATAGGTATGAATATCCGGCACATAATTCATAATTCCAATTGTACCTGCGTATGGTTGCATTCGGAGATCCATATTGGCTTTGATTCATATAATCATTTGAAAAATCCCAATATCGAAATCCAATATTTAAATGTTTGTTAAAATGATATTTTAGTCCAATTGAAATTCCGGTTGATTGAAACAAATCTGTACCTAAACCACCAAATTGAAATCCATTTCCATCCATAAAATTGACCATGGGGACCCCGAATTCCAATTGTACATGGTGGAATTTTGGAGTATCGGAACCTCTACAACCGGCACTTGCACCGAATGTGCATAAGAGAATAACCAGAAAGTACTTCATACTGTTGATTCCAAAGTTAAACTTCTAAACCCCAAAAACAAATTGGTTAACTTATGCCTTTATATTTGCATTACTTCCCTTCATGGCCGATAAAAAAAAGAAGAAGCTGAATGTGGGCCTACTCTGGCGTATTACAAGGCTGGCACTGCCATACAGGACCCTTTTTGTGTGGGCAGTGATTCTTACCATTGTACAATCCCTGCTTTCTGCCACCCAGCCCTATTTTTTTCAATATGTAATTGATAATTTTATTGTTAGAATAGATTTGGATGGATTGAAGCGCTGGTCGTTGATCATTCTGGGTCTGCTCATTCTTCAAAGTATACTGGGATTTATTACCAGTTACATGACAGAAATAATCGGACAAAATGTGATTTATGAAATGCGCAAATATGTTTACCGGCATTTGGTTTCACTACGACTTTCTTTTTACGACAAAACACCTGTGGGGACTGCAGTTACAAGAACCGTCAGCGATATCGAAACCATAGCAGAATTGTTTGCGTCCGGATTAATAACCATAGCCGGAGATTTGTTTCAAATTGTAGTGATTTTGGGTTTGATGTTTTGGATGAATTGGAAACTGGCATTGATTTCATTATTGGTTTTGCCTTTGCTTTTATATGCGGCAAACATTTTCCGCAAAGCGGTAAGGGATAGCTTTCAGGAAGTACGTACCGAAGTAACCAGACTCAATGCATTTTTACAGGAACACATAACCGGAATGCAAATTGTGCAGATTTTTAACCGCGAAAAAGCGGAGATGCAAAAGTTTAAAAATATCAATGCAAAACATCGCGATGCCAATATTAAAGGTGTATTTTATTATGCGGTATTTTTTCCGGTAGTGGATGTAATTGTGGCAATTACGCTGGCATTGATCGTTTGGTACGGAACCTTTGGATTGTTAAAAGGGGTGGCCGGAATTGGTGAATTAACTGCCTTTATTATGTTCATTAATTTATTTTTCAGACCCATTAGAATGGTAGCAGACCGGTTTAATAATATTCAAATGGGGATGGTTGCTGCAGAAAGAATTTTTCATTTAATTGATGATGAAAATAATTTGGAAAAAGGCGGTAAAATAGTTGCAGAGAATTTAAGAGGTGAAATAGAATTTCAACATGTTGAATTTGGATATCTTAGTGAACAACCGGTAATAAAGGATCTTTCATTTAAAATTGATGCGGGAAAAACGCTTGCTATTGTTGGGCATACAGGAAGTGGAAAAACCACATTGGTAAACCTGGTAAGCAGGTTTTACACGCATGAAAAAGGCACTATTTTAATTGATGGTATTCCGGTAGAAAATTATGAACTGGCTTCGTTGCGAAAAAAAATTGCGGTGGTTTTGCAGGATGTTTTTTTATTTAGTGGTTCCATTACCGATAATATTCGGTTGAAGGATGAAAACATTGGCGCAGCAGAAATTGAAGCTGCGGCAAAAACTATTGGCGCTTATGATTTTATACAATCGTTGCCTGGAAATTTCGATTTTAATGTGATGGAACGGGGTATGTCCCTGTCATTAGGACAAAGGCAACTGGTGTCATTTATAAGGGCATTGGCACTAAATCCCTCTGTGATTGTGCTTGACGAAGCTACCAGCAGCGTGGATTCGGAAACAGAGGCATTGATACAACATGCCATTCAAACCCTTTTAAAAGGGCGTACAGCAATGGTAATTGCACATAGATTGAGTACGATTCAACATGCAGATAAAATCATTGTATTAGAAAAAGGTGTGCTGGTAGAGGAAGGTACACATGCACAATTGCTGGCTAAGAATGGGAAATATGCGGAGTTGTACCATACACAACTCATAGCGGCAGAGGAGGTGTAATGAAGGAATATAAATGGTTATTCCTCGCTGGATTTTCCGGCTTTGTTATTATTAATATTTTCTTTTTAGTAGTACTATATCCGAATCAATATGACGAATTGCCGGCTATATTGTTGGTGGAATTAATATTTGGCGGGCTGTTGATTTTATTTATTTGGGGCATTATTTCACACCCCAATTTATTCGATCTTCCCAGATACCAGGGACTTGCATGGAGTATTATTGTTGTAACCTGGGGCACTATAGCTATTTACTTTTTGACCATTACGAGGCATTCCACAAAAACACATGAAGCCTATTTACCGAGAGATTTTTATATTACAAATGGTGATACAAATTATCTAAAGAAAAAAATTCTGGAATTGCAAGTAAAGAAAAGTCCATATAGCCTGGATATGTCCTATGGGTATTCTACCGGATTTGCACCTTATGACAGCATGAGAACCTTGTTATTTGTAAAATTTGATTACGGGAAAAATGGTGAATTTCATGATTGTTGGGTTGGAGATTCATCTAAAATGCAAGTGGATGAAATTACTTTAGATGATTATTATTTGTATACTCAAAATAGCATTGAATATGAAATTCGGCTCAAAGCATTAGCTAAAGATTATGCCGAAAAGAAGATAACCCAGGAGAAGTTTTTGGATTCATTAAAAGTATTGATGTTGAAAGACAGACATCGGTTTGAAACTTTGCAGCAGTGATTGTCTCATACCGCTGTTGGTCCTCGCGCCACATAAGCGAAGCATGTGGCGACCAACAGCTTTTGGTGCGACAAATAGTCGTTGGTCGCTTTGCACTGCGCCGGCAAAGTATGAGGACCAACGACGGTTATCCGGGGAAATCGCGGCATTGGCGCTGTTGGTCCTCGCGCCACATCAGCGAAGCATGTGGCGACCAACAGCTTTTGGTGCGGCAAATAGTCGTTGGTCGCTTTGCGCTGCCCCGGCAAAGCATGAGGACCAACGACGGTTATCCGGGGAAATCGCGACATTGGCGCTGTTGGTCCTCGCGCCACATCAGCGAAGCATGTGGCGACCAACAGCTTTTAGTACAACATACAGTCGTTGGTCGCTTTGCGCTACGCCTGCAAAGCATGAGGACCAACAACGATAACCCGGAGATGAGCGCTGTTGGTCCTCGCGCCACATCAGCGAAGCATGTGGCGACCAACAGCTTTTGGTGCGGCAAATAGTCGTTGTCGCTTTGCGCTGCGCGGGCAAAGCATGAGTACCAACGACGGAAAGTACTTTTAAAACAAAATGCGATAAAACACAATCGGCAATCTTCCCTGTTGGTATTCGTAATATACCGACTTCGTTTTGCTGTTAAATGCCAAACTTAATGGGTTTTTGGTATTAAAGAAATTTTGAATATCCAATGCCCATTCTTGTGTAACTTTTTTACCATTCCATCTCAACCCGACTTTCAAATCCGTTCTGAAATAATTTTTAAATTGAGATCCATAAGCACGGCTCCAATCGTATTGAATAAATCCGCTTTGTTCTGTTTTTTGAATATCCACGGGCGTGTATCTTCTGCCTCCGGCATAAGTAATTTTAATATTCGCAGAAACTGTAGCGCGCTTCCTTTTACCCAGACTTTTCTCGTATCCTGCCAATCCGTTTAATACAAATTTGCCATTAAATGCGGTATTGTATTGTTTGCCTGAAGCAGCAGTGTATTTGCTGTCAAACAAAGATGTGGTAAATAAAAAATAATAATTTTTTGCGTAGAATTTTTCAAGGGTAATTTCCAAACCGTAATTCCTGCCTTTCCCATTATTCTCAAGACTGTCCACTATAAAAATCCCACCGAATTCTCCACCGAGATTTAATACGGAATAGGTATTTTGCGTTTGAGAAACCGGTATTTGATACAAATACTGGTAGTAAGATTCCACCTTCAATCTCAGATTTCTTCCCAACTGATTATCGTACCCAAAAACAGCATGAATGGATTTGCTGAAATCCAAATTAAAATTGCTGAGCCAGTATTGATTTCCGGGCAATCTCGTATTTCCATAATACACTTCCAAAGCCTGCATTTGAGAATGCAAACCAGCCCCCATAGCGAGACTCTGATTCCTCGCCAAATTATAACGCATCCCAATTCTTGGCTCAATGGAATGGGTTTTATTTGCAAAATAATATTGGGAATACATGCCGGAATTTAATATCCATCTCGGTCCAAAATTGTGTTTCCATTCTGCATAAACCTGAGCAAAATTGCTGTTTCCGCTTGCATTTCGCAAAATCCTGAAATTGCCACTGTCATCCATGCTGCTATCGCGTATGGAAGTTTGTAAAAAAGAATAAATGACCCCGCAGCGAATGACGTTGGAAGTATTCAATTTTTTATTGATGAAACTATGCCAAACCCATTTATCAATCGTAGATCCTTCCCCATAAGTGGTAGTAGCGAAGTCGTTTATATCCAGTGTATCAAATTTGGTAAACCTGCCATCTCTGGTAAATGCAACACTGGATTTTACATAGCCATTTTTTATTCGGAAAGTATTTCCCAAAATATATGCAGCCATGCTGCTCCCGTTTTTAATATTATTTCGTGAAGTAGTTCCAAAATTAATGGTGGAGGAATCGCTCTTCTTCGCCAGTAAATCCACGTGGCTGTTACCTCCCAGACCGGTAACCGACCAGTTACCTGTTTTGGTTTGTGGAAATGATAATTTAAAACTGTAGTCCTGGTAATAAGGGATTCCGGCGAATGTTAAATTAATTCCCAGCTTGTCAAAAACACCCAGGGTGGAATAGCGGTAATATGCCAGATAACTGCTTCGCTTGGCCTTGTTTATTGGACCTTCTGCGCCCAATTCAATTCCATTAAATCCAATCTGACCGGTATATTCTCTTTTTCGGTTATTCCCTTCACGCATTTTTAAATCAAAAACTCCGCTCAAAGCATTTCCATATTCTGCCGGAAACGCACCCGTCAGAAAATCACTATTGGCCAGATTGTTATTGTTTAAAATACTCACTGGACCTCCTGTAGTGCCCTGAGATGAAAAATGATTGGGATTTGGTATATCTATACCCTCGAGACGCCATAAAAGTCCTCTGGGAGAATTACCGCGAATCACAATATCATTTCTTTGGCTGGTTGTGCCACTTACTCCGGCAAAATTTCCCGCCATCCGGCTGGGATCCATCAAACTGCCCGCATATCTGCTGGTTTGATCCGCTGTAAATTGTCTGCCACTTACGGTTACCAATTCATTGTTGGTACCTGCAGGATTGGATCTTTTTTGCACCACATTTACTTGCCCGATAGATTTTATTTCTTCTTCG
Organism: Bacteroidota bacterium; assembly: GCA_018333525.1. Lineage (GTDB taxonomy): Bacteria > Bacteroidota > Bacteroidia > NS11-12g > UBA955 > JAGXTF01. The sequence continues at coordinate 73,881 of JAGXTF010000012.1, read as the reverse complement.
AGTTCCGCCAGAATAATTACTTGTTTTGCGGAACCAACCAGTATATCCGGTCGTGCAAAGGCTTTGAATTCGGTTAGAGAAATGTAAATGGTAAAACGACCAACAGGTATCACATTGAATTCAAATTCGCCCAATGAATCGGTTTGCGTTTCGAATGTATCTGAGTTCCCTATCAACACTACGGAAGCGCGTTCCAATGGCCTGTGACTCTCCTTTTCCACAACCGTTCCACGAATGGTTTGTAAGATGGTTTGGGCGTAGGGTGCATTGGGAAGTAGTAACAGGAGCAAAAAGCAAAAGAAGCTGGTGGATTTCACCATACAAATGTGCAACCCTGCTTACAAAAACAAAAATTAATTTATTCGCGAATTTGCAAGATTCATACAATGGTAATAGAATTTACAATTCCTGCAGGGAACTGGTAATTCTACTTCTGTATTTCCGGTAAAAAACATGCGCGAATTCCTATATTTTTCATTGTTCCAAATGGAGGGAATTTCTTCCTGTAATGCATTTCCAAAAACTTCACTTTCCCTAAAAGCCAGTGAGCATGGGAAAACAGAACCATCCGGACCAATATACATGCTTGACCATAGTGAATTACAGCGCTCTGGCAGAGATTCAAACTTTACTGGATCTTTAATAAATTGTTTTGCTTCATCCGAAATATCCATCAAACTTTCTGATGCCTGAAAGATTTCAAAGCTGTCAACTCCCATTTTTTTCGCCTGTAATTTTGCTGTTTCACATTCCTCTGAATTGTGAGAGAATTTTAAATATTTCCAGGTAATATATGGATATTTAGAACCCATCCTGTTGCGTGTTTCCAGCAGCAACTTCAGATTTTCCAATACCAGTTCCAGGTCTCCTTTTTTTCGGTATTTTTCATACACATTCTGGCTGGCTCCATCAATGCTTAAATACAAATGCATCAATCCGGATTTCACACAATCCTCTGCCATTTTTGCGCTAAAATGATTGAGGTTGGAATGAATAGTTGTTCCTACCTTTTTTTGCCTTGCATAATCTACCATTTCAAACAATTTTTTATTCAAAAATGGTTCGCCCCAATTGTACATGGCAAGATGAAAAATATCCTTTTCCACCTGATCAAAAATGGTTTTAAAATTTTGAAATGAAAGCATTTTCGACCCCATTCTTTCAGGGTGCTTTACACCGGTATGACAGCCGGGGCATTCCAAATTGCACACATTTCCGGGATCAATGGTAATTTTATACGGAGTGCTTTTTAAATGAATCCGTTTTTTGCGAAAATCTTCTTTGCTTTTGAAATAATTGAGGAGTTTACGGCTATTGCCGAACTTCAACAGATAATCCAGATATTTTTGATAAACAATGGCTGGCCTCATTGGCACGGTGCCGGCGAATGTATAGGTTTTATTCTTGAAACTAACAGACGTTAGTCACCAAAAGCAAAAAAAATCCGCCTATCGGCGGATTTTTTATAATTCTTAATTAGAGATTAACCTTCTACAGCTTCCAACTTGGACGCCATCAGTCGGTCGTATTCCTCGCGGCTTCCGGTAACTACGCCCTCGTAAGAACGCAATCCGGTACCAGCCGGGATAAGGTGACCCACAATAACGTTTTCCTTCAAGCCGGACAGGTCATCCACTTTACCTGCGATTGCTGCTTCGTTCAGTACTTTGGTAGTTTCCTGGAACGATGCGGCACTCATAAAGCTGCGGGTTCCCAAAGATGCTTTGGTAATACCCATCAACACAGGCTGAGCGGTTGCGGAAACAGCATCGCGGAATTCAACAAGTTTCTTGTCCTGGCGACGCAAAGCGCTGTTTTCCTGACGCAAATCCTTCAGACTTACGATTTGACCGGCATGCATATTGGCGCTATCTCCTGAATCTGTTACAAATTTCTTGTCCCAAATCCAGTCGTTTTCTTCCTGCAAATCCCAGCGGTCCACATTTTCACTTTCGAGGAAACGCGTATCACCCGGATCTACAATTTCCATTTTCTGCATCATCTGACGCACAATGGCTTCAATATGTTTGTCATTGATCTTTACACCCTGCAAACGGTATACTTCCTGAATACCATTCAGAATGTAACGCTGTACAGAGGCAGGACCTTCGATTCTGAGGATATCCTGTGGAGTGATTGCACCATCGGACAGAGGCTGACCCGCACGAACGTAGTCGCCATCGTGTACCAGAATGTGTTTCTGCAACGCAACCTGATAGTGTTTCACATCTCCGTCTTTACCTGTAACAATAATCTCCTGGTTACCACGTTTGGATAAGCCATAGGTAACCACACCATCGATTTCGCTTACTACCGCCGGGTTAGACGGGTTACGCGCTTCGAAAAGCTCAGTTACACGTGGCAGACCACCTGTAATATCGCGGGTTCTGGTAGCAGATCTCGGGATTTTAGCAAGAATATCACCTGCTTTAACCTTGTTTCCGTGTTTTGCCACCAAAATAGATGCCAATGGCATGTTGAAGTGTTTTTCAGAATCGCCTTTACCGCGAACCCACATTACAGGGATCTTGGTTTTATCACGATTCTCCGTAATAACCAATTCGTACATGCCGGTTTGGTCATCCCCTTCTTCACGCATATTGATACCTTCAATAATATTCTCGTATTCCACTGTTCCGTCAATATCACTGATAATCAGCGTATTAAATGGATCCCAGGTACAAAGTCTGTCGCCTTTCTTCACGAGTTGTCCTTCTTTTACACCGAGGCTTGCACCATAAGGAATGTTATAGCTGGTGATTACGTTATTGGATTTAGGATCCAGAATACGAACCTCACCGGAACGACCCAATACAATATCCACTTTGGTAACTTCACCACTTTCATCATCCATTCTCTCTTTCTTCACGGTACGCATGCTGTCAAAGCTGATCACACCTTCGTATTTGGTTTCCAAAGAGTTTTCAGCAGCCAGGTTCATCGCGGTACCACCAGTGTGGAAGGTACGCAGTGTAAGCTGTGTACCAGGCTCACCAATGGATTGTGCAGCAATTACACCAACAGCTTCACCTGCCTGAACCATACGGCCAGTGCTGAGGTTACGGCCGTAGCATTTTGCGCATACACCGGTTTTGGTTTCACAAGTAAGTACAGAGCGAATTTCCACGTCTTCAATTCCTGAATTCTCAATAGCTGCAGCAACTGCTTCTGTAATTTCTTCACCTGCATAAACAATAATTTCATCCGTAGTTGGATGGTAAACATCATCCAGCGCGGTACGTCCGAGTATTCTTTCGTACAGGCTTTCTGCTACTTCATCATTATTGATAATGGCCGACATTGCAATACCTCTCAGGGTTCCGCAATCTGGATCAGTAATTACAACATCCTGCGCTACATCATGCAAACGACGGGTAAGGTAACCCGCATCCGCAGTTTTCAATGCAGTATCAGCCAGACCTTTACGTGCACCGTGTGTAGAAATAAAGTATTCCAATACATTCAAACCTTCTTTAAAGTTTGAAATAATCGGGTTCTCAATGGTATCACCTGTTCCGCTTCCACCGCTCTTCTGAGGTTTTGCCATCAGTCCACGCATACCGCCGAGCTGACGAATCTGCTCATTGGAACCACGGGCACCGGAATCCAGCATCATGAAAATCGGGTTGAAGCCCTGATCATCATCACTGAGTTCTTTGATCAGAATTCTTGCCAACTGGTTGTTTACGCGAGTCCAAAGGTCAATAACCTGGTTGTAACGTTCGTTGTTGGTAATGAATCCCATATCCGCATTGTTCTGAATTTCCTGAACTTCTTCCATGGCTTTCAGTACCAATCCGTCTTTTTCATCCGGAATTTTCACATAGCTCATGTTAAAGCTCAAACCACCTTTAAATGCGAAGTGGAAACCGAGATCCTTGATTTTATCCAGGAAATCTGCAGTTTTTGCCACACCCGCAACACGAATCATATTGGAAATGATATCGCGGAGGTTTTTCTTTTTCAGCAATTCGTTGATATAACCATATTCTGCAGGAACTACTTCATTGAAAAGAACACGACCCATTGAAGTGTCGATCATTTTCATTTTCAATTCCCCGTCTTCTTTCACGCGAACCTTGCATTTCACTTTTGCATGCAGACTAATACGACCTTCGTTGTAGGCAATGATAGCTTCTTCGGAACTGTAGAAAGTTTGTCCTTCACCTTTAACAGGTTTTTCAGGAGTGCCTTTGCGGTCTTTGGTAATGTAGTAAAGACCCAAAATCATATCCTGAGAAGGAACTGTAACCGGAGATCCGTTTGCAGGGTTCAGAATATTGTGCGATGCCAGCATCAAAATTTGTGCTTCTGCAATCGCAGCATTGCCCAATGGCACGTGAACCGCCATTTGGTCACCGTCAAAGTCAGCGTTAAAACCTGTACAAACCAAAGGATGCAATTGGATAGCTTTACCTTCAATAAGTTTAGGCTGGAATGCCTGAATACCCAATCTGTGCAGTGTTGGTGCACGGTTCAGCAATACAGGATGTCCTTTCAATATGTTTTCCAGAATGTCCCAAATTACCGGGTCTTTCTTTTCAACTATCTTTTTAGCAGTTTTAACAGTTTTAACAATACCCCTTTCAATCAGTTTGCGAATGATAAACGGTTTGAACAATTCCGCAGCCATGTTTTTAGGCAGACCACATTCGTTCAGTTTCAGGGTTGGTCCAACCACAATTACCGAACGACCGGAATAATCCACACGTTTACCCAACAGATTTTGACGGAAACGGCCTTGTTTTCCTTTGAGCATATCGCTTAGGGATTTCAAAGGGCGGTTACCATCACTTTTCACTGCGCTTGCGCGGCGGGTATTATCCAGAAGTGAATCCACAGCTTCCTGAAGCATGCGTTTTTCATTTCTCAGAATCACCTCAGGTGCTTTAATTTCCACCAAACGCTTCAAGCGATTGTTACGGATAATTACTCTGCGATACAGATCATTCAGATCGGAGGTTGCAAAACGTCCACCTTCCAAAGGAACCAATGGGCGCAATTCCGGTGGAATAACGGGAAGCATTTTCATGATCATCCATTCAGGACGGTTTTCGCCTGTGCGTTGTGCAGAGCGGAAACTTTCAATCACTTTCAAACGCTTCAGGGCTTCCTGTTTACGCTGTTGTGAAGTTTCAGTAGCAGCCTGGTTGCGGAGATCGTAACTCAGGGTATCCAGATTGATGCGTCCGAGCAAATCCTGCAGCGATTCAGCACCCATTTTGGCGATGAATTTGTTAGGATCGCTATCTTCCAGCAATTGGTTCTCTTTTGGTAGAGAATCCACAATATCCAGGTACTCTTCTTCAGTAAGCAGATCCAAATAATTGGCATTGGTTGCGGCACCCTGTTGTATAACAACATAGCGCTCGTAATAAATCACCATGTCCAGCTTTTTGGATGGAATACCAATCAGGTAACCAATTTTGTTAGGCAGGGAACGGAAATACCAGATATGTGCTACAGGCACAACCAGGTTAATATGTCCCATGCGCTCGCGGCGAACCTTCTTTTCGGTAACTTCTACACCACAACGGTCGCATACAATACCCTTGTAACGGATACGTTTGTATTTGCCGCAATGACATTCAAAATCTTTGATAGGACCAAAGATTCTTTCGCAAAATAATCCGCCCATTTCGGGTTTGTAGCTGCGGTAGTTGATGGTTTCCGGTTTGGTAACCTCTCCGAAGCTGCGTCGCAATATCACTTCAGGGGAAGCAAGCGAGATTCTGATCTTGCTAAAATTGCTTCCGATTTTTTGAACTTTTTTCTGTGTTTGCATTTCTAATTTCTGGTATTACTCCATAAAACTAACTTCCAATCCAAGACCTCTTAACTCATGTACAAGTACATTGAAAGATTCAGGGGTTCCGATATTGGTTATATTCTCACCTTTAACAATGGCTTCGTAAGCTTTCGCACGACCTGTGATGTCATCGGATTTTACAGTGAGGATTTCTCTCAGGATATTGGATGCACCAAATGCTTCCAACGCCCACACTTCCATCTCACCAAAACGCTGACCACCGAATTGCGCTTTACCACCCAACGGCTGCTGGGTAATGAGCGAATAAGGTCCGATGGAACGTGCATGCATCTTGTCGTCCACCATGTGTCCGAGTTTCAGCATGTAGATGATTCCTACAGTAACCGGTTGGTCAAACTTCACTCCTGTGAGACCGTCATTCAGATAAACCAGGCCATTTTTCGGAATGCCCGCTTTTTCAGAATATCCATCGATTTCACTGATGGTAGCACCGTCGAAGATCGGAGTTGCGAATTTCACACCCAGTTCTTTTCCGGCCCATCCCAGCACAGTTTCGTAAATCTGACCAAGGTTCATCCTGGAAGGTACACCCAATGGATTCAATACGATATCCACCGGTGATCCATCGTTCAGGAAAGGCATGTCTTCTTCGCGAACGATTCTGGCAACAATACCTTTATTACCGTGGCGACCTGCCATTTTATCACCCACTTTAAGCTTACGTTTATTAGCCACATAAACTTTTGCGAGTTGCAAAATTCCTGTAGGTAATTCATCTCCAACGCTAATCGCATAATGCTCACGTTTGAAGTCGGTTACCTTGTCGTTATTTACATTGATAAAATTGGTTAAAGCGCGAACTATCAGTTCATTCTTCTCGTCATCTGCAGACCAGTTGTGATAATTCACATTGGAATAATCGATGCTCATCAGGTTTTTCTGGGTGAACTTGGTTCCTTTAGGAATCAGCTCTTCAGAATACATGTTATAAACACCCTGGCTGGTTTTGCCATTAACCAACTGGAACAATTTCTTCACCAGTTCGTCTTTAAGTTCCGCCAATTCCTTTTTATGATCATCTTCCAGTTTGCCAAGTCTGTTCTTATCATTGGCTCTTGCAGATTTGTCTTTTTTGGATTTGCTGAAAAGTTTTTTCTCAATTACCACACCGGAAGTTCCAGGAGCAGCTTTCAAAGAAGCATCTTTTACATCGCCGGCTTTATCACCGAAAATAGCGCGAAGCAGTTTTTCTTCAGGAGATGGTTCAGTTTCACCTTTAGGGGTGATTTTACCAATAAGAATATCACCTTCTTTAACTTCAGCACCTATACGGATCAAACCGTTCTCATCCAAATTCTTGGTCATTTCATCACTCACATTCGGAATATCATTGGTTAGTTCTTCTTCACCGCGTTTGGTGTCGCGAACTTCCAATTCGAATTCAGTTATGTAAATGGTTGTGAACCAATCATCTTTTACTACTTTTTCAGAGATAACTATCGCATCCTCAAAGTTGTAACCCTGCCATGGCATAAATGCCACTTTCAGATTTCTTCCCAATGCAAGTTCGCCACCCTGAGTAGCATATCCTTCGCACAATACCTGTCCTTTAGAAACCTTGTCACCTTTGTGAACAATAGGACGAAGGTTAATACAGGAATTTTGGTTGGTACGGCGGAATTTGGTCAGGTAATAGGATTTTGTATTTCCGGTAAAGCTCACCAAATCATCGTTATCATTATGTACATAACGAATGCGGATTTCTTTACTGTCCACATATTCCACTACTCCATCACCTTCTGCATTAATTAAGGAACGGCTGTCTCGTGCTACTTTCTCTTCCAAACCGGTTCCTACGATAGGCGCTTCAGGTTTTAAAAGAGGTACTGCCTGACGTTGCATGTTAGATCCCATCAGTGCACGGTTTGCATCATCATGCTCCAAAAATGGAATCAGAGATGCTGCAATGGACACAATTTGGTTAGGAGCTACATCCATATAATCAATCACATCCGGCGATACCAGTGGGAAGTCACCTTCTTTACGCGATTTTACCAAGGCAGTTTTAAAGTTTCCTTTCGGATCCACTTCGGCATTTGCCTGCGCAATGGTCTTTTGATCTTCTTCTTCGGCACTCAGGTATACAATACCTTCTTCTATTTTACCATTTACAACTTTTCTGTAAGGTGTTTCCAAAAAGCCCATGCTGTTGATTTTCGCATGAACGCAAAGGGAACTTATCAAACCGATATTCGGTCCTTCAGGAGTTTCAATGGTGCAAAGGCGACCGTAGTGTGTATAGTGTACGTCACGAACCTCAAAACCTGCTCTCTCACGGCTCAAACCACCTGGTCCGAGTGCAGAAAGACGACGTTTGTGCGTAATCTCAGCAAGCGGATTGATCTGATCCAAAAATTGGGAAAGCTGGTTGGTTCCGAAGAATGAATTAATCACAGAAGACAGGGTTCTGGCATTTACCAGATCCTGCGGGGTGAAAACCTCATTATCGCGAATGTTCATTTTTTCACGAATGGTTCTGGCCATACGAGCCAAACCAACGCCAAACTGAGCATACAATTGCTCACCTACTGTGCGCACACGGCGATTGCTCAGGTGATCAATATCATCCAGAATTTCAGAACCGTTGAACAGGTGAATCAGGTAATTGATAATGTTGATGATATCTTCTTTCGTCAACACTTTCACTTCCATACCTGTTTCCAGGCCGAGTTTCTTATTAATTCTGTAACGGCCTACTTCGCCAAGGTCATAACGTTTGTCTGAAAAGAACAGACGCTCAATAATACCTCTTGCAGTTTCTTCATCCGGTGGATCAGCATTACGCAACTGTCTGTAAATCACTTCCAGTGCTTCTTTTCCGTTATTGGATGTATCTTTTTGCAATGTGTTGTAGATGATGTCATAATTCACATCATCTTTAGCCTCAGTAGAGAGAATAATGGTTTTAACACCGGCGTCAACAATGGTATCGATGTGGTCATCGGCAATAATGGTATCCCTTTCCAGGATTACTTCATTACGCTCAATGCTCACAACCTCACCGGTATCTTCATCCACAAAATCCTCAATCCAGGTGCGAAGCACCCTTGCAGCGAGTTTTCTGCCAATTACTTTTTTCAGACCTGATTTAGAAACTTTTATTTCTTCGCTCAGTCCAAAAATATCGAGAATGTCCTTATCACTTTCAAATCCGATAGCGCGGAGCAGGGTAGTAACAGGGAACTTCTTCTTACGGTCGATGTAGGCGTACATTACGGCATTCACATCGGTTGCAAATTCAATCCAGGATCCTTTGAAAGGAATTACTCTGGCAGAATACAACTTGGTACCGTTGGAGTGCACGCTCTGACCAAAGAATACACCGGGTGAACGGTGCAATTGGCTTACGATTACGCGCTCGGCGCCATTGATGATGAATGTACCATTAGGGGTCATGTATGGGATGGTACCGAGGTACACGTCCTGAACAATGGTTTTAAAGTCTTCGTGCTCCGGATCGTTACAGCTGAGTCTCAGCTTGGCTTTCAGGGGAACGGCATAAGAAAGTCCGCGCTCGATGCACTCCTGAATGGTATAACGTGGGGGATCCACGAAATAATCCAGAAATTCGAGAACGAAAATATTTCTTGTATCGGTGATTGGGAAGTTTTCACGAAACATCTTGAAAAGCCCTTCACCCTCCCTTTTATCGGCGGGAGTATCGAGTTGGAAAAACTCCTGGAATGATTTCAGTTGAACATCCAGAAAGTCAGGATAATCAATGGCGTGTTTTACTTTGCCGAAGGATACCCTTTTGGTTTGTGTCGTGCTCAATTTTTTGTTTTTTTAAAATTTATCAATGGGGTTGTTTAACTCTCATGGTTAAACGACCAAAAGGCCCGCGGTTTCCCGGGGCCCTGTGGTCATTAATGTTGGAATGACTTACTTAACCTCAACTTCAGCACCCGCCTCTTTTAGTTTAGCTGCAAGATCTTCTGCTTCCGCTTTGGAAACTTTTTCTTTTACAGCATTGGGGGCACCATCAACGAGGTCTTTTGCTTCTTTCAGGCCCAATCCGGTAAGGTCTTTAACAACCTTAACCACATTCAGCTTGCTTGCACCAGCAGCAACGAGAATAACATCAAATTCTGTTTTCTCTACAGCAGCTTCAGCAGCTCCGCCTGCGGCAGGAGCAGCTACAGCAACTGCAGCAGCTGCAGGCTCAATTCCGTGTTCTTCTTTCAGGATCTGAGCCAGCTCATTTACTTCTTTTACAGTGAGATTTACCAACTGATTCGCGAATTCTTTCAAATCTACCATTGTTATTTATTTTAAGTGTTTTATTTAGTTTTTTTCTGAAAGTGCTTTTACCAAACCGGCTACTTTCTGACCGGCATTGCTCTGCAGTGCGCTAATTACATTGCGGGCTGGTGATTGGAGCAATCCAATAACTTCGCCAATAAGATCTTCTTTTGATTTCAGGTTTGCCAGCGCATCCAATTGATTGTCGCCTACAAATACACTACTTTCAATCCACGCGCCTTTTAATACAGGGCGTTCAGATTTTTCTCTGAATTTCTTAATGACATGAGCAGGTGCCTTCTGATTTTCTGAAATCAGGAGACAACTGGTACCACTGAGGATATCCATCAGTTCAGCGAAATCTTTTCCGCTATCCTGCATGGCGCGTTTTATCAGGGTGTTTTTTGCCATTTTCATGGAAACACCGCTGTCAAACAACAACCTTCTGAACTTGTTCGTCTGATTGGCGCTCAAGCCGGTGGTATCCGCCAGATACACAAAGTTGCTGGCTTTTAATGTTTCGGTAAGTTCTGCAACTACCGCTTGTTTTTCAGTTTTGTTCATAATCAGATTCCCGGAATGGATTTAACATCAATATTCACACCAGGGCTCATGGTGCTGCTCAGACAAATACTGCGGAAGTATGTTCCTTTAGCAGCACTTGGCTTCAACTTATTCAGCACGTTCACCAGCTCTTGGGCATTTTCACTCAATTTGTCCGCTTCAAAAGACACCTTGCCGATGGAGGTATGAATGATTCCGGTTTTATCTACCTTAAAATCAATTTTACCTGCCTTTACTTCGGTTGTTGCTTTTCCTACATCCATGGTTACTGTTCCACTTTTAGGATTTGGCATGAGGTTACGCGGTCCCAATACCTTTCCAAGTCTTCCCAGTTTTGCCATTACTGAAGGCATAGCGATGATGATATCGATATCGGTCCAACCGCCTGCAATTTTTTCAATGTAATCGTCCAAACCAACAAAATCCGCTCCTGCATCTTTAGCTTCCTGTTCTTTATCAGGAGTGCAAAGCACAAGTACGCGAACGGTTTTACCCAGTCCGTGGGGCAATGATGCCACACCGCGAACCATTTGGTTTGCCTGTTTCGGATCCACACCCAATCTCACATCGATATCTACCGATGCATCGAATTTGGTTGTGGTAATAGTTTTTACGATATCACAAGCTTCTTTCAAAGTATAAGCCTTGGTGTTATCGTATTTCTGAAGCGCTTCTTTTCTTTTTTTACCAACTTTCATGTTACGTTTCTCAATTAAAAGGTGCATCTCCGGTAACGGTAATACCCATACTGCGGGCGGTACCTGCTACCAATTTCATCGCTGATTCTACGGTAAAGCAGTTCAAATCAGGCATCTTATCGGTTGCGATTGTTTTCACCTGTTCCCAGTTTACTGATCCAACTTTTTTACGGTTAGGTTCAGCACTTCCTTTTTGCACTTTGGTTGCTTCAAGCAACTGCACTGCTACCGGAGGGGTTTTGATGATAAAATCGAACGACTTGTCGGCATAAACGGTAATTACTACCGGCAATACCTTGCCCATTTTTTCCTGTGTACGCGCATTGAATTGTTTGCAAAAATCCATGATGTTTACACCTTTCGAACCCAGTGCGGGACCGATTGGTGGCGCAGGGTTCGCCTGTCCGCCTTTCACCTGGAGTTTTACAAATCCTGTTATCTCCTTTGCCATTATATTTTACAATTTTTGTACCTGGTTGTAGTTTAGTTCCAATGGTGTTCTTCTTCCGAAAATTTTCACCATTACTTTAAGTTTCTTTTTCTCATCGTTCACTTCTTCAATAACTCCGTCGAAATCATTGAAAGGCCCGTCTACCACTTTTACCGGTTCGCCGATAATGAACTGCTCTTCTGAATGTGATTCACCTTCACTCAGCTCATCAGCGGTTCCCAAAATGCGGTTCAATTCGTTTGCACGAAGTGGTACCGGTTGGTCTTTGGCGCCGAGAAATCCAACTACTCCTGAAACACTTTTAATCAGAGGAATTACTTCCGGATCTGAAAAATCGCCCTGGAGCAGAATATATCCGGGGAAGGCATTGCGTTCTTTGGCAACCTTCTTCCCGTTTTTAATCTGATAAACTTTTTCAGTAGGGATGAGAATTTCAGGCACATAGGACTGCTTGAGAGCTCTTTCCAGCTCTACCTCAATGTTGTGCTTTACCTTCTTTTCCTGTCCGGTTATAGCCCTTACAACATACCATTTATATTTCTCATCAACTGTTGTCATCATCTTTTCTTATTTGAAAAGCTTATAAAAGTTTGTAAGCGTTACCCCGAGGATACTATCCATACCCCAGATGACCAGTGCAAAAATCACTGATGCAACCAGAACGATTGTGGTGCTTTCCGTCAAATCACTCCATGTAGGCCAACTTACCTTATTGAGGAGTTCATCGCGGGTTTCGCGGAAATAATTAGTTATTCTTTGGAACATCGCGCTTTTATATACTTTGCACGGGTACTAGGATTCGAACCCAGATCAAAGGTTTTGGAGACCTCTATTCTACCATTGAACTATACCCGTATAAATAAGGAATGGTATCCCTTATTTATTTTTAATCAGCCTTAGCCGATTAGTCTAAAATTTCAGTTACCTGACCGGCACCTACAGTTCTGCCACCTTCACGGATAGCGAAACGAAGGCCTTTTTCCATAGCGATAGGCTGAATTAGCGTAACGTTGATGGAAATATTGTCGCCGGGCATTACCATTTCAGTACCTTCAGGCAGGGTGATTTCACCAGTTACGTCTGTAGTACGGAAATAGAATTGCGGACGGTATTTGTTGAAGAATGGAGTATGGCGACCACCTTCTTCTTTGCTCAATACGTAAACCTCTGCTTTAAATTTAGTATGAGGTTTAACGGATTTAGGCGCGCAGATTACCATACCACGACGAATATCGGCTTTTTCGATACCGCGCAGCAACAATCCTGCGTTGTCACCAGCTTCACCGCGATCCAGGAGTTTGCGGAACATTTCCACACCTGTGCAGGTAGAAGTCAAAGTAGCACCCATTCCGATAATGTCAACGCTGTCACCAACATTGATTACACCACGCTCGATACGGCCTGTAGCAACAGTACCACGACCGGTGATGGAGAACACGTCTTCCACCGGCATCAGGAAAGGTTGGTCAACCAAACGCGGAGGAACCGGAATCCAGTTGTCCACAGCTGACATCAATTCCATAACGGTATCTACCCATTTCTGTTCACCGTTCAATGCACCAAGTGCAGAACCGCGAATGATAGGAGTATTATCGGCATCAAATTCGTAGAATTTCAAAAGGTCGCGAATTTCCAACTCAACCAGGTCGAGCAGTTCTTCGTCGTCCACCATATCTACTTTATTCATAAAAACCACCAAACGTGGAACACCAACCTGACGGGCGAGCAGAATATGTTCGCGGGTCTGTGGCATTGGTCCGTCGGTAGAAGCTACCACCAAAATAGCACCGTCCATCTGAGCAGCACCTGTTACCATGTTTTTCACATAGTCAGCGTGACCCGGACAATCCACGTGTGCATAGTGGCGGTTTGCAGTTTGATATTCAACGTGCGCGGTGTTAATTGTAATACCACGCTCTTTTTCTTCAGGAGCTGAGTCGATAGAATCGAAGGATCTCTTTTCGGAAAGGCCAGCATTGGCCAGAACAGTAGTAATTGCCGCAGTAAGGGTAGTCTTACCGTGGTCAACGTGACCAATGGTACCAATGTTTACGTGCGGTTTGGAACGGTCAAAGGTTTCTTTTGCCATAGTATTATGTATATTTTAGTTTTATGTTTAACTTTTATCTGGAGCCAATGATGGGATTTGAACCCATGACCTCTTCCTTACCAAGGAAGTGCTCTACCACTGAGCTACATCGGCTAATTCCCATCGTTTTTCAACTCCGGCTGGCTTTTTACACCAGTGGAGCGGGAGACGAGGCTCGAACCCGCGACCTACAGCTTGGAAGGCTGTCGCTCTACCAACTGAGCTACTCCCGCATTTCAACCGGATTTTGTGGGGAAAGAAGGATTCGAACCTCCGAAGTCGTAAGACAGCAGATTTACAGTCTGCCCCATTTGGCCACTCTGGTATTTCCCCATTTTTGGGAAAAACCCGGTTGTATGAGCCACCAGTCGGAATCGAACCAACGACCAACTGATTACAAATCAGTTGCTCTACCAGCTGAGCTATGGTGGCAAAATATATAAGAACGCGAGGCGGTCGAAACCCCTCTCAAAAAAGGACTGCAAAAATAGTAGTTTTCCGTGAGTTGTCAAACGGTTTATGAATTTTTTTCCAGATGCTATTTTCAGCATTCTCAACCACCGTATTTCTCCCTTCGTTTATATCTGGTCATTTCCATTATTTTTTGCTTTGTAATCCTGTTCTGCACAGTAAATTTGCCCCCAATGAAGAGAATTATTATCGCCGTTTCCATCTTGATTTTGGCTTCTCTGGCTTATTTATTTTTTCGTAAAAACATGTCGCAAACCGGCGAAATTTCAAGCAATGCCTTCACTTTGCAACACCCGGAAACCATCGATAAGTTCTTTTATTCCAATAAAAAAGGAGAATTTCTCACCTTCACCAAATCCAAAGACGGCAATTGGCAGGTTGACAACGGAAAACACAAATACAACGCAGATACAGCATCTATTAATCTGATGCTCAAAATGATTATGCCGCGCATTCAGGTGCAAAGCCCGGTAAGTGATGCAGCTAAAGACAATGTAACCCGCGACATGGCAATAAATGCCGTTAAAGTGCAGTTCTATTCCAATAAAGAAGAAGTGAAAACCTTTTTTGTGGGTAGTAAAACCGCCAATGACCTTGGAACTTATATGCATCTTCCGGGAACCGACCGTCCCTGTGTGGTAAAAATCCCCGGGCAGGAGGGTTACCTCACTCCTTTCTTTAATCTGGATATTGACAATTGGAGAAGCCTCGTAATTCTCGGTGTTCCTTCATTTCAAATACGCGAATTGGAAATAAAGTGGCCGGAACAACCCGAAAATGGATTCAGAATTGTTCGCGATGGCGATAATATTCAGTTGTTGAACAAAGATGGAAAAATAATACCTGCCAGCAGAAACCGAATTCTCTCCTACCTGGAAATGTTTTCCAACATCACCAGAGAAGCCGGCGCACCTGGTGGCATTAATCGCAGCAAACGCAAAGACAGCATTTTGCGTGCATCTCCATTTTTTCAAATACGGATTACCAAACAAAACGGGGAAAAGTCAATTCTCTCCCTGCACCATATTCCTGTAAGCCTGGAAACTTATACCCCGGAAACCCGCGAAGGTGTTTTAAAAGTATATGAAACCGAAACATATTGGGGAGTGCTGCAGGGTTCCGACGAAATTTGGATTCTGCAGGATGCCATCATGAAAAACCGAATGAAAACATTGTCGGATTTGAGCAACGGAAGTTCTAAATAATTTTGCACCGAATAAATAACGTTTCCGTTTGAAGATACAAATCGCTCTGGCCGGCGCAGTAATTGGCTTTTTAGCAGGTGGATTCCTTGGTGCCATTATTGGGTTTGGCATTGGCTTATATGTGGAATATGTGAGCAAAGACGAGGAAAAGCGCGAAGACTTTACTTCCCAAAATTTCAGCAGAAATGAAAGGCCGAACTATCAGGAAAATGATTTCAGCCGCGCGTTGCTGATATTGATTGCGGCTACCATGAATGCCGATGGTGTAACCATGAAAAGTGAGCTCGACATGGTAAAACGCATGTTGATTCGAACTTATGGAGAAAGCCGGACCAAACAAATGCTGCTCACCTTAAGGGAATTGGTAAAACAGCACCATGATATAGCCATGGTTTGCCGTCAGATTCGCATGCGAATGGCTTATAGCCAAAGGTTGGAATTGTTGCACGTTTTATTCCGGATTTCTAATGCCGATGGCGATATCAATGCCAGCGAATTGCAATTGCTTACTAACATTTCTGTACAACTCGGTATTTCCAGTACCGATTTTCATTCTCTGCGAGCCATGTTTGTCAGCACTCCGGATGCAGAATATAAAATCCTGGATGTGGCTGTAACCGCAAATGAAGAAGAGGTTAAAAAAGCATACCGCAAAATGGCCATGCGTTTCCATCCAGACAGGTTATTAGGTCTGGGTGAAGCGGAGAAAAAGGCCGCACAGGAAAAATTTGTAAAGGTTCAAAAAGCATACGACACTATTAAAAAGAAACGGGGATGGACGTAACCAAAGTAAGGGTCCACACCGCATTATTTATGGTGAGTTTGATGTATGCTGTACTTTTCAGTTGGGCAGGAGAAATTATGCCCAAATACATTCAGCCGGAAGCTTTTGTATGGTTGCGGGTAGTAACCGCTTGTATTTTATTCAATATTACCGCCTATTTCTACGGTTGGGAAAAAGTCCGTTTTCGTGAAGACTGGCAGTTATGGCTGATTTGCTCCTTTTTTGGAACAGCTGCCAATATGTTTATGTTTTTCAAAGGTTTGAGCATGACCAAACCCATAAACGGCGCTGTATTGATGATGGTTACTCCTCTTTTTGTAGCATTGTTCGATCATATCAAAAACAAACAAGCACCGTCTATGGAAACCATTATTGGACTGGTTATCGGGTCCGGAGGTGCCATTTTGCTTATAGCAGGGAAAGGGGCGCACTTCACGCGGGAAACGCTGATTGGCGATATCTGGGTAGCAGTTAATGCAGCTTTTTACGCAGTATATCTGGTATACGTCAAAAAGCTGGTACATAAATACAATCCGGTAACTGTAAACCGTGTTTCCTTTTCACTCGGCGTCATCTACATCGCTCCATTGGGAGCATTGTCTCTATTCAGCACCGACTTTACTGCAATTCCTTCGGATATCGCATGGAAAATTGGCTATACCTTATTCTTTACCAGCTTTCTGGTATATCTGTTTAACGCACATGCGGTTAAGCACGGAAGCCCCAAGCTTGTTGGTTTATATATTTACCTGCAACCGGTATTGGCAACCCTTATTGCACTCATGCTCGGCCGCGATCAGCTTACACCGGCTAAAATCTTCTATACGCTTATGATTTTGTTTGGAGTTTGGCTTGTGATGAACAATGATTGGCGTGGATTTAGTTTAAAAGACAGATTTAGGGGCAAATAATGTACTGACTTATTATCTTTGCGCCCGATTTATGAATACAGCAGAAGCAAACCAACTACTGGATAAACTTACAGGGGATATTGAAAAAAACGGCATCAATCCCGAAGCAAATATTGCTACGATCCAAAAGATCCGCGAATTTGCCCTTAAAGAAAATGATCCATTGGTTACAAGAGCATTGCGCCTGCTTTGGCAGCATTTGGAATCCAACAATGCCTTCGAACTTAGTTTTTTGGAAGAAGCCGAAACCCAGGAAGAAAATTTGCTTTATATGCTCAGTCTCTGCAGAAAATCTGAGAACACTTACAACAGAGATGAATTGCGCGAGATGACAAATATGTTACAGGAAATGGCCTGATGCCATACTGGAAAAAGCATATTGCAATCTGTACTCTGGTATTTTTTCTTTTCGCCAATTTACCTAAAAACTGGACCCATGATTGTCCGAATCACCATGAAGAATTAAGCGAAATTTCTGCGAGCTCCGAATATATTAAATCGGATTGCACAGCATGTGATTTTCAATTATTTTTTCAGGAATCCGGAATTGTTTTTTCAATTATTTTTTTCTTTTTCCCATTTATAATTAGTTGGGCTAAAATTATTCTACCCGTTTCCCATCCTGCATTTTGGCCCGATAAATACAGGGCACCTCCCATTTCTTTTTAATCCGCAATTTGGTTTGCATGAACATCAAACATGCAGAAAATTAAATGAAAAAAATAAGCCTGATATTGTTATGGCTTGTTATACATACAAGCCTTGAGGCGCAAAATTCATGTAATTTGCGCATAGGCGGTTATTTGCATTTTTCAGATGATTCCACGCCCGTTCAAAATGCAGAAATCTTCATAGAAAATTACCATCTAAAAACAAAAACCGACGCGTTTGGATATTTTTTTCTAAAAAAACTTTGCCCTGGAAGCACGCTGCTGGAAATGGATCTCGGGGATCAGGTTCATATTCATTATTTTATCGATATTTATGTAGACACACAATTCCATATATATATTGAACGACCGGCAAACGCTTTGCATGCGGCCAATATTATTGCTCATAAAAAACCGGTTTCTCAAATTCTTTCTGATCAGATATTGCAACATTCAGGTGAAAATCTAGCCACCCAAATGGAACAATTACCGGGAGTACAAAACCTTCGATCCGGGAATAATACAGGAAAACCGGTTTCAGAAGGATTCAGTGGTTTGCGATTGCCCATTTATATTAATGGAATGAAACTGGAAGGACAACAATGGGGCGCGGAACATGGTCCTGAAATGGATATTTTAGGTTATCAAAAAATCAATATCCTTCACGGGGCATCGGTATTAACTATGGCGCACGACGCACTGGGTGGAGTGGTAGAAATTTCAGGCAATAAAGAAGCACATGCCGGTGAAACAGATATCCTGCTGGGAAGCGCATTCGCCAGTAACGGACTGCAAAGCACCTCCTTTCTTAAAGCAACAGGAAAATCATTTGGAACAGGGCTTACATGGTTTGGCAATGGCAGTTACAGAAGAGCTGGAAATTATCAATCACCGGATTATTATTTGCTGAATACCGGTTTACAGGAATTCAATGTAAATGCCGGAATTATTTCCGAAAAAATTGCCAAAAGACAGGAATTAAACATTTCATTTTTTCAAAATAAATCGGGTATTTTTTTGGGTTCAGAAATCGGCAATATTGCCGATCTGCTGAATGCCATACAACGCCATAACCCCTATTACGGTAGTGGATACTTTGATTATCAAATTAAGAAACCTTTTCAATCGGTAACACATGGCAGTATGCGATTTGAGCAAAAAACCAATAATCGGAAACTTCAAATTTCTGCACAGGCAGACAATCGCAGAGAGTTTGATTTTCATAGAAAAAGCAGCGACAATTTCCCGCAACTGGATTTGTATTTGGTGAGTATCAGCATTCAAAATGACCTGAATACTACTTTTTCCAAAAACAAACATTTACAATGGGGATGGAATCTGTCACCAACGGCAAACCGTTATGGAGGCTATTTTTTTATACCGGATTTCTATTCTGTTACAGGGGGTATTTATTCCCTGTACAGATACAACTTCAAAAAATCATATTTTATTTTTTCTTCCAGGGCAGATGCAAAATACCTGCAAGCCCAATGGAATTACAATGGAAAAGAGTATTCCGATCAAAGAAAGTTCGCGAATTTGGCAGTTGCTGCAGAATATAATTATAATAAAAAATATTCTAAATTTCAATTTTCAATAGCCAGACTCTGGCGAGCACCATGGGTTAACGAGCTTTACAGCAGCGGGGTACACCATGGTTCGGCCTCATTTGAGCAGGGGAATTCACAATTAAAAACAGAAAGTGATTATAAATTCCAATTGGACTATTATTTTGATAATAAAAAATTTCAGATTTACCTGAAACCTTATTTTCATTATCTGCATCAATTCATTAATCTCACTCCGGATTCCACCCCCGTACTTACGGTTCGAGGGGCATATCCATCTTATAGCTATAGGCAATTTGATGCCATCTACACTGGAGTTGACGGATATTGTCAGTATCAGCCCCTACCCCATTTGCAATTAAAAGTTAAAGGTTCATTTATCTATGGCAGAAACGTCAGTAGCCATATATTTCCAGCTTATATTCCCACACCGATGTTAGCCGTTTCCGGAACTTATGGCAACAAATATTTGAAATTTTATTTTGAAAATTCCTATCATTTTCGGCAGATATTTTATACTGAAAATTCGGATTATCTGCCTCCTCCTCCATCCTTTATGTTATTGAATGCAGGTATTGAATTCAGAAATTTTATTCATCAGAGGCAATTCCTCATTTACCTGGATTGTAACAATATTCTAAACCGTTCATATAGAAATTATCTGGACCGTTTCCGATATTTTGCGGATATGCCTGGTAGAAATATTCAAATACGCATTATTTATAATTTCCACCATCACAATGAAAATAAAAACAAAAATCATGAGAAATAAAAATACCGCCATTTATATAATGGTTTGTGCAATTGGTTTGATAGTTTTTCAAAGTTGCAAACCAAAGAAATCCAATGAATCAGAATTAATTACTACCATAAAAATTACGATTACAGATGGAGGCATTCCGGTGGGTGAGTTTTATTGGAAAGATCCGGATGGCGACGGTGGAAACCCGCCTACCCAAACGGATACCATTAAATTGAATTCCGGAAAAACTTACATAAGTAAATTGGAATTCATCAATGAGAGCAATGGTGGTTACACAGACATTACCCCGCAAATTAAAAGCGAATCGGTGGATCATATAATTTGTTATACTCCCACTTCCGCCATTCTGCAAATTACGCCAACAGATTCTGACGGTAAATTCCCTATCGGCCTTCAAACAGAATGGAAAACCAACAGCGCCGGAAATGGTAGCGTTCGGGTTAATTTAAGGCATCAGCCGGGTGTAAAAAATGGCACTTGTGACCCAGGGGAATCCGATGCCGATGTTTCTTTTCCATTTGTGCTTCAATAGACCGTAAATAGCTGGCTGGAATTGACTACATTTGCATTCCCAAAAAAATGAGCGAATCTGCAGCACTTAAAAACACAGCACTCACTGAATTACATATTTCTCTGGGCGCAAAAATGGTACCATTTGCGGGTTATAATATGCCTGTATTGTACAACAATCTTATACAGGAACATTTGGCGGTGAGAAATTCCGTTGGTGTTTTTGACGTAAGCCATATGGGAGAATTTCTGGTGGAAGGTCCAGGCGCATATGCACTTATAGAATTTGTAACCAGCAATGATGTAAGCAGCTTAACCGACGGTCGCGTGCAATATAGTTGCCTGCCAAATGAATCAGGTGGAATAGTAGACGACCTATTGGTATACCGCTACAATGACCACAAATACATGTTGGTGGTAAACGCTTCTAACATTGAAAAAGACTGGAACTGGATTCAGAAATTTAATACTTCAGGTCAGGCAAAACTCACCAATTTAAGCGACGATTACAGTCTTCTGGCAGTTCAGGGGCCCAATGCCATTCTTACCATTCAGAAGCTTACTTCAGTTAATTTATCCGAAACTCCTTATTATCATTTTACTGAAGGAAATGTTGCGGGAATTGATGACATCATAATTAGCAATACCGGGTATACTGGTGCGGGTGGATTTGAACTTTATGTAAAAAATGAAGATGCAAGAAAACTTTGGGATGCGCTTTTTGAAGCAGGAGCAGAATACCAGATAAAACCTATTGGATTGGGTGCCAGGGATACATTAAGACTGGAAAAAGGATTTTGCCTGTACGGAAATGACATCAACGACAGCACTTCCCCTATAGAAGCGGGATTGGGATGGATTACCAAATTCAATAATCCATTTGTAAATTCTGAATACCATTTAAAATTAAAGGAAAATAAACCTTCCAAAAAACTGGTTGGTTTTGAATTGACAGATAAAGGAATTCCCAGACAACATTACCCGATTTGCAATGCGAATGGTGAAGTAATTGGTGAAGTAACCAGTGGCACCATGAGTCCTTCACTGAACAAACCCATCGGTATGGGATATGTACAAAGTGCATTTTCGACAGCAGGTTCCGAAATTTTTGTTGAAATAAGAGGCAAATTAATTCGTGGAGTTGTGGTAAAAATTCCGTTTATGTAATCAGAATTTATTTCAAAATCTGAAATAACTAATCAATAAAATTTAAAAAAAGCCGGATTAATTATCCGGTTTTTTCTTGCAAATTTCATTAACCAATAAATTATTCGTAGCGAAGCGCCTCAATCGGATCCATGCGCGCTGCCTTGTTTGCCGGATATATTCCCGCTGCCAAACCTACCACCATGCAAACCAATACTGCAGTAATGATCCAAACCCATGGAATAATAAATCCGCTGCCCAATCCAATTGCAACCAGATTTCCCAGCAACATTCCCAATAAAATTCCTCCAATTCCTCCAACCTGGCAAATCACAATTGCCTCTGTTAAAAATTGATTTCGGATGGTAATGGCTTTTGCTCCAAGCGCCTTTCTGGTTCCAATCTCCCGCGTTCTTTCCGTAACTGAAACCAGCATAATATTCATCAAACTAATTGCAGCTCCTAATAATGTTACAATTGCAATGATGGTACCCACGGAAGTTACCATCGATAAATTTTCAATGGCCTCTTTTGCAAGTGCGTCACTTTTGGTAATTATAAAATTATCTGCCTCTGTTACTTTTAATCCGCGAATTCTTCTCATAACCAGGTAAGCCTCGTTCATTGCCGGTTCCAAATCCTGAAGCCTGGTTACAATTACATCCATACTGCAATTATCCTGAAAACCTGTAAAATCCATTCTGGCCCTTTGAATAGGAATAAAAATAATTCTGTCACCACCTGTCATTCCCAAACTGCTTCCCTTCGATTTCAATTCCCCGATTACCAGATATTTCTTTCCTTTTACCGTAATTTCTTTTCCAATCGGATTTCTTTCCCCAAATAATCGGGTAGATATTTCTTTCCCTACCAATGCTAAAGGAAGTGCCAGTTCACAATCATTTTTGGTAAAATTTCTTCCGGAATTTAATTCATATCCGGAGGCAATAATATAATTTTCATCCGTACCGGTTACGGTAACATTTGGATTGGTTTCTTTATCATTAAAGCGTGCAATTGCAGCAAATTCTGCTGGCTTTGATACTGCAATGGTCGCAGGATATTGAAACTCTCTTTTAAAATCGACCGTATTTTGATATTTCAGAGGTTTGTTAATGGCTTGCGCCTCCATTCCACCATGACGTCGCACATCCCCTGCATTGCGAATAGAAAAACTCTGGGATCCCATTCTGCTAAACGTTTGGGTAACGGCAGATTTAATACCATCGATTGCAGTTAAAATTCCAACCAGACTTGCAATTCCAATTGCAATAATTAAACAGGTAATAACTGCCCGTAGTGCGTTGGAGCGAATACTCTCCAAACCCTGCCTGATGTTTTCTCTGAAATTCAAAGGATTCGAAAATACCTAAACAGTATTGGGAATAAAAGCGAAATCTACAAACCGGATTTATTTCAGACCGAAAATGATTCGCCGCAACCACATGTGGTTTTGGCATTTGGATTTTCAAATACAAATCCCCTGTTATTCAATCCGTTTATCCAATCTACCTGCATGCCCAATACATACATAACATGGGCCTTATTGATGATCACATTCAGATTTTGAAAATGATACAGATTGTCATTCTCCTCTTTTTGATCAAACGCCAAAAGATAGCTCATTCCGGAGCAACCGCCTCCTTTAACCCCAATTCTGAGAAATTGTCCGGTATCTTCTCCCAGGTCCGTGCGCAGTCTATGCAACTCCAACAATGCGGTTTCCGTAAAGCTCAAGGGCGCAGTACCAACGGTTTCTGTAGTTTCCATGAAAAATAAATTTCCCTGCAAAAGTAACGCAAAGGCTTAAAAATTGTTTTCTATACCAAATACAGGTCTTTATTCAATAAAAAACCTTTAATTTGCCGACCAAATATGGACGCCCTGAACCTATTCCTGGATATAATTAAATATGTACTTCCCGCTATAGTAGTTTTCTTCACGGCATATTTTATTCTAAAAAACCAGAGCGACGAAAATCTGTCCAAATTGCGTCTGGAACTCAGACAGCAAAGTCAGAATCAGATTTCTCCCGTTAAACTGCAGGCATATGAAAGGTTGGTATTATTTCTGGAAAGAATAAGCCCACAACAATTAATTCTCAGCGATAACCAACCCGGAATCTCTGCCACAGCACTTCGTTTTACCATGCTGGGTCATATTCAGCAGGAATTCAATTATAATTTATCCCAACAGGTTTATATTTCGAATCAGGCATGGAATGTAATCCGGGTGGTAAAAGAACAGGTGATCGCGCTAATCAACAATTGTGCATCCGAATTGCCTGAATCAGCAACCTCTACAGACCTGAGTCGGGCAATTATTGAAAGACTAATGGCCAACGGAGAGCAACCAACAGACAAAGCAATCAACTTTTTGAAAGCAGAAGTTGGATTGTATTTCGGATAATAATGACCTCCGAAAAAAGCAAAAAATTCACTACCGATAGTGGTATGGAAATCCGGGAAGTTTATTCGGAATATTCACATCAAAATCCCAACCCGGGAGAATTTCCTTATACCCGGGGAGTCCGAAAAGACATGTACCGGGGCAGGTTGTGGACCATGCGCCAGTATGCAGGATTCAGCACGGCGGAAGAAAGCAATAAACGCTACCATTATTTATTGTCTCAGGGAACAACAGGCTTATCCGTTGCATTTGATTTGCCCACGCAAATCGGATATGACAGCGATGATAAAATGAGTGAAGGGGAAGTTGGAAAAGTTGGTGTGGCGATTGATTCTTTGGAAGATATAGAAACGCTTTTTCAGGGAATTCTGCTTCAGGATATCACCACCAGCATGACTATCAATGCAACTGCCTCCATATTATTGGCGATGTATGTTGCACTCGCAAAAAAACAAGGTGCGGATTTGAGCAAAATCAGCGGCACCATACAAAATGATATTTTAAAAGAATATGCTGCGCGTGGCACTTACATTTATCCGGTAAGGCCGAGTATGAGAATTATTACCGATGTTTTTGAATGGTGCAGTAAAAATCTTCCGCGTTGGAATACCATTTCCATCAGCGGGTATCACATTCGCGAAGCCGGAAGTACTGCGGCTCAAGAGCTCGCATTTACATTGGCCAACGGTAAAAGTTATGTACTTGCTGCAAAAGAAAAAGGATTGGATATTGATATTTTTGGGAAAAGACTCTCCTTTTTTTTCAATTCTCATAATAATTTTTTTGAAGAAATTGCAAAGTTCAGAGCGGCGAGAAAAATTTGGGCCGTCATGATGAAAGACATGGGGGCAACTGCACCCGAAGCCATGATGCTGCGGTTTCACACACAAACCGGAGGTAGTACTCTTACCGCTCAGCAACCTGAAAATAATATTGCACGTGTAACACTTCAGGCAATGGCTGCAATTCTTGGTGGAACACAAAGTTTGCATACCAATGGTTTTGATGAAGCATTGAGTCTGCCAACAGAACGAGCTGCGAGAATTGCTTTGAGAACCCAACAAATAATTGCATTTGAAAGTGGAGTAACTGCAACTGCAGATCCTTTGGGAGGCAGTTATTTTCTGGAAGCACTTACCGATGACATTGAAAAAGAAGCATTGGAAATCATGAAATCGATGGATGCTATGGGCGGATCCGTAGCATGTATAGAAAATGGATGGATGCAGGCGGAAATTGCAAAGAGCAGTTATGCAGCCCAACGCGCTATTGAAAGCAGAGAAAAAACAATTGTTGGTGTAAACGAATTTCAAATCACTGAAACTTCCGATATCCAATTGTTAAAAGTTGACGACAATATTCGTTTGTCACAAATAAAAAAAATTGAAGAGCTAAAATCAAAAAGAGATTCTGAATTGGTAGAGAATGTATTGCAAAAATTGCAAGCCGCGGCCATGGGTAACGACAATCTGATGCCTCCCATTATAGAAGCAGTTGAGGCATATTGCACGCTCGGAGAAATTGCAGGTAAACTCAGAACGGTATTTGGTGAATTCAAGGGATAATACTTTGCGTTTCAATACAAAAAAAAAATTCATAAACAAGTAAAAAAAGTTAGCACATTGTGAATTTTTCTACTTTCTTAGCAGTCTGATTCTCATGTTATGAGAACTGTTGACAACCAACCAATTATCTAAGGAAATAACACAAAAAGAAAGGATGACCCAGGGAAAAGCTATGACTGACACCAAAACACACGAACTCGCCTGGCAGGAATGCCTCAAAATCATCAGAGATAATGTGAACCCCCAAAGCTTTAAAACCTGGTTTGACCCTATCAAACCAATTAAATTATCAAATAAAATTCTTACCATACAGGTTCCGAGTCAGTTTTTTTATGAATGGTTGGAAGAGCACTACGTTCAATTGTTACACAAGACACTTAAAAAAGTAATTGGTCCAACTGCAAAACTGGAATACAACGTCATTATTGAAACATCCGGGCATGATAATGCTCCTTATACCATAAATCTGCCTACAGGCACTTCAGGAAAATCTGTTCAAAATGAACTTGGTGTTCCGGTGAATCTCGATAGTCCAATAAAAAACCCATTTATTATTCCGGGTTTAAAACGGATGAATATCGATAGCCAGTTGAATCCAAGATACACCTTCGACAATTTTGTGGAAGGAGAATGCAATAAACTGGCGAGAAATGCAGGTTTGGCCATCGCACAAAAACCGGGTGGAACTGCCTTTAATCCATTAATGATATTTGGCGGTTGCGGTTTGGGCAAAACACATCTGGCTCACGCAATTGGAAATTTGATCAAACAAAACCACAAACAAAAAGTAGTGGTATTTGTAAGTGCAGAAAAATTCATCAATCAATTCATTGATTCCGCAAAAAATGGAAACAACAACCAATTCGTGAATTTTTATCAGTTTATGGATGTGTTGATCGTGGATGATGTTCAATTCTTTTCCAAAAAAGAAAGAACCCAGGAAATATTCTTTCAGATTTTCAACCATTTGCATCAAAACGGCAAGCAAATTATTTTGACTTGCGACAGGCCTCCTAAGGATCTGAAAAACATGGATGAGCGCTTGCTCAGTCGCTTCAAATGGGGCCTCAGCGCAGATTTGGGAACTCCGGATTTTGAAACCCGTGTGGCCATTCTCGAAAATAAAATGTATCAGGATGGTATTACCATTCACAGAGATGTAGTGGAATATCTGGCACATAATATCGATACCAATATCCGCGAACTTGAAGGCGCTTTAATTTCTCTGTTGGCACAAGCATCCCTGAACAGAAAAAATATCGACCTGAATCTGGCGAAACAAATTGTAAAAAACTTTGTAAAAAATTCAACCAGAGAAATCAGCATCGAATACATTCAAAAACTGGTTTGCGATTTTTACAACATTCCTGTAGAGGCAGTAAAATCCAAAACCAGAAAAAGAGAAATTGTACAGGCCCGTCAAATTGCGATGTACTTTACCAAGGATCTTACCAAAGCATCTCTGAAAAATATCGGAATGTTTTTCGGTGGCAGAGATCACAGTACAGTGATTCACGCTTGTCAAACCGTTAATGATTTGATTGAGACCGATAAAAAATTCCGCCACGATGTGGAAGAAATCGAAAAAAGAATCAAGATCAATACTTTTTAAAATTCCAATCCCCTGAATCAGGGGATTTTTTTTATGCATAAAAATAAAAATATTCTCTCCTCATTTAAGAATGCATTTCGCGGTTTTAAAAGTGGCATTCAGGGCCACAGGAATATTCAAATTATGCTTTTGAGTGCTTTGGTGGTAGTTGCAACCGGTCTTTATTTGAATGTGAATACCACCCATTGGACTATTCTTTTACTATGTATCTCCCTTGTAATTTCTTTAGAACTAATGAATACAGCTATCGAAAAATTGTTGGATCACATGCATCCGGATTTTCATGAAGCTGTGGGAAAAGCAAAAGATATTGCAGCAGCAGCAGTTACTTTCAGTTGTATTATTTCCGCTGTTTGCGGAAGTATTATTTTTGCTTCTTACTTACTTTAGTTCTATTCCCAGCTCTTTTAATTGCGCTCCGTCTAAAGCAGCTGGCGCATCAATCATTACATCTCTTCCCGCATTATTTTTTGGAAATGCGATATAGTCGCGAATGGTTTCACTACCTCCAAACATGGAACACAATCGATCAAAACCAAATGCAATTCCACCATGTGGAGGTGCACCAAATTCAAATGCGTTCATCAAAAAGCCGAATTGTGCTTTTGCACTTTCAGGAGTAAATCCCAAAAGTGAAAACATTTTTTCCTGTAATTCTCTGTTGTGAATGCGTATACTTCCACCTCCTATTTCCACGCCGTTTATTACCAAATCATAGGCATCTGCCCGCACCGCTCCCGGATTGGAATTCATTAATTCCAGATCTTCCAGTAAAGGACTTGTGAATGGATGGTGCATGGCATGCCAGTTACCGGTTTCTTCATCCTGTTCCAACAATGGAAAATCCACAACCCATAATGCTTTAAAATTAAATGGATCGCGGAGTCCGAGTTTTCTGCCCATTTCCAGTCGCAACTCACACAATTGTTTGCGCGTTTTTGCCGTATTACCTGCCAATACAAGGATCAAATCTCCGGGTTTGGAACTACATGCCTCTGCCCATTTTTGAAGCTGTTGGCTATCATAAAATTTATCTACCGAAGATTTTAAATTTCCATCACTCTCGCACCTGCAATAAATAAGTCCGCTGGCTCCTATCTGTGGTTTTTTAACAAATTCGGTTAACTCATCCAGTTGTTTTCTGGTATAATCTGCTGCCCCATTTACATTAATTGCAAGTACAGATTCTGCATTGTCAAAAACAGAAAATCCACAGCCTTTTACGATATTGCTGAGATCGCAAAATTGCATTTCAAATCGGATATCCGGTTTGTCACTTCCATACTTTTCCATAGCTTCCGCATAGGTTATTCTCGGAATTTCGCCCAATTCCAAATTCAATACTTTATGAAAAAGATGTTTGGTTAAACCTTCAAATGTTTGAATGACATCTTCCCTCACCACAAAACCCATTTCACAATCTATTTGTGTAAATTCCGGTTGTCTGTC
The DNA here is from genome assembly GCA_018333525.1 of Bacteroidota bacterium. GTDB lineage: Bacteria > Bacteroidota > Bacteroidia > NS11-12g > UBA955 > JAGXTF01. Next base: position 44,964 of record JAGXTF010000012.1, on the reverse strand, counting down.
TGCACGCAAATCTTCATCCCTGAAACATTTTACAATTTGAAAATAGCGGTCAAATCCACTCACCATTAACAGTTGTTTAAACGTTTGCGGGCTCTGAGGCAGGGCATAAAACTGCCCAGGATTCATGCGGCTTGGAACCACAAAATCTCTCGCTCCTTCAGGAGTTGATTTAATTAATACCGGAGTTTCTACTTCCAAAAAACCCTTGCTATCCAGGTATTTTCTTACTTCCTGTGCCAAATTGTGGCGCAATTCCAGATTTTTCCGAACCACATTTCTGCGCAAATCCAAATAGCGGTATTGCATGCGAATATCATCTCCTCCATCGGTTTCATCTTCAATAATAAAAGGAGGAACTTTTGCAGCATTTAATATAATTAATTCACTTACCTCAATCTCAATATCACCCGTTGAATGATTGGGATTTTTGCTTTCGCGTTCTCTTACAATTCCCGTGGCAGTAATTACAAATTCTCTTCCAAGTGAGGTTGCCTGCTCCAGCAATTTTGCATTTTTTTGTTCATTAAAGGTCAACTGGGTAATGCCATAGCGATCCCGGAGGTCTACAAAACAAAGAAATCCTTTGTTCCTGTTCCGCGCTACCCAGCCGGATAAGCGGACTTCCACACCAACGTGCTCCATGCGCAATTCACCACAGTTATGCGTACGATACATTCCGCGAAATTAGCTGCTATATTTTAAAGAATAATAAAAATCAGGGGTAGATGCTCTTTCCTTGTGATAAACGAAGCATATCACCTCACTTTCTCCATCGGGAAACTGCCACATAAATCAATCCGGAAAACAACAGGGACGCACCAAAAGATATCAAAAACAAATCCTGGCTTTCACCCAAAGTACCAAAGCATGCATATATGATTGCAACCGGCAAATAACCGAGCACGGAATATGCCATATATTTTCCAAAAGGGAATTTCCTGTAGCCACTCACAAAACAAATACTTTCAGAAAGTACCGGTATTCCCCTGCTAATCAAAATTGCCAACATTCCGTATTTCTCCATAAAAGCATTTGCTTTTTCATCCTCTACTGCTTTCACACCCCAGGCTCCAATTCTACCTGCATAATATCCTAAAGCCGAAGATAAAAACACAGAAAACATCGAAAGCAAAAAACCCCAAATTACTCCAAGAACCAAACCGTTGAAGTACATAACAATGCTGGATGGAACGGGTAAAAAAATGTCGGAAGTGAGAATTAAAAAACTCCAAACTGAAAAGGTGGATTTGCTCTCTTTAACATTTTGTAATGCGATTTGAAAATAATTTTCGGCTTCAGGAAATAGAAGAAATATTGCAATTACAATTGCTACACTAATCAAAAAAGGCAACCATAATCCTTTTTTCATCAGATTCTTTCGCCTGGTTCCAAATATTCAAAACTGGGTCCGAAATGCGCAGTTTCCACTTCTCTCCAGGCAGGTATACTCATAATGGCATCGGCATGTCTTCCCAATGCAAACATGGCTTTTATCGCTCCGCCAATTTCAGGGTTATCCATTAACATTCCACTGCATAAGTCATCCAGCATGCGGCTATAAATGGAATTAAATCTTTTATTCTGCCATTCATATGCCTCGGTACTGTATTTGTCTTCTCTCGGATTTGGTACCAGATGTATAATTTGTTTTTCAAATTCCGCATACACATTTTTATCATAGGTATCTCGCAATTCGTTTGCATTGAAAATGCCATCTTCAATTTTTCCGGTGCCCCCCATTTTTCGGTAAATATCCACGAAACGATAAAAATGGGATTCCTCAGAATCGGCATCCTGAAATCCAAATCCTTCTCCCTGTTCTATTATTTCAGCAACACATTTTAATGCATCCGCTTTGCTCTGTACGGCAAACAATATTCCACTGTTATCTGGTTTATCCGTGTTGTTTAATTGCCTTCCTTTTTGAAAATCACTGTCATCCAATTTGGCTATAAGTGCTGTAATTTCCATATAAAAATCAGCTATGGTTTCCCAGCCTGCATCAATAGGTTTATTCGTTCCCGGTTTATTTAATTTCACCAGAGGATTGGCGGCTCGTGGTCTTTCAATTTCAAGAAATGTAACGATACTTAACAGGGATAATTTTCTTAATCCCACAATAAATGGAGTTTGCGTTTTGCTATGTCCTGGTAAAGCACATGGATAATCCGGAATAAAACCCGGATGGTTGCATTTTAAAGTACCTCCGGTGGCATGTAAAATATTACATGCCATTGCCATATGCATCATCTCTTCTTTTGCCACTTCCAGCAGTACTCTGGCTGTTTCAGAAGACCTGTCCTTTACAGACCAGTACGCATATAAATAAGGAGGAATTGTGGAATGTTCCAGTTCAATGGTTACAATCAGTTTTTCCTGTAATTCCTGAATTATTTTTTCGCGATTTTCGGAATTCATATTATTTCTCGAATTAAATCGGGATGGTTTTTGAACAAATCCAGCGATTCTTTATGGCTTAATGCTTCATCTGCAATTTCCTGCCATTTTTTTCTCTTTTCCAAATAGTCGCTTTTTTCAGGTACTACACGAAACTGCTTGCCCCAAGGCACTTTCTGGCCCATCAGCATATAATCAAAACCGTGAGCACCAAAAACCTGGTCATGTACCAAAGACTGCAATATTTCCGGATCATTTTCTGCAATAATGGTGAGTGGTCCTATTTGTCCATAGAGGTCCAGCAAGTCCTGCACACCGGAAACATCTGTTTCATTTCGGCAATGTTTCCAATATGGGGTATCAAATTTTTTGTTGTATTTAAAATGTATTCCCAAAAACCATTTGATGTAATCCCATTGCATGGCAACTTTTTGGTTCACTGCTTCGCGAATGGCTGTGTTATTCCCCTTTTCAGCCGGAAGATTTTTCAGCAATGTCTTTACACTTTCAATAATCATATGCAGACCGGTGGATTCCAAGGGTTCTACAAATGCATAAGAATTGCCAATGGCGATTACATTGTTTTTCCAAAATTCCCTGTGCCTTCCGGACTTGAAATGAACTACTTTAAAATCGGTAATCTGGGGATTTACTTTTTGCATTTCTGCCATGGCTTCATCCACGGTGCAAAAAGCAGAAGCATGCACATATCCCCTGTGGTTTTCCCCATCCACCGGAATATTCCAGTTCCAGCCATGGTGCATGCTCTGTGCCAATGTAAAAGGATTTGGATTCCCTTCAATATTGTAAATTCCCGTTACTGCCCGATCCGTAAAAAGTGTTTTATCAAATGGAATAAATTCACTTTTCATTGCACCTTCCAGTAACAGAGATTTGAAACCGCTGCAATCGATATACAGGTCATACGACAACTCCTCTTCCCGGTCCGTAACAATTGCTGAAACATCTCCATTTTCATCCACTTTCACATTTTTCACCACACGGTCCAGCCATTCAATATCCGATTTCAGAATAATACTTCTCAAAAATTGAATCAGATTTCTGTTTTCCAAATGATAGGCATATCCCACCTGATTCATCAGAGAATAATATTCTCCGTTTCTCTTTCTCGCTATTAATCCCTTCCCCTGCATCATCAGGGTGGTTCCCAATGTTACATAATCCAGGCCGTTGTTATAATAATCGCTTTCTAAAAGATTATTTAATCCAAATGGATTAAAAAAGTGATAATCACCGGGAAGACCCCAATCGAATTTAATACCCAGTTTCCATGAAGGTCTTACCGCTTCATATAAATCCATGGGATGGATATCCAGTACTTCATGCAAAAAAGACAGTATCACAGGAGTGGTTGCTTCCCCTACCCCAATTACCGGAATACCAGTACTTTCAACAATAGTTACCTGTAATTCCGGTCTTTTTTTCTTCAATGCCAATGCAGTAAAATAACCTGCCGTACCGCCACCCACCACTACCACTTTTTTATAAATCTGATCTGCATCTTTTCCGGCATCTAAATTCCTCACACAAACACCATCAAAATCCTCCGGCGCCAGTAAGGGTATCATTTTTTCTCCGGCCTCCGGAGATTTATGTAACTGAACGGTTTCTAATTTTTCACCAACAAAACGAATGCATATACCGTTGATGGTGTTCAAGAAATCTGTTAGATTTTCAGGAGTTAAATCCTCTGCACATTGGGCGTGAATTTCTGTAGTGCTTTTTATTCCGTCTATGTTGTTCCATATTTTAATAAATAACTCCGGTGCTATACCATTAATTTGATTTACATCCCTGTTTCTGCGAATTATTATTTCACCGCTGGCCGGAAGTAAAATATCTACGTCTGTTAATTTATCCGGTATTTTAATTTCCATTCTTTGGATGACTGATTATTTATTAAAAAATTCAATTCCATCTAAATGCTCCGTTTTTAAAATCGTCGCCATTTCTTTCTTTAATCCGCGAATGGGAATTGGTTTTTCCAGTTTTTTAAATTCCGATGCCCATTGCCAGATCAGTTCCAACTGGTCTTCTGAAAGATCGCGGCTAATAGGCATATAACCTGCATCTGCCCAGAATTCAGGGTGGGTTTTTTCCACCAGTAATTTTGCCATATGTTCATTATCCCAACGGTGTTTTTCAAAACGCATCAATGGAGTTATCATAGAATAGGTCTTAAAAATTTCGTCGTACAAATCTGCAAAGGTTACCTTTCTGTATTCAGGATGTTTCGGATTTAAAAACCTTCCGTAATCATGGGTTGGCAAAACTTTCAGATTTACAAAAAAACCGGTTGTTAACAGTTGCACCGGGTACTGCGGTGTTAATGGCAACTGTGGTGCGTTTGCCGAAAACAAATAAATTGCATTTGCAGCCTCGTGATTGGGAAAGGTAATGCGATCCATATCGCAGTAATCTTCGATCCGATACAAACGTTCCTGTTTCATTGCACCCCCATCACTGATTTTTATTTCAATGATATAAATTCTTGTTTTTTCTTTTTGTGGAACGCCATGTTTGAAAATTCGAATAAAAAAAGGTTCGCGCAAATGGCTATTACTTCGAAAGCCTACCGCCGGATCCTGATCTACTTCAGAATACATGCCGCACTGTTCCGAAGTAATTACATACGGAGTTTCTATCATCAAGGGTGCATCTGCAGAAATTTGTTTGTTAAAAACCAAAAGGTTTCCATTCCTTAATTTTTCACTGCTTAAATTTGAATGGTCCGGAATAGGAATTTCTACGATGCCGCCCTCTTTAAAATATTTCTCTCTGGGCCAGTTTTTGTGGTCTATAGTTATGGAACCAATTGGGATATTCTCTACACTGTTTTCCGATTCATATTGCAATACAAAATCCAGAGTTCCCAGCGGGTAAGTTTCATAAGTATTGGTTTCTTTCGGGCTGGGTTCTGCAGGTGTATCGCCAAAGTGTGAGGTATTGATTACCGGAAAATTATTCAAAAAATCCACTACCAGCATATTGCGTGCTTCCTGAAATTGAAACAACATCGGAGTCATTACTGCAACAGGTGAAATATATCCGGGTACACTGTGTTTTAAAAAAGGAATTCCGCCATTGAGTTGTCTCGCAACAGGCCAGTTCAGCATATCCTCGTCATACCATGGTGAAATGGTTCCACAGAGCTTTCCGAATGCCGCATTGGATACTTTTCCGTTTTGTTTGTAATTCACAGATCTCACTTCCTCGACTTCTGATATTACCTGTTGGATAAATATGCCCTTTAATTTTCTACTTTTATCTCTATACTGATCCAAGAATTGAATCACCGGAGATTGCAAACCATCATCCAGATCTTCCAGAGGAATTGCCGAGAAAAATGTACCGGATGCCCCCTGTGGCATATTTTCATTTACCACGCGAAATGCATTTACCAGCCTTAAGGAACCTTTTTTGGGGCTGCCTGAAAAAAGGACCTTATCACCTTTCAGCATGTTCAATCTGTTGCAAAAAATCTGGCTGTACATGGCCATTGTGGGCAACAGATCTACCATTACGGCTTCATGGGTAGAATAATCCCCAATTTTCGAAAACATATCCAGTTTGGCACCCAACATTTCACCTATTTCAGGTGGCAAATTTTCCGAATCCTCAGTAAATATTTGTGTAACCGAATGGTTATCATTCACCGCAACACTACATATATCTGCTTGCAGAAAACGGTATTGCATGGTTCCATAATAATTCCAATATCCGGGGGTAGCGCCAATTAAAGACTGGGTACCTTTTGCATTCGGGCCTACAGCCTGATACAGCCGCCAGTACGCTTTATCGGCTTCATAATTTCCCAAAGGAATTCCAGCCCATTCTTTAAAAACCGATTCTGTATGGATACTCAATATTTCTACATATTTCGCGCCCTTATACAGCCCTTCAAAATCCTCTTTTATTTCTGCACCCGGTGGTAATATTGCCTCAATATCCTCCAGCGACTTACCATTCAAAATAAATTTCGCATCTACATAAACCCTGGGCGGACAAACTGCTTTTATGGAAATGGGTTGAAATATTACCAGTGGCACGAACCAGCCATTATTGGCCGTAGCCGGATCAATATAACTTCTGCCTGTAAAATTGAGCCTTGGAAAATCAAATTGCGACATGCGTAAATTCGATTTTAATTCAATTCTTTCACCACAAAATACATGTCCATTTCACCAATATTTTTTGCATGCACTTTTCCCCTGTGAGCGAATGTAAAATGATTTTTTGCCAATAAATAGGTGCTTTCAGAAACATTCACACGATCGCTTTCTCCTGCAGATTCCATTCGCGATGCAGTATTTACGGTATCGCCCCAAACATCATAGGCAAATTTATTTTTACCTACAACTCCGGCAATGATTGGTCCTGTGTGAATTCCAATTCGAATTCCCCATTCATTTTTTCCCTTCGCTTTTCTCGCAGCAGCAAAGGATTTCATGAATTCCTGCATTTCCATCCCTGCCCGTATGGCATCCATGGGATTGCTTTCATTTGCAATAGGAATGCCTCCAACTGCCAGATAACCGTCGCCTATGGTTTTAATTTTTTCCATATTGTATTTCATCATTATGGTGTCAAATGCACCAAAACAATAATCCAGATCTGCAACAATTTCATTTGCCTCTGCTTCCATAGCTTTTTTGGTGAATGAAACTATATCGGCAAATAATACGGAAGCAGATTCATAGTATTGGGGTTTTGCCTTTCCCGTAAGCTTCAATTCTTCAGCAGTTGCTGCTGGCAAAATATTCAGAATCAATTCATCGGATTTCTTTTTCTCCATGGCAACCAAATCGCGTTGCTCCTCAATTTCTATTTTTTGCTTTTCAATTTCTATCGTGCGTTCTTTTACCTTTTGGTCCAGTTCCCGGTTCACTTTTGTCTGCAATTCTTCATTGGCACGAAGCTGTGTAATGATAAGTTTTTGTTTTTCTTCATTATCTCTCGCCAGTAAATTAATTCGGTTCCCCAACGCAATGGAAAAGAAAATCATTTCAATACTGGAACCGATATTCATAGGATAATATTCCAGAAAATAGGCCGGTAAAATACCGAGAAAACTCAGCAATAAAACTACAATTCCGGTTGAAAATGCGCCGTATCCCACTACAAAATAATCGGATGAAGGAAATTTCGCGAGCCAGGATTTAACCGCAGTAATCATGATCACTATCATGGTAAGTGTCCCCAACATTCCGGAAATTTTTTCATTCACTTCTGCCTGTCCGAAGAAGGAGGGTAATGGCATTAGAATAACCAGAATCATCAATATGCGCAACAATTTATGAATGCGCGGAAATTCGGTTTTCAAATGCAGAAACTGCTGGGTAAATAATATCATATTTACACCGAGTATTGCACTGAGAATAAATTGAACCTTTGCATGGATAAACCCGTAATTGGGAATAAAATGCAGCAGGGAAACCGTATATCCGAAGTTGTGTAGCGTAAGCAACAACAGTGTGGCCAGTATGATTAAATAATGCACATAGTAATGGTCTTTGGTAGACCAGTAAATAAATAAATTATGAGCGAGCATTATCAGATAAAAACCGAGAAACAATCCCAGCCAAATCCTGCTTTTAAATTGATTGGAAAAATACTTTTCCAGACTCATGGCCTTAAATTCAAAGCTGGCAGGAACCGCGAAATAAGCGTTGGACTTCTCCAGCCTTAACAAACAGGAAACTGTGTCTCCGGCTTGTATATCCACCCGCAACAAATTGTAATTTGCATGTGCAAAATCTTTTTTGTCAAAGGCAACAAAATGTCCGGTTCGTTTTGGATTTTTATCATCTCCGTTTATATACAATTGAACGTCGGTCCATTTATCCAATTCCAAAATCCAGGTATGATCTGCATCCGTTTGATTCACCAATGCAAATCGCGCCCAATAGGTATTTGTGTCGGCAGACAAATTCGATTCATTTGAATGATGCACCCTCCAGTTGGACTGTGACATGGCCGATTTCGGACTAAAATTTCGGTCCGGAATTGTCTGAAACTCCTGTATTTCCCGCACGTCATTGCTCCATTGCAATGCGTTGTTGTTTTGAGAGAATAAGGATAAATTAAAGACAAATAAAATGAGGAGGAAGTAATTTCTATGCATTCATTCCCAGTTGCTTGTGACCTCAAATGTAAGAAAAATCTCCACATTTGGTCATTTATTTACAACGAATATTTAAGTTTTACCGGAATTGTACTGTTTGGCCATTACACGCTAAAACACATACCAGTTATGGATATTGCGATATTTCAAAATGGAGATCAAACGGAAATTCAACCTTTATTCACAACCAATACAGTAACAAATGTTACAAAATTGCATCCCGTTTTTTCTGATTTCGTTATCAAAAAACATGCAATTCGTACAACATCAAAACATAAAAACCGTCATTGAAATGCAGACAATTCCCGTCATTAACCGGTTAGGTATCTCCTTACTTACCATCTTTTTATACGGATAAGAAGGGAAATTAATCATGCGGAATTTACCCCAAAATTGTTTTTGTGCTTCTTTTGATTATATTTGACAATTCAAGATAAATTTAACCTATAGCCATGGAAAAATTGAAAATGGAATTCTCGGTTACCCCATCAAAAGACAATTTTGATTTCGAAACCATTCCAAACCCCAAAAGCACTTTTGCTTTGCGTAAATCTACTCCGGGATGGTATTTGAATGAAAAAAGCACACCGGGATGGTACCTGAATGAAAATAGGAAAGGTGCCGGCTGGTACATTCGCGAAAAGCACTGATTGATTTGCGCCTTTTATCTAAATGTTGGACTGGAATGTCCTGAGCGCTTCATGCAAGGGTAAAATTTATTTACAAGAAGATTCCGGATATTCCGAAAATCTCTTCACTTTTAACGGTCATTTTCAAAAAAAACCAATTGCAGTTCTGGTTGCAGAATCCAATGAGGATATTGTACAAGCTGTATTATTTGCGCAACAAAATCAAATTCGCATTTCTGTTTTAAATGGTGGCCATAGTACCGTGGGCTCAGGTCTCAATGAAAATGGATTGGTGGTATCCATGCGAAAAATCAAAACCATTACTCCCAACTGGAAGGAAAATTCAGTAGAAATTGGTGCCGGAGCTTTGGCACACGAAATTGATGCTGCATTGAATCCAAACCTCAAAGCCATTCCACTCGGGGATTGCCCTGTTGTAGGGATAGCCGGTCTCACGCTCGGAGGCGGAAATGGTTTTTTGTCCAGATCACTTGGTCTAACCTGCGATCACCTTTTGGAGGCCGAATTGATCAATATGCGTGGTGAAGTTTTGGTATGCAACAAAACATCCAATACTTCTCTGTATCGAGCCCTGCAAGGTGCCGGCCAGGGCAATTTCGGCATTGTTACCAGTTTGAAATTCAGGTTATCTGACATTCCCGCACAGGTTGTCGGCGGTAATATTTGCTGGCATTTGAACCATGCAGAAGAAATCCTTCCTCTCTACGACAAAATGCTCCAGGATGCACCGGAAGCTCTGAATCTGTACTTGCGCATCAACCAGGAAATGGGTCCGATTATCAAGATTTATGGCATGTATAACGGAGATTCTGAAATAGGCATGTCTTACTTTCAAACCATGCTTCAATGGGCTGAACCGGTATTTCATAATATTGGCACCTATTCCTATACAGAAATGCAGCAGATCAATGCAAGTACGATTGTTGAAGGTCCCTGCTTTCAATGGAAGAATGGGCTCATTCAGGGGAATATCGCTGCAGAAGTCATACAAATACTATTAGATGCCTATTCCAAATGCCCTACACCTTACTGTAGAATCAATCTGGATACACTGAGTGGGAAAATTCAACATCCGGATCATGCAGAAATTGCATTCGCACACAGGGATGCCAATTTTATTCTGAGCATTATGGGTGTTTGGTTTGAAGACCAGGAACGTTACGGAGCTACACAATGGGTAAACGAAACGTATCAAAAATTGCAACCCTTTTTGAATGGATTTCTATATCCGAATTATGCAGATCCGGCTGAAAACAATATCTCTGTAAAGTATTACGGCACAGGTGCAACGGAAATCGAGCACTTGTCCAAGCTACACAACCCGGATGGTTTGTTGTATGGTACGCTGAATGCCGAACCTGTGGATTTCAGTTAAAATTCTGCATTAAAAAGATATCTTAAATATGTAATTTTATGAAATTCAACGATAAGCGATGTTTTTCGTTTTGAATTACGTTAACAAAGTGCTACATTGGCATTTAATTTATTAGCCATGAGTCAAATACAAAGTACCCCGGGATTTAGTGTACACCTGTTGGATGGTGGAATCGCGAAGATTTCACTGAGCAATGAAATCAATAGCGAAGAGGCAATGAAATCTGCCTTTCTGCAATTTGTAGCACACGCCGTAAGCAACAATGTAACCAAAGTTCTGGTTCACAACCACGAGCTCAGCCATCATGTGAGTAATCATATGCAGGATTGGGCCAAAACAAGTCTGGAACTCCCTCTGTTGCACAATGGTATCGATAAAATTGCCATTGTACTTCCAAACAAACGCGAATTCTTCAGTCTGATATCTACTTCAGATACAGCACGCAAGAAGTATTTCGAAAATGAGTCCGACGCCATTACCTGGCTGAATTCATAATCGCAATTTCTCAGTTTTTTAAATCATTGCACAAAGTAGCGATGCACTATTTTTATGCATAATTGTGAGATTAAATTTAAATAAATATCCAAAAAAATGGGAATAGATTTATTCCCATTTTTTATTTAATTGTTATTTTATTTAGGAAAGGAAGAACGTATCGCAAAAGTAATTTTCAAGTCAATTCCAAGCCATTTTGTGCAAAACAAGGCGCTTTTCGAATTTCAGGCTGGTTGCCTGAAAAAGAGAAGCAACGCAGTGTTGCGCAAAATGGAGCAGGAGAAAATAAATTGATTTTAGTTTAATTGAATTGACTAAAAGGACTTTTGAGATACGTTCTAATTATTCCCCTGCATCAGTTTCATGAAATCTTCCAGCTTATCCGGAGATATTCCTGCAGTGAGATTGTCTTTCATATGTATCACACCTCCATCTGATTTGCTGTATTCAATCACCTCATGCATGTTGATGATATAGGATTTGTGCGACCTGAAAAAACGCGAAACACCGGTGAGCATCTCTTCAAAATGCTTCAAATTTTTACTTGCCAGTAATTTTTCTCCATTTCTCAAAACCACCTCGCTGTAAGCACCTTCTCCTTTGATCATTACAATATCACTGAGTTTTAAAAATTTCAGAGATTGGCCAATTGGCACCACAATTCTTTTTTCACCAATGGGCTCATCGGTATTTAAATTGGATTTTAATGCCTCCAATCTATTGGTACTTTGCTTTTCGGTTTTTTTAATAAAGCGATCCACAGCATCAATCAATTGCTGCTGCTGCAGTGGCTTTAACAAATAGTCGATCGCAGAAAAACGGAATGCCTGTATGGCATATTCGTTATACGCTGTAATAAAAATTACATCAAAGGTTAATTCATCTTCATCGAAGAAGTCTAACAACTCAAGGCCACTGTACCCGGGCATTTCTATATCTAGAAATACCAACTTCGGGTCCATTTTTTTTATTGCTTTTACACCGGTTGGCAGGTCGCTGCATTCCGCAACTACTTCCAGATCCGGACAATAACTGTCCAGCATAGCTCTCAACAGTTTTCTGGCCATGCCTTCATCATCGATGATTACGCAGGGGTATTTTGCCATTTTTTTCAAATTTATTCAATATCACGTAAATGGGCAAGTAATATTATTGCTTCCTTTCGTTTTTATTAGAAATTCAGAGGTATGGCTAAAATCACCATCGTTCCCAGTGGATTTCCATAACTGTCCATTTTATCGAGATATTCTATATCAATTGTATTTTTTCTTCCCTGATTCAAAAGCTGCAACCGGCGCTTGTTCGCCTCACTTGCAAAACTTCTGTGGCTGCTCGGTTTCGAAGCCTTCATTTCCTGAGATTTTCTTCTTCCAATTCCGTTATCATCAATAAATGCAATTACTGCATTTCCCTCTTTTACGAATTCCACCTTCAGTTTTCTATCTCCTTTTTTGTGGAGTAAGCCATGTTTGATTGCATTTTCTACATAAGGCTGAATGAGCATGGATGGAATCTGAACCATTTCAGGAGCAATATTTTCATTTACTACAATCTGGTATTCTATGGTATCTTCAAAACGGCGTTTTTCTAGTTCCAGGTACAATGTAAGCGCTTTAATTTCTTCAGAAAGATTGATCTTTTCTCTGGTACTCATGTCCAAAATCATCCTCGTTAGTTCCGAAAATTTCTGCAGGTAATCCGTAGCATTGTCTCTGTCATTTGTAAAAATATAGGACTGTACCGTATTCAACGCATTAAATACGAAATGGGGATTCATCTGCGATTTAATCGATGCCAGGGTGCTGATCTGAAGCTCGCGCTCCAGCTTTTCCTTGGCTGTTCTGTATTCGGCTTCTTTCTTTAATTCATATAACCTGAATCGCATGAAATAAAATACCAGCGCACTCACCAAAATAAGCAGCAACAACAAAAACCACCAACGCGCATAAATGGGTGCTGCAATTCGGAAACGCAACACTTCCGGTGAAATGGTTTCCCTTCCACTTACGGAAATTGCCTTAAATCGAACTTCATATTTTCCTGGTGCAAGACCCACCAGATGCAACATCCGGTTTACACTGCCGAGTCTGATCCAGCCTTTTTCGTTGATATTATAAAATACCTCAATTTCGGAATTATTGCTGTACGACATAATTCCCAAACCCACCTCCAGATTGTTTTCAGAAGTACCCAATTCGTAAGAATTCAGCGGATTACTGAGCACCACATTATTCACCGAAAATTCTTCTATAACCAATCTGGGATTTACCACTTTGGAATTTATATTTTCTCTGAAAACTACAAGCCCCTCACGGGTTGCCAGATATACAATTCCATTGGCGCTGGTAATATCTTTAATCTCGGTATTTGGCAAACCATCTGCAACAGATATTACAGAATATGTATTTTTATACATATTATATTTTACCAGAGCATTTTCAAAAAGCAACCATAAAAAATCACCGGATTCCTGAATTTTAACAATGGATTTGGATTCCAATCCTCTGAAAGATTCAATATTATGAATAATTTTCCCGCTCTCTAAAACCAGTAACCGGCCCCTGTATGTAGACACAAATGCCCTCCCACCTCTCACAACAATATCAGAAGCATATATATGTTCTCCAATTTTATTTTTATAGTTAATAATCCGTTTTTTCTGTCCCATACTAAACAAACCGGTATAGCTGGAACCATAAAGAATTTTGTGTATGGGATCATAGGCCACGCATTTCGCCCGGCCTTCTGTACCAGGCAATAACTGCCTGTTGGAAATCCACGGTAAGGGATGTCCTGTAAATAATTTTGCAAAATATTGATCGGTAGTATCGTTGGTGGTTTTAAACAATACGATACCTTCCGGTGATGCCAGTGCGTAAGTTTCATTTCCAAGAAAAACTACATCTTTCATGGGAATAGACTTTTGAAACTCTATCACATTTCCGATACCGGAAAGTGCATACATTTTATCACTCGAAACAAAAAATCGGTCGTTGGAAATATCGTGATACAGAAGAGTTACATCATGTCGGATACCAAAATCTTTTAATAAAACAGCACTCCAGGTATTCTCATTTAATTCAAATAATTTATTGTCTTCTGTGCCCAACAATAAGCGTTGTAATGCAGGTAAATATTGCAGTGTTGTGATGCTTTCCACGCCCGGATTCAACATTACCACATCCAGGTTTGGAACCAGCAAAACCCCTTTGTTCAAAGTACTGAACCACAACAAGCCTTCTGCATCCTGCAGCACTTTCGAAATATTGCAATTTCTAAAATATGCCCTGCCTCCATTTTGAATATTCAATTCCAGATCAAAACTGTATGCTCCTTCTGTAGTGCTAACCCATATACGGTTATCCAACACATTTACATTTTGTATAATTGCCGGAATTCCCAAAGATGTTTCTTTCAGAATTTTCCCATTCTGAATAATAAGCATTTTATCTGTACCTGTTTTGGGCATTACATATACCCTGTTTCCACCAATAGCCAGGTGGAAAGGACTCATGCCCGCAGGAAGATTTACCGACCAGAATAATTTCTGATCCTTGATGGCGCAAATTTTTCTGGATGCTTCCGAAAAACTATAGATAATATTGTTTTGTTCGTAAACATTTGTAGCAGAAAATTTAATTCCGGGAATCTGTAACCATTCGGTATTTTCCTTGGCGATATCGTATTGCTGGAGTTTGTTATCGCGTGTAGAAACAATTTTGGAACCGCGATAAACAATAAAAGGTACAAAATTCCCGGTGGATCGCATCTGATCCAGTTTCACCAGTGCTTTGTCTCTTACATAAAACAAATCTCCGGTAAAATTTTCACACCAAATACGACCATCCTTATCTTCAGCGAGATTGCTCAGTGCCCGGCTCTGAATAACATTGGAAGAAAAATGCTCGAAGTTTAATCCGTTATATCTGCTAAGTCCTTTGTCATGTGCCATCCAGATATACCCGCGTGAATCCTGCAGAATATTATAAACGGAATTAGAAGGCAATCCGGCTTTGTAATCCAGCACCCGGTATACGGGGTCCTGCGCATGCAGACTGGCAACAGAACACACAAACAGAAAAAGACAATATGTAAAAAATCTATTCAATGTATTAACCCTGAAAATGCTGCCAGCCCTGGGCTTGAATTTCAAATGAATTTCCGCTTTCGGTAATCAGATTGTATTTCCCTACTAATTCGGTGGCATGACCAATTACAGTCATATCAGGATGGTGTTTTATTTTTTCGTAATCGCCCTGTTTGATGGTAAATAAAAGTTCGTAATCTTCTCCGCCATTGAGTGCTGCAATACTCGGATTTAATCCGAATTCAATGGCGCGTTCCACAGTTTGCGGATCAATGGGAAGTTTATTCTCAAAAACCTGAAATCCAACACCACTTTGTTTTCCCAAATGGTGAATCTCGGAAGCCACGCCATCACTCACATCAATCATACTGGTTGGAAGAATTTCTTTTTCCGCCAAAATTTGTATCACATCCTTTCTCGCATCAGGCCGCAATTGCCTGCCTACAATGTAATCATGTCTCTCCAAATCGGGCTGCATTTCCGGATGTTCCATAAAAACTTTTTTCTCTCTTTCCAGAATTTGCAAACCCATATATGCGCCACCAATATCTCCGGTCAATACCAAAAGATCATTGGCTTCCGCTCCTTTTCGGTAAGTAACCTTATCCTTGTCCACACAGCCTATTGCGGTAACAGACAAATACAATCCACGCGGGGACGAGGAGGTATCCCCTCCAATCAGATCTACTGCATATTTTTCACAGGCAATTTGAATTCCACTGTAAATTTCTTCCACTGCTTCCAAAGAAAACCGGTTACTCAATCCAATATTTACTAAAATCTGCAGAGGATTTCCATTCATGGCACATATGTCACTAACCGCTGCTGCAACAGCCTTGTAGCCCAAATGTCTCAATGGATGAAAGGTGAGATCGAAGTGTATTCCCTCAATAAAATGATCCGTAGAAACCAAAGTATATTTTTCGCCGAAATCCAGTACCGCCGCATCATCGCCAATACCAAAAACAGATTCCTTATTTTGGTTTTTGAAATAGGAAGTTATATGTTCAATCAGACCAAACTCACCAAGGTCATGAAGTTCAGTTCTTCGTTGATTCTCGAACATGTTTGCGAATGTAAGCCATGAAAATGGTATAGAAGAATTAAATATCCCACATCAAAATGCAATGCACACATTTTTGGGATCGGTGAAAAAGCGCATGGCTTCCCACCCGCCCTCACGGCCAACTCCGCTCTGTTTTACACCACCAAAAGGAGTGCGCAAATCGCGCAATAACCAGCAATTGATCCACACAATTCCACTCTCTATTGCCGCTGCCATTTTATGTGCGCGGTTTAAGTCGCTGGTCCAAATAGAACAAGCCAGGCCATAGTTAGTGCTGTTGGCCATTTGCAATGCTTCTTCCTCTGTTTCAAAAGGTATTAAAGATACAACAGGACCGAATATTTCCTCCTGATTGGTTCTGCAATCATAAGGCAGTCCTTCAATTATCGTGGGTGCAATAAACCATCCATTTTCAAAACCTTCCGGGTCCAGCGCTTTACCGCCTGTTAATATATTTCCACCCTCTTCTTTTGCAAGGTCAATATATCCCAAAACTTTGTGGTAATGCGGCTTGCTCACTATGGCTCCAATTCTCGTTTTTTCATCTGCCGGATTCCCTGTTTTCATTTGATTTACAGCATCCACCAATTTGTTTTTAACAGTTTCATAAACCTGTTTTTGTATCAAAATTCTGGAACCGCAAAGACAAATTTCTCCCTGATTGAGAAAGGAAGAATTGATGGTGGTTTTTACTGCCTTTTCCAAATCTGCATCTGCAAAAATGATATTCGGATTTTTCCCTCCCAATTCCAGACTTAATTTTTTAAACATGGGTGCAGCAACCGAGGCAATATGTTTTCCGGTAACCGTTCCCCCTGTAAAAGAAATGGCTTTAATTCCGGGATGTTCCACAATTGCCTGTCCTGCCGAATTACCGAGGCCATGCACAATATTTAAAACACCGGCAGGTAATCCCGCTTCGGTACAAATTTCACCGAGTATGTATGCAGAATACGGTGTGAATTCGCTTGGTTTACTCACTACACAATTTCCTGCAGCCAATGCCGGTGCTATTTTCCAGGTATATAAATACAGTGGCAAATTCCATGGACTGATACACCCAACAACTCCAAGCGGTTGACGCAAGGTATAATTAATTCCACGGTCTTCCATACTGTGGCTTTCACTCGCAAATTGCATGGCAGCAGTTGCAAAAAATCGAAAATTTTGTGCAGCGCGAACCATTTCGTTTTTCGCCAGCCACACCGGTTTCCCCTGGTCACGACTCTCGGCCTCAGCAAAGCGGTTGCGATTGCTGTCTATCAATTCGGCAATGCGGTTTAATATTTTAAATTTCTCTTCTGCAGGTGTGTTTTTCCAGGCAGGAAATGCAGCCCAGGCCGCTTGATAAGCAGCTTCCACATCCTCCGGTCCAGAATTCGGAACCATGGAAAAAACCTCTCCTTTTGCCGGTTCAAAATTCTCCAGATATGCTCCTGATTTTGGCGGTTCAAATGAACCATTGATATAATTCTGTAACTGAATCATTTTATTTTTTTAAGAAACCGTTTGGTTCCAGTTCAACAAATATTTCTTTTGTGTGGGGTTTGCTCCAAATATAATTCTCATCCAATTGTATCCCATATCCTTTACCAGGCTGGTAACTCATTCGTGTGTCCCGATCCACCACAAATGTGCGCTTTTTTAAAAATGCTTCAATCAATTCTATTTCATTATTCCTGTAAGTAATGGATAGAGATTGAATTTCACGATTGCTGTCCAGGGCCGAAAATCTCTGTATTTTTAAATTGCCGTTGCTGTCTACCGACTCGGTATATTTATCCTCATTCGCCGCAGTTCGTAAATCCAACATTTCAAATAAGGAAAGTTCCTCTTTCCAATCTGCCGAATCCATTTTTACATCCATCGGATCTTCATTGTTCACCATGGTTTTATGGATAACGGGTTTTATAGAATCCAACATGGAAATCTGAAGTTGAAAAAAAGATTTTAAATCGGGGAATTTAGAATTTTTTACTTCACTTTTTTCGGTGGAATTGCAGGAAACTAACAGTATTCCTATGCAAATAATAAAATTAAAATAACGCATTCCCGGTCATTTCTGTTGGTTGTGAAATACCCATGAGTTTCAAAATCGTCGGTGCAACATCCGCCAGTATTCCGGGATGCAGTTTCACACCTTCCGGCCCTCCGATTAACCAGCAGGGAACCGGATTGGTAGTGTGTGCTGTATTGGGAGTTCCATCGTCATTAATTGCAAAATCTGCATTCCCATGGTCGGCAATTACAATTACGGAATAATTATTTTTCTGAAATTCCGTTACCAGTTTTTCCAAACAGGCATCTACAGTTTCCACTGCTTTAATAATGGCTGAATATACGCCTGTATGCCCCACCATATCCGGATTCGCATAATTCAACATCACGAAATCCGGTGTGTTTTTTTGGATGATTTCTACAGCTTTTTCTGTCAATTCCACTGCGCTCATTTCGGGTTGCAAATCGTAGGTTGCCACTTTCGGAGAATTCACCAAAAGCCTGCTCTCACCTTCAAAAGTATCCTCTCTTCCTCCGCTGAAGAAAAAGGAAACATGCGGATATTTTTCGGTTTCTGCCGCGCGCAATTGGGTAGCACCGTATTGGCTGATTACCTGCCCCAATGTCTCATTCAAATTTTGATTTTGAAACATCACACCTTCAATATGAAATTTTTCATCATATTCTGTCATGGTGTAATAATGCAAATTCAATTTTTTCATTCCGAATTCCGGAAAATTGGTTTGTGATAATGCGGTGGTTATTTGTCTTCCGCGATCGGTTCTAAAATTAAAACAAAGTACCACATCCCCATCTTCGATATTTCCGGTATGGGAATCCCCTATTTTAATGGGGTCCATAAACTCATCCGTTATCCCCTTCTCATATTTTTTTTGAATGGTGTTTTGGATATTGTTTGAAATTTCTCCGGTTCCATGTGTCAATAAATCATATGCCTTTTTTACCCGCTCCCAGCGCTTGTCTCTGTCCATGGCAAAATACCTGCCCACTACGGAAGATAATTTTGCATTCGTTCCGGCAATTCCCTCTTCCAGGGTTTGGATATATTGCAATCCTCCTTTTGGGTCCGTATCCCTGCCATCTAAAAATGCATGTATAAATATTTCTGACACGCCATTGGCTGCAGCATTTTTACATAACTGTATGGCATGGCGAATATGAGAATGAACTCCGCCATCGCTCAGCAATCCGATCAAATGCAATTTTTTGCCGCCTTTTGCCTGATTCAAAATTTGTTGCCAGATTTTATTTTGATTCAAATAGGTATCTTCCATTTCGCGGTTAATACGCACCAGCATTTGCCATACAATTCTTCCGGCACCTATGTTCATATGCCCCACTTCACTATTGCCCATCTGTCCTTCCGGCAGTCCCACATTTTCACCATCAGTTCTCAATGTAGTATATGGAACGGAGCTGTTTAACTTATCTGTAAAAGGGGTTTCTGCATTCCACACCGCATCGCTTTTGTCGTGCTTACCTATACCCCAGCCATCTAAAACTACGATGGCGGCTTTTCTTTGCATGGTGCAAAATTAGAAACAAGGATATAACGCACCTATTTTTTTGATAAAATTGGCATACCTCAATACAATTTTAAGTAGGTTTGCAGCCCAAAACGGATAAGAAATTTCTATGTCTACAGCAAACAGCAAATACACCTTCTATGAAACAGTAGGATACTATTTTGACAAAGCCGCTAAGTATACTCCCTTTGATGAGGGAATTCTGGAACAGATAAAAGCTTGCAACCATGTGTTGCGTATGCGTTTCCCGGTAAGACTGGGGAAAGACCTCGACAGGATTGAAGTGGTAGAAGCATACCGTGTGCAGCACTCTCAGCACAAAACTCCCTGCAAGGGTGGTATCCGTTACAGCGAAGATGTGAATCAGGATGAAGTAATGGCACTTGCGTCTTTAATGACTTATAAATGTGCGATTGTTAATGTTCCCTTCGGCGGCGCCAAAGGCGGTATTAAAGTAAATACGAAAAAATATACAGAGCTGGAACTGGAGCGCATTACCAGGCGCTACACTGCAGAACTGGTGAAAAAGAATTTTATTGGCCCCGGTATCGATGTTCCTGCTCCGGATTACGGTAGCGGCGAGCGCGAAATGGGCTGGATTGCGGATACTTATATGGCCATGCGCGCCGGCGAAATCGACGGACTTGGTTGTGTTACTGGCAAACCGGTTTCCCAGGGTGGCGTAAGAGGCCGCAAAGAAGCCACAGGATTGGGTGTTTTTTATGGCATCAAAGAATTGTGCAAACATGAAGAAATCATGAAAAAAGCCAAACTCGCTCCCGGTGTGGAAGGAAAAACCGTGGTGGTGCAGGGTTTGGGAAATGTGGGTTTTCACTCTGCGAAATTTTTCCGTCAGGGTGGTGCCAAAGTGATTGCCATTGCAGAATTCGAAGGCGCTATTATGAATCCCAACGGACTCAATGAAGACGAAGTTTTTGAACACCGCAAAAGAACCGGCAGCATCCTGAATTTTCCGGGTGCAACCAATCTGGAAAAGAGCGGCGATGCCCTGGAACTGGAATGCGACATACTTGTTCCAGCAGCATTGGAAAATGTAATTACACAGGACAATGCACCAAAAATCAAGGCCCGAATTATTGCAGAAGCTGCAAATGGCCCTGTAACGGTGGAAGCAGATGAAATCCTCACCCAAAAAGGCATTCTGGTGGTTCCTGATATTTATCTGAATGCAGGCGGTGTAACGGTTTCCTATTTCGAATGGTTGAAAAACCTGAGCCACGTTCGCTACGGCAGAATGGAAAAGCGCTTTACAGAAAACATGAACGCGCATATTGTGAGCCAGATGGAAACCCTTACCGGTCAAAAGATTGATGCGGCAGAGAAAGACCATATTCTTCGCGGTGCAGATGAAGTGGACCTGGTGTATTCCGGTTTGGAAGAAACCATGATCACCAGCCTGAAAGACATTTTGCATACCATGGCGGAGCATCCGGATATTGAAAATATGCGCACTGCAGCCTTTGTACTCGGCATCAAAAAGGTAGGTATGTCTTACCGCGAGCTGGGTATATTCCCATAATGCACGATATTTGCATGCATCACAGCATGAAGCATTTTTGCCTCCTTGCAATTTCCCTGTTTATGATGTCTGCCGCCACTGCGCAGGTTGAAATTATTGCGGATCCATCTGTGGAGGAAATGGAAAATGCGCGCATTGCAAAAAGAAAATCACTGGGTTCCAATGTACATGGCTATAGAATAATGGTTGGATTTTATTCCAAGCGCGATGAGGCAACTTCAAAATTGTCTGAAGCTCGCAGCATTTTTGGCGACCAATATCCCTCTACCATGTTATACGATGAACCCAATTTCAAGGTTTATGTGGGAGAATTTGTTTCCAAAGCAGATGCCGATGCAGCCCTGGTTTATATCCGAAAACGGTACGCAGGCGCCAGAATTGTAAATGATTTGGTCCCCGCTCCCCGTGTGCATTAATTGTGATATTTAATACGCCCTTAACGCCTTACTATCCGTAAATTTGCCATTTGTTTCAATGAAACAGGATGTAAAAGTTTCCAAAACCAAAGACGATGTTCGCGAATTATTCACCGCATATCTGGAGAAGAATAACCAGCGCAAAACACCCGAACGCTATGCCATCCTGGATGAAATATATTCGCACAAGGAACATTTTGATGTAGACGATCTGTATATCAAAATGAAAAACCGCAATTACCATGTAAGTCGTGCAACTGTTTACAATACCCTGGATCTTTTAGTGGATTCCGGATTGGTAAAAAAACACCAGTTTGGAAAAAATACCAGCCATTACGAACAGGCATTTGGCTACAAACAACACGACCATCTGATTTGCAACCGCTGTCATAAAGTATTGGAATTCTGCGATCCTCGCGTGCAACAAATCACTTCCACCATGGGCAAATTGCTTCATTTTGAAGTGGCCCAGCATTCTCTGCATTTGTATGGCGATCCGGAATTGGATGAAGCCGGATCTTGCAAACAATGCGGAAAATCTTTTTCAAATACACAGGTTTCGAACGCATAAAATAAATAATGGTAGATATAATTCTCGGGCTGCAATGGGGTGACGAAGGCAAAGGAAAAATTGCAGATTATTTCACACCGCAATACGATGTGGTAGCTCGTTTTCAGGGAGGACCTAATGCAGGGCATTCACTGGAATTTGAAGGCAAAAAATTTGTTTTGAATACCATTCCATCCGGAATATTTCATAAAAATACAGCCAATGTAATCGGCAACGGAGTAGTAATAGATCCGGTGCGCCTGAAAGAAGAAATTGCGAGAATTGTAAGCGAATGTCCGGATTATTCCGACAGGCTTTATATCTCCAAAAAAGCGCATTTGATTTTGCCTACACACCGTGTTTTGGATGCAGCTTCTGAGAAATCAAAAGGAGACGATAAAATCGGCAGCACTCTGCGTGGTATTGGTCCAACTTACCGCGACAAAACAGGCAGGGCAGGCATTCGGGTGGGTGATATTCTGGCAACAGATTTCAAAGAAATGTATGAAAAAGCCAAGCAATTTCATTTGCAGCAAATTGCATTTTTTCAATTCACCGATTTTGATCTGGAAGCAGAAGAAATCAAATTCTTTGAAGCCATAGAATTTTTGAAAAAACACCAACTCATCAACAGCGAATATTTTATTAATGATGCCATTCAAAAAGGCAAAAAAGTATTGGCCGAAGGTGCGCAGGGAAGTATGCTCGATGTGGAGTTCGGAACCTATCCGTATGTTACCAGCAGCGTTACCCTTGCAGGAGGTGTATGCAGTGGATTGGGAATTGCGCCCAAACATGTTGGAAAAGTTTTTGGAATATTTAAAGCCTATTGTACCCGCGTTGGTGGCGGACCTTTTCCTACAGAATTAAATGACGAACAGGGAGAAATGCTGCGCAAAAAAGGGAATGAATTTGGCGCAACTACCGGAAGGCCCAGGCGTACCGGATGGCTGGATCTGGTGGCATTAAAATATACCTGTATGCTGAACGGCGTGGATGAATTAATTATGATGAAATCCGATGTATTAAACGGAATTTCAGAAATTTCTGCAGCCACTTCTTATATTATTCAGGGAGAAAAAACATTGGAAGTTCCCGCCAATTTGTGTACCGATGAGGTGCATGCAGTCTACGAAAATTTCGAAGGCTGGAGTGAAGAAATGTCGGGCAAAAATGGATTCGACGGATTGGATTCCAGTTTTAAAAATTACATTCAATTTATTGAAAAATATCTCCATGCTCCTGTGAAAGTAGTTTCGCTGGGGCCGGAAAGAGACAATACCATTCTTCGCTGATGAAGATCATTTGCATAGGAAGAAATTACAGCGAACATATTCGCGAATTAAAAAACGAAACCCCCGAAGAACCGGTCATTTTTATCAAACCGGATTCGGCAGTTTTGCGCAACAATTCTCCATTTTTTATTCCCGCATTTACGCAGGAAGTGCATTATGAAGTGGAGGTTTTTGTAAAAATAAAAAAACACGGAAAAGCCATTCCCGAAAAATTCGCTGCCACCTATTACGATGAGGTGGGGCTGGGCATTGACTTCACCGCACGCGATTTACAAAACCATTCAAAAACCAAAGGTCTGCCATGGGAAAAAGCCAAAGGGTTTGACCATTCTGCAGTAATTGGAAAAACATTTCCGAAATCCGAATTTCAATTGGATAATCAGGAATTTTCCTTGAAAAAAAATGGTGTTTTAGTACAACAGGGAAATACCCGCGATATGATTTATTCTATCGATGCCATTATTGCATATGTATCCCAATTTTTTACCCTGAAAAAAGGGGATCTCATTTTCACCGGCACCCCGTCTGGTGTGGGGCCTGTGCAGGCCGGCGATCAGCTGGAAGGGTTTTTGGGAAACCATTCCGCATTTCGTTTTGACATTAGATGATTGCGCTCCGAGAGAGGCACGTTTTTGTAATCGGTAATACTCGGAAAACCTCCGCGAACCGTTACAACAATTTGCATGAATCATTTTATTGTTTGTCATCATTTTTGCCTTGCCTTCGACGCAAAAATGGATGCCAAACAATTTCATAAAATTTTGCGTACCCGGGGTTAAAACCCCGGGCTACGAAAATTCAACCCCTACGGGGTTGGGCATTGCATTGAAAATCGGTGTTTCAATCGAAGCAAACAAATGCAACAACTGTTACCAATTAAACCTGCGAAAAAATCCCTGCGGCCCGGGACGCGGCCTCAATGGACGTGGCTTCTTAGCGACGAAAGCATCCGAATGCCCGCCCGTACCGTTCGGGCGGGCATTCGGATGGTTTCTAGCGTGAAGACTAAGGCCATTGCAGCCGCTAGCCTTTGCCCGCCCGACCATGTCATTCGGGCGGGGCTCCACCTTTGGGCAATGCCAAAGGTGGTAAAACAAATTTTTCTTCTAAACTCTAAAAAAATAGGTTATCCGAAATTGTTCTATAATAAAATTTGCGTATTCATTCTATCAGCAGTTCTATTAGAACAACTAATAGTATTGTTTGGATAAAAACATGTGTTTTATAGATGAAATTATTATTCAAATACGCATCTCACTTAAACACAATTTTGCCAACCATTATCAATTACTTGCAGGGAAGGGCGGCACTGCCCTTCCTCCAACCACATCGCTGAAACGCACTATACCCCAGCTTTAACAATCTATTCGGGCGTGCATCTTCATATATACCACATCTATAATCCCTTTGAATTCATATTTACTCTCCTACCTTCGGAGAAAAACCTTTACTTTGTAGGGTGCAAAAAAAAATACAATTGCATTTCATTTTGAAGGTTTGGTTTGCGCTGTTTGCATGCATTTTTTTTTCTTCCGCGAATGCAGCAACACCCCCGCCCAAGGTACACCACCTGGCACCTGCACATTGGTATGTAGGCTTTAAAGATCCCACTCTCGAAATTCTGATTCACGCCGAAAATATCGATTTGTACGACATGCAAATGGAAGAAGCTGAAGGCGTTCAATTTCTAGGAAAAACCAATAGCGGAAACCGACATATTGCCTATTTAAATCTCCAAATTTCTCCAGATGCAAAACCCGTGAATTTAATTTTCGTTTGCAAACCTTCCATCTTCAGACCGCGTTATGCAAAGGCATTTAAATTCGTTTACGAATTGCGCGCAAGAACTCCCGTTTTGCGATCT
Source organism: Bacteroidota bacterium (assembly GCA_018333525.1). Taxonomy (GTDB): domain Bacteria; phylum Bacteroidota; class Bacteroidia; order NS11-12g; family UBA955; genus JAGXTF01. The sequence goes on along the minus strand of JAGXTF010000012.1, from coordinate 19,539 downwards.
TCTTTAAATGAAAATGATATTCTCTACCGCGTTATTTTAGACCGGTTTTCCAATGGGGACGAAAACAATGACAACCACCATCCAGGTAGCAGAACCTCTGTGGATCGCAACGATCCGGAAGCCAGGCACGGCGGGGATTTAAAGGGTTTTCACAGCCATTTGGATTATATCAAAAGTCTGGGAATTACTGCTGTTTGGTTTACTCCGGTGCAGGAAAACAACCATCCCGAAAAAAGTTATCTCGGATTTTCCATCAGCGATCATTTTAATGTGGATCCGCGACTTGGAAATAACGATCAGTTTCAAAAATTAACTGCAGAATGCCGCAAGAAAAATCTGAAATCCATCATGGATATCAATCCAAATGATTTCAGCATGAACCATTGGCTGTACAGCAGTTTTGACACCGGCTGGTTCAACCAGTGGGATACTTTTATTCATCCTGATTTTACGTCTTACAGCATCAACGATCCCTATTATTCTCCAGGTGATAGAATGCGCGCCATCACCGGTTGGATAGATATTAATTCTCCCGATGTAAATCAGGAAAATGCGCATATGCAGAAATACCTGGATCAGGTATATATCTGGTGGTTGGAATATTCCGGAATTTCCGGGTATTGCATCAACCGCGTTTCTTTGTTTAGCGATACCTATCTGGCGCATCTCAGCAAAATTCTGGAAGAGGAATTTCCGGGTGTCAGCATCATTACGGATACCAAAACCAATTCCATTGCGGCACAAGCTTCTATGGTAAAAAACAATATTACCGGATTTGAAAATAACCGCTTGCAATCCATTCCAGATTATTATTTGCATTATGTTTTCCGGAATATGATGTCTAAAGATTTGCATCTCACCTATTCGGTTTCCAGTTTATATACTGCATTGTCCGATGATATTTTATATGATAACCCTTCATTGAATCTCACCTTTCTGGACAACAGTCTGGAAAAGCGCGTGGTAGACCAGTGCGGCAATGATGTAAACCGCTGGAAAATGGTATATGCTTATTTGTTTACGTTGCGCGGTATTCCTGTAATTTATTATGGTTCGGAAATTATGTTGTCTTCTGACTTACCCGGCAGCATGCCCGCCCAGAGCGACTTTCCGGGTGGATGGAAATCAGATTCCAAAAATAAATTTTTATTAACCGGGCGCAGTAAAGAAGAACAAATCGGTTACGATTATCTCACCAAACTGATGAAAATTCGCCTTGCAAATCCCATACTCACCAATGGAAAAATGATGCAATACCCGGTAGAAAAAGGCATTTATGTTTTCTTTCGTTACGACGAAAAAAACAGCATCATGGTTATTACAAACACTGAAAAAGAAAACCAATCGGTTACCTTTTCCAGATTTCAAGAAAGGCTTGGCGGGTATAGTACCGCGGTAAACCTTCTGGACAATTCCGAAGTGGAACTCAACAGTTCCATGGAAATTGCCGGAGGAAGTTTTTTAATTCTGAAATTGCGTTAAATCGCAACCAATTCGTGAAATAATTTTAGGCGGGATTCCACATCCGTTTTATTAATTTCCTGCAACCTTTCAGTCCCGAATTTTTCGATGCAATAACTCGCGGCGCTGCTGCCGTATACGAGAGCTTTTTTCATTACAGAAAAATCAACGGTATCCTGCGATGCCAGGTAGCCCAAAAATCCTCCGGCAAAAGTGTCGCCGGCACCGGTGGGGTCAAAAACTTCTTCCAGTGGCAAAGCAGGACAAAAATAAATCTGATTATCAGGCCCGAACAAAAGTGCACCGTGTTCTCCTTTTTTGATAATCAAATATTGGGGACCCATGGATTGGATTTTTCGCGCGGCTTTCAGCAGGCTGAGTTCTCCGCTGAGCAGGCGGGCTTCTTCGTCGTTGATGGTGAGCAGGTCTACCATTTTCAGAACTTCGTGCAATTCGGGGAGTGCAATCTGCATCCAGAAATTCATGGTATCCATCACTACCAGCTTGGGGCGTTTTTTCAGTCTTTGTAAAGTGGTGATTTGCACGCCGGGCGAGAGGTTTCCTAGCATCACAAAATCCGGGCTCTCCCATTCCTGTGGAATAATGGGATCAAAATCTCCGAGCACATTGAGTTCGGTGATGAGAGTATCGCGGGAATTCATGTCCAAATGGTATTTGCCGCTCCAGAAAAAAGATTTTTCGCCGGTTTTCACCTGAACGCCGTTGGTATCCACCCCGCGGGAGCGGAGGGTTTCGAGGAATTCAAAATCAAAATCTTCACCCACCACGGCAACCAGTCCCACCCGATCACAGAACATAGAGGAGGCGAGGGAGATGTAGGAGGCGCTGCCGCCGACAATTTTTCCGGTTTGGCCGAAAGGGGTTTCAATAGCATCGAAGGCTACAGAACCAATAATGAGCAAAGACATAGAATTTGCAAAAAAAGTGAAAAAGTACTTGAAAAAAAATCTCTGAAGTCTTATTTTTGCCGTCCCGTTACCAAAAACGGGTAAACACTCCTCAATAGCTCAGCTGGTTAGAGCAACTGACTGTTAATCAGTAGGTCCCTGGTTCGAGTCCAGGTTGGGGAGCACAAAAAAAACGCGCAAATTGCGCGTTTTTTTTGCTCCCCAACCTGTCCGGACAGCCGCCCACCGGTGGCTTGTCTGGATTTTTTTAAACTATTCCTACATGTTTTAGGATTAACCCGACTGCTCCTTATTTCTACTTAAAGCCCATCCCGCCATTTTTACTGAACATCTTAGTTCCAATTCCATCGATTCATAATCATTCCCTTGCAAAAGAACAGGTTAGCCTCATAGCAGCTGGAATCCAATTCCTGTGTCTCCTTTCCAAATTTAGTACACTGTAATTTTCAGAATTGTCAAAAGGGATTATTTTTGTTTGGATTAGCACATATTTTTGATATTTGGTATATATTGATGGTATTTCGATGAAATGTAAATAATTAATAGCAATGGTCGGTCAACTTAATATAAAACTGAATTTATGACATTACATGAAGCAATAGAAAAACTTTTGAGCCAAACAGGGCAACCCATGACAACCCAACAAATTGCTGACGAGTTAAATAAAAATGGATGGTATAAAAAAAAGAACGGTTCATCAATTCAGGCATTTCAAATTCACGGCAGGACTAGAAAATATGCAACTTTGTTTGAGCGTGCGGGTTCCAATGTTTCTCTTATTAGACAATCAATTTCTAAAACCAAAGCACAGACAACAGAAAAGCAAAAAGTAATTAAAAAAACTTCAAGATCAGCCCCTACAAATACTAAAACATCGTTCGATCCAATTGCAAACTCAGATACAAGTATTTTAATTTTGGGAACTATGCCAGGTGACAGGTCACTGGAACTAGGTGAGTATTACGGACACTCAAGAAACAAATTTTGGAGGATTATCTCCGCCATTACTAACAAGGATTTACCTGTTACATATTCAGATAGAATACAAATTTTATTAGAATCTAAAATTGGCATTTGGGATGTGGCTCATAAAGCAAATAGAAAAGGTAGCCTTGACAGTGCAATAGAAGACGAAGAACCAAATGACTTGGAAGGACTTATCGCTAGTCTTAAGAACTTAAAAGTTGTTGGTTTTAATGGAACAAAATCCCAAGCTCTTTTCGACAAGTATTTTGAGAGAAAGCGTAATATAAAATATATTTTGCTACCCAGTACAAGTCCTGCAAACACAGGAATGTCTTTTGACAATATTTGCAAACAATGGCAACAATTATTCACCAAAGAATAACAAAATTATCTAGAATTACTGCTGTAAAAAACGCAGTTATGGTAACATTGGTTGAAAATGTAATTCTAGGGTTCGTACTCAAAAAATACTGCAATGATAGGAATGCACGTGTTTTCTACTCAGTGGCAGCTAAGATTTACCAGCCTTAAACCACAATTAGCAAAATGAAATTAAGAATATTCAATTATTTGACAATAGGAATGCTATTTATTTTAGTACTACTCGATGTAATTATTTGTACCAACTTCATATGCAAAAATGACTACCAACTTAAAGATTTTGGTATTGCATTTTCAATAGTATCATCTTCAATTGGTATTCTATTTGTTGCATTAACGTATTTTTTCAATCGCGAATCCAATGAAAGAACTCAAATTGAAAAATATTTTACATATTTAAATAGCGATATCAATGACGCATCATTTAAGGGCCAAAAAGGTGTAGATGCCTATCTATTATTTGACCTTAAGAATAGCGAAAATAATATTATTCTTGACAACCTCAATTTGGTTTTATCTTCATTTGAGACGTATTTAAATTTAATAGATAATAACAAATTGGTTTCTAAGTCTTTTAAAAAGTTCAGTGCGACTAGACTTCACCTTCTTTTTTATTCAAAAGTACTATGGCCACTGAATGAGACGATTATTAAACATGGGCATGATTTTATTACTAAAATGCATGATGACTCAAAAATCACCATACCTAAATTCGCTAGGTTAGGAATACGGTGTATTCAATATCTTAAAGAAAATGGTTTGGCTCAGAATTCGAATTTCAAAGACGAAATTATCAAATCACTAAAAGAACTTATAAGTCATGATAGAAAGGCTCAAAAATAGAGTTGATGAGTATTATCCCAGGCGATTTAATCCATTGAGAAGACCACCCACACTTTGCTTTGTTAGCCACCCCACAACTAACCCTTCAACTAACTTAAAATCCCTATTTTTGCTCACTTTCCCTTTGAAAACCTAAATTTCAGAATTTCAATATGCCCCACGAATCAGAGAAAATAACACGAAAGATAAGAATAGACCAACAGCTAAAGGCTTCCGGCTGGATTCTTGTTACTTATTCTGAGGGAATGGATTTGACCTCCTTGACCAATCATGCCATTGAAGAAATTCAGACCGAGAATGGCCCCGCAGATTATGCCTTGGTAGTATATGGAAAATTATTAGGCGTTGTGGAAGCAAAGAAATTGGAAGTTGGTGCCCAAAATGTTTTGGAACAAGCAAAACGTTATTCAAAAGGTGCTAGCAAGACAATTGGCGAATGGAATCAATATCGCGTTCCGTTTTTATATTCCTCCAATGGCGAATTGATTTATTACTTAGATACCAGAGACAGTAAAAACCTAAGCCGACAGATTTATGCTTTCCATACTCCTGAAGCAATGGAAACATTATTTAATTCCAAAAGAGAAACGGCTTTGCAATGGCTGAAAGACAAGCCAATTAATACTCCAGGACTCAGGCCTTACCAAAAAGACGCGATACAGGCATTTGAAAATAATTTGGAAGATGGCAAACGCTTGATGCTTTTAGCGATGGCTACAGGGACAGGAAAAACATTTACAACTGTTAATCTTGTTTACCGGATGTTGGCATCTGGTTATGCAAAACGCATTTTGTTTTTGGTTGACCGTAAATCTTTGGCAGCACAAGCCGTTACTGCTTTTGCGTCCTTTGACACGCCAAGAAATATTAAATTTAAAGACGAATATGAATTGTATTCACAACGATTTAGAAAAGAAGATTTTGAAGGCGAAGCATATGACCCAACGGTTTTGCCCAACTCTTATTTAACAAATCCTGATGGTACAAAAACATTTCTTTATGTATGTACCATTCAGCGAATGGCAATAAACCTTTACGGGAAAATGGGCGCATTTGGTGAAGATGAAGAAAGCAGAGATGAAGAAGAAGAAACACTTTCCATTCCTTCACATGCCTTTGATTTAATTATTGCAGACGAGTGCCACAGAGGTTATACTTCAAAAGAAACCAATGTCTGGCGGAATGTGCTCAATCATTTTGACGCAGTAAAAGTAGGTTTAACGGCAACACCTGCTTCCCATACTGTTGCCTATTTCGGGAAACCCATTTACAATTATCCATTGCAAACTGCAATTGACGAAGGTTATTTGGTGGATTATGATGCTGTCGCAATCAATTCAGAAGTATTGATGAATGGCGCATTTTTAAAAGAAGGGGAACAAGTGGGAATGATAGACACTGAGACGGGCAGAGAACAAATTGACCAACTGGAAGATGAAAGGGAATTTACTTCAACAGAGATTGAAGAAAAAATTACAGCGCCAGATACCAACCAAAAAATAATTGAAGAACTAAAAAAATATGCAGACGAATTTGAAAAAGAAAAAGGGAGATTTCCAAAGACCTTAATTTTTGCTTCAAATGATATTCCTATGATTTCTCATGCCGATCGTTTGGTGAGTATCTGCAAATCTGTTTTCAATCGGGGTGATGACTTTGTGGCAAAGATTACTGGAAGCCCAACGGTGGACAGACCTTTGAAAAAAATAAAAGAGTTTCGGAACAGGCCCAATCCCAAAATTGTGGTAACAGTAGACATGTTAAGCACTGGTGTTGACATTCCTTCTTTGGAATATATCGTTTTTCTAAGACCTATAAAAAGTCGAATTCTATGGGAACAGATGCTAGGAAGAGGCACGAGAAAATGTGATGATATTGGCAAAACCCATTTTGTAATTTTTGATTGCTTTAACGGAACATTAATAAAATATTTTAAAGATGCCAGCTACAACTTTAAGATTGACCCTCCCGGTACAGATACAATTACTATTAAAGAACTCATTGAAAAAATATACAACAACGACGACCGCAAGTCAAACGCAAAGCGATTGAGCAAAAGGCTTCACCGCATAGAAAAAGACATGAGTGGAAATGCAAGGGACAAATTCAAAACCTATATTCCTGATGGAGATATGGGAAAATTTGCGGAACAAATTTCCAAATTTTTTGATGCTTATAATTAATGGCAAAGTCGTTTTCAGAAATATTTGATGGCTTCAGCAGTGTAATGGAATTGCTTCAAAACGAGCAGTTCCAAAAACTATTGACAGACTACGAAAGAGCTAAAAAAGTTTTTATGGTTGGGTATGAAGTGCAGGACGAAGTAAGTTCCATTGTTCTGTTCGAAGCAGAGGGCAGATACGGATTGCAACCAACCGACTATTTGCTTGCCTTTTCTGAGTTTGTAAAGAGAAAAGAAAATGAAATTGCAGCAATTGGTATTTTATTAAACAAACCGAAAGATTGGAATACAAATGCATTAAACGAACTGAAAGAAAAATTGAAAGAAAGCAATTATGATGAAGCAAATTTGCAAAAGGCGCACAGAATTGTTTATCATAAAGACACAGTGGATATTATCAGCATGGTTAAGCATGCAGCCAAGGAAACCGAACCTTTGCTAAGTCCTGACGAAAGGGTAAACCAGGCCATACGAAAAGTAACTGCAGGGAAAACCTTAAATGCGGAACAACAAAAATGGATGGAATACATCAAAGAACATTTAAAACAAAACATGACTTTGGACGAAAACGACCTTCAGGAATTACCCGTTTTTGCTGACCGGGGTGGATTAAATAAATTCAAAAAAGTATTTCCTGCCGATTTCCCACAAATTATATATGAAATTAACCAGGCCATCGCAGCCTGATAGAATTATTTGATGAAAAAAGAACTAATACGCGATCTATTTCAAAAGTTTGAGAGCATTTATTATATATACAACGACGTGGAATGTTGGAGTGCGAGAGAATTACAAAAGCTTTTGGGATATAGCAAATGTGAGAATTTTGAAAAGGAAATTTCAAAAGCCAAAGATTCCGGCAAACATGTTATTGAAGAAGTTAAAGATCGTTTTCCTGATTTCAAGAAAACGATACCAATACACAAAGGTTCTAAAACAAAGGATATTTATAATAATCTCGCAGTTCTTAAAATGCTTATCGAACATGGAATTGTGCACGAGAATTTACCTCTTGTCAAATTTATACTGAAACTGTAAGGCAATTAACAAGTCGATGAAAAACAAATTTTACCTATAAAGAAGAAAAAAAAATGAGTGATGTAGTAAATAAATTATGGGGATTTTGCCATACCCTTCGCCACGAAGGCATTGATTATAACGATTATATAGAGCAATTGTCTTTTCTGCTCTTTTTGAAAATGGCAGACGAAAAAGAAGTGCATTTAACAGAAAAATACAATTGGCAAGCACTGAAAGAATTGAGTGGTGGGGATTTGATGGACCACTATAGCGATACGCTTCGGGAACTGGCTAAAGAACAAGGGCTGTTGGGAGAAATATTTACACAAGCGCAAAACCGTTTCAACAATCCGGTGAGTTTGAAAAAACTTTTAAACCTGATTGAAGAAGATGAATGGACAAGCATGGATGTGGATGTAAAAGGGGCAGCATTTGAAGGACTCTTGGAAAAAGCGGCCAGCGAAGGAAAGAAAGGTGCAGGGCAATATTTTACCCCCCGCCCTCTAATTCAAAGCATGGTGAGGTTGATGAAGCCAGATCCGAGAGGCAAAAACTCATTTACTATTTCTGACCCGGCATGCGGCACGGGTGGTTTTTTGGTATGTGCTTATGAATGGCTGATGAAGGAAAGCAAAGGAGTTATCCCGCGCGAGGATGTAAAACGTATTCGTGAAAAAACATATTTCGGACAAGAGTTGGTGGCCCGGCCAAGACGCCTGGCATTAATGAACATGTATTTGCATGGTGTAACACCAAAAATAAAATTGGGCGATACCATTTACAACACTCCTGATAGCACCAGGTTTGATGTGGTATTGGCCAATCCTCCATTTGGCACCAAAGGTGCTAACCAGGTGCCTGAGAGAGACGACTTTACAATAGAAACAAGTAACAAACAGTTAAATTTTGTACAGCATATTATGAGCACATTAAAACCTGGCGGACGCGCCGCCATTGTACTGCCTGATAATGTTCTGTTTGAAGATAAAGCAGGTGAAGTATTTGAAATATTGATGCAGGATTGCAACTTGCACACCATTGTTCGTTTGCCAAGAGGAACATTTACGCCTTATGCGCAAGGTGTAAAAGCCAATGTAATTTTCTTCCAAAAAGGATTGCCGACCGAAAAAGTTTGGATTTATGATAACCGCAGTAATATAGAAGGCATTACCAAAAAAGACCGACCATTAACGGATAAACATTTTGCCGATTTTGAAAAATGCTACGGCTCCGACCCAAACGGAAACAGCAAACGAAAAGACGAAGGTGAAACTGGACGTTTCCGTTGCTTTACGATGGACGAAATAAAAAAACGGAATTACAAATTAGACATTACCTGGCTAAAAGATGACAGCATGGAAGATGCCGATAGCTTGCCCGAACCAAATGATTTAGCCACCGAAGCCATTGCAGAACTGGAAGCCGTGGTGGATGATTTACGTGACATTTTAACCCTATTGGAAAAAGATGGAGAATAATTTACCAAATAGTTGGGAATTAGTTAAGCTAGTTGAGGAATTGAATTTCTTACCAACAGGTGTAACGGAATTCAAAGGAACTAAAAAATATTATTCAACAGGCAGTATTCAAGATAACGAATACACTCCAGAAGGTGAATTTACTTTTAATAATCGACCTTCAAGGGCAAATAGAATAGCAGAAATTGGTGATGTGTTGCAAGCAAGAATGAAAGCAACCGATAAAGGAATTTTGGTAGATGAAAAACTTGATGGACAATTATTCTCAACCGGGTTTTTACAAATTCGACCATTTGGAAATACTTATCATAATAAGTTGCTTTATTATTTGATAAAATCTGATTTATTCCTTTCTCAAAAAAATGACTTAGCAACGGGTTCAACTCAAGAAGCATTAACAGATAATGGAGCAAGTGAAATTGAAATCCCAATCCCACCCCTTGCTGAACAACACCGTATAGTAACCAAGTTGGATGCGGTAATGCAAAAGGTAGAAAGCAACAAACAACGCTTAGATAAAATACCCAAACTGCTCAGACGCTTTCGGCAATCGGTTTTGGCTACTGCGGTAAATGGTAAGTTGACGGAAGATTGGAGGACGTTAAATACTAATATAGAGAATGCAAGTCTCTTATTAGATAAAATTGAAATTTCAAGAAGTTCCTCAAACCCAAAGTTGTCGAAATCATATCTGGAAGAATATTCCTATAATATAGAAACTCCCGAAAGCTGGATACAATGCAGGTTGGGTCAAATACATGATGAATTAACAGACTATCATGCTAATGGCAGTTACGTAATTCTTAAAAAAAATGTGGAGTTACTTGATAAACCTGATTATGCGATGATGATTAGGGCCACGAATTTCGAGAAAAACAATTTCGCTAGTTTAATGCTATACATTAACGAACATGGATACAACTTTTTAAAAAAATCTAAACTTTTCGGTGGTGAGGTAATTATAGGTAAAATCGGTAATGCAGGTAAAGTATATTATATGCCACAATTAAATAGTCCTTGCTCACTTGCTATGAACTTATTTGCATTAAAATTTAATTCTGAATTTATAAAAAGTAAATACATATATTATTACTTAACTTCCATATATGGTGAAGTTGACATTAAGAATTATATCAAAGGAGTTGGAAATATAACAATTGATAAAATCTCTATTCGTTCATTACTTATTAATTTGCCGCCTTATGAAGAACAGATAGAAATCGTCCGCAGGGTAGAACAACTTTTTGCCTTTGCCGATAAGTTTGAAGCCCGTTACATGAAAGCCAAAGCCATGCTGGATAAATTGCCGCAGAGCATTTTGGCACAAGCATTTAGAGGTGAGTTGGTGGCACAAGACCCCAATGATGAGCCAGCAAGTGTGTTGTTGGAGAGAATAAAAAAGGAGAAAGAAAGATTAGCAGCAGAAAAGAAAGGCAAGAAAACCAAAACCTATTCCATTGAAGAGAAACCTTTAAAAATTGCAGCAGAAGAAAAGGTAAAATATAAAAAGGCTAAGATGTAAACTTATGTATTGATTTTGACAAATGCTGGTAGTTATTAATAAAATAAAAGAGAGGCTGGAAACATCAAAAAATGATTCAGATACTGCTTATTTCATGGATTTGATGTTAGCCGGTGAGCAATTAACAAAGTTAATTACTTTAGGCTTATTAGCTTGTATAACGGATGACAGCAAACGTCACAGATACAGCCAAGAACATAAATTATTAAGGGCAGATGGCATTGGCGAATGGAGTTCAGTAATTGATGAAGTTCTATCGGGTCCGTCCTCACAGTATTTTAATCCTATAGCAAATCAACTTCAGCAGGAATTGAATGAAAGACTTGGGAATTCTAGTTGGCAGCATCGAAGTATTAAACTACTTGGGGAATGTATAAAGGTTATAGATCCAACTTTTGAGGATATTTCAGTTAAGGTTTCTGGCAAAACATGGTTTTCACAATTTGCATATTTACGCAACAAGACAAGGGGTCATGGGGCTTATAGCTCAGATGTATATTCCAGTATCTGCAATAACTTATGTAATTCTATTGCACTAATTCAAGAAAACTACTCACTTTTAAAAAGTGTTGAATGGGCCTATTTACATAGAAATCTATCTGGAAAGTATAAAGTGACTGATATATCCAACAATGCACCAAGATTTCATTATCTCAGAAAGGACAACAGTTCGAACTACGAAAATGGAGTATATATTTTCTTAAATAAACCAATTAAGGTTGAATTATTGCTCTCTAATTCGGATTTAACTGATTTTTATTTTCCTAATGGTGGGTTTAATAATAAACGATATGAATTGATTTCTTATATCACAGGAAGCAAAGAATATCAAGATGCTTCCTTACATTTAACACCACCGGGAGAGCTCCCTTCAAGTGAAACAGAAGGAATTGGAAAACTCGATCTGGTAGGAAGTGTTTTTACTAACTTACCAAGTATTAACCAGATATATATTGAAAGAGAAGAATTAGAAAATGAATTATATAAAAAACTATTAGATGAACGACACCCTATAATTACATTAACAGGCCGCGGTGGAATAGGGAAAACATCATTAGCTATTTCGGTGTTAAAGAAACTTTGTGATACTCAAAGATACGCGACAATAATTTGGTTTAGCGCTCGTGATATCGATCTTTTAATGGAAGGTGCAAAGCCAGTGAAAGCGCATATTTTATCAAATGATGATATTGCCAAAGAATATTGCAAACTTATTGAACCTACTGAATCAAAGGTAAAAGGATTTAAACCCAAATCCTTTTTTGAAAAAGAACTAGAAATTAATTCAATTGGACCAGCGCTTTATATTTTCGATAATTTTGAAACGGTGAAAGAGCCAATTGATTTATTTAATTGGCTGGATACTTTTATTAGAAATCCCAATAAAATACTTATCACTTCACGTTTTCGAGATTTTAAAGCTGATTACCCAATTGAAGTTGATGGAATGAATGAGAAGGAGTTTAACCAACTCGTTCAAGCTACCTCTGAAAGTTTGGGAATTACTGAATTGGTAAATGATAAGGATTATCTTGAAGAACTTTATAATGAATCTGATGGTCATCCGTATGTAATCAAGGTATTATTAGGTGATGTTGCAAAAGAAGGAAAATTAAGTCGTGTTAAACGCATAGTAGCAAGTAAAGATGAAATACTCACAGCACTTTTCGAACGCACTTATAATGGACTCTCGCCAGTTGCAAAACGTATTTTTTTAACATTATCAAATTGGAGATCAACCATACCTGAAATTGCCATTGAAGCTACCCTCATTCGTGAAGCCAATGAATTAATGGATGTTGGAAAAGGAATTGAAGAATTATACCGTTCTTCCTTAGTTCTAATTGAAGTTTCCGAAAAAGATGGAATGAGGTTCTTATCTGTACCATATTCCGCCTCAGTATTTGGAAAGAAAAAATTATCTGTAAGCCCCATGAAAACCGCAATTCAAGCTGATACCAAATTACTTCATACTTTTGGGGTTGGGCTTCACACAGAAATTCATCTTGGAATTGAACCTAGAATAATCAAATTCTTCAGGGATATTGCTAAAAGGGTAAGTTTAAAATTAGATAAGCTTGAAAATTACATTCCGGTATTGGAATTTATTTGTAGGAAATATCCTTACGCATGGTTAACCCTCTCATCGCTATACGAGGAAGAAGGCAAGATTGACAAGGCAATTCAGTCATTACAGCGCCATTTAGAAACTACTTCAAATGAAAATGAAACTTATAGTAGTTGGGAAAAATTAGCTGAATTATTTTATAAAACACATGACGCAGATGGTGAAATGCATGCATTGATTGAAATGAGTGAATTATCAATCACCTCTATTGACAAAATTAGAGTAATTGTATTCAAGATAAATTCACTTTTTAGAAATAACAAATTTCAAACTGATAACTCTGAGAAGCAAATATTGTCTCATAGACTAATCACTGCTTATAAAAATATCTTGGATAAAAACTCTTACGAAAGTGATGATTGTTCACAGTTAGCTTGGTTATATTTAAATGCAGGTGATAGAAAAAATGCCAAGAAGGTTGTTATCAAAGGCTTGGAAATAGATCCAAATCACGTCCATTGTTTGAAGTTAAAAACTACCCTTTTCTAGTGCCCATGCACAAGAAACCACCCTATTTTACAAAGTTCACAATTCTACAATCCAACCAATGATTACAATTAAGAGTCATTGCATAGATTTAGAAAATACTTTAAAAGTCACAACAATTTATTGACAACAGTAGAAAGGTCGCATTTTATGTAACCCAAGTACCAAACAACCTCGCTCCTCTCCCCGAACTTTGCAACATGCAAAACGCTTTTAAGCAGCATTGGGAGAATATTTATACTACTAAGACACCAGAACAGGTTTCCTGGACACAGGAGATGCCTGAGACTTCTATTGCGTTTCTGGAGGCTTTGCAGTTGCCCAAGGATGCTTCCATTTTGGATGTTGGTGGCGGCGACAGCAAGTTCGCAGATTATTTGTTGAAAAAAGGTTTTACGAATATTTCGGTATTGGACATTTCAGAAAAATCTATTGAACGCGCCAAAAACAGACTCGGAAATGAGGCAAATAAAATTCACTGGATCAACAGCAATATTCTGGATTTTCAACCAAGCATAAAATATGATCTTTGGCATGACCGCGCGGCATTTCATTTCCTCACAGAAAAAAAGGAAATTGATGCTTATGTGCAACTGGCATCGAAATTCGCCAAAAATCTGGTAATAGGTACGTTCTCGGTAGACGGCCCTTTCAAGTGCAGCGGACTGGAAATTACCCAGTATGATGAAAACAAAATGAAAGACTTATTCCAAACTGCAGGTTTTCAAAATACCGAATGCAAAAGAGTAGTGCACACTACCCCATTTGGCAGCACACAGAATTTTGTTTTTTGTGGGTTTGTGAAGCGTGATTTGGAGTGATTGCAGTTCATATAAAACGGCTACTATTTTCTGACTGGTTGGGGTGATTGGCCTCGAGCCACGAGCTATGTTCTCATTCATTTGAAAGATTGTTTTTCAATTAAACATTTTTCTTTTTTACTACCCAATAATGATTGAAAACTAACGACTGACCACTAACTACTAAAATCTTTTAACGCAAAGGTCGCAGACTCAGTCTATGATTTCACGCAGAATGCGCAGAGAATACAATGCCTAATTCTGCGGTCTTCTGCGATTGTATTTATTCTGCGGTAATTTTATTCGTTTATTCTAAACAATTTGCCATTTTTTCACGCTGAGATCACAAATTTCTTTTGCCACGAATTTCACGAATGAACACGAATTACTGGCCACAAGCCACCCGTCCGTACCGGCACGGGAGGGCAGGCCTCAAGCCGCTGGCTCAGTTATTTTAAATTTGCAGGATTGTTTTTCACTTTTGCACTTCAACACTTATCACTTTTTCAATAACGACTAACAACTGACTACTAACTCTTGTATTCTCGGTTACTCGGTCACTGTCCTAATAACAGAAAATGATGCAGAAATTTTATTTCGCGATTTGTTTCAACCCGGAAATTTTTGCGGTTTCGTGAGAATCCATTTGAACTAAAATTTCATACAAATAAATTCCATTCGACAATTCTGCTCCTACGTTCCGCGCAAATACGGATACAATGCGGCCGGACATGTCGTAAATTCTGGTTTCCATCACCTGGCCAATTGCGTTGTTTATGCGCATTTGATCGTCGAGCCAAACTTGTTTTTTGTTAAAAATATGGCTACCCAAATTGCCGCTGCCCACCTGCACATTTTGAAAAGCAGTATCTCTGCATCCGCTGTCGGAAGTTACAATGAGCATGATTTTGTAATTGGCTGAAATAGCCGGATAAGTAATGGTTGGATTTTTTTGGTTGGAAGTATCTGCAGTTTTTCCGGTTCCGAAATTCCAGAAATATTGAATGTTTCCGCTGCCAATATTACTGGTATTATTAATAGTAAAAACAGGATTGTTCAACGGCGCAGAATCCACAGGGGAAGTGGTAAAAGCAGCTACCGGCGATTCAATAATTTGCATATTAAAATACCCTTCCGAAGGGCAGCCATTGGTTCCATCGGTGCAGAAAATACTCCAGGTTCCTGTTGCAGCATTTGCAGATAAATAATGTCCGTTTACAATTTTGGTATTTCCAAAACTGGTGGGATTTGTATTTCCGTTGTAAGCATATATTTGGAATTTGCTCGCCGCAGCGTCTGGTTTATTAGAATCCGAGAGATACAATTTTCCCAATTCATGCGGACCATCGGCAGAACAAAATGCAGCCGGATTCGCCGATGTCAACACAGGTTCTGCAACCACAATTACCAAAGTAGTGTCCTGCGCGAAACATCCGGTTACCTGGTCCTTTACCGTAAATTCCAATTGGTAATTTCCTGCAAAATAATTTTGAGAAGTGGCACCAAATCTCAATTCCCAATCAGTACCCGAACCGCCGCTATTATCCACCACCACATAGGAAGAATCCACACCCGCAGGCACTTTTAATGTGCGCCAGATTTGACGTGTTCCGAACTTGGTTTTTGGACGTAGAACAGAGGAATCCAGCTTGGCATAACCTTTATCCTGACAGTAAAAACTGGTGTCCAGAACAATAACCGGAACACCATTAATTCGCTGTTTGGTATTGGCGGTATTGATGCAGCCATTGGTATCTTTAAACCAAACATAGAGGATATCTTCCAGATATTTTCCGCCACTTAATTCTGTTGCATTATTGATTTTACTGGCCCGAAAAATATGTTTTCGATAACCCAAACTGTCTACCAAACCATTGGTATTCATTCCGGATTTAAATCCATGTCCCGTTTTGGTTCCCCATACCATGATATTCCCTTTTTTGCGCAAAGAATAATCAGGCAATACAATAAAAGTATCCAGATAAATATCGCCATAATCATGACATCGTGAATCCAGGGGATTTCTGAACCATGCGACTTTGGGAAGGGTGTTTACCAGGATATTTATGGTATCGCTGTTGGTGCAGGTTAAACCATTTTCTGTAATACTCACCCGAAATTCATATGGAAATATTTTTGCTGCAGCACCATTTCCATTATAATTTTTTGGTGAAATGGGAATGGAATTCCCACTATTAATAAAAGCTCCTGTACTGGCATCGTACCAATAGGTTAAAGCGCCAAAAGAATCGTTTTCATAACTGCCATTTAACTGCATTTGGCTGTTGGTACAGATTGCAGTATCCCTTCCCGCATTTGCAATTACGGCATGATTTGCCATGATTTTTACGGTATCGTATGTGCTGCAATGCCATACTGTATCGGTTATTTTTACCCAATAATTTTGTGCTTTATTGGCTATTATGGTTCTGGTAGTTTCGCCGGTGTTCCACAAATACCACAAAGTATCTGCATTTTTTGCATCCAAAACTGCAAACTGATCTGCACAAATTCTCTTGTCTGCACCCAAATAAACTTTTGGTGTGGGTTTCACCAAAACCCGCACTGTATCTCTGAAAACGCATCCCAGAGAATCGGTGAGTTTTGCATAAACCAGGGTATCATTTCTAAAATTTTTAAATGTCAAAAAAGGCAAAGTATCATTTTGAATGGTAGAATTTTTTACCGTCCAGGAAATCACAAAAGGGGAATGGGAAAATTTGGAAGTTTTGGGAAGTACTGTAAAAGTCTGATCGTAACAACCGAAGGTATCCGGACCCAGAGTGAATCCGGTTTGTGGTTTTAGCGTAATGGAATCCAGATAATCCGTATAACAACCACCAGGATTGTTTATTCTTAATGAAATATAATATTTATTTCCAGTGAGATATCGCGTAGTGTCTTTTAATTTTTTGCTCGTAAAATATACCTTCCCCTTCGCATCCGATATTTTCCAATCCGGAAATGGTATCCCCATAAAAAGCTTGTCCGGAGCGGCTTCCAATGCCAGTACATTGCAATTTAATTCTTTGATTTTCAATTCCGCTTTTGCTTTATTATACACATGAATTAAAAAGGTGCGGGAAGTTTTTAAATTATTGGTGCAATGGTTGTCTGTTACTGTTACTGAAAACCGATGCGCCGGAATTCGTGCGTCACTATCGTGGGTTTGCCAGCAAAACTCTGCAGTTTTTTCTCTGTCTGTCGGATTTTTAATTTTAAATGTAGCTGCAGGAATTGCAGTATCCCAGTACATTTGAACTGTATCGGGAATCGTTTGATATGGAGTAAAAGTTGCATCTTTTCCCTCGATATCGAAACAGATTTTATCTCCGGCACAAACTTTATTTTGCAATGGACCGCTCAATGTGGGGGCATTATTATGGTCGCCGCCATCCCAAATATAGAAACTGATATCGCGCATCATGTAACCAATCGGTATCCAATTTCCTGAGGTATCTTTTCTGAATTCATCTGCTTTCACCACATATACTGCAAGTTCATCGCATTTGGTTGGGGTAAAAATGACATCCCCGGTTGCTGTATCAAAATAAATTCCCTTTGCTGGTAAGGTGCTAATATTCGGAGTACAGGAAACAGAACCGGAAGGCACACAATAGGGGGTTACAAAATACCGGTATGAAAACGGAGAGCTATATGAAATTGCATTATTCGGCAAACTATTAATTGCAGGTTGCAATGAAAATTTCAACAAATCCGCTGGATCCGAATCTACTACCCCATTGCTGTGCACCAGCATCACGTTACACCCCGGGAATTGTATCGGGTCATTTTTATATACCGGGCTATTGTTCGCAGTATCTGCACATTTTTTCAAATTGCATTGCTGCAACATGGCTTTAACATTGAAATCACAAGGACTGCCCAGGCTCTTACAGGAACTATAGTCTGGTGCTGCACGGTATGAAAAACTGGAATAAAAAGTAATTTCACAACAACTGGTTTTTCCATAAAAATTACTGATGGGAGATTGGGTGAGATCCACCGTCATCTGATAAACATGCAATTCCATTCCCTGACCTGTACCATTGCTATCAAGTGGATCACATGGCCCCTTTACCGCGGAATCGCAGCGATTGGTAATATCTGTGATGGAAACCCTTTTGAATCCAGTTAGTGAATAAGTACCGCATCCGTTTCCGCCACTATTTCCGGCATATACACCAAAGGTTGGTGCAGCCAGAGATATACCCCTGCAATCGCGATATAATTTTGCCGTTAATAGATACTTCGTTCCTCCCAGGTGTTTGTATTCTATAGAACCGCCCAACAAATGGGAAGCATCTGCAACCCTGATCAGGGAAAACAACAACATGCATAAGAAGTATTTTTTTAACATAAGCTGCAATAATATTTCACAAAGACAAGATGAGGGGGTTAATAGTTGCCCGTGGAGGGGAAAACCGCTACCAGCTGCCGGCCACCAGCTGCCGGCCACCAGCCACCGGCTCGGGCGGGCGAGCTGCGAGCTTTGTTCTACGTAATTTGAAAGACTGTATTTCACTTCTTCATTTATCACTTTGACACTTTCTCTTCGGTTTCGTTTTCGGTTTGCGCTTTCAGCACTTCTGGTTATCTGCGAATTTGTTATTCGGCTGAAAGATTCTTTCTTCCCAAAATTCCATCGCCACGAATGAACACGAATTAAAATACAATCCACTTTTCGGTCATCATTTGGAAAACGACAAGTCATGACTTGTCGCTGCATGCAACTGCCTACTAACAACTTACGACGATTCTTAAAACATTTTTACTTACAATTCGACAAGTCAAGACTTGTCGCTACATGCAAATTATCACTAACAATCGTATTCTCGGTTACTCGGCCACTCGGTCGCTCGGTTACTCTTTTACTCGGTTACTTGGTTACTCGGTAACTCGGTTACTGCACTTACCAGTGCCAACTTTTCCCTATTTTCGCCTTGTGGCATACATCCTGGAAGCTGAAAATCTGGTGAAGACCTTTGGTACAACCAAGGCTGCAGACCACATTTCGCTGCAAATTCCCGAACAGAGTATATACGGTTTACTTGGCCCGAATGGCGCGGGTAAAACAACGTTTATTCGAATGGCAACCACCATTACCCAACCGGATTCCGGTATCATTAAATTTAAAGGGCAACGTTTACACGAAGAACATGCCCTACACATGGGATACATGCCTGAAGAACGCGGTTTGTACAAAAAAATGTCGGTGATAGACCAATTGCTGTTCTTTGCTGAAATCAAAGGCATGAAGCGAAGCCTCGCCAAGGAAGAGGCGGTTAAATGGCTTACACGGCTGGATATGAAATCCTGGGCCGGTAAAAAACTGGAGGAGTT
>JAGXTF010000011.1 GCA_018333525.1 Bacteroidota bacterium | reverse complement strand
AAAAATTACAAAAATTACAAAAATTACAAAAATTACAAAAATTACAAAAATTACAAAAATTACAAAAATTACAAAAATTACAAAAATTTGTTTAAGTTTACTCTTGGCAGTCTGATTGGCTATTATCGTCATAGTATCCGCTCTGGCAGGAGCACTCTGGAGCGTTATCAAGTCTGTAGAGACCCTTGCACTGCGTGCAGTTGTGAATATCGCCTCCTGTGCATGCACCACACTGGTGCGAACAAAGTGTACACTCACCCAAAACATCCACATAACCTTCGTTGCATCTGCACAAATCGCTCGAATTTCTGAGTAGGCTATCATTTCCAGAGCACACTTAGCACTCCACAATTGCATTAATTTCTTGACAGCTCTAGCAATTATCTGGGCAGATTGACTACAAAAATTTTTTAAGTATAAAATTTTTTTTATTAAAAACCATTTTTGGGTTTGTTTTTATTCTTGCCCAAAAAAAAACACAAATAAAAAAAAAATTGCATTGTTTGCTAAAAAAAAAAAACAAAGAAAAAAATCTAAGTAAAATGGATTTACTTGTTAATTATATAAATTTTTACGCATAGATGAGTGGTTTAATCTTCGTAATAACCCTCGACACAATCACACTCCGGAGCAGTGCTTCGATTTTCGCCATAACATTGCGTGCACTAGCTTGACGAGTTCTCGCAAGAAAGACATTGCGGAAGACATTACGAACAATCAGCATCTACTTAATTGTCAAAGTATCCCTATTCACACTGACAATCAGGGGGATTTGCTACTCTGTTTGTTCCTTGACAAGTTAAGCAATTAGGCGCACTAGTATTGCATGTAGCACATCTAGATACGCACTGCTGACAGTCTGGGAGCGTGGAATCGTCGAAATAGCCATCAGCACAAGAACACAAAGGTGCATTCATCTACCTATTGTTTCCATTGCAGCTCAAGCAATTGGAGGAAGTGCTTACACAGTCGCTACACTAGTGCTCGCACTGGGCACAGTCAGCGACGCTGGTATCAAAGAATCCGTACTCACATGCACATTGTTGTGACTCATTTAATCGATGATCACCTACGACACCTGATAAAAAATATAAAAAAAAATAATTTTTAAAAAAATAAAAAAAAATAATTTTTTATGGAATTTCTACAAAAAAATAAGAGAGAGAAAAAATAAAAAAGAAAAAAAATTTTTTTATTTATTTTTAATACAGGTGAGACAGTAGGTGTCGTTCAGGCAGGTTATGCATGGATGCTAGCAAGTTAGACAGTCGGGCTGAACTCCATCGTCATAGTAGCCGGACTCGCAAGCACATTCAGGATAAGTCTGCTGTCTGTTGGCTCCGTTAGCACAAAGTGTGCAATTTTGTTGCGTTCCGAGGCAGGTGGAGCATCGGTTCGAGCAAGAAGAACAATTGGGGTTATGACCATTGTCATAGTAGCCATCAGCACAGCTGCATTCAGGAGGATTATTGTTTCTGTTGTCTCCCTGGCAAGAGAAGCAGTAGCTGGCATTATCGTCGCACTCAAAGCACTGATGTGCACATTCTGAGCAATTAAATGAATCGACATCGAAGTAACCGTCCAAGCATGAGCAGAGAGGTGGATTGTTCTCACGGTAAGTGCCATTTGAACCTAAACGACAACAGAGAAATAAAATATTTTTTTTTATTGTTAGTTTTAGAAACAAAAACTTCCGAACAATAAAACACAAGAAAAAAAGATATAATAGACATTTTTGTTATGTTTACATGTTAGGCAATGAGTTGCGTTAAGGCAAGTAGTGCATTGCACGTTGCACGGAACACAGTCAGCACTAATTCCGTCATCATAGTAGCCATCTTGGCACTGACACAAAGGAGCCTCTCCTCTGAACTATCCTGTGCATGCAATGCATGAATCTGCTTGATTTTCACAGTCGGCGCACTGATGCGCGCAAGACTGGCAAGTTAATAGCTCGGGGTCTTCAAAGTATCCTGTTTCGCAGATGCATTCTGGAGCATTCACTCGGTGCTGTTCACTGCACGCTAGGCAGTGAGAAGAGTTATCGACACACGACCCGCATTGATGCTCGCAACTCTGACAGTCGGTCAAGCCATTATCGAAATAGCCGGTAAGACATTCGCATTGCGAAGAGCTCAAATTTCGATCAGTTCCATTTACACATTCGAGGCAGAAGGTTGAATTCAGGCACTAGGTGCATGGATGAACACAACTATTCAAACAAAACAAAACAAAAACATTAAAAAAAAAAAAAATTAAATATTTTTGGGTTTTTTTGTGTTTTGAAGAAGAAAAAAATAAAAGTTACTCAATTTCAAGTATTTTTTTTCTGTTGCAATAAAGAATTACCCTTAACAGTCTGAGTTGGTCAAGTCGTCGTAATAGCCGATTGCACAACTGCATTGTGGAGCATCGTCATTCCTGTGCAGTCCTGTGCAAGTTTCGCAGTGGTTTATATCTCCTCCGGAACATGTGTGGCACTAGTAGCTGCATGGTTGGCAAGTGCCATTAATGTCCACATACTAGTCGTTGCATGCGCATTGATTCGAAACGTTTCTGAGTTCTGAGTCGCTTCCGCTACAATAGTGGCAAGTCACTTCTAGGTTTTCACTTTGGGAGCAGTTGAGGCAATGCAGTGGGCACGAAACCTGCAATGTATAAAAAAAACAAAACGCATAAAGTTAACAAATTTGGAAGAGAAAGAAACAAAAACAAAAACAAAAAAAACAAAATATAGATATAAAGGAAAAAAAGTTTGCGGGTATATATATATAATGTATATATCTATTTTTCAAATAAAATAGAGAGAAAAAAGAAAAAAAAAAAAAAATTAATTTTTTTGTTTACGCATAAACTAGACACGCTTTCCTGATAAAATCCTTAAGCGCACTGGCATTCTGGAGCTGCCAGTCGGTTCTCTCCGTAGCACTAGAGACAATTTGAAGAAGAGACCTCACACGATGCGCACTGAGAATCGCATTGCGAGCAGTTCGAATCCAGGCCGTTGTCATAAAACCCTTATTGGCA
>JAGXTF010000010.1 GCA_018333525.1 Bacteroidota bacterium | reverse complement strand
TCACAATCAAACAGTTCACAAATGCTTTGTGATAAATCAAGCATGATTTGCTCGATATTACTGGTCGAATGGATGGCATTCGTGATGGTTTGCAGATTCTTGAAGAAATGTAAGCGAGCATGCACGTCCTCTTTATCATAGACATCATACTTATCTTGTTGGATACGGCGTACAAAACTCATAAATTAGCTTTCATCAATGGAATTTCAATCCCAGCTATTTTGCCACAGCCTGACTATGTCGTCATTGCGACAGTGATAAGCTTGGACCCTGGTTTTCAAAAAATACGGGTATTTAGCAATTTTAATCAGAGAATGCTTGGTATTTTATGTATATACAATGCAAATAGTACCATCAGGTCATATTAATTTTGCTTAAAAGGCATGGTTTTTTGCTTTGAATAAGCTGGCTTACATCTTCTATTTCTAATTGCCCCTTTTAATTGAGGATGGCATTTCGATTCTACGTCGCTTACATCTTGTTACTATCCCGAACTAAATTCAGAGCAGGGCTATATCTGAACTCATTCACGCACTGCTACTATGCCGTTTTATGCTCGGAATGTGGCCCTGCTATAGACTCTTGTTTGCGATCAATAGTTCGCCTGTTTTGGTTGGTTATACAAAAATTTTATGTTAACTTATCAAACATAGTGATGGGCAGCTCACGGGGAAATTCGCGCTTGATTTCGCTAAGACGACAGGTGATATTGCGTGCGTTTCGATAGTTTTTAAGTGGAATCTCGTGATCGCATGCGCCAGCACTGCAATACATTGGTGCGAGCCACAAGTCAGAGATGACACCTTTTATAGATGAGTAAAAAACGGAGTAGTTATGGATACGAAAGACAGTGAGCAAAGTGCAGGTCAATTTGCGTCCCGGATATTGGATGTATTTGACGATCCACATTATGCTCAGCTGGCATTTGACAATAAAGATAATTTCCAAAATAACGATCCTTTCCCGCACATCGTTTTTGATAATTTTTTGCCAAAAGCCATTGCCGACCAATTGGCGAATGAGTACCCCACTCTGGATGGGCAGGATCTCAATTTTAAATACCATAATCATCAAAATGTCAGTCGTCATTTTTTGGAAGATACCAGGAGTTTTTCGCAAAACTTCAAGTTGTTTTCTGCTGCGATCAGTTCAAGGTCTTTCTTGCTATTCCTGGAAACCCTGACAGGCACGAAATCATTGATACCCGACCCCTATTTTATGGGCGGCGGAGCGATGATGACGGGTAATGGCGGATTCTTGAATGTGCATGTGGATTTCAACTGGCATCAAAAATTGCAGGCATGGCGCAGGTGTAATGCTTTGTTCTATTTGACGCCGGATTGGAAAGAAGAATATGGTGGAAATCTTGAGCTATGGTCTGAAGACGGTAGTCGTAAAGTAAAAGAAGTTCAACCTCTGTTCAACCGGCTCGTCATATTTAATACAACGTCTAAAAGCTATCACGGCCAACCAGGAAAAATCACTACGCCCGACGGTATATACCGTAAAGTTTTTTCTGCGTTTTATTATGCAAGCGAGAGAAATGAAGAGATAGATTCCAGCCCTCATTTTACGAAATACAATGGTCTGGATATGAGAGAAAATAATACGGCTGAATTTGAAACCTCACCGTACAGCGAAGGGATTACGCGAGACTATCTGAAAAACGTAAAATGAATGAAATTCAATTGGGTAAGGCCGGACCTTTTGTCAGTCGCCTGGGTTTGGGCACCATGATGATGGGGTGGCGGCTTGCCCAAGCGGAATCAGAAAAAGTTATAGCGTCCGCGCATGAGCAAGGCATCTCTCTCATTGATACTTCAATTAGCTATGCCAGAGGTGGATGCCATCAAATCATTGGGCAGTCATTGCGCAATTTGAAGTTGCAAGATAAATTTTTTATCGCGACGAAGGTGGGAGGTATAGCTGATGATAGCGACCCGCCAGATCATAGAGGCTATTCAAGGCGTAATATTATCAGACAGTGTGAACTGTCCTTGACACAATTGGGCGTGGATTGCATAGATCTATTGCAGCTTCACTTCCCTACAAAAGAGTTTGAATATCAAGAAATGCTGGAGGCGCTGATATTGTTGCGGAGCCAGGGGAAAATTAAATATTTCGGCGTATGCAATTATACGGTTGATGATATGCAATCCGTTCTGGCTTATGCAAAAGAGAACGCTGCGCTCAAGCCTTTAACGAATCAGTTTGAATATAATTTATTGAATTTCCAGCAGCAAGAGTTATTGTTCAGCCAGTTGGAAACTGCCGGGATTGGAAGTATCACATGGGGACCATTGGCAAGCGGCTTGCTACGTGACTGGTATGCAAAAAATGCCGTGGCTCAACCCGGGAGCAGAATTGATACCAGTAGAGAAAAAGATCAAAAAATCGCGCTATTGAATGAGCCATCGACACAAAAAATCTTGAAGGCCCTGACTCAACTGAGCGCCGAAACAAAGCTCCCTGCTCATGCAATTGCCATAATATGGCAATTGAAAAAAAATCCTGCAAATTGCACATTGCTCGGCCCGTCTTCATTGGCACAATTTAATGACTTACTGTCGCATATTGAGATCGATTCTGCCTATCCAGTCAACTTTGCATCGCTACTATGAATAATGCAAAAAAGTGATGCTGAAAGCCTGAAACAGGATTTCAACATCACTTTCTTTTGCCTTACAAAATGCTTACCAGATCGTAATACGTTTTTCTGGCGCAACGTACATCTTGTCGCCTTCCTTGACACCAAAGGCAGAGTAAAACTCTGGCAAATTCGTCAAAGGACCATTGCCGCGAAACATGGAGGGAGAGTGCGGATCAGTATTCACCCTAAGTATGGTTTCGCCATCGCGTGATTTGCCACGCCAGACTTGTGCCCAACCCATGAAGACGCGCTGGTTGCCAGTGTAGCCATCAATCACTGGTGCTGGCTTGCCACCCAGGGAAATCTGGTAGGCCTTGTAGGCAATGGACAGACCGGAATTGTCAGCAATGTTCTCACCCAGCGTCAGTGCACCGTTGACCTTGTAACCCGGCAGCGGGCTGTAGGCACTGTACTGGGCTATCATGGCTGCCGTCAGTTTGCCAAAATTGGCCTTGTCTTCCTTGGT
>JAGXTF010000009.1 GCA_018333525.1 Bacteroidota bacterium | reverse complement strand
TAAGAGTTCCATTCTGCCGCAGGCGCTGCCCGTCATGGTTTTTGCAGAAAAAGCAAAAACCCCGCCGGGCATGGAAAGAAATATGATAACATGATTGAATTCATAAAAAATTTAAAAACTTCGCGCTGGAAATAAAAAGCGCGGTTTTAAATTTTTTATGAAATCAATCATGAAATAAAAATCCCCAGCTTTAAAATTGAAGAAAAAACAAGCAGCTAAATTGCTAACATTAAAAAGGCATACATAATTTAGCGCTTTATTTTTTCTCACAATTTTAAAGCAGGGGCAAAAGCCGCAGGCGCTGCCCGTCATGGTTTTTGCAGAAAAGGCAAAAACCCCGCCGGGCTTGGTAAGGTCTTTTGGCTTGCTTAGCGAAGCCCGCTTTGAAGTCAGTGTTTACTCAAATACTCCAATTTTTTTGAAAAAAAAAAATTGGATACTTCATTTTGCTATTGATTTTTTGCTTCTTACTGTGAAGTTAATTATTGCAAGAAAGATGCTTTTATAGGTTAATGAAATGTTTACTTTCAATTAAATCAATATCAAAATGAAGTCTCTGAACTGGGGGGGTATTAGCTAATTTTTACATGATTGAAATTAATGAAGGTCAGATTTAGTTCCTTTCCCTCCGGGTGCGCATGAAAAAAAAATGTACCTGGGATAAAATAAATTTACTCTCTATTCCCTTTTTACAATGGTGATGAAAATATATTGGATCCTGCGGGCATCGTATTTTTATGCTTGATGGTCATGCTCCCCTCATTCCGGTTGTTTTCAGTTTTTAAATGTATATACAAATGATGATCTAATTTCAGATTTGTAAATATGTAAATCATTTCAGATTTGGTACCTGTTATAATTGCGATGATGTTTTTCATCATCGGGTTTTTTTATGATATGATCATGAATATGAAAATTAGATCATATTCCTGCAGTAACGTATTTTAGTTCGGTGTTGGTCAAGGTTATTTTATTAGTTCATCTGTTCTATTAATCTTTTAAATGTGATTCGTCTTAATGTATTGTCATTGGTCTAAATATTATAACTATTGTTGCAATAGTTCGTATATTTGCATAGTCTAATTTAAACAATGTACACAATGAACAAAATCGAAAGCGTTTCCCTCGGTAACGGTAAAGCCTTGAGGCAGGACGATGTTTTTCCAACGTCGGAAGTAAAGGACCTTTCCAACTTGCTTAATTGCAGGGTTAGGAAGGGGATTGAAAAAGGCATCTTTTCTAATGGTGCTTTAGTAAATGTAGTTTCCAAAGGTTACTCGCATTTACGCAATGAAGACTTCTTTTTAGAAGTTGAAGCAAAGCTTATAGAAGCTGAATTGAATTATGTGACCAGGTCTATCAATCGTGAAGATCGTTCTTTCTCTGTTTCCTATCTTCTCTCTGATGATTCTTATGTTGTGAAAGTCAAGAATTCAACAGATGAAATTGTACCTATGTTAAACTTCATAAATTCTTATGATGGTTCCTGCCGTACTTCCGGTTCCTTTGGATTTTTTAGGAAAGTTTGCGCAAATGGTCTGCATGTAGCTAAATCAAAATTTGGTTTTGCCGTTAAACATCGTGGTGATGTTGCTAAAGTTGTGATTCCGGAAATCAAAACAATGGTTAACAAATTCATGGATAATGAGTTTTATTCATTATCAAAGAAATTCGTTGTATTAGCCGAGCGTCCTTTGGTTGATGTAGAAGGTTTTGTGAAGCTTACAGCAGATCAGTTGAACCTTTTTCAATATGAGAGCTCCGAGAAAAATCCATTGCCTTCATTGAATGCTCGTCAGGTGATTGATACTATTTATAAAGAAAGTTCATTGCTCGGTTCCGTTCCAACCCTCTGGAATGGTTACAATGCAGTCAATGAACTTTTACACAATAAACTGAAAAAGACATTTGCACAGCAAGCAAAGATTGATTTGCAGTTATTCAATTTCGTTTCTGAATTATCCACTAATTAAATCATCATTATTCCCGGCATTGCCCTTCCAATGTCGGGAATATCTAAAACCATAACTACTATGAAAAGATACTATGAAGTACCAAAAAATAAAAGGGTTGCTTATTTGAAAAAACAGCTTCCGGATATTGAAAGAGAGAAAGAATTATGTCATGTCTTATGTAAATGGATTGTTGCTGATTATGATGATGATTATTGTTGGAATAATAAATTATTCAATAATATTGCCGATTATAGACATAGACTTCATATATTAGATTTGAAATTATCTTTTGCTATTAATTGGATGTCTAATTAAACAACCCAGGGAGGGGATGAATCCTTTTCCCCTCCGTATTTTTTTCGCTCATGAAATTTCTAATACATCAAAACAACGCTTTATCATTCGTTAATCCAAATCCTGATAGAAATGATATTGATGTTACTTTGTTGGCTCCTATTCAAAAAGTGATTGTATTGATTGATGTTAATTCCATCTTAATTGATAATGGAAACTATCCAGGTCAGGGATTCAGAGCAGAAATATTTCCGGATGGTAAAGCAGTTTTTAAAGACATCAAAGATGAAAAGTTTATTTTCCTTGACCCTCATTATTTCATTATTGAGGATTAATAAATGAACTTTGATTTTTAATATTGTTATTGCCTTCTTTTATTATATTTCTTCCATCATTTATTCTTTTTTCTCTCCCTTTAATTTATCCAATTATTAGAATAGTTTATTGTTATTCTGTAATAGTTTATCTTCTGTATTATTTAAAATATCGCTGTTTTTTAATACATGATGAAACCTTTTTAATATTTTATCCCTTGATTTAATTAATTTATCGGGCTATCTTATTAATTTATCAGGGTTTTTAAAATTTTGGTATATACTATATATTACACCTACTTGTATATAGTTGGTTATTAGTGTTTTAAGTATGTTGTTTATCGTTAACTAATAGTTGTACTTTTCCTCTTTTTTGCTTCTTATTCATACTCTGTTACTTATTTTTATATGTGATTCGTCTAAATGTTGAAAAGTATGTTTTGTAATGTAAAAAATACTACTTTTGTCCTCGTTCAATTTTCAATAATTCTTATCCGTATGTTGAAACATCTAATTGTCTTTATTATCATTTGTACCCAGGTACAAAATCCATCAACTGAAAGTCCCCAGGGTGAACCCCCTAAAAAGGGTACAGGTAAAGCAGTGAAATCTGCTAACACTCCAAAAACAAGAAAAGAAATTCTTTCACCTAAAACGTCGAAGCCCGAAACTAAGGCACGTAAAAATGCTCCTGCAATTCTTGATGATGTGAAAGATCGTCCAGCTTTGGAGCATGGTCGTCAGTTAAGGCAGCAGAAGGAAAAATGATTTTAAAATATTGTCCTGTTGTATTGATTCAGACAAGGCAGCGGGAATTTTAAATAAGTTCTGATGTTAATAATTTAATCCTTTTTTTTATGGCAGCATCTTATGTCCCTTTAAAAAAATCTGCATTCTCTGTATTCGAAATTAATCTTTTGACTATAGTCGTTGCGAATGCAGGTGCATGGGGGATTTTGCCGGCTGATGTTACCGATTTGCAAGCTTTGCAAACTGCGTTCCAGAATGCCTGGGCAATCTCTCAAGTCTCACAGACTGCAACACCTACGGACAGGCAGACTACTAATTTGGCAATGGCTGAATATGTAACTGCAATTCGTGCATTTGTTAAACAGTGGTTGAAGTATAACCCGGCAATTACTCCGGCTGAAATGACTTCAATGGGAGTTACTATTAATTCCACCACTCGTCACCATGAACCAGTACCGGCTTTTCCTCCTATTGTTTCTGTACAACCATT
>JAGXTF010000008.1 GCA_018333525.1 Bacteroidota bacterium | reverse complement strand
AAAGCGAGCATGCGCAGAACCTCTGCCCATTCTCGCTTTTATAAAATATCGTCCGGATTCAAGCGCAATTTTCCTGAAATAAAACACGCAAAACAGCGGGGAGAAAGACCTGCCAGAACCGTGATATCAGCCCCAAATTACCGTTGAATACTATTTCACAGAAAATGTTGTTTGATTACAAGCTCACACTAGAAAACCTGCTTCAGACTCACTGTAGAGTTACTAAAACTGGTTGTCAAGCGGTATCTATGTGGTATTAAATAATTTTTTTGCTTCTTGAAGTGCCATATAATTTCATGCATGCTTACACCTCTTCACAAGCTCTTGAAAAAAGCATTTGATTTCGTGTTTTTTACAACTGGTCTTATGCCGATTTTCTTGATAAATGCATGCAAGTTTCCTTTTCTTGCGAGAGCTTTTTTAACCTAAAAATTACATGCATTCAAACTTGATATCAAACTGACTTCACAAAATTGCGAAAGTCAGAAATTTCCAAAAAAAGCGATAAAAATCACGCTTGTTGCTATGATGAATATGTGAAATACTTTGTCGAGAAAAAATGAAATTTTCATTGTTGAAGATTTCAATGACAGCTCCTCCAGCAAGTCCCGCTTGTGCCGGACTTTTTTCTTATCAAGCTTAAATCTGGCAAAAAAAATGCGTGTAAAAAATATTGCAATTATTGGCGGCGGCACAGCTGGCTGGCTCACTGCAAATCATCTGGCAGTAGAGCTCAGGGCTGAAACTGATGTCACCATCACTGTCATTGAATCGCCTGAAATTGGTATTATCGGCGTTGGCGAAGGTACCGTCCCACATATCCGGAAATCGCTGATGAAATTTGGCATTTCCGAGGCTGAGTTGCTCGCCACTTGCGATACCACCTTCAAGAAAGGGATCAAGTTTGTGGACTGGATGATACCGTCTGCATGGAATCCTGAAAATAGCTACTACCATCCTTTTTCTTCGCCCTACCCTGGTGGCACAGATGTCACTGCGCTTTACCTCAAAAACGCTGACAACATGCATTTCTCGGATGTGGCAGAGACTCCTGCGCTTGCCGATGCAATGAAGTCACCAAAGAAAGTTTCATCGGCGCAGTATGAAGGCGTGGTCAATTATGCCTACCATTTTAATGCTGTTAAATTCGGACAACTCCTGGCGACAAATGCAAGGGAAAAACTGCGTGTCAAACATAAATCTGCAACGATAATTGATGCGAAATTGAACGAGCATGGCGAGGTCGCTTATCTGCTCACCAAAGAAGGTGAGCAACTACATTATGATTTTTATGTGGATTGTTCAGGCTTTCATTCCCTGATCATGGGGAAAGTGTTCAATATCCCTTTTATCGATAAATCTGCACAAATCCTGACGGATACTGCTCTGGCGGTACAAATACCGACAGAAGCCGGAACTGAAATCGCACCCTATACTTTAGCCAAAGCCCATGCCGCAGGCTGGCTGTGGGATATACCTCTCACCAACCGTCGCGGTGTTGGTTTTGTTTATTCAAGTGGGCATATGACGGAGGATGTGGCGATAGAAAATTTGTCAAAGCATTTACAACTGGATATAGATAAGTTTTCACCTCGCAAGATCCCCATGCGTATGGGATACAGGGAGAAATTCTGGTGCAAGAACGTGGTGGCACTGGGGCTGGCACAAGGCTTCGTCGAACCACTGGAAGCCACCTCCATCTTTGTCACCGATTTTTCTGCGGAACTGTTTGCCCGCAATTTTTCAGTAGAAAAAGAAACCATGTCTGTGGCTGCGGATTATTGCAACAAGGTCGTCTCCTATACCTGGGAACGTGTTATGGATTTTGTACAAATGCATTACTGCATTTCGGACCGTCAGGACACAGAATTCTGGCGCGTGAATACCAATGAAGCAAAACGCTCAGATATTCTCAGCGAAAGACTGGCCATGTGGAAAGTCAACCCTCCCAAGAAATCTGATTTCTTCAGCCGTTTTGATTTATTTGATGTCGATAATTTTCTCTTTGTGCTCTACGGCATGAAATATCAAACAAGGGTCAGGAATATGACCAATTATGAAGAAGATTATTTCAAGCGCGAAATTGAAAACATAAAAATGCGCAGCCGGCAATTGTCCGGAGAATTATTAGGTCACAGGGAATGGCTGGAAAAATTCCTGGCGGCCTACGCCCAATTAAAAAGCTCGTAAGGAAAGAGATGGACAATGCATTGGAAGCCACATTTGCGCTGCGCATGCCGCCTGATATTCAAAGCGTAACGATAGGTGAGCACCAGGCGATTATCATCGATAATTTTCTGCAAGATCCCGATGTCTTGAAAAACATAGGGATCAATAGCAGCTTTAGCCCTTATCCAAATTTTGATAAAAAGAAAGGTTATCCAGGTATTCGCGCCCAGGCCCCTGCTGAGTATTCAAGCATGATCACCGAATTTCTTGAGCCTCTCATCAAGCTCAACTTTGGTGTGCCGGAAGATTTGGCGCTACGCAAAAGCATGTGTGCGTTTTCACTGACAACAATGCAGGCGGAAGATCTCAGCCCTTTGCAAAGAACGCCGCACTTTGATGCGAGCAGTCCTCACCACATGGCAGTTCTGTTATATCTTTGCGATGAAAGACATGGAGGTACCGGCTTTTACCGGCATAAAGCAACAGGTTTGCAACAAATCACTGAAGCAACGCGCGAGCATTATCTGGATGTTTACTATGAAGAAATCAATGCTGTCCGCCCGCCACTGAGATATTTTGATAACTCGAATGAGCATTTCAGTTTTTTGGGGATGATACCTGCAAAATTCAACAGGTTAGTCGTTTATCGTGGCAGCTTATTGCACACGGCATGCATTAATCCGGCAATCAGCATCAATGACCACCCTGGAAGTGGCCGGCTTACAGTCAATACTTTTTATGATTTTTAAGAACTGAAATTTTCCTGATATCAGGAAAAAGCTTGTCAGGCATGATGATTACTTTGAATACAAAGAATTCGTGATGCAATGACTTGCACGGAAAGCTGAGTATTTTATCTGCCAAGATTCCAGAAAAAATTGGCAGATATTTTATTGCATCACGCTATGACTGCATCCAGATCAGCCCTGACATGCAATGAAGTAGTAAGAAGCATTTCCCATCCTCACTCCTGCGTATTGTGAACCTGGCCATACTGCCTGGCAATAACTTGCGCCATCTACATTGCCACTGACGGCAAAATAACGCACTTCGGCAGCAGAAACATTTCCAGCAACAGCACACAGCGTCAACAAGGATACAAGCATTTTTTTCATGAAAATCTCCGTATGTTTTATGAAGCGATGATGGGGACTACTTTGATGGCAAAACATTTCACAAACAAAAAAAAGCCTGGCGGTGCCAGGCTTTTTTTACATCAGAACTTCGCCGTGAGGCTCAGTCTATATGTAGTTTCACCAAGGAAAGACCAGGCTGGGTAGCCGCCTTGCAATGGAGTTTTTACAGTAGTATTGAA
>JAGXTF010000007.1 GCA_018333525.1 Bacteroidota bacterium | reverse complement strand
CTCCTTTTCTAGATTGATTACATCTTCGTCTTTTCCGTAGATGTTTTTGTAAGACACTATGATGTTTATTCCACGTTCTGTGATTTCAAACCCAGACAGGCCGTGTCTTGTGATATATCCGGACTCGACCAGAGAGCCAAAAGAATCTTGAATATCATCTCTAATCATCCTTGTAAGTTCTCGTATTATTCCACGGTCATCTATGCGAAATGACATCAACAACAAAACTTTGAAAGATTGCTTTGAAAGTGGCCTTGTTCTCATCAAACAGCCTTTGCACATGTCTTGCTGGTCAATAGAGACCATGCAATCAATGCAGACTTTTCTTTTGTCAACCGGACAGATCGCAGGAAGAGTTTGTAGTGGATATCCACATCCGTCACAGACCAAAACAAAAGATGTCTTTCTTATTGTGCCGTTTTGATTTGCAGTAATCTTTCCACCAAGATTTCCGATTCCGGCCACCTTCTGTTCTTCTTCGATTATTGCTTTGCCTTCAGCAAATAATTTTTGCTCTAGTCTGTTAACTGTCTTACGCAATCTTGCAAGTTCTTCAACCATCGAATCGCTAGAATCCAGATCATTCTCATCTAACCCTGGATTTCCTTTTGATAATTTTTTAGTCCATGTCCTACTAGAATCATTTTTCTCATCTCTTGAAAACGGACCTAATGAGAAATCATCAGAGCTCATTTCATTTTCTCCGCGTCATCAAATACAGACTGGTCATTCCATTCTTTCTCAACAGCATCACGAATTTTTCTCTCTGTGCCCTTCGTCTTACTTCTTGATGACATCTTATTTCTTCCAACGGACTGCAATGCTTTTTCATCATTGTCTAACAGACGACCAATGTATGCCATGAGAATTAACATAGTACACATTCCAATTAGAATGAGAAGGAAAGATTGTGTGGTGATAAGAACAGTGATAGAAAGTAAGAAACCTAAAAATGAAAAGAGGAGTTTGCTCATATTTGGATCCTCTCTCCTTCAATTGGTTCTTTCTCTATCTCCACTGCAATCATGTTTAGTCTTTTGAGACCTAACGTGCACGATTTTATCAGCGTCTTGACACATCTAGTGTAGACAATATCAGGGTCTTCTCCGGTGATTCTGGCCAAATCCATCACAGAATTTTTGAAACTATCTGAATCCATTGAAAGCAATGCTGCTTTGACGATGTCTACCTTGACGATGTCTTTGAGTATCTCCTTGACTAGAACACTGAGAGTTCCTGGTATCGCTTCATCAACTATGATTACCGGGTCTGATTTGACTCTCTGAATCTTTACCAGATCAAAGTCGATAGATGTTACAGTGCCCTTTGAATTTGCAAATTTTGCCCTACTCTTTATGTCCAATCGAATTTTTCCATTTGCGATCCCTCGTTTGTCCTGCGGATCTAGCGTATTTGCTACACAGGCCACTTCATTTTCTAAACAAGGCTCGTCCAAAGAAACTAGGGTCAAGCCGTTTTTTGTCAGACCATCTACAACTTCTGGTTGTTTGGTCTCTTCAATTTTGATAACTGTTCTCATTGATCACCTAACATTGATTCGATATAAACAAAGGATGATACAACTTTCATCGGTTGCATGATTACTTAAGGTTGAAAAACTTTCATTTAATGAAAGCCTTTCACTAGGTTTACCGGTGATTCAATCACATACAACTATGAAAAACACAAGAATGTTTTGGTCTTACACAGTTATCATTATCTATATCCAACAAAACACCATGAGTTAAAGTATTCTGAAAAATATTCACGTAATGTTGCACTTGAGATCAATAAACTACACTGGCCACATGTTATAATCAAAGAATCTTCAAAATATCGTCATTATGAGAGATTGACAACTAGATATGATGCAAAGTGGATATTGGATCTGCATTCAAATGATGCTCATTACAACATGCCAAAGAAAACAGAATATCTAGCAGCGTTATTTTGTGGAACAGGTCCAAAATGGCACATGACAAAATCATTTTACATGTTGAATGAATGGAAAAAAAAACAATTTCCACATAGAAACGTTGATGTTGATATGGAATATCGTTGTAGGCCTATAAATTTAATCGGCGTTGAATTATTCTCACAAAACAAATATTCAGATTCCATAAAATTTCTTAAGAATCTCACGCAACACCTCTATCTCTCTTCTATCTGAATTACTTAGAAGATTATTTTGGCCTAACTGATCATAGATTTCCAATTCACGACTCAAGACATCAAGTGTACTCTTGTTAAATCTTCCTTCCCCTTTTTTTTCATCATAATCAATATTTTCTACAGGATCTAGTAATGGTAGGCCGTTGTTCTTCAATAATCCAAATGTTTCATGAGTAGAGCTTGGCAGATGATTTCCTTTTGTGTATACTGTTTTAGATTTAATGATGGGATTAGCTGAAAATCCGCCTTTTTCGATACCAACAGTTAGCATTGTGATGATAATAGAACGAGTGTTACGTTGACCAATTTTTAAGATGTTTAATTGGTGTTCTAATTCTTCTCTAATTTTCCAAAGAGGTTTTTTCTTTGCAATCATACATTAACTGTATCTATTCACAAATTTTTTATCTTCTAATTTATTATGCCTGAAAAACTTATTGCATGGTTTCAATTAGTCAATTATACTAAAGTATGTGTGCACAAAATAACTATAGTCTAAATCCTAATTCAGACAAAAACGAAGAACTCAAAATTTCATTGTTTTCTTTGTATCGACAAATATGTAAACATAATCTTGGCATCGGAATTCTAGTAGATTATCTATTTGGACCACATGTCAAAGAACTTGATGAACACTTTACAAAAGAATCTTTTGCCTCAACGGTAAAAAACATTCAAAACCTCACAGAGAAACAATTCTTGAACTTTCAAACATTATTAGAAATATTTCAAAATACATCTGATTTTGTTGAGGCCCATGATATATGTCTGAAACGAGGAAAAACAGATTCGTATAAATCTGTCATAAAAAAAAATTTTAGTACAAAGACAAAATCAAAAAACAGTAGGGGAAATAAAGCATTTTTTACATTTCTAGAGATACGACACAAACAAGTATTGAAAAATAAGAAAACAGAATTTGGTAGCACAAGATTTGAAAGAAATGTCACAGTTTATGCACCTAGAGGTTTTCTAAAACATTTATGCTATATTATTCGAGACTGGAAATCAGCAATAAATAATATCAATAATTACTTCGACATCATTGAGACAAAATACAAAATCGAATTGGAATTGTCTAATCTGAACATTAAAGAAATAAAATCACAAATTCATGATTCAGATGCGATGATGAAAGATTTATCAAAATCCACTATTGAATTACATGAAGAATCTATTGATAAAATAAAAAAAGATTTAGAACAAATACACCTGTTGAAATCTAAATTAAAAGATAATTCTACAACAGTTGACGAATTTAATATACATGAAATCACTCGTCATATGTATGACAATGCAATTCATTATTCGGAGTTCAAAAATTTCTTGAAGAAAAATTCAATAAGATTACTTACAGATGTAAAATAT
Source organism: Bacteroidota bacterium (assembly GCA_018333525.1). GTDB lineage: Bacteria > Bacteroidota > Bacteroidia > NS11-12g > UBA955 > JAGXTF01. Next base: position 400 of record JAGXTF010000007.1, on the reverse strand, counting down.
ACACGAAAACAATGTATCTCATTAGAAAAGGAGCTAAAAAATACTATAATAAGTGATGTAGAAAATACAATTTTTAATTCAAAAAATGTGTTTGATTAATATCAAATAATCTCGTACTTCTTCCATCTCCCTGAACTGATGACCCTTACCAGTTCTAATTCGACCATCCTTGACATGTAGTTCCTATACGACCTGTCGGTGACGGTCCCGCTCATCCGCATTCTGTACTCGTTGAAGAGTTTCCCCGAGTCCATCGACTTGTTCTGCTTTATGATCTCGTAGATGGTCTTCTGGTGGTCATTTAGCTTCCCCAACAGATACGACAGCCGGTACTTCCTTGCAAACCCAGATGCTGCCTTTACATGGTCAATTGTTATCGATTTGTGCCCCTTTGACTCTG
>JAGXTF010000006.1 GCA_018333525.1 Bacteroidota bacterium | reverse complement strand
AGATGATCGTGTCCGGATGAGTTGAAAACTTCATCCGGGCCCTCTCAACTCTCTTTATCAGACGAAACTTTCGTTTTCGCCCGGGCCTCATTTTGAAACTCACGTTTCAAATCAATCTCCTCTTTCGCCTGCCATCGCTGGTAAGGCTTGCGACCCCGATAGGATTCGAACCTATGACCTACTGCTTAGAAGGCAGTTGCTCTATCCAGCTGAGCTACGAGGTCTTAATTTTTCACCTTCGCTTCCGAAGGCTTTACGCTCTCCCCACCTGAATTTGTCGGATTTTCACTCCCACCATCAAGGCCTAACGGGGGTGCAAAAATAAGAAAAATCAAGACGGTTTAAAATACCCTTGCTAAATTTAATTCATCGCAACAGGGTAATTGTGCCCCGGCGCTCATATCGCAAGCCGGTATTGCTGCGAAACTCCACATGAAAAACATAGACCCCTTCCGCACATAATTTGCCTGCACTCCTGCCGTCCCAGCTGAAATCGGGATCTTCACTCGCAAAAAGCATCGCTCCCCAACGGTCAAAGATTTCAATATGAAATTGTTCCAACACACAGGAATACTTCAATTTGAACAAATCGTTTAAACCATTGTCGTCAGCAGTAAATGCATCCGGAAACCAGGGATGACAATCGCAATCTCTAAAATTCACCTTTAAGGTATCGCTCTTTACACCACATTTATTTCGCACTTCCAAAGTAACATTTGCAGGTTTGTCTATTACTCTTTGCCCCAGGCTGCTGCCGTTGTCCCACAATATCTGGCTACCCTTGATTCCCGCATTCAACAGCAAAATATGTCCGGAACACAGAGTAGTATCTTCTCCCAAATTAACTTGTTGAATATCCGGATATATCTCTACGGTATCGACAGCTACTCCGCAGGAATTCGACACCCGAACCCAGTATGTGCCACTTTGATTTATCGTTTTTGAGTTGGAATTGCTCCCGTCATACCACAAAATAGTATCTGATGGCAATCCAGCATGCAACGCTATGTTCTGTCCTTTGCATATTACCGTATTTGTGCCAAGATCTGCAATCGGAATAGCTATAAATTGAACCTGTATGGTATCAGAAATGACCCTGCAATTGGTTGTCATTTGCAACCAATAAATTCCACTTTTTGTAATAGTCATTCCATTTTGTGTGGAGCCGTCATTCCATAAATAAGCTCCATTTACCGATGGCGCAAATAAATTCAACTGCTCTCCTTCGCATAATATGGTGTCCCTGCCAAGATCAACATGGGGCAAAGGATCCACAGTCACCACGATACTGTCTGTTTCCTCTTCACAAATTCCGGGTACCCGAACCCAATAAGTTCCGGAACTTTTTACAATTATGGCTGCTTGTGTAGAGTTATTGCTCCACAAATAAGGCCCCGAATGATTGGCGGCGCTTACCTGCAATGAGTCACCCTCACAAATGGCAGTGTCATTACCGAGCTTTAGACTACCTCCAACATTGCCGGAAGTTCCTTTAATACAAACACCATCCACCGCCATATATTCATTTTTATTCGCCTGGAATTTTATGGTACTCGTTGCTTGGCTTGCCAAAAATCTAAAACATGCATTTTCCCAGGTATATGGAGAAGTATCATCCTTTGTGGAATAAACCATTACATTATTTACATAAACATTAATTCCGGCCGGACTATTGAATTTTAAAGACCCTGATTGAATACTTTGTTGGGCATATTGAAACTTTACAAAATAAAATGTGCCCGGAGATGTAGTAAATGTTTGGGTAAAATATTCCGGGCCATAAATATTCTGCCATGTACCTCCGTCTTCGGACGGGATCGGTTTTCCAACCCAAACATAACCGGGAGTGGTTTTTAGCGCACCATTTGCATCGTTACAATCCGGCGTGGAAGTACCAGTCCAACCTGTTGCGGTTACAGCTTCTCCTTTGGAAGAATTAAACGAACCGTTGCTAATTAAATTACCGCTGCACTGTCCAAATACGATGTTGAAATTCATCAACACAGGCAAAAGTATCAGGAATTTACGACTCATAAAAAAAGATCCAAAAATGAAAAATACTTAAAATGATTTCAGCGTAAAACAAATATAACTCATTTTACGTGAAATAATTCAGCAATCGTATATTTTTTATATACCCTCAGAATTTGATGTACCTCCTACTTCGATTCCCTTAACCAGTCTCTTCCTGGCCGTAGAAAACCATAAATAAACCGCAGCAACTGGATGGTAAAAATGGTACCCGCAATAGAAAAAACGAGGAAAACGGGCTTCATATTTTTCATTAAAACGGATAAAGGAGAATGCCCTTCCTGCATTTGCCAAATGGAGCGCATTACACCTGCATAAATTAATATGCACCAAAACAATACCAGAGTTATTTGTAAAATCCACCAATTGCGGTGAAAATGTGTAAGCGGCGATTTCCCGAATTTTTGAAAATAAAACCAGCAAATACACGATAACAATATCATGGTATTGATTCCTATTGTTGTTCCCATGCTGTGCGCAACAGTAATGTGGGTTCCATGGGTGTACAGGTTAATTGCAGGAATGCTCATGCAAAGTGCCAGAAATAAATTAATAACTATCCAAAAATCTGCAGCCAGAATAAAATAATACGCCGGATTGTGTTTAAATTTTTTTATGTTCTTTTTGTCTTTTTTCCAGTTTTGAATAATTCGAACCAACAAAATCCATTCACTCATGCTCACCGCATAGCTGATATAGCGAACATACGGTTGTGTGGGTAAAGTATAGATGTGATGGCCCCAGTTAAACATCAGATTGGTTAGGCCCAGAAAATAAAGTACAAATGCAGTTTTGCCTCTGGCCATTTCAGAATTACCTTCCAAAGCACACATGAGCCAGATTGCCAGTCCATAAATCATTTGATTCCATGCGCCCACCATACTACCGGAACTCTTCCATTGAAGCGTAATATCCTGAATGGTGCTTTTTCGGATTCCAGGTAAAAGCCAGGCATAGGATTCCAAAAATGTGAGCATCAAAAAAAATGCTCCCGTAAACCACATCCAGACATATACTTTCTGAAAGTTTAATTTTCCAATCAAACTTATCATTCCAAGTAGTTGCAAAATCCAAACAGCAAAAAACAAAACTCCTATCCAGGGCGGGAATTCCCAATACTCCCTTCCTCCGAATCTGGAATTGAAATATGCCATGGTCATTGCCAGAATTGCCACAGATAATAACAATAGTTTTCCGTAAGAAATCCAACTTGGAATTCTTTTTCCGCTTTGCATTTGCATTACATGATTCACCATTGCCTGTGCAGACAAAATAATCCAGAGAATCACATAAGATACATGCAATGGACGCAGAGAAACAAAGCCAATTTTATCTTTCTCTATACCATTTCCTGAATAATGTAAAGATGCCAGAATACCAAAAAGCAAACCCAGAAATAACAAAAGAAGTGCAAGAAACAATTGCCATTTATCGGTATCTAATTTGGGTTTCAATTTCATTTCAATCGAATAAAACCATCATATTCCACCACAAATTCTCTGGGGTCTGAAACACCGCTTTGGTTCATATTTTTGAAATATATTTCCAATGCATCCAATTCAGAATTGCTCATTTTAAAGGCGGGCATTACATCCGTACCGGATTGAACCATTCCCCGAATATACGCCTCTCCCCCTTTTTGATATACATTGGTAAGATCGGGGCCCAGGTATCCCCCCAAACCGTATATCTGATGGCAGCTCTGGCAGTTGTATTTCTGCCATACCATTTTCCCATTTTCAAATGAATTTGACTTTGCATCGGTAGGATTTAACAACAGAAACATGGAATATAGAAAATATAAAAGAAAGAGACCCAAAAAAACCGGTAGCCGCCACCAACCCACTTTCCTTCCCGTTTTCAAGCTTGCCGGATTCATGTGTCTCTTCTTTTGCGGACAAATTTGTCTTCTTTTATTTTGAAAAAAATTGTTTGAGGTCAATTTTTAACAATTTATTCCTCCCCAATTTCGAATCATGAAATGGAATATTCCTATACACAATACAAATGAAAGTTTCGAAGAAGACTTTTCAGGTAGTCCGGTAGGCAACATAGTTGCAGCCGATATACGCAAAGCAGATGTGATGAAAAAATACGGCATCGATTTTTGCTGCGGTGGTGGAGAAATACTTTCAGCTGCATGTAAAACAGCTGGTGTCTCTGCCGAAACCGTAAACCGGGAATTAAATCAATTGCAGCGTCCGGAAGTGCTCGCATCACAGAATCCCTGGTATTGGGCTCCTGACTTTCTTTGCGATTATATTGTAAATACCCATCACAATTACATTCGCAACAACAGCAGGTATATATTGGAATATGGCAGTAAAGTAATGCGCACCCATGGCACAAACCACCCGGAATTGCTGGAGCTTGGAGAATATGTGAGTGCTCTGTTATCGGAGTTGCACCAACATATGACCAAAGAAGAAAATATTCTATTTCCTCGTATCAAACAAATGTTTGAGGCTTACAGACAACCCAATGAAGGTCTTAACGCTGCAATTTCCGGAATGAACATCAATATGCCGGTTGAAGTAATGGAACTGGAACATAAAGAAGCCGGCGATTTGCTGCACCGTATCAGAGAATGTACCGATGATTATATTCCACCTGCCGACGTTTGCCTTACTTATAAAGTTTATTATGCCAAATTGCAGGAATTTGAAGAAGATTTAACCATGCATATTCACCTGGAAAATAACATTCTGTTTCCCAAAGCATTGGACATGCAGGCTAAGTTTTTGGTTTAGGATTTGCTCCCAAAATATCCGGGAGAAACTGGACTAGTCCTCAATTTTAGTGAGCTTCATCAGGCGAATTGGATCTAAAATACGGATGAGTTTTTTATCCAATTCCAGAATTCCATCTTTTTCCCATTCAGCCAGAATTCTGACTACAGTTTCGTGAACCATGCCAGTAATAGCGGCAATTTCAAGTCGGGTGAGTTTCACCTGAATAAATCCTCTGGAATCTACTCCAAACGTCTCGCGAAGCAATACAATTGCTTCTGCGAGGCGTTCCTTGCTCGACTTAAATAAAATATCCAGTGATTTCTTTCTTGCCTGATCCAGCTCATGCGCAAAACTCTCCATGATCTTCAGAGAGAAATCCAGATTCTTGGCCAGCAAATTCAACAAAGCATCTTTGGGTATGAAACAAATTACACTGTCGCTGATGGTCTCTGCGGTACTCTGATAAGCCTCATTCGCAAGCAGGCTGCGATAGCCCAGAATATCTCCATCCGTAGCCAGTCTGATGATTTGTATGTCGCCGGTTTCTGCTATATTATACAGTTTTACCTTGCCCTGATGCACACAATAGAACCCTCCAGGTACACTGTTTTCAGAAAATATCACCTCCCCTTTTTTAACTTCCATACTCAATTTGTACTGATTCAGTTCACTGAGTTCAGCAGCCTTAAGTGTGGCAAATACAGAGAGGGCAATGGTCTGACAGTTTCTGCAATCCAACTGGCATTTCACAAATCCCGACATTCCACAAAAATAAGTAATTGCTTTGGAATATATATCGGATAAGTTTATCCTTTTTTAACCGGAATTATTGATTTGCATCACTTTTCAATTCAAATTACAGTGAAAACTTTGTACTGTGAAATATTTCTTCTGGCTGGCGGTTATTCTGCTTTTTTGCACATCCTGCAGGAAAGATTCAGAATCATTTGCCGATGTCAGGTTTCAAATAAAATATGAATCAGATGGAAAAGAATTGATATTCGACACTCTGCTGTATGACCATCCTGCCGGTTATAAATACAGCGTTAGCAGAATTCAATTTTTGATATCTGGCTTGGAAGCATATTCCATGCATACACAGATGCAGCCGGAAAACGTGTGGTTTATCGATGGGGCAATTAACATAAATTCCGAATTTCAATTACATGCATTTCCCTGCAAATATTACGACAATTGGAGCCTCACCATTGGCTTGGACAGCAATATAAATAAAACGGGCAAACTTGGAAACTCTGAAGATTTTTTAAATATGGCCTGGCCTGAAACCATGGGTGGCGGATACCACTTTTTAAAATTAGAAGGGATGTACAAGGATAGCACCGGAATTCATGGTTACGCCATACATATTGGCGGCAATGGAAATGAAATGAAGCAGGAGAAACTTAAGGCCTTTACCGTTAAAGAAAATAACAATGAAATTATCCTGCATTTGAATGTAAATGAATTTTTTAAAAATCCGGAATTGTACGATTTTAATAAGGATGGAAATTACATCATGGGATACCAGACTGCCATGAAAAAAATTGCTGTCAACGGAAGGGATGTCATGTTTCATGATTAATTGGAAATCCATATCCGTACCGATTTTTGGGACACTTATTCCATTAATGGTTTTTGTTACCTGCAAAAAAAATACACAGGAAAATTACAGCACAACTCCATATAACCTTGAAGTTCCAACAGGTTTTCCTTCTCCCTATTTATCCTCCGAAAATCCACTTACTGTAGAAGGTATCGCACTCGGTAAAAAACTGTTTTACGACAGCATTTTATCTTCTAACGGACGTTCCTGCAACACCTGTCATCTACAGGAAAAATCATTCATGAGGGATAACGCAGAATTAAAACTTGATCCCGCTTTTTACAACAATATTCCTGCTTTAATTAATCAGGCATGGAATAAGGAATATGGCTGGACCGGTGTTGAGACTAATTTGGATCACGTTGCCATCGGGGACTTCGGACCCATGTTTTTCAATTCCGACATGGATAAAGTGTTGCAACGACTTCACGATCATGCACAATATCCGGATATGTTTCACAAGGCATTTCCTAATGTAAAAGATCCATTTCAGAATGGAGTATTGCAAGCGAGAACCGCAATGGCAATTGCACAGTTTTTAAGAACCATCATTAGCTCCGATTCCAAATTCGACAGAGTGCGCAAAGGCACAGCGTCATTTACTGCGGAAGAAACTTATGGCATGGAAATTTTCGGCAGTGAAAAAGGCGATTGTTTTCATTGCCACAGTTATCCGTTATTTCAGGACAACAGCTACCACAACATAGGTCTGGACAATACCTTTAACGGACTTAACAAGGGAAGGTATTTTGTTACACAGAAATCTTCGGATTTAGGCAAATTCAGTACTCCTGGTTTAAGGAACCTGTCTTATACCGCACCATACATGCACGATGGAAGGTTTAACACATTGGATGAAGTAATTGAACATTACAACTCTGGTGTAAAATATTCGTCCACTTTGGATCCGATTATGACCAAACCCGGAAAAGAAACCGGATTAAATCTCAGCAGTTTTGATAAATATTGTTTAAAACAATTTCTGTTGACTCTCACTGATAGCAGCATAATAACCAATATAAACTACAGCAAATCACCATGATATTTTATAAAGAACAAAACAAATTCACACAGAAATTAATAGCCATGACCGGTGGTGTATCCATGGCGGCACTGGAACGGAAATTAATGCTGGTGGCAGCTATCCAAAAATTAAAAAAACAAAAAAACGTCATCATTTTATCTCATTATTATATGCCACCTGAATTACAAATCACAACGGAATTTGGTGGTGTGGCGGATTATGTGGGCGATTCATTAGGGCTGAGCATGGAAGCAACCAAATGTACCGCCGATGCCATCATTTTTTGTGGGGTAGAATTTATGGCAGAAACGGCTAAAATTCTCAATCCGGATAAAACCGTACTATTGCCTGATATGGGTGCAGGTTGCTCTTTGGCTTCATCCATAAACGGAGAAGACGTCAGAAATTTAAGACTTCAGTATCCCGGAATTCCGGTTATGGGATATATCAACACTACAGCAGAAACAAAAGCGGAATGCGATATCATTTGCACCAGCAGAAATGCACTTGCAATTGCAGAGTCGTTTCCAAACAAACAAATTCTGTTTATTCCGGATAAATACATGGGAAAAAATCTGGAAAACAGTTTCAGAGGGAATAAAAAAGAATTTATTTTATGGAATGGAAGCTGTGAAGTACATGAACAGTTTCAAAACAATCTTTCTGAATTGGGGCATTCATTTCCTGAAGCGGAAATGCTTTTACACTGGGAAGTACCTGAAGAAACCATCCGCAAATCGCTGCAAAACAACAAAGGGATTGTGGGAAGTACCAACGATATCATGGAATATGTGCGCAAATCAGATTCCAGGCAATTTATACTCGGTTCTGAGTGCGATTTAGGTGCGGCACTAAAAGGTATGTATCCTGAAAAACAATTCATTTCTCCATGTCTTACATGCAGATTTATGAAGAAAATAAATTTAACCAACACCTTCGAAGCCCTGGAATCTCTGGGTACAGAAAACGAAAGCGAATACAGAATCTCCATGTCCGAAGAATTGCGAATTGCCGCTTATAAACCATTAAAAATAATGTTGGATTTTATTCCAAAAGTATGAAAATACAGCACACCGATATATTAATCATTGGCTCAGGAGTAGCCGGATTAAACACTGCAATTCGATGCGCAGAATTTGCAGATGTGGTTGTGGTAACCAAAGGGAAATGTGCAGAAAGCAGCACCAGACTTGCCCAGGGTGGTCTGGCCTGCGTAACTTCTGAAACCGATAATTTCGAAAAGCACATCCAGGATACCTGGATTGCAGGAGGCAAAAAAGGAAATTTGGATGCCATTCGGGTTTTGGTTGAAGAAGCGCCTTTTCGTATCAGGGAATTGACCAAATTGGGTTTGAATTTTGACATGCAAAAATCGGGTGAACCGGATTTGGCAAAAGAAGCCGGACACAGTGAATCCAGGGTATTGCATGTTGGAGATTCTACAGGTAAATCGCTGGAAACCATATTGATCGAAAATGCGAAATCCAATCCCAATATTCAATTCATGGAAAATGTAATGGCCAGAGATTTATTTTTAGAGGAAGGACTTTGTCGTGGTGCCTGGATATGGAATCCTGAAATTTCCGATTATATTGTGGTAAAAGCAAAATATACAGTATTGGCAACCGGCGGTGCAGGCAGAATTTACCAACGTACTACAAATCCTGCGGTTGCCACCGGTGATGGATTTGCGATGGCTGCGCGCGCAGGAGTAAAATTGGAAAATATGTCCTATGTGCAATTTCATCCTACGGCATTATTTCATCCCAAAGCAAAAGGTTTTTTAATTAGTGAGGCCTTACGCGGCGCTGGGGCAGAATTGGTATTACCCAATGGGGAAAAGTTCATGCATCGTTATCATCCCGACGGTTCTATGGCACCCAGAGATGTAGTCTCGGCATCCATTTGGAAAGAAATGAAATCAAATGCCATCGACCATGTTTTTTTGGATGTTTCCAATATTTCTGAATCCGATTTTTTAAAGAAATTTCCCATGATTTACCATCGTTGCAGAAAATTGGGAATTAATATTCCTGCAGATAGAATTCCGGTTGCTCCGGCTGCACACTACATGTGTGGCGGTATAAAAACAGATCTTTTTGCAAAAACATCCATGCCACATTTGTATGCAGTGGGTGAAACTGCGAGTACCGGGGTGCATGGCGCTAACAGGCTTGCAAGCAACTCACTTCTGGAAGGATTGGTTTTTTCTCACCGTTGTGCAAATAATATTTTTGCAGAAATGCAAAAGTTCGAAGGAATTATTGCCTGTCCCATTCCTTTTTTTGTATTTAGAAAAGAGCATTCAACCAGAAAATGTGCTTTATACAAAAAGAAAATAACCGGTTTAATGGGTGAATTTGCAATTCCGGGAGCAACAAAATCTGCATTGGAATATGCATTAAAGGAAATGGCTCAGATTGCAGAAATCGCTGAGGAATGGACAGATATTTGTGCGCCCGATAAACAGGTTATGGAATTGCGAAATATGGCAGCTACCGCAACTCTGGTGATACAGGATGCATTAGCAAAAGTCCAGCCAACCGGGAATAACGAAAATCAGGAAAAACAGGTTTTGAAAAAATTGGAAATACCTGAATTGGTATAATTCCTATTTTGTTTTCATGGCTTTTATCAATGTTTCAATGTCTTTTTCTTTTAAATAGTAGGACATTGCTACATACTTGCAATACATAAAGGTTCCAGTTTTTCCTTCAACAATATTTACAAATTTATCCGCGCTCGATTTAATGTATGACAAATAATAGGTAGTTTTTGTGGAATCCAATAATCGGGTTTTAAGTGCATCATCTTCAATTACCTTGTAGGGGTACGGATATTTTTTCATCACTTTTACAATATCAATTCTTTCATCTTCCTTTCCATTCCATTTGTTATATTCAATAAGCGCATAATCGGGAATAAATAAGGTATCTTTTTTCAGTAATTCCAGATTTTTCACTTCTTTATGTATAAACAGTCCTCTGTATTTCTCCGCTTTTAACAAGCTACTCACTTCGTGCATGGCATTGCGTATATAACCCAGATACCAGTTAAAGAATTTGGCTTCGCTGTACAAGTATTTGGTCGCAGCTTCCTTTTCTTCATCTTTTTTCCACATCAGCTTGTCATAAAATTCATTATATGTTTTAAATTCAGGTGACAACTCAATTCTGGCGAATGTTTTTTTCTTTCCTTTAATTGCCATCCAAAGATTCAGATAAATATGAGTAAAGGTACTGTTATTGCTCACTTTTATTATGCCACCCATGGTCATATAAGAATGATCCCCTTCAATTTTTGCGCTTGCATATTGGGAATAAGACATAAATTCCAAATCAGTTACATCCCAAACCTTTCCCAATTCCTTTTTCCAGAGATTCAAATCGGCTTTGTCGCTGTCTCTGTAAACAAAAACAGTAGTCGTTTCTTTAAATTTCGCCAGATCTCCTTTATCAAATTCCCCGGGTTTGAAACTTGGAAATTCCAGGGAACCGACATTAATCTGTGAATAGCAGGGAGTAAAAGCAATGAATAACAGCGCCCCAAAAAACAATGGAATCGCCAAACTTTTAAATGAATTGTACATAATAATTGATGGAATGAGAACAAATATTGGCAATTTTATGCAAAAATCCAATTTGCGTGCTTTGGAATCATTGTAAAAGCAAAAAATCCACATGAAAATGATCGTCATGCAAAGCATTGATGGTTGGCTGCAATTGTTTTACGAAATAAATTTTACTTCCTTTTAATGAATGTCCAAATTTGGTCGCAAATAGTTCATCCTGTAACTCTACCTTTAGGATAATTTTCGATATGATCATATTCTGCTCTAAGGCATGCTTGTTCAGCAACAATATCCATGCTGCCAACATATCAAAATCAATACGAATGGAACTATCCCGCTTGTATCTTCCTTCATTATCAAAATCAAGCTGATAGTGATATTTACCCACTCCGTCCAATGCATAACAAGGATTTCCATTTTGCTTTAATGGTATCATTAAATCCATACTGAGACCATTTTGATGGCTGAGATGCGGAAACAATTTACCTCCATCCGCATTGGAACATTCCATCCATCTGAATTTACGTCCGGGGAAAATGCTATCTAAATCTTTAAAGGAATTTTCTAGTGTATACTTAGCCTTTTCGTTCAGAAAAGCGCGCCCGGCCAGATAACTCCAGGTATCAAAATAACAGTAATTTTTGCCTGCAAAAGGTAAAAGTTTGCCATGTTTCAAACTACCATTTCCGGACGTTCCTGTAGATATACTATGCGAAGTATCTAATTGGGACTTCGCATAGTACGAGATTATACTATCTCCCAGATTTCCGGATTCAGCATTCGCTGAATTTGTAATTTGAGCATTACATCCGGCGGTGAAAAACAATTGGATTGCGAAATAAAAATAAAATCTGTTCTTCATTTTTCCCGCAAATTAAAAAGAAAAAAACATATCCTACCCTAATACCCGGCAATATATGTTTACCATTTGATGTATGGGGCTTCCCTCCGATTTCACATGAAAAGCATGCACATTATTTACCATCCCAACCGTGGGTTCTCTATGTCCAAATACGGAATCCATAAATTGTGTACCTGCGTTACTAGCTGCGAATATTCCCGTAAACTTAAAGGCAATTGCATGGTTATTTTATAAATTATAATAATAGTGAAATCCAAATGGAGTTTGAATAGTACCTCTCTAATCATAGGTCGCTGCAAAAATACCACCGGGAAAAAGTGCATCGTGATGGTAGCGAACCAATTCCAGGCCAACCTGTGGATTAAATTGATGTTTTTTTGAAAGTAATTCGGTGTTTTCTGCACCCATATCAGGGATAATAAGATAAATGCAAAATAGAATAAACGCTTACATCGACGCAAAAATAGCCAAAATAAAATCTACAGTTCCCTCAGTTAATACAATTATGGATAATGTGTTTTGTTAACTAAATTAAATTATCATATTTTAAGTTCTTGGAATTTATTTTTAATCCACCTTTTTACCGAAAAAGGTGGAGCCAAAACTCTTAGCTGGCAAAGGCGTCATTTCGGACCGAAGTCAGCTCAGGTCGCTC
>JAGXTF010000005.1 GCA_018333525.1 Bacteroidota bacterium | reverse complement strand
ACTTCTATGACATCGAATAAAAACACAAATCACCTTTTCATTTATTACTTGGAAAACGACAAGTCATGACTTGTCGCTACATGCAATTTACCACTTACAACTAACCGTAAAAATCGGCTGCTGGCCTCAGGCCGCTGGCTGCTGGCTTGATCTTCTAATATTTGTAAGATTGTATTTCACTTCTGCACTTTTTTACTTATCACTTTTCCACTTATCACTTTTCCACTTATCACTTATTCTCTTCTACTCTTACTTTTCTTTTCTTATCTAAAATTTTAATTCACAACCATTCGAATGCATTTATGTGACTATTGTTACATTTGATATTGACAAAACTCACCTAAAGCGCTGATTACCCGCACATTCCGCGACATGCATCCTGTTTAGCTTTGCAATTGCATTGAATAAAATTCAATCGAAAAGCAAATGAAAATTAAATTTATTTTAAATCCATGGATTCTATTTTTATCATTGGTATGTTTAATAAACGCATCCCGCGCGCAATCAGTAGGTAATGGAAGGGTTGAAGCCCGTTTTTCCATTGACGGTGATTTGATGGCGGATACTGCATTTTTTGGCAATGTATCCGTATCCTCTTCCAAAGGAAAACCGAGCGATGACTGGTTTAAAAATAAATATTCCGGAAGCGGAATTGGAGTTATCGATACTTCAGGTTCCTGGAAATATAAAAATTTACTGATTTCATCCGCAACTGCCCGCGATACTCTTGTTTTCACCATGCCAATGTCAGTTCCTAAACTTACACGCAGTGGTGGATTTATCATGCTGGACGCATTGTATGCTAGAGATTATTTTGATCAGGATCAAACCGTTATTACTTCCGGTTCCAAAACTGTGGATGATCCGTCGAGTTGGAACATTGGTTCAGGCACCGTGCAATCGAAGGATGAATTAATGGAATTTTATTCGCATGTAAGAAGAAAAGGAGCTACTGTTTGGGATTCCTTGTTTTTCTACTTTGGTGTTGGCGTTCATGGAATAACCGGAAATAAAAACGTTGCTGCAGAGTTATTTGTAAATGATGTACGTTTAAACAAAACAACAGGCAAATTAACCAACCTGGGAAGCGATGGAGGACGTGTAGCCTGGTTGTTTGACGCGAGTGGAAATGTAACTAAAGTTGGAGATATGGTATTTTCCATGAGTTACCAACCCAGCAGCGGAGGATTTAGTATTGAACCAAGAATTTGGGTAAATGATTCTTCCAGAAAAACGGGGCCAGGTGCAGTACCACCGGTGAATTTTAATTGGGGATCTCAGTTTGACAAACAAACAAGTACAGATTTCGGTTTTGCCGATATAGAGCCATTAAGTGGTGCTAGTTTTTCTCAAGGCGTTTCAAACAATACCGACACCTCTCAGGCGGCGCCATGGGGCACTATAGAAAGCGGCGCAGCACATGGATGGCAAACCCATTATGATGCCGATCAGTTTATTGAAATGTCGGTTAATTTGACATCATTGGGGGTAGATCCGGGATTGTTTGACAACATTGATCCATGTGCCGTTCCATACCGCACAGTGGTTTTCCGCAGTCGTGCTTCAGTAAGTTTCAACAGCGACCTGGCTGATATTGCTGGTCCATATCCTTTTTGGAGATATCCCAGAGTATCAGCGAATATTAAAGGCCAGGATACCCTTAATTGTACAAAAACATCCGGCAACATGTTTGCAGATTCTTCCTATAGTTTAGCCTGGTATCACTGGACAGCGACCAATGGTGGAAACATAACCGCTTTTAACGCAGATTCTACTGAAATCACTTACAACAAACCCGGAATGTATGTTTTGGAATGTGCGCCATTACAGGGATGTTTTACTTATAAAGATACCGTTGTTGTAGTTGCAGATACAGCCCATCCTGTTGCATTTGCGGAAGCTTATGATAGTTTAATATTGGGTTCGGTAAATGTCGTAAAATTATACGGTGGCGATTCCACTGCAAGTGTTGCAAATACTTCTTCTAATGGTTTTGGCAACAGCGCAGGTATTCAGTTCCAATGGTTTGGACCAAGTGGCTATCTGGCCAATCAAATGCAACCACTTGCTACGCTAATGGGAAATTATTATCTTACAGTAACAGAATTGAGAAATGGTTGCACAGATACTGCAAGCACTTATTTGGCATTATTGCCGGTTGAAATAGGAAATTTAAATTGTACAACAAATAAGAATACCATTATTTTAAACTGGAATATTTGGAATACTTCAGTTATAAAAAACATAACCGTTGACAGGGTAGATGCATCTGGAATGTATACAATCGCAACCTTAGATCCCGATCAGGCGGACGAAAGCGGACGTATGTCCTTTATAGACATAAACCCAAAAAGTGGCGTGAATCATTATCAAATTCATGTTTGGGATGATCATCATTTTCTACTGGCATTTGATGCTTGCGCATCCTTATTTCAAACAGATAAACAAAAAGTACACATATTTCCAAATCCGGTTCAAAACCAATTAGAAATTTTAACTACAGAAAAATTCGAAAACGCATTCTACGAAATCCATGATGCTGCAGGAAGGTTGCAAAGCAAAGGGACACTGAGCAATGGTGAAAAATTGGATGTAAACCACCTGGAAATCGGAAATTACTTTCTGCACCTACAAATTGGAGACTTGGCATACAATTGGAAATTTCTGAAGGTTCAGGAGTAGTTTTTTAGTACTTCGATTTTTCTGAATTTATTTTATTATAAGAGGCCTCAAGCCACAGGCCTCTGGCTGCTGGCCAGGTAAGTCGTTGATCGGTGGGTTCTACCTGCCCCTGCCCGTTCCGGTTCAGGCTGGCGTGCCGGTACGGACGTGGTGTTTTCTGCCCGCATATTTGAATGAAGAAAATGATGAGAATAAAAAAATGGCTACGAACTTTTTCTAAATATTTTAGTTTGTATTTCATTAAATACTTATCATTTCTCTCTTACCACTGACAACTGATGACTGACAACTAATTAGACTTCGAACCACGAGCTCGATTTTCCTAAATTTATCAGATTATTTTTCACTTAATTTCTTATCACTTTTTCACTAACCACTGACGGCTATTAACTGACTACTATTTAGGCTTCGAGGATAGGCGCTCCCTGTAGGAAACGCCTACAAAATGCAATGCATTATGCCGATAATTTTTCACAGGATAAACAGGTTTAAAAAAAAGGAGCCGCTATAAATAGCAAGCCCCTTTTTGATACAATTACCCCTAATTGTTTATCCTACTTTTACTTCTTTTTTATTGCCAACGGCATTAACCACCACTTTTGGAATGGTGAGAAGTAAAATGCCCTTTTCATAAGTTGCCTGAACATCATCTGTATTCGTGTTTTCCGGCAAACTAAAACTGCGACTGAAACTGTTGTAGGAAAATTCCTGTCGCTTGTAATTCTTTTTATTTTCTAAATGCTCCTCTTTCTTTTCAGCACTTATCGTTAAAACCTGATCTTCCACCTCAATTTTAAAATCGCTTTTTTCCAAACCAGGTGCTGCCAATTCTATGAAGAATGCATTTTCCTTTTCTGAAATATTTACAGATGGCATGGCTGTTTGCAGATTCCAATTGAATGCGTGATTGCCAAAAAATGGAAAATCACGGTTAAAAAAGCTTCTTGGGTCCAGCCACTCACCCATTTTCAAGGGAAAGAGACCCGGCTTGGTTTTGGATTGTGTTGCCATGATTTAATGAATTTATTAAAACTTTAAGTTCAATTCAAAGGTATTGGGGTGAGAAATTTTGAAATGTCTGTCAGGTCACGAATTCAGGTGATTGTTGTCATTATTCCACCTACATAAAAACCCTGAAAATGCAATGTTTATTCGGTTTTAATCCTTATAATCGTAGATTCAAAAGCCTCCAACCTTTAAATTTTTAAATATGATGAAAAGAATTACCGTATTTGTTGCAAGTATTCTATTTGCTTTCAACCCCATATTTTCACAAAACGGACTCGATTTTGACGGGACTGATGATAGAATCGATTGCGGCACTGATACTTCGGTGATGATCAGCGGGAAGACAATTACGCTGGAAGCCTGGATTTATCCTACAGCCTGGAAAACAAATATTTTTGACGGAAATATAATTTGTAAGGAAGACAACAAATCGAATTACGGTTATATGATGCGGTGCGGTGCAGGTGGGAAATTGAACTTTGCATATGGCGATGGGTCCTGGCATGAATTGAATTCAGCAGGTACCGTTTTAACACTGAATACCTGGCAACACGTTGCCGGCTCGTACGACGGAACTAAATTGAGACTGTATGTAAATGGCGTTGCCGTGGACTCTGCCTCCGGTACGGGGGGAATAACTGCGTCTAATGCTGCCAATCTGGAAATTGGTTGCCACCTTACCTATACCCGTTATTTTCAGGGGATGATAGATGAGGTAAGAATTTGGAATAGCGCTCGCTCTGCATCCCTTATTAAAGCAAATTACAACAAGGAATTGTGCAGCAGGGATAAAACACTTAGGGCTTATTACAAATTCAATCAGGGCAAAGCAGGATTAACCAACTTCAGTGTAAAATCCCTGACGGATTTAAGTGGATACAACAATACCGGAACATTAACCGGATTCACATTATCCGGAAGTTCCTCTAACTGGCTCAAAGGAGCCACTCTGATTCGCGATGTATTCAACGGAACTGTTACTACAAGCAGGTGCGATTATATGTTCAGTCCGAGCAATAAATTTAAATGGACTGCCACTGGTGTTTATTACGATACCATTCAAACATTTATGGGATGTGATAGTGCTATTAAAGTAAATCTAACGATAAAAAAATCCACTTCCAAAACCATAAAAGCATATGCCTGTACGAGCTATACCAGCCCCAGTGGAATTTATACCTGGACAACATCCGGCACTTATACGGATTATTTGCGCAATTCCATTAATTGTGACAGCATCATTACTGTGATCTTAAAAATCGGTGGTGGCAGAGACTCCATTGAGCCCGCTGTATGCAAATCCTACACTACTCCAAGTGGTAAATATACCTTTACCCAATCGGGATCTTATAATGATACGCTTGTGGATTTCAGAGGATGTGACAGTATTATTCTGATAAACCTGACTATTTTAAAAGCAACCTACGCCAAAATATACCCAAACGTTTGCCATACATACACCACACCGAGTGGAAAGCATACCTATACCCAAACAGGGGTTTACATGGATACCATGGTAAATTATTATGGTTGTGACAGTTTTATCTCCATCGAATTGAAGATACGTAAAACCAGCAACACCATTAACCGCACAGCCTGTTATAATTATACCAGTCCGAGTGGCAAGCATATTTGGACAATTTCCGGAGTATACCAGGATACCATTCCAAATGCCTTTGGTTGCGATAGCGCGTTAACAATAAATCTGACGATTAATTCCGCTACCTTTAGCAATATTCAGACAACTGAATGCAGAAGTTATGTATCCCCAGGCAAAAAGAAAATTTGGACCAAAACCGGAATTTATAAGGATACTCTTACGAATTATAAAGGTTGCGACAGTATTATTACAGTGGACTTAACCATTAACACGGTGAATACAGGAGTAACGGCAAGTGGCAGCACACTTACTGCAAGCAGCAGCGCAACAGGATATCAATGGTTGAATTGTGAACTTCTGCATGCGAAAATCAATGGAGAAACAAACAAAACATTTACTGCTGTCAAAACCGGTTACTATGCTGTGGAAGTAACAGAAAACGCATGTAAGGATACAAGCACCTGTTATAAAATCACTATTTCCGGGGTACAGAATCCGGAGAAAATAATTCCATTTCATATTGTTCCAAACCCTGGTGATGGCAAGTATGAAATTGAATTAAACAATTCCGCGGGTGATATTTCTATAGATGTTCACAATATAACCGGCAAAATGATTTTGCATAAGGAATCCTCCTCTACGGATACCATTGCTTTTGATTTGCAGGCACCATCAGGGGTATATTGGGTGACCTTAAGACAGGGAGACAACGTTTCCTGTCAAAAGCTCGTGCATCGTTAGGTCAGGGATTGGATAAAGATTTGAATTTGGAACGCAGGGAAATACTGCATCTATTTTCAATTGTTTACTTTTTACCATTTATTTGTATACATACAAAACAAACAATATGAGGACTTTAGCATTATCGCTGGTGCTGCTCGTGGCCGGTGCAGTTTCTGCCCAGGACCTGGTGGTGCAGTATGATTTTATTCAGGATAAATTCACTTACACCCGAAACCAGAAAACAATTTCCAAGGCGGTTGTGCGAAAGAATGGAGAAGTACAGGTACAGGTAAAAAACCTCAACCCTTTTGTATTTATTGCCAGGTGTGACTGGAAAGAAGAAAACGTGGCTGACAACAGTTCCATTTCCGGTCTTGCGAGTATGTTTACCGGCATTCCCATTGGCGGAGAAGCTCTTGGTGGTATTCTCTCCGGTTTAAACATGGACCAATTCAACCTCTCCAGTACCAGAGGAGATCTCAGTATGTTTGACAAGTACGCAACCGCAAAATCCGATATGAAAAATGCGGTAACCAGCTTTAACAAACTATTTGCAGTGGAACAAACATTAATTACCAGCGATTTTACAACTGCTAAACTTAAAAAGTTAAAACTCAATCCTTATCTGCCTTATGATACGCTAAAGGCAATAACAGATCTGCTCATTGAAAATGTAATGGCACCATCAAACAGCAGTGAATACAAGCTCACTGCAACTTCTTTTCTTCAGAAAGCAAATGATTTGAATAATACCCTTCACGTAGAATATGATAATCTCAGCATGTCGGTTCAAAATTTCCTGGATGCGTATAATTCTTTTAGCAACATAAATGGCAACAATTTTAGTGAAGCGGGAATGGATCAAACCATGAAAAGCATGCTGACTGCTGCCGGGCGATTACATGCCAGATATACCAATGAATACATCCACAAAAAAATCGAGGAGCTGGAACAACAATATGAAGCCATTACCTATACTCCGTTTGTTTACATGTGCAATTACATGGCACAGGGAGATATGTTAACCCTGCAACTTGATTTTTACGAGACCTCACCTTACACCAGATCAGGAGAATATTTTATGGGTGGAGATGCTATTGATACTTTGAGAAAAATTCGAACCAAAATCATTCATATTGGTGTACAGGGTGATATGAAAATTACTACCAGTGTTGGAATTGGATTTCCTACTTATTTTGATAAAAACCAAAGTTATTCCAACAGAGATTCATTGATATACGGAACCGCTGGAAATAATTATGCGCCATGCATTTCCACATTTCTCAACTTCTATCCATATGCCGGAAAAAATGTGCATTGGGGCGGTTGTTTTGGAGTTGGAATTCCGGTTCAGAGTGAAGGCACCAGCAACTTAAATTTCTTTCTTGGGGGAAGTGCATTATTTGGATCTTCCAGTAAAGTCGGAATTCACGCAGGCCTTGCTGTTGGCCAGCTTTCATTGCTTACAAACGGGCAAAAAGTGGGCGATAATCTGGGTGATGATTCTACCGGGCCAGATACAAAAAAGGCATTTACAACCGGTGGATTTTTTGGAATCAGTTTTGCGCTGAGCAAATAATAAAGGAAATAAATTTTAAAGAAAATGGGGTTGTATAATTGCCCCATTTTTTTATTTTGATTATTTAAATTCCTTTATTTTATTTTGATTATTATGTTGAAATTAAATGGATAAAACAAATGCTGGAATATTGTAAAATACAGGAAGGATCCGAATTGCGAAACATTCGGATCCAAAAGAAAATGCCGATTTATTTTCTATTCTTTTCAGAATAAAATCATGTAATTACTATTCGGCTGATTCCTTTTTTCTTTTGTCAATCAGAATTCCGACTCCCGCACCGGCAGCGGCACCAACAACGCCTCCAATTACTGCACCTTTCACTTTTTTCTTGCTGATTACAGCACCGGCAATTGCACCGGCACCGGCACCAATCATTGCGCCTTTTGCAGTGTTACTCAGGCCTTTTTTCTTCTTAGTTTCTGTAGAAGTTGAAGGAGTTACTGCTCCTCCGGATGCGGATTCCTGTTCATCTGCCCTCTCAACAGAGGCATACTCCACAGGGTTTTGAACATAATGAACTTCACGAGTGTTTTGAACGGGCGGATTCAACTCTTTCGCTTGCGGTGAATCTTTGCCAACTTCTTTTTCAGAACCAGCAACAGACTCAATCTTAACATTACTGCAGGCGGTAAAACCAATTACCAAAGAACCGATAAACAACAGCCTTCCTGCAAATCTCAAATTTCTCATGATGTTTAATTTTAAAGGTTACAATTGAAATAAATCAAGAGCTGTGCCATTTCACAACATGCAATTCAAGTATGTCCGCAAACAAATATCATTCAATATTTTAGTTAATATCCACAACCAAATTGATTGATGAATTTTATAAATAAATACCTGAATTAATTTGAGATTAAGTCCAAAAATTGAATTGTTTTATTGATTTCTAAATTAAAAACAACAATTGTTATGCAATTCTAACCACATCGAAATCAGCAAGAATTGCAAGTGCTTCAAAAATAGTCTCCACACCCCTGACCGTTAAAATGAGTGCTTTATCGGTTTGTTTCATGTTAAACTTATTTGGATTGGATGCAACATGTTGCATCATATTTCCAAAGGCAGAACTGGAATAGACCGCGGCTGCAGGATCTCCCGGAAAATACATGCGCATGGAACCATTGTTCAGGGTGATTTTTTCCAATCCCAGTTTTTTACCGGCCCATTTTACACGCACTGTATCCAATAGCCGCAAAACAGGTACTGGTGTTTTGCCAAATCTGTCTGTAAGGGCTAATTGAAAATCGTGAAGTTCTTTTTCATTTTTTATGGATGCCAATTCACTATATAAAGCCAGTCTTTCAGCAATATTGGTCACATAATCACTTGGGATCAACATCTCATAATCCGTTTCCACCTGGCATTCCCTGCTGCTTATATCTTCAATCTCATTTTCAAAAAGCTCTTGAAATTCTTCTTGTTTTAATTCGCGAACTGCTTCATCCAATATCTTATGAAACATTTCAAAACCCATTTCACTAATAAAACCACTTTGTTCACCTCCTAATAAATTGCCTGCTCCGCGAATATCTAAATCCCGCATGGCTACCTGAAAACCGCTGCCAAGTTCATTATATTCTTCGATGGTTTTAAGGCGTTTCCTGGCTTCATCGGTAAGCGCACTTAATGGAGGTGAAAACAGATAACAGAATGCGCGTACATTACTCCGCCCTACCCTGCCCCGCATTTGGTGCAAATCACTCAATCCAAACATATGGGCATTGTTGATGAGAATTGTATTGGCGTTGGAAATATCCAGGCCGCTCTCTATAATGCTTGTGGCAACCAGAACATCGTATTCGCCTTCTACAAATTTCACCATCACATCCTCCAGTTCATGTCCTTCCATTTGGCCGTGAGCCACACAAACCCTGCAACCCGGAACATCCGACTCAATAATAGCCGCTATTTCATATATATCCTTTACCCTGCTGTGTACCACAAAGGCCTGACCACCACGGTTCATTTCAAAATGAATTGCTTCCGCCATAATCGCCCTTGAAAAAATATGCAATTCGGTATGGACGGGCTGGCGGTTTGGCGGCGGTGTGTTGATGATGCTCAGATCGCGGGCACCCATAAGAGAAAAATGTAAGGTTCTGGGAATGGGCGTCGCGGTTAGTGTGAGCGTATCCACATTTAACTTTAACTCTTTGAGTTTTTCCTTAGCCGCCACGCCAAATTTCTGTTCC
Source organism: Bacteroidota bacterium (assembly GCA_018333525.1). Classification (GTDB taxonomy): domain Bacteria; phylum Bacteroidota; class Bacteroidia; order NS11-12g; family UBA955; genus JAGXTF01. The sequence goes on along the minus strand of JAGXTF010000005.1, from coordinate 7,112 downwards.
TCATCTATTACCAGCAATCCCAAATCTTTGAACTGCACATCTTTACCCAACAGCCGATGGGTGCCAATAAGCACATCTGCTTTGCCTTCTGCAACTTTTTTAAGGGTATCTTTTTGTTGTTGCTGGGTTTTAAATCGATTGAGATATTCCACATTCACCGGAAATCCGGCAAAACGCTTTTTAAAAGTTCGATAATGCTGTTGCGCCAGGATGGTGGTTGGTACCAGTACGGCTACCTGTTTGCTGTCGCAGACAGCCTTAAAAGCAGCCCTCATGGCAACTTCAGTCTTTCCAAAGCCCACATCGCCACATACCAGGCGATCCATTGGTTGTTCCTTTTCCATATCCCGCTTCACATCTTCCGTGGCTTTGGCCTGATCTGGAGTATCTTCATAAAAGAAGGAAGCTTCCATTTCCAGTTGCAGGTAATTATCCGGATTGTAGGTAAATCCCTTTTGTGCCTTGCGCAATGCGTACAGACGTATCAACTCCCGGGCAATATCCTTTACTTTTTTCTTGGTTGTCTTTTTTTGCTTGTCCCAAACCGGACTTCCGAGTTTGTGTAAAACCGGAACAGTACCGTCTTTGCCGCTGTATTTGGCAATTTTGTGCAAACTGTTTACAGAAACATATAACAGGTCATTGTCCTTGTACACCAGTCGAACTACTTCCTGTGTTACATTCTGAATCTGCATTTTCTCGAGTCCGGCAAATCTGCCAATGCCGTGATCGATATGGGTTACAAAATCACCTGGTTTCAGGTTTTTCAATTCCCTGAGCGTGAGCGCTGTATTGCTGCTATAGCGTTGCCTGCTTCTGGGGCGGTAATATTTATCAAAAAGCTGGTGCTCCGTGGTAAATGCCAGTTTTGCATCATCATCCACAAAACCTGCTGAAAGTCCCTGATAAACCGGAACAATTTCCACGTCGGCATCCAAATCGGTGAGGATGGTCTGCAAACGCTCTATCTGGCGGCTATTTTCACTGAAAACCAGGGTGCTGATCCGGTTTTTCTGATTTTCCTGGAGCCAGGTTTTCAGCAACTCAAAATTCCTTCTAAACAAGGGTTGTGGTTGTTGGCCAAATTCTATTGGTGTAATACCTGCTCCGGGTTTCATTGTACCCCAAAAAACCGTGGTATGGGCAGCAGGGATGCGTGTAACTTGTGCCGGAGTGAGCAATTTATTTGCAGGATCAGGGGGCTGACTTTCTTTGGAAAAGTCCTGAGCGGTTTGCTTTTCCTGAAGCAGTTGTTGCCAGGCTGCAGATAATTCTTCTGTTTGTAGGCCAGGTTCACAAAACCAAATCACCGTTTCAGGATGCAGATACTCAAAAACCGAAGTGGTTTTGGATTTTATGGTCTCCGATTGGAGATTGGGCACCAGGGTGAAGAATCCTATTTCTTTAAGAGAAAGCTGACTGGAAACATCGAAACTTCTAATTCCTTCAATAATGTCTCCATCCAACTCTATTCTAAAAGGATGTTCATGTGCAAAAGAGAAAAGATCAATTATGCCGCCACGGATACTGAATTCACCGGGTTCGAACACAAAGTCGGCGCGTTCAAATCCATTATCCTGCAAAAAGTCCATGAGGAAATCCACATCCAGCTTCTGACCTATGTTAATTTCATATGAATTTCGCTCCACTTCAGCCTTTTCAGCCACAAGTTCTGCCAGAGCAGGCAGATAGGAAACCAGAATTCTCTGGTTGTTTCTTCGCAAACTGTTAAGGGCTTCAATGCGTTCTTGTACCGCCAATGCATTTTCGGTTTGGAGCTTATAAGGTTTAAGGAAACTGTCAGGTAAAAACAGAATGTGCTCCCCCTGAAGGAGGTTTTCCAGGTCGTTTTTAAAGTATAACGCATCCTCCTTTGATGGTAGAATCACCAGCGCAGGAAAGGCTCCATCGGCATAAGCCGATGACAAAATAACAGCCGGCCCGGATCCGGTTACCCCGTCCAGAAATATTTGGGATTTGTTTTTCGCTTCAAGTGCCTTTTTAACTTGTTCAACCCCCGGCACCTGCGCGTATCGCTGCAAAATCTCGCGCGTATTCACTCTCGCCCTGACTACGGCGCGAAATTACAGAGCCGAACAACAAATTCGGCTATTGATGAATAAATGATTTGGAAAAAGGGCCATTTAGGGCATTTACCTTGAGCCAGTAAATACCATTTGGTAACCCGGTCAATGAAATTGTAACAATATCTTCTGCAAAGCGCTGCTTTAGAAAAGAAAGACATAATCTTCCCTGTGCATCATAAATAAAGATATCCGCTTTGTCTTTAATGATTTTGGTTTTTACATTCAGCATGTTTTCAGCCGGAACAGGGTACAATTCTAAACCTTGATATTTTTGAACTTCCTTTACCCCTAGCCATGCAGCCTGACAGGAATTCCAACTTTGATTTTTATACGCTTCCCGAATCACATCCGCAGCATGTTTCACCTGAGATGCAGGGTCTGCCTGATAGTTTTCAAACATTCCATGATACGCCAAAGTCTGGTGAATGGTTTGCCCGGATTTGAAGTCAAAAGGACCGGAACCTGAAACAATGGACCTATCTCCGGGAAGGTTTGCGCCATTGCCCATGTTCCAATTCCAGGTTGGATGGTCCGGATCGTCTCCATTCGAATACATCCAGTGGACACTGTCCCCATTATAAATTATTGCTGAATCCCGCAACCAACGACATTTCATATAGTTATAAAACTCAAAATCCACTTCTGGGTAACCTCTATTGGGGTCATTGTCGTTTGTATATACCAGAAAGTGAGACAATAGACATTGCTCCCCAGGATTGTCTGTGACTCCGTTATTGTCATTGTCAAGACCATCAGAATCGGCCACTGGGCCTTGTAAGTAGATAATATTTTGAACAGGAGGATTTGAGCCAAAGCCATTTTCACCTCCATCGTAATTATCCCCATTGTATCCAAAAGCGGTGTTGTGCTTAGGAATGCATCCCACATAATCATCTCCAAAAAACCCAATTTCCATATCATTCCATGAACCCAGGTACACTTCATGGTAATCCTGATTCCCCTTGTTAATAATCTCATAATCAACAAAAACGGTATTTTCCAAAGCATTAAACGTATCATTCTGATTCCATGCCGGGCAATGCGAGGCCCACACCAGACAGTTGACTTGAACACCTAAATATTTTCCCTGAGTTTCAGAATGAATGCCACTATCATGAAATACGACAAACCGGGCTTCATCTCCCGGGATGAGCGGATAATCTCCATTTTCCGGATCGTAAAAACCATTTTTGTTGGCATCTTCAAATTTTGCCATAAACGCAGTATCATTAGCTTCAACTGCGTAAACGGGCCAATCCGTAATCTCTGGATCAAGGTGGATTACCTTTCCATATTTATGAAATTCTTCCAAATGCTGGCGAATTTGTGCCTGGCTCATATGCCAGTTTCGCTTGAAGTCAAACTTCGTTTTGGAAAATGGTTTCCCATTGGTATGCAAGGGTCCATTGAAAAAATCATTCCCTCTCTGTAAGTATGTTGTTGCCGCTACATGTAAATTCTCGTTTGTGTCTTTTCCGCCTATCCAAATGGAACGGGAAACCAGGGTTGAATTGCAACCCTTATCCTTAAACCGGTTCGCATAAAAACTGGTCTCTGAATTAAAGTTGGCTGTCCCTACAACAAAATGCTGGTTATTCACCGCTAATTTTCGTTTAATACCATTGTTAGATTGTATTTCTTCAATCTTGTCGAGGTTCCATATCTTTAAATAAGTGTTTGAATTGTAATAATTCACATACATAAATTCGTCCGCGGAGTTAAGAGTTATATTACTCATTTGTGGCGAGTAAGGGGCGTAATACTCGTGAATTTTGTTTCCATTAATAATTCCGATTATGCTGTAATTATTCCTATCCATATATAAAATAATATCTGAATTGCCAGTGAACTCATAAATGTAACTAAAGCGCTCCGTTTCCATGTCACACTTGGAGAACAGCTGTTTCAGGTCATAAATGGAATCGCCTTTAACAGCAAGCACTCCTAAGGTTGTCTTCTCAGGTATCCTGCTCTTTAGGATAATGTATTCCTGATATTTTACTATTGCCAACTCGGGCTTATAGCGGCTAAATCCTTTAACCAAGTGGATTTTATCCGTATGCAAGTCCAGATAAAACAAGGCTGTATCCGTTACTCCATATATCCTGTTATCTAAGGCTATTATCTGATAAACACGATTACCAGGGATACCATTGAGATAACTAAAATCCTTAACTACATTGTTCTTAACCACCCTTAATCCTTTGTTGGATGCAAAACAATCATATTCTCCATATTGGATCAAATCATACATTCCAAAAGAACGGTCAACCCAATAATCATCGTAATCAAATGCAGTATCATGGAATGAGAACATTCCTTTGCTGGTAAGGGCCCTTATTCCTGATTTCCAAAAAACCAGCCTGTAAACAGTGTCCCCCTGGTTCGATGAATGAGTAAAATCACTATAAACCTGTGCAGAGTCATTCTTTAATCGCACCACCCCCCTTGTCCAGATTAGGTCGAAATTTGAATATGCAGATCCGTTTATAAACCAAATTTCATTCTTAACCTTCATCAAATTACGAACTGAAACAGCAGTTCCTGGAAAATTCATTTTGGCGGATAGGTTTATTTCCTCCAACTGTTGTGAGAATGCGTAAGACATCATTCCGAAAAAGACAAGAACCATGGTAAACAACTTTTTCATTGGACAAAGTTCTTGATGTTTGCTCGGACTAATAGCGCTCGTTCGTCATATTCAGGTCTTTAATCAAACAGCCAATTGTCTGAATTTTATTGATTTAGGGTAACCGATATATAAATTATCGGTGATAAATAAGCGCTGCCTTGCGTTTTTTCGTAAACTTTAAATCATGTTTCACAAATTGAAAATGGCGTTTCATTTGGATTTTTCGAGATCAGTATTTACATTTGCTATATGGGTATTGAATTTATTGGCATGTTCATGCTGGCCGCATGTGTATTATTAATACGTGGCCTCAGACTAAAATCCGGAAAGGCAGTTCCGGTAACACTAAGTGCTTTGTTGTTGTTGTTGCAGGGAGTTCAGTTAACGGGCATCTCTATAGAAGGCTTGTTTAAGTTCTCCATGCCTGAGCATTTGTTCCTATCGGGAATCATTGTGCTCACAACACTGGTAGACCTGGCGCGCAGAAAGCGTGTTGAGTTTATCTGAGCATTTAGAATGATCAAATCTTAATCCCGCTAGCCGGGCAACTTCGCAAGGTTGGGCAGTATACCAAAGGTATTACAGCCCAACCTTCTTTTTTGGGCCCATTTTTCAAATTCATGTCATTATATGTAATTGCCCCATTGAGTCCAACTATCCATTTTGATGTTTCGCAAATCCCCAAATACCTTTCGTTAATTCAAAACGCCATTTCGTAAAATGAAACACATTATTCCTAGTAAATTTTAGCCATTTCGTTTTTCCAATCATTTAGAGTGAAACTGTTATATGTATTGACTTGCGCCAATTCCCGAAGCAAATGAAGTACTCCGGCATCAAAGCAAATGAAATACCCTCATTTGCATATGATGGTGGATTGGTGTTTTGCAAATTCAAAAAAACCTTTCGTTAACCCAAAACGCCATTTTGTAAATCGAAACATACGATTCCTAGTAAATTTTAACCTTTTCGTTTTTCCCAGTCATTTGGAGTGAAACAGTTATAAATATTGACTTGTGCCAATTCCTGAAGCAAACAAAGTACTCCGGCATAAGAGAAAATGAAATGATCCCATTTTCACAAGATGGCATATTGGTGTTTCGCAAATTCTAAAAAACATTTCGTTAACTCAAAACGCCATTTCATAAATCGAAACAAATGTTTCTTCGTTTATTTTAGCCTTTTCGTTTTTTACCATTGTTTGGTAAAAACACCACCAGACAACAGCCTCCCGGGATCTTCCTTGAATTCAACAAAATCAAATACCATGGCTTTTCAATTGCCAGAATACAGCTAAACGCTTGAAAATCAACGTTTCACAAAATACAAACCATGTTTCACTTGTCAAAAACAACATTTCATAAAATCAATTGTGGGTTTCATTGGCTTTTTTGACACTTTCATAAAGACATTCCCCGCTTCCATATATCCTTTCCAATACCAGCCGGCTTTTGCTGCAATTTTGTACTCGGAAATCTTAATAACACTGGCATGTTTAACAAATACACAAACAAAACAATCCTGATGGCAGCTCTGGCGACCTACCTCTTCACCGCAACTTCTAAAGCTGCTACCACCTACACTTCCAACACAGCTACCGGCAACTGGAGCACCAATTCTGTTTGGTCCAAAATCGGAACCGGCACTCCTGTTACTTATAAAATACAGGCCGGCCACACCATCACTATGGATGTGAATGTATCCAATGTGGATACTGTATGGGTAGCAGGTACCCTGGATATGGGCAATAACAAAACCCTTTCTGTAAACAGCAACGGTACCGTAATCCTGGATTGGGGTGGGGTAATTCAGGGTGGTTCCAACAACACCGGTTTTATCATGATCGGCTCCAGCTTTACTGTTTACGGACCTTTCACTTCTTCTAACATGATCACCAGCGGTCCACGCTGGATGACGGCAGGTTCTGTAACCGCAGCAAGCGGTGACCCACAGGGTTCTTTTTCTCCCCTGATGACATTACTTCCTGTAGATCTTGCTTCTATCCGCATTGAAAAGAATGCAGCTGCCTTTGAATTGCAGTGGAGCGTTTTAGGAGAAGCCAATCAAAACACTTTCACCATTGAAATTTCTTCTAACGGAAAAGATTTCTACACTACCGGCACTGTGGCCGGATCTGAAGAAATCACTTCAGGTACCTACAGCTTTAACCTGGGCATCATCAGCGGCGCATTTTATGTTCGCCTGAGTCAAATCGACGCCAATGGCGCCACCAGCATACTAGCTACCAAATATATCAGCAACAAAAACAACCAAAACGAGTTTCAGATTTTCCCAACAGTAGTGAACAACGGCACTGTTAACGCTGTGATTCCAACTGCAGGTACTTATACTGTAACCGTATATAACCTGAACATGCAGGTAATGGCAAACAC
>JAGXTF010000004.1 GCA_018333525.1 Bacteroidota bacterium | reverse complement strand
GAAAGCATATTATTGACAATGGCCAGCCCCTGATCATTAACAGAAATGCCGTTGAGGAGCGGTCCAAATACGACAATACAGTGCTGGTTGGGGAAGGCGCAAAGTCCCTGGTATTTGTTCCCATATACACCAAAGATGAGTTGACAGGTATCATCAGCCTGCAGGACCTGGACAAGGAGGATGCATTTACGGAATCAGACGTTACGCTGCTATCCACCCTTGCAAATAGCATGAGCGTGGCTTTAGAAAATGCGCTACTTTTTGATGAAAACAGGCGCCGATTGGCAGAAACTGAGCAACGCACTGCCGAACTCGCTGTAATCAACAGTGTGCAGGAAGGGCTGGCGAAGGAACTGGATATACAGAGCATTTATGAAATGGTAGGCGAAAAAATCCGCCAGATATTCCATGCCCAGGTGATTGATATTGTAACGTATGACAAGAAATCCAATTTAATTGAAGACCGATATGCTTTTGAAAAGGGCGACAGAACCCTGTTAGGGCCCAGAATTGCGCAAGGATTCAGACAGCATATTATTAAATCCGGGCAATTATTGCTGATTAATGAAAATTACGATGAGGTAAGCGTGGAATACAACAATTCCACCGTAATCGGGGAACAACCAAAATCCATGTTATTGGTGCCGATGATCGCGGGAAGCGAGGTTACCGGTGTAATCAGCCTGCAGAATCTGGATGAAGAAAATGCATTTTCAGAATCCGATGTAAGCCTTTTGACTACTCTGGCCAACAGCATGAGCGTGGCGCTTGAAAATGCACGATTGTTTGATGAAACCAATCGACTGCTGGCAGAAACCGAGCAGCGCACTGCAGAACTTTCGGTGATCAACAGCGTGCAGGAAGGCTTGGCAAAGGAACTGGAAATTCAGGCCATTTATGAATTGGTGGGCGAAAAAATGCGACAAATATTCAATGCACAGGTAATCGATATTGTTACTTACGATCGCGCTGCCAATTTAATTGAAGACCGATATGCATATGAAAAAGGCGACCGTACATTAATCGGACAAAGGGCACCAAAAGGTTTTCGAAAACATGTAATTGAAAACGCACAGGTTTTGGTCATTAATTCCAATCTTGAAAATGAAAAACCGAAGTACGGTCAATCTGTAATTATCGGTGAAGCTGCAAAGTCCATTGTGCTTGTTCCCATGATTTCGGGAAATCGCGTTAATGGCGTAATCAGCCTGCAAAATATTGACCAGGAAAATGCCTTCTCAGATTCGGATATCAGTTTGTTAACTACCCTTTCCAATAGCATGAGCGCTGCACTGGAAAATGCCCGATTGTTTGATGAAACCATCCGATTATTAAAAGAAACTGAACAGAGAACTGCAGAACTTTCGGTGATCAACAGCGTGCAGGAAGGCCTGGCGAGAGAATTAAATATTCATGGAATTTATAAACTTGTAGGTGATAGAATTGGAAGTTTATTTCCTGATACACAAACATTGGTGATCCGTGTTTTTGATTCAAAATACGAAACGGAAAATTTCGAATATTTTGTAGAAAAAGGTGAAGATCTGTATGTGGATCCAAAGCCATTGATGTGGGCCAGCAAGGTGCTGGTTCAATCCAAACAACCTATTCTCATCAATAGAGATTACGAAAAAACTGCAAAAAAATATGGCAATTCTGTGGTTACAAAAGGTGAACCTCCCAAATCTGCACTTTTTGTTCCCATGATGGTTGGAGATACTGTAAAAGGCACAGTGAGTCTGCAAAATGTAGACAGGGAAAATGCATTTACAGAAGCACATGTTCGGCTTTTAACTACGCTGACTAACAGCATGAGTGTGGCGCTTGAAAATGCACGATTGTTTGATGAAACCAACCGCCTGCTTGCAGAAACTGAACAACGAACTGCGGAACTTTCAGTAATTAATAGCGTGCAGGAAGGGCTCGCCCAAGAACTGGATATTGATGGAATTTATGAATTGGTGGGCGAAAAAATGCGCGAAATTTTCAATGCCCAGGTTATTGATATTGCTACATATGATCGCGAAGCCAATGTTATTCAGGACCGTTATTCATTTGAAAAAGGCGACAGAACCCTGTTAGGGCCCAGAGAACCACAAGGATTCAGGCAGCATATTATTAAATCCGGTCAATTATTGCTGATCAACGAAAATTATGATACTGTAAGTGGGGAATTCAACAATTCCACTATAATCGGTGCACAACCAAAATCCATGGTATTGGTGCCAATGATTGCTGGAAGCGAGGTTACCGGTGTAATAAGTTTGCAGAATCTGGATGAAGAAAATGCATTTAATGAGTCCGATCTGAGATTGCTTACCACCATCACCAATAGCATGAGTGTTGCCCTGGAAAGCGCCAGATTGTTCAATGAAACTACGAGATTGTTGTCGGAAACAGAACAACGCACGGCAGAACTTTCTGTGATCAACAGTGTGCAGGAGGGCCTGGCAAAAGAACTGGATATTGATGGCATTTATGAGCTCGTAGGTGAAAAATTGCGTCAGATATTCAACGCGCAGGTCATCGATATTGTAATTTTTGACCGTGAAAATAACCTGATCGAGGACCGTTATTCATTTGAAAAAGGCGACAGAACATTGCTCGGACCGAGAGAGCCAAAGGGTTTCAGAAAACATGTGATCGAAACCGGATCGCTATTGGTTTTCAATGAAAATTCCGTTGAAATGCACAAGAAATATGACAACGAAGTTTTTATTGGTGACCCCGCAAAGTCTTTGGTTTTTGTTCCGATGATCGCGGGAAATGAAGTTACCGGCGTGATAAGTTTGCAAAATGTGGATGAAGAAAATGCCTTTGGAGAAGCAGATCTGCGCTTACTTAGCACCATCACTAACAGCATGAGCGTTGCACTGGAGAGTGCCAGATTATTTAATGAAACAAATCGGTTATTGACAGAAACCAAAAAGCGAACTGCAGAACTTTCTGTGATCAACAGCGTACAGGAAGGGCTGGCCAAAGAACTGGATATAAATGGAATTTATGAACTTGTTGGCGAAAAAATGCGCGATATTTTTAATGCCCAGGTAATTGATATTGTTACTTACGACAAGAATAACAACACCATAGAAGATTGTTACTCTTATGAAAAAGGAGATCGCAGTTTATTAGGCCCAAGGCCACTTACCGGTTTTCGCAAGTATATTATTGAATCGGGGAAAACGCTATTGATCAACAAAGATGCCGATGCTCAGCGATTAAAATATCATAATTCCGTATTGGTCGGACAAGGTGCAAAATCTTTGGTATTTGTGCCAATTGTAGCAGGTGATGGAATTACAGGAGTAATTAGTTTGCAAAACCTGGATGAAGAAAATGCATTTTCAGATTCCGATGTAAATCTGCTCACCACATTTTCCAACAGTATGAGTGTTGCACTGGAAAATGCCAGACTTTTTGATGAAACTGCACGCCTGCTGGCAGAAACAGAACAGCGAGCTAGCGAAATGCAAACGGTAAACCAGATCAGCGGAGCGCTGGTGGCACAATTGGAATTTGATGCATTAATACACCTGGTTGGTGAGCAAATGAAAAATACTTTCAAAGCCGATATTGTTTATCTGGCTTTGTATGATCGCAAAAATGACGTACTCAATTTTCCATATGTATTTGGAGATACCATAGAATCCAGACCATTTGCAAATGGCATCACCGAAAAAATAATATTGAACAAGGAACCTCTTTTGGTAAACCATACTTTGGAGGAAGTTTATGATGCTTTAAATGCTACCAAACAGGGCAAAACTGTAGAATCCTATATCGGGGTTCCGATCGTTGTGGGCAAAGATGCCATTGGTGTAATCAGTGTGCAGAGCACCAAACAAGACAATGTATTTACGGAAAATGATCAAAGACTGCTGACGACCATCGCAGCTAACGTGGGTATTGCCATGAACAATGCCGAGGCATATCAGGAATTACAGGCTGCCCTAACGGAATTAAAAGCTGCCCAGGAACAATTGGTACAAGCCGAAAAAATGGCATCGCTTGGAGAATTGACAGCCGGAATTGCACATGAAATCCAAAATCCCCTGAATTTCGTAAATAATTTTTCGGAAGTAAATACCGAATTAATTGGTGAAATGTGCGAGGAAATAAATAATGGAAATATTGAAAATGTAATTGCAATCGCTAACGATATCAAAGAAAATCAGGACAAAATTACACACCACGGTAAACGCGCCGGAGGTATTGTCAAAAGCATGTTACATCATAGCAGAACAAGCACAGGTGTGAAAGAACTCACCGATGTAAATGCACTTGCAGATGAATATCTGCGTCTTGCGTATCATGGTTTAAGGGCTAAAGACAAATCCTTCAATGCCACCATGAAAACAGATTTCGATAAGAATCTGGGTAAGATAAATATCATTGCACAGGATATTGGCCGTGTAATTTTAAATCTCATTACGAATGCGTTTTATACTGTAGATGAAAAGAAAAGGAAACAGGGAGATTCTTATGATCCAACGGTATCTGTTTCTACAAAGAAATTAAATGGGAAAATAGAAGTTTCCGTATCGGATAATGGAAATGGAATTCCCCAAAAAGTGATGGACAAAATATTTCAGCCCTTTTTTACCACCAAACCAACGGGCCAGGGAACAGGCCTGGGCTTATCGCTGAGTTATGACATTATCAAGGCACACGGCGGCGAATTAAAAGTGGAAACTGTGGATGGAGAAGGAACTCAATTTACGATAATACTTTCAGAATGAGTACAAAAATATTGGTTGTGGATGATGAAGCAGATGTGCAGGATCTGTTTATGCAGCGTTTCCGGTCTGAAATCCGGCACCAACTGATGGAATTTGCTTTTGCATTTTCGGGTGAAGAAGCGGTAGAATATCTGAATACAAATTCGCATGATTCTGTGCTGATTTTATCAGATATCAATATGCCCGGAATGAGTGGAATTGAACTGCTAAAATACATCAAACAGGATTATAGAAAACCACCTCCGGTGGTGATGATGATAACCGCATATGGAGATGAAGAAAATTATGCGAAGGCTTCACAGTTAGGAGCAGATGAATTTATAACTAAACCAATAGATTTTAACGAATTAAAGGCTAAACTCAACAAAAATGGCTAAAATATTAGTAGCGGATGATGAGACAGATATACAGGCGCTTATCACACAAAAATTTCGGCAGGAAATCAGAAATCAGAAATACGAATTCATTTTTGCCATTAATGGAAATGATGCATTGGAAAAAATCAGCCAAAATCCGGATATCGATATTGTGTTGAGCGATATCAATATGCCCGAGATGGACGGATTAACATTGCTGAGCCGACTGAATGAATCGAATCCTTTGCTGAAATCTGTTATTGTTTCTGCTTACGGAGATATGGATAATATCCGCATTGCAATGAATCGCGGTGCTTTTGATTTTATTACCAAGCCCATCAATTTTGATGACCTGGCGCTTACCGTAAACAAAACCCTGAATTATGTTTACCAGATCCGGGATACTCTCAAGGCACTTAAGGAAAACAACATTTTAAAAATGTATGTGGATGAAAGGGTGCTGAATTTCATGGGCAGCCGCGAATTTGAATCTTCTCTGGAAGCAAATGAAACCATTGAGGCGACTGTTGTTTTCATTGATATATGTAGTTTTACCGCTCTGAGCGAATCTGAAGCTCCGGATGTGGTTATTACTTTGTTGAATCAATATTTCGATGTGATGGTCAAGGTAATTCTCGAACATGGAGGTTATATAGATAAATTTATTGGCGACTCGGTAATGGCTGTATTTAAATCAGGTAATCACCTTAAAAATTGTGTGGAGGCGGGCTTGGAAGTGCGTCGCGAAATTGAGGCATTGCCACCATTATTTGAAAACCTGAATTTCAAACCGAAAATTACAGTGGGAATTCACAGTGGAGAAATGATCTCGGGCAACATTGGTTCCTCTGCATTACGGCGCCTGGACTATACAGTTATTGGAGACGTGGTAAATACCGCACAGCGGCTACAATCTGCTGCACAACAAGGGCAGATCATCATCAGCGAAGAAACATTTCAAAAAATAAAACAGGATTTTACCATGGTACCTGTTGGTATGGTTACCCTAAAAAACAAAGCCACTCCCCTTCAAATATACGAAGTGTTGAATTCAGAAACACAGGCAAACCGGCCCTGAAATATCATTTTGTTTCTGCAAAATAATGCCGGAATAAATGCATTCAAAAAGTGTATTAATTTCTAACCGTTTGCGTCACGTTATCTGTCAAACTCAATTCCAGTGATTTGGTAAACAAATCAGTGGTTTAGGAATTGAATTGGTGAAGGTGTAACAGCGATCTTTATTTGATTAGGATCAAATTTAATAGATTGCCTTAGAACTGCAGATCTTCATACCCGGTCATCTCCTCTAGTGAACGGATCTACATTTATTATTCGATATATGAAATACTACTTCAACAACCACAATGAATTCAATCCTAATTCGTTTTAGTTTCTTCACATTGTTTAAATCTGAATTCATTATAAAATGAAATCGACAAAATCATCTATCCTATTGGCTATACTTTCAATAGCCCATTTATACACCCATTCCATTTCAGCCCAAAACGAAAAGGCGATAACGCTTTGGCCTTATTTTGGCGTAAACTGCCCGATTATCAGCCAAGCTCCTATGTTTGATAATTACGGCGGAATTGATTTAAAACCTTTACCCGGCATACAAGCCGGATTAGAAGTTCATTTTCCGCTAAATTCAAAAGAAAAGAGCCAATTATTATTAACGGCTTCAGCGGAATATACACAGGTAAATTATACATTGTATAACTTCTACAATGGTAAAAAATACACAAGGCTATCCCAAACAGATTTTGGAATTTCATACCTCGGACTGGCCAAAGTATGGCATCTTTCCAAAACTATGGATCTCAGGTTTCAATTTGCCAAAGGCATTTGGTGTTACAAAACTATTCTGGATCAAAAGGAAAGTATCTTCTCACCTACATCAAAAATTGGTATACATACGATATTCGACCGGAATAAGGGAAGAACTTTTTTGGGTATTAATTTATTTGAAGGTCCTGACCGAATGCAGGAATACGAATGGCTTGTATCGCCCTATGGAATATATCAGCCGGTAGAATCCCATTTCTTTGTATGCCAACTGGTACTCGGAGTTGGTATTTAAATCCGAATACGATGTTTTCCATTTTCAATTGATGCCGCCGGCCATTCATTTCAATCAGTCAATATTCCACATCCATTTTCAAAATCGAATCAAAATTGAGGAATAAAATAATCGATGAAAACCAAATTAAAAAATCCATCCTTTAGTAACCATATGGTTACCTATTTTTACCGATTTTAAATCCGTTGTTGGTACAAAATCTAACTTTTGTTTGCATGATTACACCGTGAACGGATACTTTCATTTACTTTTTGCGAGTTGCGAGAACATATCTCAGACATTCTGTTCGATACATTAAAATTGAATTATTTAACGTATGTAAACCCTCTTCATCACTGGGTTTTTCAACAAGTAAATCAAGAACAAATAAAGCGACTAGCCCGGTAATGTTGTCCAATCAAATGAACAGTTTTTGCGATTGTCTAAATTCTATTTAACCATTTGGCTACAAATTCTTAAAGAATAAAGAACTTTGATTATGGCTAAATTGTCAAAAACCACCAAAAAGGCGACGAAAAAAGTTGCTAAGAAGGCTGTAAAAAAAGCAGCACCTAAGGCTGCAAAAAAAGTTGTTAAAAAAGCAACTAAAGCAGCAGCTCCGAAACCGGTAAAAAAAGTAGTTAAAAAAGTGGCTAAAAAAGCCGTTAAAAAAGCTACTCCGAAAGCAGCAAAAAAAGTAGTTAAAAAAGTAACGAAAGCAGCTGCTCCAAAACCTGCTAAAAAGGCAGTTAAAAAAGTAGCTAAAAAGGCGGTAAAGAAAGCGGCTCCAAAGGCAGCAAAAAAAGTAGTTAAAAAGGCAACCAAAGCAGCAGCTCCGAAAGCAGCCAAAAAAGTTGCTAAAAAAGCGGTAAAGAAAGCAGCTAAAAAAGTGGCAGCAAAACCAGCAAAAAAAGTAGCTAAGAAAGCAGCCAAAAAAGCCGCGCCGAAAGCTGCGAAGAAAGCTGCGAAGAAAGTTGCCAAAAAAGCAGCTAAGTAACAGCGCTAAAACTGAAATGAAAGCGTCATTCTATGTCGCTTTCATAGAAAAAATAGCAGCCAAAAAAGCTGTGAAAGAGGTACTTTTTCGCTCTGCTTTTTCCGGGATTTGAGGGAGAATTCCAATCCTGAAAAATACCTGATGGTAAAGAATCCGGGCTATCTTCACCATAAGATATCACAAAATCCGCCTGGCATTCTTTAAGCGCTATCCGGCTCCGGATCGAATACTCTCCCTTTCTTTTCTTCTTTATTCCAATCCATTTTGGTAATTGGAATTTTAATAAAATTTATTGGATGCCGTGGAAGTAGTGTCTGAATATTCAGAACAACTTTGTAACTTACTTTCGCTGCAGCGCTGCCAAAATATATGGTGCGGAATATGAATTCATATTCCGCATTTATTTTATGATTTCATCCTAAATTTTGGTATTGAAATAAAAATCCATGAGTATAAGTTTACGAAATACAATGACTGTAATGCGCTATTTATTTCTGCATTTACAATGAATGGCAATCGAATTTATCTTCCACCAAAATTGTATTTCATATGGTGAAATCCATACTTAATTCACCAAATCCGTCAAACTCAATTCCAGTGCTTTGGCACTTAGACCGGTATGTTTCGGATTAAACTGGTGAAGGCGCATCATGCTGCTTTTGATGATGTTGCTCACATCTTCAAAAATAGCTTCATCCTGAACTTTAGCGTCTTGTTTCATCAGGTAGGCAAATACCCTGGCCATACCGCAGTTGGCAATAAAATCAGGTATTACAGCCATGTTATTATCTGCTAATTGGGAAATGGGCCCCATAAAAATCTCCTTATCGGCAAAAGGCACATTGGCACCGCAACTCACTACTTCAATTCCGGATTTAATCATGCGATGCACTTGTTCTTCGGTAATCAATCTGCTTGCTGCTCCGGGTATAAATATTTCCGCAGGAATATCCCAAATTCGTTCATGCACTTCTTCATAAGAAAGCATGTTTGGTGCTTTTAATTTATTCCCCTCGCGGTTTATAAACAGATTGCAAATTTCTTCATACCCAAGACCCTGTTCATGAATAATACCGCCATCGCGATCAATAATTCCCGCAATACGCACCCCATATTTGGTTAAGTAAAACGCAGCAGCTGCTGCTACATTTCCCCAACCCTGAATGATGGCGAGTTTGTTGTTCATAAAGCCACCATAAACGCCATAATAATGTTTAACAGCTTCTGCCACACCCCATCCGGTAATCATGTCTGCAATGGTGTATCCTTTGCTCACATCAGGACTTAGTCTTTCATCCGTAATCGGTAAAACCACACCTTCCTGCAAACGCGTAATCGCACGCAACTTTTCCTCGTTGCTGTATGATTTTAAATGGCCGTTAACTGTACCTTCCTGTGGATGAAGCAAACCCTGATTGGCAGTAATCGGAATAACCTCATGTATTTCGTCCACGTTCAAATCTCCGCCGGTACCATAATATTGTTTTAAGAGCGGATATACTGCTTTGTACCATCGCTCCAACACTCCTTTTTTGCGCGGATCTGCCGGGTCAAAATTGATTCCGGATTTTGCGCCTCCGATTGGTGGTCCTGCAACAGTAAATTTCACCTCCATGGTTTTGGCAAGACTTTCCACTTCTCTTTTGTCGAGCCCTTTGCGCATGCGGGTTCCACCGCCGGCACTACCATTTCTTAGAGAATTTATTACGATCCAACCCTCTGCATCTGTCTCACTGTCTTTCCATTCAAAGACTATTTCGGGACGTTTGTCCTCGAACTTTTGTATTAATTGTTGAAGATTCACTTATTATGAAATTAAATTCGCAAAATTACCATCAAGGGAACCGGCGATGGTAGAGGCTTTGGCACCCGTAGCCGAACCTTGTGTATTGGTAATATTTTTCACGCGCATGGCACCTAAAAGTCCAAATACCAATGCCTCTTTGTATTCTACAATATCGTTTTCGGGAATTACAATTTCTGCATCGCTTTCTGAACGCAGGTAATCCACAAGGCACAGGTTATTTGCACCGCCACCAGTCACCAGAATTTTTTTACCGTTTCCATTTTCACCAAATAAATGATCGATGGTATTGGCAACCTGCTGCGCAATGTGCATCACCAGAGTTTTCATCCGGTTCTCCAAAGGTTCTGAATCAAAATCTCTTACGATATACCAGAATTCTTTATTGATCCATTCCCTTCCCAAAGATTTTGGCCAGGATTTTTTATAAAATGGAATTTCGTTCAGATCGTTCAGCAACGGATAAATTACTTCGCCTGCTTCCGCAATCTGACCATTTACATCGTATTTCTGACCGCGATCGCGGGCCAGTCTGTTGAGGATGATATTACAAGGCGCCACATCATACGCGATGCGCTTGCCTTCGATGTTTGCAGAAATGTTGCAGAATCCTCCCAGATTCAGGCAGGCATCATATTCCCCGAAGAAAATATCGTCGCCAATTCCAACCAACGGTGCTCCCTGCCCGCCCAGAGCAACATCTGCCCTGCGGAAATTACTCACAACAGGCAATCCCGATGTTGCAGAAAGCGTAGCTCCATCACCGGCCTGGGATGTAATCCAACCAGCGGGGTCGTGGAATACGGTATGTCCGTGCGAGGCCACCAACTCAGCAGATTCATTGTTTTTCTGCAAAAAGTTGTTGACCAGTTCACCCAGATATTTTCCGAAAAAGATATCTGTTTTCACATACACTTCTGAATTCTGATATCGCAATTGCGAAAGACGTACGCGCCATTTTTCTTCAAAAGGCACCGTTTCCCTTGCCAAAATTTTATAGTCCCAGCTACCATTGCTCTCGCTGATTTCCGCCAGGCACAGATCTACTCCATCCATGCTGGTACCGCTCATAATTCCCACAACTTTCATCTATTTACCACTTTTTGCGGCCGCAAAAATAAGGGGATAGTTTCATAAGAGAAAGCAGAATTTAAGGCTTGCCCCCGGCAGTGTATTTTAGCCCATTAGGATTTATCAACCTCCCATGTAAAATTCATAGCCAAAGCTTAAATTTGTTCAAA
The DNA here is from genome assembly GCA_018333525.1 of Bacteroidota bacterium. Taxonomy (GTDB): domain Bacteria; phylum Bacteroidota; class Bacteroidia; order NS11-12g; family UBA955; genus JAGXTF01. The sequence goes on along the minus strand of JAGXTF010000004.1, from coordinate 38,367 downwards.
CTTGCTAATCTACTCTTGTGGAAAGAAGAAAATTTTTATCCGCCGCTGCCCTTTTAGCCTTAAAGCCCACTTTTGGTAATTTATATCAGAGCAATCCGGAATTTTATTTGAACCGGAATGCAGATAATGTGGAATTATGGAAAGATCTGCGCGCTTTATTTCCGTTGCAAAAGGGAAGAACTTACCTAAACAACGGAACCATGGGCATTACTCCGTACCCTGTTTTACAGGCTGTAGAACAATCTTTTTTAACAGCTGCTACTGAAGGCGCATACCCGGGGCACAGCGATGAACTTTTAAAACTTATTGCCGGTCTTACCGGGGTAACTGCCGATGAAATTACCATAACCAAAAATGTAAGCGAAGGAACTAACCATGTATGTTGGGGAATTCCACTTAAGGCCGGTGATGAAGTAATATTAAGCACCCATGAACATGTGGGGGGGTGCCTGCCATGGATTCACCGAAGTAAATCTGAGGGAATTGTAATTAAAACATTTCATCCGGGAAAAAATGCAGAAGAAACGCTGCGAAATTTCGAAAAGGCCATCACCAAAAAAACCAGAGTAGTAGCAGTACCTCATATTCCCTGTACCATTGGACAAATTTTGCCGGTTAAGGAAATTTGTGCACTTGCAAAAAGTAAAAATATTATTACTGCTGTAGATGGTGCACACCCTCTGGGAATGATACAATTCAATATTCGCGAAATAGGCTGCGATTATTATTATGGCTGCATTCACAAATGGGCATTGGGGCCTTTAGGTACCGGATTCCTATATATTTCAAAAAATATATTGGAAAAAACAAAATGCACCCATATTGCAGCATACAGCAGTGCAACGTTCAATATGACAAGCAATCCACCAACTATGGGAGAATTGGTGCCAACTGCATCGCGATTTACATATGGAACCTTCAGCGGCCCCCTATTCGATGGCGCTATAAAAGCGCTTCAATTGTATAACGATATAGGTCCCGATAAAATTGAAAAAAGAATTCGCGGTCTGGCGACTTATTTGCAAGATAAATTGCTGGAACTCGGTAATAAGGTGGAAGTAATTACATCAACAGAAGCTGCTTCCCGCGGGGCTCAAATCAGTTTTCGCATCAACAATGGAAATAAAAAAGCCACTCAGGATTTTCAATCGGAATGCAATAAAAAGAATATCGTTATTCGATATGTTGGAGAATCTGATTTGGATTGCCTTCGTGTTTCCACGCATTATTACAATATGGAAGACGAGGTGGATTTGTTGGTAGATGAATTAAAAAAATACATTGGCGGCTAACAGCGAAGCGGCAGAACAAATTCAGAATAAATGGCAGAACGGAGCATCTGCATTTGAACTGGAAACATCCGGTTCCACCGGTTTCCCCAAAAAAATAGAACTCCTGCGAAATCAGTTGGAGGCGAGTGCTCGCATTACAGGTGCTTTTTTACAAATACAACCTGATGACAGTATTTATTGCTGTTTGCCAGTGGATAAAATTGGTGGAATGATGCAAATCATCCGCGCTGCGGTTTGGGGCATCCCTGTTGAAATTGCAGAACCAACTTCCAATCCATTAAAAGAATATTCAGGTAACCATTCGGTTACATCTCTTACACCGATGCAATTGCGAATGATTTTGGATAATCCGGAAAGCAAAAACAAGCTGGAAAAATTCCGATTGGTTTTGGTCGGTGGTGGTCCTGTTTCCGCAACATTGGAACAAGAACTTACATTAATCCCATGTACATTTTATCATACCTATGGTATGACGGAAACCTGCTCCCATATTGCCATGAGAAGAATAGGAAAAGAAAAGGTATTTCTCCCATTACCTGAAATTCAATTGCGTAAAAATGAAAAGGATTGTCTGGAAATTTCCGGTGAAATAACCAATCATGAATGGATTACAACTAATGATATTGTAGTTTTTGAAAACGAAGGTTTTCGAATATTGGGCAGGATGGATTCCGTCATCAATTCCGGAGGAATTAAAATTCTGGCCGAAATTTTGGAAAAAGATATTTCCGATTATCTGCATTTGCCGGAGAATAGCATTCTGGCTGTTGGTGTGCCCGATACAATATTGGGAGAACGTTTGGTTTTGCTGGTGGATTCCACTAAAATCCACACACCCTTACAAACAGACTTTACATTCCTTAAAAACAAATTTCACATACCAAAAGAAGTCATGTATCTAAAACATTTTTTATTCACCGAAACCGGAAAAATTGCAAGAGAAAAAACCAGATTAAGTGCTCTTTAATGTTGTTCCACTGGAACCACCTTATATCCTTTTGTTTGCAACATTTCGAGCAACCCTGATTTACCTGCAAGGTGCCCGGCGCCTACTGCAATAAAGGTAGATTTTGAACTGGAATTCGCCAGCATTTCTATGGTACCGGTCCAGTTTTTATTTCTGTTTTCCAACAGGGAAGCATACAATTGCCGTGTATCTTCATTCACTAAATTCATTTTTTCGATGATTAAAGAAATGGTATCCAATCTTTGTGCCTGGTAATAATAAGCCAGTTTTTGGGTAGATAGTGCACCGGTATCCGGAACATTATTCGGATTCAAAGCGGCTCTCAAAAAACGAAATTGCATGGCAATATCCGGATCATTAAACAAATAAGATAATTGCTGTTCTGCCGTTTCCAAAAACATGATCTCCTTGTTGTTTTCCTTAGCAATTTTTAAGACTGCCAAATCCACGGAACCATACATTCCTTTGTTTTGCGCTGTATCTGCCTTGCTCGCGTTCATTGCAGTCATTAAAACCAAAATATACATAGGTTTGAAGCCATTAAGTGCAGACAAAGAAAGTCCCGGAATTCCAAAATGATTCACAATGGAATCCAACATATTCCATTGTTCAGAAGTAAGACTATCTGAAATTACTACCCCTTGGGGCAAAAATATATATTGATTAATTAATTCTGCGATGCCTTCCTGTTCCACGTCGGCTTCTGTATATACCACATCACATTTTTTAATTACATCAGAAATGTATGGGTTTTTCTCTAGAAATCCACCGGCAGATATGTGCATGGTACCAAACAGATACACGTCCGGAGAGCCTTTAGGCGGTGTCACTTTCCAAAGCAATTGTCCGGAAAGTGAAATTGAAAATACACCAATTATGAATATTAATGAGATCCTGATATTATTATTCATATTTTGCATTTTCACTTTCTATTTTTGAAATAATTTTGTTATAAATACTATCCAATCCGGATCTTTTTTCATACCAAACTGCTTCATATGTGGTATCTTTTTCTATCACTTTAAATACCCTGTAAATATTATCCGGCTCCTTTACAGGGGTAGGAATTGCAATAGATTTTTTTACCTCTTTTATCCAATTTACCGCATCCTTTTTCCCCACTTTGCCATAAACGGTAAACCCACCTGAAAAGGAATTGCTGTGAAACACCTGGCCGTTTGTAAGTACACTATAGGTGGAAACTGCACCGGTAAATCCACCGCCTTCACTCACTTCCAGTCTGGGAAATGCCATTTCCGGACTGGTGTACTGCACCTTACATCCAAGCAGGAAGAGGATGATAACAGAATTAAATAGTTTTTTCAAGAGCGCTGAGATTGGTCACCATCATATCGTACAGGCTCAAAACCACTGCCACAAGTCCCAGATACCGCAACAACATGGCATACATATTCAGGCGAATATATTCCGCAGGAAATTGCAATTTTCGCAAACGCACCTGTGTCATTATATTCAACACCAGCATATACAGAAGCAATGCTCCAAAATACGCGAGGGTATTTAATTTAGAATCTATTTTAACAAAATTAGTAAGCAACAGAAATCCCAAAATAATTACCACCAATATCACCATTGACCAGATTCTGGTTTTGGAGAAGGCAGTAATCAACTCGCCCTTTTGCTCCAGACTCAAATGTTTAAGTGCCTTTTCGTTTAACACCCTGGCCCCAAAATATGCGGCTATAAAAATGATACCCCCAATGATCATTGAATTCATGCTGCAAATGTATACAGAAGCTATCTCAAATTTTCTGTTTACCTATTTGTGAAGACAACTGAATGATAAAATATATCTGCAATCTTTATCCAAACACAGCATAGCGAGCTTCGTCATGGCAACCGTTGTTAATGGCGAATAGCTCCAGTTTGAACCGTTAATCAGGACGGTTTGGTTTTGTATGTAATTTCTTGCAATTGACATTTAAATTCATTTGGAGATCGTTTTAGGGAAAGGATAAAAAGAAAATTTTAGCGGTTATTCTGCTTGAAATTTGACCGATTTATTGTATCATAGCCGAAACAATGTCCTAAAAACCTTATGGTATTTGCCAGTCTTGTATTTTTATGTCTGTTTTTACCGCTGAATCTCCTGCTGTATTATGTATTCAAAAACAACATATACAGGAACATTCTGCTCATTGTTTTTTCCTTGTTTTTCTATGCCTGGGGGGAACCTGTATGGGTTTCATTGTTGATTTTTACTACATTTATCGATTATTTCAACGCCATTGTTGTAGATAAATTCCGGGGAAGAATTTGGGCGAAAGTTGCGGTAATCTCTTCTTTGATTTTCAATCTGGGTATATTGATGGCATTCAAATACAGCGGATTTATTTATGAAAATATCAATGCTGTTTTTGGAACCACTTTTCAAATTCCACAATTCAGTCTGCCTATTGGAATTTCTTTCTACACTTTTCAATCTGTATCTTATGTACTGGATGTATACCGTGGAGAGGTTCCGGCACAAAAACAATACTATAAATTTCTGTTGTTTGTCTCATTGTTTCACCAATTGGTGGCAGGACCCATTGTTCGCTATGTAGATATTGCGGCTGAAATTGATAACCGAAAAATCAAATGGGACGAAGTTTCACAGGGAATTACGCGTTTTTGTACCGGTTTGTTCAAGAAAGTTTTCTTTGCAAATACTGCCGGAGAATTGGCGACGAAATATCTCGATGGAGATTTCTCTCATTTAACAACTGCAGGTGCCTGGACAGGTTTATTCCTTTTCTCTCTTCAAATCTATTTTGACTTTTCCGGTTATTCAGATATGGCAATTGGCATGGGAAAAATGATAGGTTTTCATTACCACGAAAATTTCAGATTCCCATATGTGTCCAGATCCGCCACAGAATTCTGGCGCAGATGGCATATTTCATTGGGAAGTTTTTTCAGGGATTACGTTTACATTCCCATGGGTGGAAATCAAAAGAGAATGTACTTTAACCTTCTTGTGGTTTGGTTTCTCACAGGATTGTGGCACGGGGCGAGTTGGAATTTTATTTTATGGGGATTGTACTTTGGATTTTTTATTGCCATAGAAAAATTGTTTTTACAGAAAATCCTGGGGAAAATCGGATTTCTTTCCAATCTCTATTTGATATTGGTAGCTATGATAGGTTGGGCATTGTTCTATTACACAGACCTGCATAGATTGTACGATTTTTCGCGTATACTCATTGGTCAAACTCAATTACAGTTTTATGATTTGGAATTACAAATCACTCTGGGTTCTAATTTTATTTGGATATTGTTTGCCATCTTATTTTGCATGCCGCTGAAAAATGTAATGCAATCTTTTTTGGAACACAGGTCTACTTCGATTAAAAACCTGGCAATATCTGCCGAAGTATTATTGAATGTTTTGATGCTGGTTGTATCGGTATCCTTGTTGGTTGGAAAAAGTTATAACCCATTCTTATATTTCAGATTCTAATGAAAAAGATACCATATTCAAGTCTGTTACACTATCTGAATCTGATCCTTTTTATTGGGGTTTCAACAGCTTTTGGTGTTATGTTTTTCGTATTGCAAAAGCAAAAGGTTTCCATCATCGAAAAACGCGATCTGGCAACCTTTCCTGAATTTAACGAAAAAGAAATGTGGAAAGGCAATTACACCCGGGATTTGGATGCTTATGTGGCTGACAATTTTCCATTTCGGGATGATTGGATAGAGTTCAGTTATTTTCTGCGAAACATAAGGGGCTGGAATCCGGAAGGAAGGGTAAAAATCGTAAGTACCGCCAGTCCTGAATTTATTCCAAAAGAAACATTAAAAGAAATTATTCCGGATTCTGCAGTGAAAGATTCAGCAACAGCACATTCACTTTTAATCTATGAAGGAAAGGCATTTCAGGTTTTTGGCAGCAGCCACAAAATGGCCGCCTATTATGCATCCTGTTTGAATACTTTTCAACTTGCATTAGGCGATTCCCTAAAATTTTATAGTGTAGTGGTTCCCAGTGCTTCGGAGATGTCGCTGCCGGATAAATATTTAAAAATAGGCAAGTCAGAAAAAGCAAATATTGATGCAGTGTACAAAAACCTAAATACATCCATTTGCAAAGCAGATGCTTATTCCAAACTGATAGAACACAAAAACGAATACCTGTATTTCAGAACAGACCACCATTGGACTGCTTTGGGTGCCTATTATGCTTATTCGGCATTTTCAGTTTGTGCTGGATTTGAACCGTTGCTGCTGGAAAACCTCACCAAAAAATCCAAAAAGAATTTTCTCGGAACCCTATATGCTTTATCCAGAGATCCTGAACTGGCAAAGAATCCGGATGTAGTTGAATATTATATGATACCAGGAAATCACAAGGTAACGGTCAATCAAAGTGCAGATGAAAATACATGGACCAAGGGTTCACTGCTGGCAGAAAGCAGAAGTTCGGTGGGTACTTATGCGGTTTTTTTAGGTTCTGATTATCCGGTAATGAAAATTGAATCGGAGAATAAAAACGGCAGAAGAATTTTGGTTTTAAAGGAAAGTTTCGGAAATGCATTTGTACCTTTTATGGCGCCACATTTTGAAAATGTTTATGTGGCGGATATCCGGTATTTTAAATTTGCGCTGCTTGACTTTATTCAAAAAAATAAAATCAACGAAGTGCTGGTAATCGACGGGATTTTTATGGCCAATAACCCCTATTTCGGAAGTAAAATCAAAAGTATGATGTATAAAAAAGTTCCGTCGTTACAGGTGAAAAATCCAAAGGATTCTACAAGAAAAAAATAAATTAATTGTTACAAAATGTCTCATATTGGATTGGTTTTTGCTGTATAAATAGCAAAAATCCGTATTCCCCATTGCGTTACCCAATCCTCCTGTTCCTGCTTGCCCTTGTAGGAAATGTCAAATCTCAAAACGTTGATTCCACTGCGCCCTCAGAAGTTATAAATCTGAATCAAAATCAGATTTCGAATGTCCAAACATTACAATCTCTTTTTCAGAAACTGGAAAAAACAAAATCCGGAAATGAGAGAGTCAGCATTCTTCACATCGGTGATTCGCATATTCAGGGTGATTATTTAAGCGGAAATATTCGTGTCGGCTTGCAGGATATTTTCGGAAATTCAGGCCGTGGGTTGGTTTTCCCATTTGCCCTTGCTAAGTCTTATGGTTCTAACGATGTACTATTTTCTTCCAATACGATTTGGACTACCAAACGGAACTTTTTTGAAGAAGACTCAATACCATTGGGTATAAGTGGTTTTGCCATTTTGAGCAACAATCCAAATTATGTTTTAAATGCAAAATTAAATTACGACCAACACAGAAATTCATTCAATAAAATTTCTTTGTTGATGGGAAATGACAGCAACCAGTTTGACATCGGTTTTTATGCAGATGACCAACCGTATGCAAGTGAATTCGGGCTTATGAAAGGCAAACACCAGTTGGATCAGCCATGGTCTTACCAAAGTTTAAATCTGGGGATTTTGAATGACCATATTACCCTTCGTCCTCTTCAGAATTCAGCACAGCAATATCAAAGTATTATTTATGGTTTGGTGCTCGAAAATTCTAATGCAAAAGGGATTACCTATCATACCGCCGGAGTAGGGGCTGCACAACTGGTCAATTTTACACGCACCTCTCTTTTTCTCGATCAGGCAGCAGCATTGCAACCGGATCTGGTTTTGGTTTCTTTGGGAACCAATGAATCATATAGTATTTATTTTGATACCATTGGATATCGATTGTTAATTGAAAATACCATTTCGGAATTGCGCAAAAGGTTACCGAATGCTGCATTTATTTTTACAACTCCACCGGATATCGTTTATAAATACAGGTATCCCAAATATATGGATGCGGTATGCAGGGCAATAAAATCTGCAGCAATAAATCAAAATTGTGCATACTGGGATCTAAACCAGGTAATGGGTGGAATGGGTAGCATGAATCAATGGCATGCAAACGGATTGGCACAAAACGACCATATCCATTTTAAACCGAATGGTTACAAATTGCAGGCCTATCTGTTTATGGATGCATTTCTAACCGCATATAATGAAGTTGCTACTGCAGAGAATAAGGTTAATTCCGATAACATCCTTACATACATAAAGGAAAATAAGCCTTCCAAAAAACAGGTAGCCAAGCCGGCAGTAAGCGCATATGGTGCAACCTACCATGTAGTAAGGCAGGGAGAAACGTTGGGCGGGATTGCCAGAAAACACCATACAACTGTAAACCGGCTTTGCCAGTTAAATGGTATCCGTTCCACCACGCTGCTGCGTATTGGGCGAAGACTACGGGTGCGTTAAATATAAAGTTGTAAAATTCCTGAATTTTCTTCATTTTTGCCCTCCCATTGGGGGATTAGCTCAGCCCCGACCAGGCTTACGTCCTTCGGACTTAGCCTGTCGTGGGTCCTCGACAAGCTAAGCAGCAGAGCTGCCAAGCTTTGTCGGGACTGGCTAGAACGCGCCTGCGCAATAGCCACAGAAACAATAAAAAGGAATATAATTTCCTTTTCGTTCTAATAAATGGGGGATTAGCTCAGCTGGCTAGAGCGCTTGCATGGCATGCAAGAGGTCATCGGTTCGACTCCGTTATCCTCCACCCAATCAGGACAAGGCTTTCAGGAAACTGAGAGCCTTGTTTGTTTTGAGCTGGTTCAAACATGGTTCAAACATTTGGATTGACTTTTCGATATTGCTAATCCCTATCAAATTTAACTCTTGCTTTTTTCTTATTTTTGCCACGGGTAGATTTAAGTTTTCATAGCCAGCAGGGCCGGGAATTTTCCCGGCTTTGTTGCTTTAGGAGTTTTTGAAGCAAATTATGGATTGCATTAGTGGAATTATAGGTTATGCATTTCTTAAAATAACATTGAAAATACAAGTTGAAAATGGCTGAATTTTTATCTTAAGAGAGTGTTTGTAATTCCGTAACTAACGAATCGACGCCATGGTCCGCAATAAATCGGCTGCCCAGGAATAGATATTGTTGCTGAGAATTTCCTTCCGCATAGACTGCATGCGTGATAGTTGTTCCTCGGCAGGCATTTCAAGTGCCTGCTTTATGGCATTTGCCGATTTTTCGGTATCGTAAGGGTTAATAACGATCGCTCCCTGCATTTTCTGAGATGCCCCCGCAAAACGGCTTAATATGAGCACACCGTCATTATCATTCCGCTGCGATACGAATTCTTTTGCTACCAGATTCATCCCATCGTGCAAAGAGGTAACCATACAGAATAGCGCAGCTTTGTAGTATGGCTGAATTTCGGCATGGCTGTGGTGTTTTTTCAGTAAAAGAATCGGCTTCCAGTTCTTTGCTTTAAACCGCATATTTATTCGGTCTGCTTCTTTTTCGATAGCCATGGCTGTGTCTGCATAGCTCTTGATGGACGTGCGACTCGGAGCCCCAATTTGAATGAATGTGAATTTGCCCTGATAAGCCGGATTTTGTTCCAAAAACAACTCTACGGCCAAGAACTTCTCAATTATTCCTTTGGTGTAATCCAGACGATCTACACCTATACCAATGAATTTTGTCTTGATTCCGTGATCCTTCATAAGCAATTCCAGATCGGGTTTTTTCTCTTCATTATTCAAATCCTTCATAGTGAAGTCAATGCTGATTGGAAAGGGTTTGATTAACGTAGTATGTCCACCCATCTTTACTGAAAATCTCTCCCATAAAACCCTGCTCTCCAAGGAGTTGTTCACAGTTTCAAGAAAGTGATTACAATGGTATTGAGTATGAAATCCGATAAGGTCAGCCCCGAGCAAACCGGTAAGTATTTCCTTTTGCCATGGGCAGATGCCGAATGATTCAGGATTGGGCCAGGGGATATGCCAGAAAATGGCAACACGAGCTTTCGGTTTTTTCATTTTAATCAATTCAGGCAAAAGTGCAAAATGGTAATCCTGTATCAGAATTAGGGGCTGTTCCTCATCTGCTGTTTCCTCCAGAACTGCATTTGCAAAATCTTCATTTACTTTCTGATAATAGCTCCAGTCTTCGATTCGGAAAATCGGCCTGGTATGTGCAATATGACAAAGCGGCCAGATTCCTTCATTAGAAAAACCATAATAATAGTGATCTTCTTCTTCTTTGGTCAGCCACAATCTCTTTAATGTGTATTTTGGCTCTTCCGGAGGTACACGAAGTCTGTTGTTTTCGTCAACAGTCTCCTTGTCCGCGTCGCCGCTTGCCGCTGCAATCCAAAGTCCTCCACAAGCCTTAAGGATTGGCTCCATGGCTGTAATCATGCCGCTGGCAGGAACTATACATTTGATCTCTTTCCCAGACCGAATGTGCATATATGGCTCCCGGTTGGAGACGACAACCATCATTCTGTTATGCAGCAAATTCCGCATCTCTATCTTCAGACGTTCTGGAGTCCAAATAGCTTCTGACTTACTTCTCAGCTTTGCTTCTTCCTCTGCCGCAGCCTTTGCTTCGTTCATGGCCCTGGCAATATGTGTTATTTCCTTATGAAGGGGAGCAAGAAACTTTGCCGGTGGGTTTTGTTCCAGCTCTTCTACGTCCCCCATTCGCGCTGATTTAACCCAATTAACGATTCTATTTATGGGACTAAATATCCCATACCTCATTATCAGAACCGTAATGATAGAAACAATAAATGCTTGAAAAAACCATCGCAGAAAATTCCGAAACCATATATCTCCGATAATATTATCAATATATTCAGCATCAGCATACAAAATTACTGAGCTCGCGGCGAGATGGTCTCTGGTTATTGGCTGAATATATTGGTACGTTTCTTTGCCGTCAATGCTTATGAAATTTCCAAAAGCTGTGTCTGCCGCTAATGATTGTGTGGCATAATCCACAGAGTGCCCCTTGAATTGGGCGATTTCTTGATTACCAATAAATCGATTTTCGTTACCATAAATGGCAACCCCTTTCAAACCGTATTTTACGCTTAGATGCTTGGCGAATTTCTCGATATTATTCTCGGAAATGCTGTCTAAGAAGTTGTAATCTCCCTGATATATGTCTTGAACGACCTGTTTGATTTTGGCCTCCAATTCATTATTCAGTTTGGCCCTTTCAGTTGAAATTTGGTAATAAGTGAAACCGAAAGAAACCAGGCCCGAGGCGATTATTATGGAAAATATAAGCGCTAGATTAAACTTCATTCGCAATTGTTTCAAGTAACCAAAGAACTCCTTCAACGTGGTCGACTCTATGTTTGGCCGCTGTGTGTCCAGTTCCAACTTTTACGGTGTGATATTCTTCAGAAGCAGACAGTACCCTGAACATGTCTTCGTCGCTTGTATCATCGCCAATGGAGAGAATATAGTCATGCGGGCATCGGTTTAAGACGTATTCAGTTGCCTCTCCCTTCCCGATATTTGCTGGAATAATTTCAACCACTTTATTCCCCTCAATAATTTTAAAGTTCTTACTAGTAAACATGCCTTTAATTTCCATTTGTAATAGCCAAGCGCACGAAGTCCCAAGGAATTCATCGGCATTTCTATAGTGCCAGGAAATGGAAAATGATTTATTTTCAACGAAAGAATTGGGACAAAACAATGTCCATTTTTTGAGGATTACCATCACATGATCTTTCCAGCTATTGTCTAAATGTAGACGTGGCTCCCAGTTCCCGTTTTCCTTTATCATAGCGCCGTGTTCAGCTATTATGGTAATAGGTAAGTGACCTAGGAAGCGATCGATACTTTGAAATTGACGGCCTGTGATTATTATTACCTGAGTCTGGCTTCTCTGATTCAGTTTTTCGAGCAAAGATTCAACGTGTGTCGTGGGCTTCGCCTTGTCCGGGGTAGATTCAAATGGAACCAGCGTACCATCGTAATCCAACAGCACGAGCTTGCTCTTCGCTGTCCTAAACTGATCTATTAAATTCCAACTTATCATTTCTCCAACCAAGCATGCTCCAACCCGAGCATTTATTCTATCGCAATACCAAAGTAGTACGGGATTGCTTTTCAAAAATACTCAGCAAAGGTACAAAATTGGTGCACGAGGAGCCAAATCACGTGTAATGTAATGGTTAATAGTTTGTTATCAGTAAAAAATACACAATTATTGCCTAAATTAATGATTTTCTGTTTGTTGCGTTTCAACCCAGAGTTTGCCGTTGGATAACGAGATTTTGCGGTCTTATTTGGTATCAAAGTTCTCTTGCGCTGAAGACCAGCAGTTGAAGTATAACATCTAGCAATCCTTATTTAACATAGGCAGGAAGGCAGCCAAGTCATCCTCAAAAAAGTTCGAAATTGATCCAGTCATCCGACCGACAAAAGCCTTGACGAAGTGAGATTTTTCTTTGCATTTTTGAAGTCTGATCCAAAGCAGCAAGCGGAATAAAAACGCAAAAGCCACACAACGGCTTTTGCGACTGAAGACTTTTGTTGAGACCCCCATCTGGATCATCACAGATAACCCAGTCATCCCGGACAAGTTGGCTATCCCCTGAAGACATGGGTGTTAGAATCTATCAAATTCCGGTAATGAAGATCAATCCTTAATTATTTTTTTTGTGAATATGGCGTCATCCGAAGTCATCCTCAGGTAGTAAAGCCCAACGGGAAATGCGCTCAGGTCGAGAGTCAGATTTCCCATTATCATCGCTGAATTGAGAAGTACTTTTCCTTGTGAGCTGAAAAGTTCAACATTTAAGAGATCTGTTGAATTATAAGTAATATTAAATACGCCTGAAGTGGGGTTCGGATATACGGAAATTGTCTTATCCAAATTCACATCCTGTGTATTTGTGTAAATCCCAGTAACCGAAACCGGGATATGTTGTACATTCTCAGGTAATCCGGTATTCATGTTTAAATACTCCATTCTGATGCTGTCTTGTTGTTGGTCATTGGGTAGAATTAAGACCCCAAAACGCTCTCCCGGTGAAATCAATAAGGTGTCTGTTGCAATTACCTTGGGCATTATCCGTCCATCGCTTTCGTAAACCTTTGCCTGAAGATATTTCGGAAAAATAACTCTGTTATCATAAAATCCGATGTTTGCAAGTCTTAGCAATACAGGTTCATTTTGGCTCGCAACCACATGAATAGTCGAATCAACTCCAATTTCCCACTCACTCTTACCGTTGATCAAAAAGTAGTCTGGAACATAACGTGGTAAATTGATTCTATCCGTTTTGGTATCATGAACAGGAATAGAATCATGCCAGCTTCTATCTACCTCACTCATCAGCCAGTTGTAATCTTTACTATAAGTAGGCCCACCAGTGTAAATTTGCTTTGCTCCACCGGCAGCCCTTACTACGATCATGCCGTACATCCCCATTTGGACATGAACTACATCTCCGACATGACAATGATAAAGGTAGGAACCAGCATGCCTCGCCCTGAAACTGTATGTGGTGTCTTGCAGATGTGAGAGATAGAACGATGTCGCCGGATCGCCATCATTCCTGGTATTAACATCCAAACCGTGCAAGTGAATTGTATGGTGGTCCGTCTGGGAAATACTCAGGGCGTTCAAAACCACACTATCTCCTTCGTTACAATAAATTATAGGTGCTGGTATTTTTGGCGAGGCTGTTAAGGCATGCGTCAGTCCAAAGACTCTAAAGGATACCCCATCATACATTGTATCTGTTCCAAAATTACTTCTCAGAAAAATATTTTTATGAATAGTACTTTGGCCCGTTGATTTAGAAACAGAGCAACAAAAAATTGCTATCCAAAATATTTTCCTCATTGTATGGACATGATTATGAACATACCATTAGGATGCACTCCACCGCCGCTCACAGCTACTAGATTGTGATCGTGAACACTATATTTTCCGGATTTATCCGGCACAAATTCCAGTACCATAGTTTCCATTGACGGAGTTCCCCATGTGTCTTTTTCCCAATCTATTTTAAATATTTGACTATGGTAAATGGCCTTCGTATGAAATCCGTGGAAGTGAATGGAGTGTGAACTTTGCCCAGAGTTTAAACAGAATATCCTGATAGTGTCACCAATTTTACCATTAATGACGGCAGTTGTATCGTTCTGTAATTGTGGAAAGCTCAGCCCATTTATGGTAAAATAATTTGGATAATAAGTATTAAAATCCACGGTAGCACCGAATGGAATAATCTTGTTATATGTGCTATCGTGATCTTTCAGGTTCCAATAAAATCTTTTTGTTTTTTTATTGCCAAAGTCATCGAAGCATATCATACCCGCGAGTCCCATGTACCGATTCAAAGGGTAATCGGTGGGGTCGAAATAACAAATTGCCTTTCTTAAATTCGAGCTCAACTTCACGGTTGCAGATGCTCCGGGAAATAAACCCAATTTGTATCCCGATACCCCTTTCAGATCAAACCCGTGTGGAATACTGTCATTATTCACGACCGTAAGCTCAAGGGTGTCGTAGATCTCAACCCGAAGGACTGTGTTTAAGTTATTAAAAGTTGTAGTTTTATTAAATGCCAGATAGGGAAATGAAATTGTATCAACAGTTGTAAAGAATCCGCGATTAATGTAAATCGTATCGCGCGACAAAGCCGCTAATTGATTTGTTGCGGTTAGTGCGATAACAAACAAGGAATACGCAACTAACTTTTTTTGCATCAATTAGTTTTTGTAGATTTTTTCTGTGACCATCCGATTTTGCTCGTCAAATCCTTTGAGTAAATAAACTCCATAATGGGCCGCTGATAAATCAATCGAATTCAGCAACGATTCACTATTGTAGCTCTGCAAGATAGATCTGCCTTGAATATCGAAAACCTCGATTGTTCTTAGTGGTCTGTTAAAATGCAAAAGGTCTGACACCGGATTGGGATAAAAACTGAATTGCGTTATATGAGATGCGGACAAGCCAGAGTTAGCGTCCGAAGTAATTATCCATGTAAGAGTGTCTCCATCATTTATAAAGCTATCGGCATATACATAGCAGCGCACAATAGCCACACCACCCAAACCTCCTGGAATTACGTTGAATCCCAAAAAGCCACTATCACCAGGCGAAACGGGCGACATAGTGCCTCCGGGAACACCGGGATAGCAAGTGCCTAGATCGCACATGGAATAATCCCAGCCTGACGGGATACTCACCCCTACCGGCTTCCAATGCAAAATGATAGTATTAGACCCGGTGTTCAGCTGCCAAATATCATATACTTCAACTCCCCCGGCTGGTGCCGTGGCAATGATTGTATCATTTGGTGTAATTTTAAAACTTTGGGCCGATAGCAGAAAGGTCAGAAAGGCTATGGCAGCTGTGGAAATCAGCTTTTTCATTACGCAATGATCAGTTTTTGATAATCTTAATGGTTTCAACTTCATGGCCCGGACTAAAGCATTGAACAAAATAGACACCGGCATTCAGAAAGCCTACATCGACAATCTGTAAACCATCCAATACCACTGTCATGATCTCCTTACCTGAAATATCTTTGATCGTGATCCATTCAACTGGTACAGCGGATGTCAGCCTAAATTCACTAGAAACAGGATTTGGTGCTAAAACGGTCTTTTCAGTAGCCAATGATATACCAACACCGGCAGCATTCATTTCCGCAATTGCCTTGTTGATAGAATCAGTCATGGCTGTAGTATTTATGGATGATGACCCGTTAACATTATAATAGACCTTGTGAGAGGCCCCGGCAATAACCGCTGCTTTGGGCATTCCCGCTGTACCATAATTCGTCATATTAATGGCGTTTCCGGCATTCGAAAATGCCCTGACATAGGAAGCAGTCATGGTCACACCATTAGATCCTCCCCAGGATGTAACTGTCGAGCAGGCACTGTTCCCATAATCATCAATCAGGAAGTAGTACACTTTGTGATTGGCATTGCCCTGCGCTGCCTTTGCCGCATTGAAGGACTTTGTAGCGCCACCGGTACAATTGCCGCAAGGCATTACCCAGCACATTACTACCACATGGCCGGAGTCAAGCACGTCAAACAGCTTACAACTCTTGCCGCTACAGTCAGTAAGGTCAAAATTGGTAGCTTGGGTCTGCCCTTGAACGCTGAAGGCGCAAATGCCTAAAAATCCGACAGATAGGTTCAAAAATATCTGCTTCATATCAATTGGAAGGGCAAGTTACGATTTTTTTGTATTTTTACAGTTAAATATTGTGGTACTAATCTAAACTGGTCTATTAATTCCAACCTATCATTTCTCCAACCACGCATTCTCAAAAACCGAGCATTTATTCTATCGCAATACCAAAGTAGCACGGGATTGCCTTTCAAAAATACTCAGCAAAGGTACAAAATTGGTGCACGAGGAGCCGAATCACGTGTAATGTAATGGTTAATAGTCTGTTATCAGTAAAAAATACACAATTATTGCGTAAATTAATGATTTTCTGTTTGTTGCGTTTCAACCCAGAGTTTGCCGTTGGATAACGAGATTTTGCGGTCCTATTTGGTATCAAAGTTCTCTTGCTCTGAAGACCAGCAGTAGAAGTATAAAGAAAGGATAATATTGAGATTCTATCTCCATGATGGTTATATTTGCCTTGGATGCGTAAAACAAAAGCCATCTTGCTACTCCTTACAATGGGAATTATGTTTTTCCCTTGGCAAGTGATTTGTATAGCTCATCCCTTTGGACACGAACATCACCGTCATAATGGTCCAAGTCCGTGCGAGTTGCACAGACTCGCAGCCCAACAAGGGGGGCAGCATATTTTACCTCCAATGGAATGTGGTCACTTTTCCCTGCATCTTGCAGATTACCAGCCCCCCCAGGTAGAAAAAGCGTCTAAGGGCATTTATACATTTATAACTTTAGCCCTGATTCTTAATCTAATAGATGTAGGCCATCGAAAACAGCCATTTTTTATCACCCCTGAACCCACCTGCCGTTCTGCGCCTTTAATTTCCTCATTTTCGCTCCGGGGACCTCCTTTTATCTAACCCTTCTTTACGATTGGCATAGATTGCCATACCCTTCCTGCAAGAAGGGATTTTGTGTTTGTCACCATTTCAAAAGTGTTAAGACACAATTGCTTTATGGCAATCGTGTGTCTTGACCTAGTTAATCAATTAAATTAAAAAAGAGAAATATGTTAGAATTAGCATTCAGAAATAAATATCTGATTATCGTGCTTTCACTGTTGATAGCGGTAATCAGCGTGGTCGTAACTGCACGACTTCCCGTAGATATTCTACCCAATTATAACACCTCTGCAGTGCAAGTGTTGACCCTCTATCCTGGTATGCCTGCCGAAACCATGGAGAAGGACATTACATCAAGAATTGAACGTTGGACTGGACAATCTAACGGCATTATAAAACAGGAAAGCAAAAGTCTGATTGGCGTTAGCATCGTGAAAGACTTTTTCGGGGAAAGTACTGACCCGAACACGGCACTTTCTCAGGTGACGTCGCTGGCCATGTCCGACCTGTATTACCTGCCGCCCGGGACTGTACCTCCAATGGTAATGCCCTATGACCCCACCGCAACCACGCCTTTGGCGCTGCTTGCCGTGAGCAGTGACAGCCTTAATGAGAAACAGCTTTACGACATTGCCTATTTTGATCTGCGGAACTTATTGGGTTCGGTAAATGGAATCATAGCCCCTGCGGTGTATGGTGGAAAGCTGCGCCGGATTTTTATGTATGTCTATCCTGACAAGTTACAGGCATACAATCTGTCGCAAACGGACGTAATAGATGCTGTGCAGCGCAATAACGTGATGATACCCACGGGTGATGTGAATATAGGCGACATCAATTACAGCGTAAACGCCAATGGTATGCTACCCAAAGTGGGCGATTTCGACAACATCGTTATTAAAATGAATGCAGACGGCTCACCAATTTTTCTAAAGGATATTGGCTATGCCAAGGATGCCTCCGCCATTCAGACCAACATTGTACATGTCAATGGTAAACGGCAAGTGTACATCCCAATCTATAAGCGCACAGGTGGGAACACCATTGCTTCGGTAGAGGCGGTGAAATCAAAACTTGCAGAGCTGAAAGAGCGACTTCCCCAATCCGTAAACCTAGACGTCATCCTTGACCAATCCACCTACGTGCGGCACAGCATTAACGGGCTGCTAAAGGAAGGCGTTTTGGGCTTGGTATTGGTATCACTTGCCTTGTTTTTGTTTTTAGGAAACTTCCGTTCTACGTTCATCGTTGCGTTGAGCATTCCGCTTTCGGTCATGTTCGCTTTTATCGGGTTGTTTTTCACAGGCGATACCATTAACAGCATGACATTAGGCGGCATCGCCCTTGCAATCGGCCTGCTGGTGGACGACAGTATTGTGGTGCTGGAGAACATTGACAAACATCTGAAGTTGGGGAAAACTGCTGCACACGCAGCCTTCGACGGAGCAAAAGAAGTTGCCATGCCAGTATTGGTAACAACGCTCACTATCATTATTGTATTTTTTCCGATTGTTTTTCTTACGGGTATTTCCAAATACCTGTTCACACCGTTGGCTATTGTCGTTTCACTGGCAATGATTGGTTCCCGCTTTATTTCAATGACGCTTGTGCCAATAATGGCAGCAGCATTTTTCAAAGGATACAAGGGCGAACACAAGCCAAAAGGTTTTTTGCGAGCCTTTGATAAAGGTATTAGCAAACTCACCAGCCGTTATATAAAGCTCGTAGATAAAGCCCTGAAATTCCGTTGGTGGGTATTGGGTGGTGTGGCGATCCTTTTTATCGTTTCATTGTTCGGTTTTCAGCAAATAGGCCGCGAACTGTTTCCGCAAATGGACGTGGGGCAAATTTCCGTGGATGTAAGAATGGAAAGCGGTACACGCATAGAAAAAGCCGAAGAAACCATTACCGCCATTGAACATTTTCTGAAACAGGAAATTGGGGATGATGCCAATTTGATTGTGTCGAACATAGGTGTTCTGAACGACTGGCCTGCGGCATATACCAACAATTCGGGAACGCAGGATGCTACCGTAAATGTGCAATTGAAAGAAGGGTACAAAACTAAAACAGCTGATTATGTAAAAACCCTCCGCCCCAAACTGAAAGAAAAATTCCCTGGTGTGCAGTTTATTTTTAATACAGGTGGAATTGTTACCAGCGCCTTGAATTTTGGCTTACCCTCACCCATTGACGTGCAAGTAACCGGCAACAATTTGTATAAGGCGCATGAGATAGCTGTCCAAGTTCGGGATGTCATCAACCAGGTTGAAGGAACGGAAGACGTGCGCATTCAGCAGCGTTATGACCATCCAGAAATCAAGGTGGAAATTGACCGCACCAAATCAGCACAGTTAGGTATTGATGCCGAGCATATCGTGAAAAACACAGTGTCGGCACTTAATTCATCAGTGAATTTTAAGCCGTCATTTTGGATTGATGAAAAAAACGGCAATCACTATTTCGTGGGCGTTACTTACCCTGAAGTGGAACTGGACAATCCACAGTCAGTAGAGAACATTTCGCTGAAAGGTACGAACGGACAGGTTACGCAATTAAAAAACGTTGCAAAAACTTCACTCACTTCCGCCCCCATTGAAATCAATCACCTGAATTTGCAAAGAGTTACGGACATATTTGCTAACGTAGAAGGCAGGGACATTGGTTCTGTTGCAGGTGAAATTGAAAGCAAACTTCAAGCGATTCGCAAAGGCCTTCCTGAAGGGTATAAAATAGAAATCCGGGGCGAAGTACAAAGTATGCAAGAGGGATTTAGCAATCTCGGTTTGGGCTTGATACTTGCTATCCTTTTAGTGTATCTGGTTATCGTTCCGCTGTTGCGGTCGTTCAAACTGCCGCTTATTATCATCACCGTTATTCCGTTAGGGTTGATTGGTGTAACAGCAATGCTGCTGGCGACAAATACCTATCTCAACATACAATCCCTGATGGGCATCATCATGATGGTGGGTATTACCGTTGCATACTGCAATTTGTTAGTGGACAAAATGAACAACCTTTTGAAAGATGGAAAACCACTTGTGGAAGCCATTAAAGAAGGTGTTGCCAACCGTTTTCGCCCTATCCTGATGACTGCCATAGTAGCGGTGTTAGCCTTGTTCCCGATGGCATTGGGCTATGAAACAGGCGGCGAGGCCAATGTGCCTTTGGCAAGGGCTATCATCGGCGGTGTATTAGCAGCTACCTTCCTATCACTATTTGTAGTGCCGATACTTTTCTTTTTACTCAACAAAAAATCTAAAATAAAAATGAATTCAATAAATATAATGTTCATTCCGTTGGTAGTTGCACTTGTGTCATCCTGCGGAAATAATTCCGATAACCATCGAAATAAAAAGCAAGAAACAAAATCTGAAAGTGGTAAAACACCGACTGTTTTGGTGGAAAGCCCTGTACAACACCAGTTCAGCGGTTCGCTCCAAATTTCAGGAACGGCAAAACCAAATCAACAAATAAAATTGTTCGCAATGACTAATGGTTATATACAACAACTGAAAGCCGACATTGGTGATTTTGTAAAAGAAGGACAAGTACTTGCCGTGTTGGAAAACCCAGAATTGTTTAGCGAAAAATCAAAATTAGAAGCAGAACTAAAAGGTAAAAAATCTATATACGACCGATTGAAAGGCATTTATGAAAAAACGCCGCAATTAACAACCATTGCCGATGTGGAGAAAACGGAAGCAGAATATGAAAGCACGAATGCTCAACTCAAAAATGTATTGCAACAAATCAATTATCTGAATGTGAAAGCACCTTTTTCTGGTGTAATCGTTAATCGTTTTGTTGACAAAGGAGCAGTAATTCAAAGTGGATTAAATAATTCCAATGCAATTCCTTTGTTTGAAATTCAAGACGTTCAGCCAATTAGGCTGACTATTGATGTTTCCGAGACGGATGCAGCTTTAATAAGCAAAGGAACAATGGTAGAAATTACATTTCCTGAAATGCCCAACTTAAAATTTTCAGGGGCAGTTTCACGTATTGCGTTTGGTTTGAACGAAACCACTAAAACAATGAAAGTAGAAATTGATTTACCTAATGGTGATTTGAAAATTCGTTCGGGAATGTATGCGAAAGTTGAAATACAAAGAAGCGGACACAAAGATGCTTTGTCCGTGCCTAATGAAGCAATCGGAAACGTCAAAGGCCAATCTTTCATATATGTTATAGAAAATGGAACCGTTCGCAAAGTTGAGGTAAAAACGGGTATCCGAGATGAAAAATTCACAGAGCTACTAAGCGGAGAAATTAAACTATCGGACAAAATTGTTGTGCAGGGAAAAGAGTTTTGCTCGAACGGAGCAAGCGTTCAAATCAAAGAATTGATCACTAAATAAAAGAAACGAAGATGAAAAATAAAATAAAACATTTAGTCGCTTCACTATTGGTGACAGCAACATTCACGGCAAATGCACAGGAAACATTACCAATCAATTTACAAACGGTTTTGGAAATGGGTGGTGCAAATAATTTAACTATAAAAGAGTTTCAGGCAAAGCAAGAATTGGCAGCCGCCAATTTATCCAAAACCAAAGAATGGTGGCTACCTGAAGTTTATGCAGGTTTACAAACACATCAGCTTTGGGGTGCTGCAATGAATGCGGACGGACGTTTCTTTTTAGATGTAAGCAGGCAAAATCTTCGGGCTGGCTTGGGACTAAATACCAATTGGAATTTTGCAGAAGGTATCTACAAAACTAAATCCGCGAAACTTCATGTTCAGGCTTCCGCTTATGAAACACTGGCTGAGAGAAATAATACGCTGTTAGCAACTATAAAAGCCTACTACGATTTGCAGACCTCCCAACTGAAATTGATTGCTTACAAGAACCTAGTAGCACAGTCCGACACCATTACTCAGCAAATCGCACTTCAGGTAGAAGCAGGTCTGCGTTATCAATCGGAACTATTATTGTCGAAAAGCAATCAAAGTCATTTAAAAATTGAAATGCTCAATGCACAATCGAAATACAATCAAAAGTCAGCCGAATTAGTGCGTTTACTCAACCTTGACAGCAAAGTAAAACTGGTAAGCATTGATACTGTGATGTTGCCATTGGATTTCCAGAATGAGCTTTTATCGGTCAATGACACAACTTATAAAAATAGATCAGAAATAAAATTCATTGATTTTACCATTCGTTCCTTACAGACAGAGCGGAAAATAGGAACAACCGGATTGCTGATTCCAACATTCAGCATAGGAACGTATGGTTCTTATTTTGGTAGAATAAATGGTGCAGTCAGTCCAATGTTTCCTTTGCAATATCCCGAAACAAAACAACTATATCCGACGGGGATGTTTAATGCTTCCTTTACCTGGAATATTCCGCTTGGGCATTTAATATATGGTGGCGACTTGAAGCAATACAATAGTCAAATCAAAATTCAAGAAATAAAGTCGGAGCAGTTCAGATCACAAATCAATGAAGAAATTGCAAATGCTCTACAGCGCCTTATTCTTGGGAAGGAACAGATACAAATTGTCAAAGAAGGTTTGGAGTTAACCACCGAAGCATTAAACCAGAGCATTGAACGGCAAAAATTGGGAACAGTAAAACCCTTTGAGGTGTTTCAGGCACAACAGTTTTATTTACAGGCCCAAATTGATTATTTCGAGGTGGTAAGTGAATACAACAAGGCACAGTTTGCTTTGAAGGTAGCCAGGGGAGTAATATTATGATTTGCCCGCACACAAGCTAACCATTGATAAAACCAAAAGAGCTAAATTCCCCACCTCTGACAAAAATGACGACTTGTTGAAAACTTTATTTAAGTATTTGCTTAAATAAGAAAACTATTTGTACCTTTTCTGCGTTATTAACATCAAAAGAGAGAAATAATGGACAACAATCAATCCTGTATTAGGGTGTTTGCTGATAAGGTTCAGATAGATAATTGCAGGAGAACTTTACAAGCGAACGAAAAGGCATTTGGCAAGTTGAGTAATTTACTGGCGCTAGCCGGAAATGAAGTGAGATTAAAAATCTTGTTCCTCCTTGAGGAAGAAAAGGAACTTTGTCCTTGCGACTTATCAGACATTTTAGGGATGAGCATCCCCGCGGTTTCACAACATCTGCGAAAACTCAAAGACGGCAACATTATTGAAGGAAGAAGAGATGGACAAACCATTTTCTATTCACTCAAACCTGAACAACTGACTTTACTTCGACCATTTTTCAAAATCATCACAGGCAAAAATTTAATAAAGGAAACAGTATGAACAATGTTACCAGATCAGGAAAACTTGCTGGAGTAAGTGTCCTAACAGCAATTGCAGCATCATTGTGTTGTATTACACCAGTTTTGGCCCTTATATCAGGTGCAGGAGGCATTGCCTCATCATTTTCTTGGTTAGAACCTGCAAGACCTTATCTACTTGGTATCACCGTTTTGGTATTAGGTTTTGCTTGGTATCAAAAATTGAAACCCCGCACAGCCGAAGAAATGCAATGTGCTTGCGAAGAAGACGAGAAGCCGCCTTTTATGCAAACCAAAATTTTTTTAGGGATTGTAACCGTGTTTGCATTTTTGATGATGGCTTTTCCATATTACGGGCATATTTTTTACCCGAAAGTAGACAAAGAAGTGGTTGTAGTTTCTTCTGATAACATTCAAGAAGTAAAATTCAATGTTAGCGGAATGACTTGTGCAAGTTGCGAAGAACATGTAAAACAAACAGTGAATGAATTACCTGGAATTGTTAGCGTTTCCGCAGATAACGAAAAGGGAACTGCTAATGTGAAATTTGACATTTCTAAAACGGATAAAGCAACAATTATCAAAGCGATTGATGGAACAGGCTACAAAGTTTCAGGAGAAGAAACAAAAGTAAATCCTTCACACGGCAAAGCAGGACACGTTTGTGGACCGAACGGTTGTAAATAATTTTTTTGACCAAATTATTAAGAATTCAATTAAATAAGGAAGTATGAAAACGATTTTAATCTTTGCATCAAGTTTACTTTTATTGGCAGGAACTCAAATGTGCGGTTGTGGCAGTTGTAAGGTTGCACAAACATCAACCTTCAATAATGCTGTTAACGAAATCAAGACAGTAAAACTAAAAATCACGGGAATGACTTGTGCGGGTTGTTCCAATCACGTTTCAGTAGTACTTGAAAATATTGATGGTGTCATTGAACAAAATGCAGAATATCCCGAGATGTTGCCACTATCAAATATGACGCAACTAAAACAAATCCTAATGAAATGATTAGGGCAATTGAAAAAGCACGATACAAAGCTGTAACCATCAGCGAAGCGACTAAAAAGAAATCACAATGAACAAAGAAACCATACAACTTGACATCACAGGAATGACCTGCGACCATTGTGCGACAGACATTGAAATATTGCTTTCAAAAAATGAAGGTATATCAGAAGCCAAAGTAAGTTACCCAAACGGCAGTTGTGAATGTTCGTTTGACCCAACTAAAACAAGCAAAGAAGCAATTGTTAATACCATTAACGAAACCAAAAACTATAAAGTAAAAGCGGTCAATGAAAATGACAATACAGACAGAAATCATTTTGATTTAATAATTATTGGTGGTGGTTCGGCTGCATTTTCAGCAGCAATAAAAGCCGAAAATTTGGGATTATCTACCTTAATGGTAAACGGTGGATTAGATTTTGGAGGCACTTGTGTAAATGTTGGTTGTGTGCCATCTAAAAACCTAATCCGTGCAGGCGAAACGGCTTATCACGCTTCACATTCTAACTTTACTGGCATTAAACCCAAAGGTGTTGACATTGATTTTGCTCAAGTAATCAAGGATAAGAAAAGATTAGTCGCTACACTTCAGGAAAAAAAATATATGGATGTGGTAAGCGATTTTCAAAACCTAAAAATGGTTACAGGTTGGGCAGAATTTAAAGACAACAAAACCATTACAGTTGATGGTAAAACAGAGTATTCTGCGTTAAAATTTACCATAGCCACAGGAGCCACGACCAACATACCAAACATTGAAGGATTGAACGAAATTGGTTATCTGACCAATGTTTCCCTTTTTGACTTGGAAGAAAAACCCGACAGCATTACAATTATGGGTGCAGGTTATATCGGGTTGGAAATAGCAATGGCATATAATCGTTTGGGCGTAAAGATTCGCATAATCGAATTTACGGACAGAGTATTACGAACACAAACACCTGACATCAGCGAAGCATTGGAAACTCAAATGCGAAAAGGAGACATAGAAATTTTGCCCAATTTCAGGGCGGTAAAATTTGAGAAGCAAGGAAGCGAAACTATCATTCATTGCAAATGTCCTGACGGTTCTTATACACAAATCATAGAAAAAGGAAAAATTGTGGTTGCGTCAGGAACAAAACCGAACACCCAAAAATTGGGATTACAGAATATCGGAATAGAACTTAGTAAAACAGGTCATATTTTGGTAAACGAAAAAATGGAAACCAATTTGCCCAACATATACGCTGTTGGTGATGTAACCAATACACCAGCATTTGTTTATACAGCGGCTTTTGAAGGAAAAATAGCCGTTGAAAACGCATTTACGGGAGCAGAAAATAAGGCCGACTATTCTTCATTACCTTGGGTGGTCTTTACTGACCCACAAGTAGCAGGTGCAGGGTTAGACGAAGCACAAGCAGAAGCCCAAAATATTCCGTTTGAAGTTTCTAAAATTGAACTTAAAGATGTTCCAAGAGCTATTGCAGCAAACGACACAAGAGGTTTTATCAAACTCATTCGCAACACAGACACCGACAAACTTATCGGAGCAAGAATAGTAGCACCTGAAGGCGGTGAACTTATTCAACAATTAAGTATGGCAATTAAATTTGGAATAACTGTAAAGGATTTAGCTGAAAGTTTTTATCCCTATTTAACATTAGGAGAAGGAATAAAATTGGCAGCTATCATGTTCGAGAAAGACGTTTCAAAACTTAGCTGCTGCGCGAGCTAATGAAAAATATTAAAAGGTATGCATCAGTGGTAGACCGTTTTTGTGATTTCGTGTATTCTTGTAATTTGGGTAATACTCACTGTTTCAACTCCCTCATTGCCGATTAATTCGCCAATCTTAATATTGTAATTATCTTTATGGTAATCCAAGATTGAATGAGGTGTAATTTGTGAATTTACTTCAATCCATTTCATAAAAGCTTTAACTCTGTCATCATGCACATCCTGATTATATAAAGTGGATGAACTCCACAAATATGGCTGATCTGAATTCAAGAGCCTGGCGTATTTGCGTTTTCCATCCCACACAAAGGAGATTAATTGCATCCGAATACCGGGCTCAACTAAGACAAAAGTGAATGGTTCAAATCCATTAAGATTGACGCACATAATGAATTCCAAATTGGTATCATAATTATATACATCTAATACCACAAAGCCGCGACTTCTTTTATATGCGGTTTTGCGTTTATGTTTGATAAATCCCCCATTTAATAAACATGCGGTTCTTCCTTTTTGGTCATGTGCAATCCAGGTTCCACCGGCTATTTTATCCTTGGGGAAAGTAACTATTTTATCATTTAACTGATATTCAAATGGTTCAAGAGTATCTCTAAATGGGTTTTCATCTCGATTGGAAGTTAGCACGAAACCACTCTCCAATGGAATATAGGAAACTGTACACATATGTCGAACTTAAGCCAACCCAGAATATGCCAAGCAAGTTATGTATTTTGGACTAGTTAATTTGCACTTAATTTTGCTTTCATCAATGCCATATTAAAAGCAAGAATCACCTCTTCAGTACTTTTTGTTACGCTAATTTCGGAAATTATTTCTTTCGTTTTCGCATGAATGAAATATATTACTCCGCTAGAGTTACTAGCCTCAGCAATTGCACTTATCCCCAGTAATTTGCATTTCGTTGCTGATGCTTCTTTCGATTCATTAGTGGAAAGATCATTCAATAAAATGTTGAAGCTGTCATTGTTTGCAAATTGAGAAACTACCTGATCTTCAATCCGTTGTCCATTGGCACGGCAAACAGGGCACCACTTGGCGGTGTTAATCATAACAATTACCTTGACTGAATCAATTCTCGCTTCGGAGATTTGCAGCCCATGGCTAGGATTTGTATATATAAATGTCAGCAGAGCCAAAAGTAGTATGTTCTTCATATAGTTTATTTTATAGTTTATTTTAGATGTCGTAATTCTTATTATTCATCACGGGAAAAATGGATCTATTGAGGATCTATACGGTAAACCTGGCTATTTGCAGCATTAACATACCATAGTTTTCCGTCAGCACCTATTTTTATTCCCATAATTCCGGCTGCGGGTGTTTTAATACGCCCAATCTCTTTCTTGGTATCAATATTAAAGCATATTATTTCACCGGTTTCATAGTCCGAGACGAATAATCGATTGTCTTTAATTTCTATCCCGCATGGCTGCTTGAGACCCACTTCTGAGGGGACTACAACGTCCC
The DNA here is from genome assembly GCA_018333525.1 of Bacteroidota bacterium. Taxonomy (GTDB): domain Bacteria; phylum Bacteroidota; class Bacteroidia; order NS11-12g; family UBA955; genus JAGXTF01. The sequence continues at coordinate 10,782 of JAGXTF010000004.1, read as the reverse complement.
ATGAAAATTTGCCTATTTCCCAATGTTCAGATAAAACTTCATTTATCTGTGACAATTCCCTTATTTTCTCTCCTGTTAATACGTTCAACCTAAGAATTCTTTTATTTCCTCCATCAACTATGTATAGCCACTCCTTATTACTATCAAAAACCAGATGCGATGGTACACTTGGGTCTCGTTTTACCTTTAAGGATGAATATCTGTGTATTTTTCCATCATCATGGTTATGATTGCCAGGCCCATGATCCCCAACAAAGTCGTATCTCACGATTTCTTCATTATATCCATCTAATAACCAATAAACATTGCTAAATTCACTTTCGATACCCATGGAATAAGGGCTACCATGTAACATATCTAAATGACTTCCATTTGTACCAGGGCCAGCATATTTAGCATATATATTCAAATCTCCCGACCATAATGTTGGCCCTGTATATGTTCCCCCTGAATGATTGGCATCCAATACGTTTGCGGTGGTAGCCCAATTTCCTGTTGAACTAAAAGAAATAGCTGAAGGTAATGACATAAAATGCCAGGCATTTAGATCTTGTCTGTAGTCATATTTTTGAGATGTGGTTCCCGTTTTTGTAAACATAACCGTGGAACCTCCAGAATTTTCAGTCCCCTTGTTAATAACCCACAATTCGTTTTCCCGTGTTGGATTAAAGTCCAAGTCTTGTGGATTACTGATTTTCGAAGACGCATTCCCAATCTCAACAAAAACTGGTGGGTTTTTTGTCAGGTTACTGTAGAATTCAGGTATAATCTCGGTATTTTCCGCGGAATTATTTTTCCTTTCCTTCCCGCAGGAACAAAAGAATATTGAGCAAGTTAAGCAAAGCAACAAAGCGCTTTGCTTAACTGAGGGAAACTGTAATGGCATGCGTTCAATTGCTATTTCTGTGAGTACAAATGATCCGTTGTTGCACCTGCATGGCAACCTTTGCACATTCCTGACATCAGATCAGCACCACGCAATTTCATTCCATTATCTGTGGCAATCTTTCCATCCATCATGATTACGAAATATTCCCAATCGCCGCCGGACGGATTGAACCCATTTCCGCGTTTTACCATGGCAGTGTACTCGTTGACTGTTGCGCCGGGGTTGTAAGAGTGTTTTACGACCAAAGTCCCAACAGGATAAACTCCGTTAATGGCCTTTTGGTTGTTTTTAACGTAAACATCCCTTTTTACAGTACTGTCATTTCCACTGTGCGCAACTCCGCCTAAAGCCGGATCGGGCCCTTGATTCGTTTTTACAAGGGTCCAGGTCATAAAGTCCTTGAAAGTACTGTCATTGGCAACGAATTCTTCCGCGGGTGTCGTCTTGGAGTCTGTTTTTTTGCACGATTCAAAGGCAACAACAGCCATAGCCGAGGTAATGACAATCGCAAGTAATTGAGTCTTTTTCATTTGATTTTTTAGGTTAGCCTATACTCGAAGTCGCCTGGTATTACTAATCCTTACAAAAAATATGAAATATGACAATTCTTCTTTGTCTTACACATGGAATATATTGTGAATGTTTGCATTATGGCTTGGAAGATCATTGAGACCTACAAGCTGTCGGAAACCAAATTACAGGATAGTTTACATGTAAAAGCCAACTAAATTATGAGATCGCGGAAGTTCTATAAATTCCATTTTTGTTAATAAGGGTTGAATCAGCATATCCAAAATCCTGATCAAATTCGTATTCAGGACGAATTGTTCTTACGGCAACTTTTATCAAAGCCAGATGGTGCACGGTGTGCTCTATATTATATACCAGTTCCCTGCGGTAACTGGAAAGTGTATCAAAGGAAGTGGTTACCCCAGCAAGGAGTACCGTATGAATCATTATCACGGTTTTGTCCCTTTGAGTAATAGACTCCAGTATTTTATCTATCAGGGTTAATGCAAAATGTGGATTTGCCTCTAGCTCAATATTTCTTGGGCGCTCGTCGTAATTTACAGCACCCCTATCATGGCCATCTATCAGAACATTAAATATTTCCAGGATATGCCTAGTATGTTGACCTATGGTTGCATCATCCATTATTGCTACAGGTTGCACGTACTCGTTATCCCCTAAATTTCGGAGCAGGTTTTTGAGCTGACCAAGCAAACTTTCTATTCGGGCATAAAGCGGGTTATTCGTTTTCAACTGCATTCTTTCTCGCAATTTGTTGTCATTCGGCAATGGTTAGTTCCTACGAACTGAAAGGTTAAATCCTAAGGCCACACAAAATCCAAAGAATAAATGCGTTATTACACTACCAGCCATCATCAATCCCATGGAACCATCTCTGGGTGCGGGCATTCCTACGACCGCACCAATCACACCAAAGCCAATTTGCCCTAGAACCCAAGCCAGTATACCAAATAATAAGCCGTTCATATACCATGACTTTGATTGCAGCTTCCAGTTATATATTAAACGAAACGTAATGGTGAATACGATCCCTATCATTAGATGAATGATCCAGCCAACGAATAGACTTTGATGCATGATTCCAGCCATCATTTTGGGAGGATTCATCTCAGGAAATCCGACATTCGATAAAATGAACATAAGAATTGACATTCCTATCGTAGATGCCACCCCTACAATTACTGAGTTTACTGGATTAGTCTTCATTGTTTGATTTTACAGTGAAGTCGCATTTTGTGGTGGTTCCTTACAGATTCTTGTCCGTTTTGGTATAAAGTTCTGTCAAAATCCGTTGTTCAAAATCCTGTGTATCGATGAGGTTGGAATGAGCAAAGTCAATATCATTGGCTTCTTTCAATTTCTTGTCCAGCGCATTATTCTGCTTTTCGTACATGCGACACGCGCTACATGCCATCTTATGTAGTGTAAGATCAACCTTTTCCCTGAGGGTTAATCCGAAATGTTGCTTTTTTTCGATTAACGCTGCTGCTTCCTTACAGGACAACATGAGTTTGTTCTTGATTTTCCTCATATAATTATTATTTAAACCAATGTTTTTCAATACATTGCCTTAATTGCAATTTTGCGCGATGCATAAGCTGCCAGAAATTATTGGCCGATAAACCCAACTCATCTATAATCAGTGTACTTTCCCTATCGTCAATATACTTTAACTGGACTACTGCATTCATTCGAGGTGGCAACGCATTGATACATCTTTGCAAGATATTGGTAAATTCAGGGTCATCAAGTAAATGCCCTGTATCTGTTTGCCCGGGTCGGCTCTCTGGTTTCCAGTTCCCATTTCCATCAAAAAAATCGCCAGTCTCATTCAATTCCTCCAGGCTTTGGTGACTCGGATGTCGGTATTGGTCGCGAAAATGATCTGCGATCTTGTTTTTCAATATGGAGAACAACCATCCCTTGACCGAACTAATTTCCTTTTGTTTTCGAGATGCCACAAGGGCATTTTCAAAAACAAGTTGAACAATGTCTTCAGCTGTTTCCCTGTGGGATATTTTTGTCATTGTATATGCCAAAAGAGGCTTTGTATAGGTTTTGACCCAATCCGTAATCTGTATATTCTCAATGTTTTGAGCCGTGTTTTCTGCTTTTACCATTCCTTGTCACTTTTTTAAGGACATTGCCAAAGATACCAGCCTTTCCGCATCTATCGTCCCCACTGTCCTTTGCAATACATTCCCAGAGGTATCAATGAAGAGCAGCGTTGGTAGAGACTGAATGCCATACGAATGTGAAAATGACTTGCCCCAAGACTGGTCAACGTTCATTTTTACATTTACGAACGTGTTGTTAAAAAGTGAGGCCACACCTGTATCCATGAATGTTGTCCTGGCAAGACGCTTACATGGTCCGCACCAGTCTGCATAGGCATCCACAAAAATGATCTTCTTCTCGTATTTTGCCAATTTGAGGGCTTCTTCTATGCCAATATGCCTGAATTGGATGCCCTGGGCGGGGTTAACATCGGATTCGCTTTGGCTGTTGAAAGCATTCAGTGAGAGAAACATAACTCCAAGGATTAGAAGAATGGCACCTATTGTGAATTTCACCCTAATGCCGGAGTTTTGTGGTTGCGTACCACTTCGGGGATTGATAAATACCTTTAAGTGTGTTTTACTCATGACTGAACAATGTTTAATTTGATGCTGTATCTCCAATGATGTCGCCGGATACAGCGAAAACTTACAAAACCAGCCGAATTCCAAAATTCAGTAGATCGCAAGAAGTCCGGATTTCGAAATCCCCAGGTCTAACCTGATGGTGTAAAAGTAGATTCCGGGTTCCAGCAATAATGGAATCCGGATTTCTTCAGAAAGAAATAATCGCATTTGATGGCTCATTCCGGAATGTACAGAATACAAAACCAGGGTTATGCTATCCCGGTAACTTCTATCATTCAGACGTAACCAGACAAGGCCTTGCGCAGGATTGGGGAATACGGTGACCCAACCATCTGAAGGTGCAGGAATGTAGATTGAAATGATCTCCGTCAAGCCTAGAGAGCGAAGATTTAACCTGTAGTAGTATTTCCTAACAAGGTTCTTCGCTGTATCCACAAAGGTATAATTACGCGGTTCAGAAGCGCTGCCACAAACTCCAGGTATTGAACCAATTACCTGAAAATGAATGGAATCGGAAGACCTCTCTATATCAACACCGTCGCAAACATTACCCGTAGTAATCGTCCAATTAAGAACAACAGTACCGCGATGTTGCGAAAGCTTGTAGTTTTCAACATATTGGCCGAACAAGCTTTGGGTCGTCATTTGCATGAAGATAATTGCGATCAGGTTTGCTGCGTTTTTTTTGAATTTCATACTCGTTTACAACATTGAGACCTGGTAAAATGTAAAGATTGTGTCCGACTGAATGACATTGACAAATTTACAATGACATGGGTAAATTAACCTATAGGTTTCGGATGTATTGAAATTATATTCTGATTGATGATAAAAAAGCCCGGAACACTCAAGGTTACCCGCTGGTCCGTACCTTGCAATTCTGAACAGTTCATTCGATTTTTCAATGTGAAACCAGGAACCCGCACCCTCGCCAGAAAGCCATTGGGAATTTGAGGGAATACTATCCGGGTAATCTGGAGCAGGTAATGTTCGGTTCATTTTACTGTATTTTTTTACTTTCTAAGGCATTTAACGTTGTAAATTGGCAAGGGACTAAGTGTCCAGGGAAATCTGAGCTTCAATTTTGTCAAACCGGAGAACATCCCTGCTACCAGGACAGATCGAACAAATCGGGAACAATTGGTACCCCTGATTGTAAATGGGCCATATTTGATAAAACCATGCGCTTGCATTTTCAGTGCTCTCCTCATGGCCGCTTGAAACCGAATGGTCGTTTGTGCCCCAATAGGAGTGCCATTTCCATGACATGATAGATTCCCTTCAAGTTCCTTGAGTATGGCCTGTAAATTTAGTACGTACCCCATTTTTTCATCAATTTCTGCCTTGGTTCTGATTCTAAGGTCTGTATCCGTATCCGCACTTCTGACCCTACCAAACCCGGCAGGTGCATGGTATCTTCCAAAATCAAAATACCGGCACTCTCCGTTCACAGGATCAACGAGTATCACTGCCGCATGACCAACTCTATAATAATTATTTTTATTAATTCCCAATGTTTTTAGGGCAGAATCATACCATGATCCTGCCTGTTTGCAAAGAGTTTCCGGCCATGCTATTGCTATACCAATTGATTTTGAGTCTGAATTATATCCTCTCATTTGGTTTAATAAATTCGCGAAATTGTTCTTGTCGAATTGAATATGCCTTGATAGCAAACACCAATTGATAATATACTCCAAGGAAGAAGATCGAAATGGCACAATAGATTAACAAGTCGGTATGCTCAATTGCAATAATATCCATTCCCAATAAAAGAGTATGGGTTAGTATTAGAACAATAGATATGTACATTAGAGCAATAGAGATGCTTAGCCTTTTTAATTGTTGTATCTTTTTTGGGAGCACCAAATAGTACGCATCTGGTCTTGACAATAGCCGATTGTTAATCTCGTCTGTTAAGCCCAGAACCATGCGGTTAGTGCTTGACAGAATTACCGCAATGCCTGGAATCATGGAAAGATTTAAATGCCATGCTTCCATTTTAATCTGGTATTATTTTTTCAGAAACAGGCGCCTTGTCCGAAAATCTTAATCCATTAAGCTCCACATATTCGACTTTCGGCACCCAAAATGTGCCTCCGTTTATTTTAACATAAACTTTATTCAATTCAGCGATCGTACCATTAATTTGACATAATATTTTGAATTCCGATGTATTGATTTTTTTTAATGTGAGTTCACGCTTTGAATAGGACACAAATTTAAATTTTGCAATGTCTTTTTCTTTTTTTGAAAAGGTTAATCCATATGCGTATTTTTCCTGTATCCAAGTTAATGGTTCCCGTTTCGGGCCATTTTCATATTTTATCCAGTAAATGTCAATTGGATTTGCTATTTGTAAGTTTCCTGCTACGTCTTGGTTAACCGAATACGTGATCTGGTTCTTGTCCTTACTTCGAGTGACTTTGAAAAGCACAGGACTATTGTCGATTTTTTTTGGATGCGAATAGGAGGATAGAAACAAAGCGAGGAAGGTTGTTGTAAATGCTTTCATTGATCTCTGATTTAGCTTAAGCGCGGAAGGTTCTTGCGCTGTTGGTTAACATTCCATTTTGCCCTTTTTCCCTTGGCAGCGAGAGGGATGTTATGGTTTTTAAGAGCTCCATTTGGACCGTTATTGTTTTATCGTGAGCATACCATGTGTGCAGCTCAATTTCAAATTCATCATGACTCCTTTTACCTGCTTGAGCTTTCCAATCCTCCATGATATTTTGTGCCGGTATTGGCCTCGGGCCCCAGGAAGCGATATCGTTTTCATCAGAATCTCTTATGACCAACTTTGGTATGGAAAGGGCTCCTTTGGTATGGTAGAAATTCATCCATTCCGGATTTTCGTCCCGTAATATTATACGGAGTTCAATCATGGCAAAATTGTACAACGATAGCTTTCCAATCACGGGCATAACCTGCGCACTATCCCCGCACCAGGATTCTGTGATCACATACCATTTCTGAGGGCGATCAATTGCAATAACTTCATTCATAAGCTCATCAGATATATGTATGTGTTGATCAATTCTCCTTAATCTCGAATTATTCAGTATTGTGAATTCGACACGCGAGGCACTTTTCACCTTGCCCGATGTTTGCCGTTGTTCAGCTAATTCGTTCATATAAGCCAGAAATGACATATAGTCAAAAATGGGCCCATTAATTTTTACCGGATTCGCGGTGTTCATCATGATCAGTATTCAGAAATAACGCTCACATCGACAGTTTTCGCAACATTTGTAGAAGGTTTTCCTTTGCTGAAAGTAATTCCGTAGTCGGCGAGTATGAGTTTGAATTTGCTTTTTACGTTAATTGAATTTCCTTTTACTTCGATGCTGCCAGATTCTGTCACGCTCTTACTAATTCCCTTAATTGTCATTATGCCAGTGACGGAACCCTGATATATGCCATCCTTTGTAAAGTCTACACTACCAAGGTTATTGATCTTACCTACAAACTTGGCCTTGGGATATGTTTTGGTGTCCAGAAATCCTTTGGAATTGAAGTGCTTCTGCATCAAAGCTTTCTTAAATTCAAAACTTTGCATTGGAATTGAATAAACCATTTCCCCGGTTTTAGTATCCAGAGTGCTTACCGCTTTATAGTTGTTTGCTGTTATATCTTCAAGATCCGTGTGCGAAAAAAAGTAAACGTGATTTTTTGTGCTTGTTCGTTTGTCCTGAACCGAGGTGAAGGAAACAAATACCCCAGAAAGGAGCAGTAGTGAGAGGCTAAGAATACCATTTTTCATTTATTGATTTTAATTATGTTACACTTTTCAAGGATCACATTCTCATACATTTCAAGATCGGCGTCGAAATTGGCACCGGCACGGATTACGCCTTTGATTGTTACGATCTGGCCAATATGCAATCCGACTATTTCTGAATTTGTGGCTTTTGTAAAAGTACAGGACACACCGGCTTTGTCGTTTTTCTCTTTGAGTACAACTACCTTCATGCCTTCCATATCCTCCGAAATCTCATAAACGCTTCCCGAAATCTGGACTATTTTGCTATCACCATCTTCCGCCAAGTACTTTTCGTTGGACGCTGTTGCGTCCTTCAAGAATTCACTTACAAGGTCTCCAGCCTTGATTGATAAATCAGCACTTGTATTTACGACATCCCGTGCTGGCATATTGTATAAATATAGTCCTACAGCAGCGCCTGTTATAACCATTGTTATAAGTGTGATAGCGAATTTCCTTGCATTACTCAATTTCGACCATTTCATACGGTTTATAGCCATAAAGTCGCAGAATACCTTGCTTCCTTACACTTGATATTTCCGCAAATCAGGATCGAGCTACCTCTATTCACTGTAAATGACTATAATTCAAAATATTGCAGATATGAGGCTCTCGGCCTTTGTAAGTATATCAATTGGAGAAACTCAAGCCGTACAACGCGGTTGATATAAACATTATATTAAAGTGATACATATAAATCTGATACTCGGATTATTGACTTGACCAACCCTGAAGAATTTCTCAGATTTCAGTGCCAAAAAGTGAAAACGGATTATCAGGTTGTCGTTCTTGTACATAAAAATTATCCGAATACGCGAAGATGCCTACCCTATCTTCTCAACGGGGCTCGAAAATCTCGCAGTTTGGCAGACCAGCCAAGTATCCAATGAAAACATCCTTGTATTCAGGAGTATTCATTACAAGGTGTGAAATACTTACTTCCACAGGCTCTGATTATCACGTTTTCGAGCAACTTTGTTACTCATCTCCTCGAACAAAATCTCGGACGTATATTGCCGCTCCAGCTTTGTGTTATCTAGATATGGATGAGTATAAGCGCGAAACCTGTAGTAGCTAATGCCGCTTTATTTCTTAGGCGGCTTTTTTTCAAATAGCGAGACCAAACCGCTGAAGATGGCAATCCCTGCTACTACCTTTAATCCAACCTTTAGCGCTTCTTGATTGGCCATCCTTTGTTCCTCTTCACGACGCTTGCGTTCAGCTTCTTCTTTCAGCAGCCTAAGCCTGGTATTTTCAATCCTTCTTGCCCTCTCCTCCGGCGTTTCAATAAACAATGGAATGTTGAAGTTGATTTCAGGAACCACCGGCTTCTTTTCCGCTGGGAGGACGGGTATAATTGACGGTTTTTCTGGTTCAGTTTCTTTGGAGCCTTTGGATGTTAACTTCTTCGCTATTGTTGTGCGCTTGGCTTCGTTTTTTGTGTAAAGCTCCCCTTCGAAGATATTGATCTCGGAGCTTGGCCCAAATCTGCCGTGGTGATGGGCTATACCGCCAACGACCTTTATCACAAAGTCACAGTTGTGGGTCAACCCCTGATCCCCCTTAAAGTTGCCTGATTTGGTGGCTTGCACAATAGAGATAAAGGATTTCTTTGTGTTCTCAGCCTTGATCAGTTCCAGATATTCATTGTCAATCCCTGCAACATTTATGCTGTCGATAAAAACGAACTGGAACGATTTGCTCTTGAGATATTCCCTGATTTCCTCCCTGTTACGGCATTCAACCACCGTTACACCGCCGCCTTTGATCTGGATGAACTTTTCTTTTAGAGAAGCACTGACACCCTCTTCCGCTGCGATGTAAACCACATCACCGAAATACTCTTGTAAATAGTCGGCGAAGCGAATTGACAGGTTGCTCTTGCCACCTTTAGGCAGCCCCCAAATAATCCCGGAGAAAATTCGAGATGGTTTGCCGATCAACTCTAAAAACTTGCCGGAAAAATCCAGGCTGTCGAACTCCACCTTAACCAAATCGTCGGCGAGTATTTCCTTCAACGTTGGCCCTTTGATTTCGATAAGCTTTTTTACTATCGGGGGATGTTCTGTACGTTCTGCACGAACGTTCAAATCCAGTCCAGAACTGTTCTGAACGGGTTTCGACTCTTGACTTTTCACTGTAAGGCAGTACTCCTTGAAGTACCCAAAAGCCGTTGACTTACTGATACCAAGTTGCCTGGCAATTTGCCCGAAGCTCAGGCCTTGCATTCTCAATTCATATACTTGCTTTTTCATGTTTTGTTGTTGGTGTTACAAGTGTTACATCTGTTACGGGTGTAACACCTGTAACAGGGTGTAACGGTTCATTTTATTATTCTGATTTTATGTTGTTCCGTTTCAAAATCCGCATAACCCTAACCTGATTGGTGCCTAATTCAGCGGCGATCTCCCTCAATGATGCGTGTGGTTTTTCCTGCTGAATTTCCAAAACTCGCTGCTCAAGCTCCTCCTTTTCAGGTTCGGATTGGAGGTGATCTTTTTCATAACCCGTTCCGGTAAATTCAAATTTTAGAAAGTTGAAATCCTTGACAATCCTGCATTCCAAGACATTCTCAGCATCAAACACGATCTCCGTTGCCCGTGCCTTTAGCTGCTTTATATAGCGACAAGATTTGTCAATGGCACTTTCACCGATGGCGAAAATGCTATCCGCGAAGTTTGCCAGGTGTTTGCTACCGGCGATATCGTTTCTTGTCAACGGATTGTACAAGGATCTTTTCGGTGTATGAGCAAGCACCAGCATAGACAATCCGTGCTTTGTTTTCAGTGCCTTAAGCCTCTGCATCAGTGGCAGAGCCTCCTTAGCAGTGTCCATTGACTGCGTGCGCAGAAACGTCAAATTATCTATGATAACTATTCTGGCGCCGGTTTGCTCTATAAGCAATTCTAAATTCACCATCAATTGCTCGTTGAAATCTGAGAGCTGAGAGAAGT
>JAGXTF010000003.1 GCA_018333525.1 Bacteroidota bacterium | reverse complement strand
CGGTAAAAAAATATGGGTACAAGCTTTGAGGTCGGTATCGCGGTGCCAAAGGCGTTCCACTTCCTGGCCACTAAGTGCATGTATTACATCGATTAAATCCTGATCACAATTGGATCCTGGAAAAATGACAACCCCAAATTTCATGGTGCAAAGGTAGTAAAATTAAGCAAGGCCTTTCAAGCCGGACACCGCTGTTTGCACAGACTTTTGAACAGGTGTATATTGAAAATCTGGTAACAGCAACGGGTTCGAATTTTTGTATTTGAAGGATGCAGACGTAGATACAAGCCCCTGGGATGGAAATGGAAATGGAATTGACAACATCTCACAGGCTTTGGCTATAAGGGTTGACACAAACAGCAAAACACCACCCAGTCTGATTTTAGGCGCTGGTTTTCCCATGCATTTTGCAACCTCCATGAGCAATTCCTTATATGTCAAATTTTCACTTACCAGCAGATATCGGTTACCTGTAATGGAATTTTTAATTACACTTAATGCCGCCATAGCTACATCTTCAATACCAACAAAGCCTGTTGTGCCTATAGGATAAAACCGAAGTCCTTTTGCAACCTGTCCAAATATGGCATTGCTCCCCGATTTACCATCGCCGGCGCCAATAACTACACCGGGATTTAAAATAGAAACAGGCAGCCCCTCTTCAGCAATGCGCCAGACTTCCAACTCTGCATAGTATTTGGTTTTGGAATACTCCGTTAATCTTGAGGAATCCACCCATGGCGTTTCTTCAGTGATGAAATCGGAATGCACATCTTTCCCCAAAGCTGCAATACTGCTCATATAAACGAATTGTGAAACCCGCACTTTCCAAGCGGCATTACAGCAATTCCGGGTTCCTGAAACATTGGTTTCGTACAACAAATCACTATCCTGTTTTCTGTAGCTTACCAGCGCAGCGCAATGTACAACTACGTCCATTCCGGAAAATACAGGTAAAAGGGTGTCCATATCGAGTATATCTGCCTGCACCCAGGAAAAGGCGGAAGCACTTATGGAATAGGATTTGGAAATATTCTCAAACAGCGCCTTTGAAGACTTATGATGTATGCAGGTTACTTCGTACCCTTCCATTTGCAGGCGGCAGGCGATGTGGGCACCAAGCATCCCTGTTGCCCCCGTAACAATTACTTTTTTCAATCAGGTCCCTGTTACACCTGACAACCCGCCCACTTTCATGGAAACCACTGCGTTAATACAAAGGGTGGGGATTTCTGCATCGTTATTGATGATATGCACATCTTCACTTCCAACGAAAATATCGCCCAAATCCATATCATCGCTATCCTGAGTGATAATACTAATCAGATCGGCATCATGTGCAGCGGCAAATTCAATAACTTGTCTGTCAAAACTTCCTGATTTGTTATTTTCTGAGATGGTGAATGGAATTCCGTTTTCTTCGAAAACCTTTTCCGAGTAACGAAGATTTCCGTTGGTATAGTTCTGAAAATGTTCGTCGTGGTTCTTTTTGGGAAACAGCAATATTTCCGCGTTATGTTCTGCTGCAAAATCCGCTACTGCATAAGCTTTTTGCTTGCTGTAAGGATTCTCATCCACAGGATAAACTATTTTCTTATATCCGTTGGCCCTAATAGGTCTGCGCTGAACAATAATTACAGGGAGGGTGGCAGAAGTGACCAGTTTTAAAGCAAAAGCACCTAAAATATGCTGCATCCCCCTTACGCCGTGGGTGCCGAAAATGATAAGATCTGCGCCCAACTCGGATGCAGCATTGGAGATATCGTGAAAAATATCGCCTTCTTTGACCAGATCGAGAACCTGTGCATTTTCAGTGCAGTGTTCTGCTGCAATCCTGGCCAAATCCTTTCTTAGATCTTCTTCCGATTTATGGTTGCTCTTGAGTTTAGATTGGGACTTTTTGTCGAGAATATGCACCATGTGCACGGTTCCCTTTCCCATTTCTGCAATGCATACAGCATGTTTTAGTGCGCATTCTGCTTCGGGCGTAAAGTCATACGGAACCAGAATATTTCTATGCTTTTCCATTGTTTCTCAATTTTTCCAGGTGCATTTGCACACGCACCAGGTTTTCTTTTTTCTTTGGATCGCGATGGGTTCTGGAGAATTCGCTAAAGAAAGTATGAGATTCAAGAAATCCGGCCTGCATTTCAAACCATTGCAATTCGGTAGTTACGATATGGTATTCCCTGAATTCATCGAACAACAAGCTCGCAATCCGGTCGTAGTCACTGCCTCCAAGGTAGTCCAGATCTGCGTCACAAATGAGTTCTGATAGAAACTGTTTGGGGCTCTGTGGAATTTTGGTTGCCATGATTAACTCTTGTATTTGTTCAATCACCGGGATTTCATAACCAAATTTCGGCAAAATTTCGGCGGCAATAATGCAACCCGCTTCTTCATGGTTTCGGTATACGTTCAAGAATCCGGCATCATGGTACAGAGATGCAGTTTCCAATATCAGGCGTTCATCCGGATTTAGGTTGTAATAGACGGAAAAGTCACATGCAGCCTTGTATACATTTTTGGTATGCCAAAGCCCATGATAGGTAAGATTTTCAGGCAATTTGCCGCCGAGTTCCTCCAGGATATACTTTTTGGCGTTTTCGAATTCAGCCATTTAAGTTGGCAATTTATAAAAAATCAGTTTAAAAGAGCTAAAAATTCCTTGTTCGGTACAATGGCACTTCCATTCATCCGGTATTTCACTTTCAGGCCCTTTACGAAGTACATATTGGTTTTCCCAAGACTTTTTGCCTCAATTTCACCGCGTTTTTCGCACTCAAAATAATCTTTTATTTGTTCGTACACTTGTTCGGTTACATTGATATTCATCGGTTCGGAACTACTTTCCATACGGCTGGCAACATTCACAGTATCCCCCCAAATATCGTAGGCAAATTTCTTTTTGCCCACCACACCACTAACAAGGCCACCGTGGTGAATGCCCACGCGAATCTGCCAACGACTTTCGGCTTTTTCTACTACTTCCAGAATTTCCAAAGCCGCCATTACAATGGCAAGAGAGCAATTGATTCTGGGTTGTGGAACACCAGCAGCACACATATATGCATCTCCAATGGTTTTGATTTTTTCCAGTGCATATTTCTCAATGATCTCATCAAATTTTCTGAAATAAGAGTCCAATCTCTCTACCAACTCTTCAGCAGACATATTCATGGAGAGTTTGGTAAAGTTGCAGAAGTCGGTGAACATTACGGCACTATCTGAATGCCTGCGCACACTGCTCTGACCTAAAGTTTTTAATTCCTGTGCAACTGCTTTTGGCAAAATGTTCAATAACAGTTCTTCTGTTTTTTCTTTTTCTTCCGCCAACTCTACGGTTCGCTCCTTTACCATACTTTCCAGACGTTTTTGGTTTTCTATAAGCGCCCGGTTTCTCCAGCGGAATACAAAATAAATTGCACCACCCAGCACCAGCGCCATTATGGAGTAAAACCACCAGGTTTGCCAAAAAGGAGGTTGAATATAAAAAGATAGCTTTCTTTCAGGAGACACCTTGCCCAATATGTCTCTGGCCCTGACGATAAAGGTATATTTTCCGGGATTCAGTGAAACTTTGTAGGAGGTGGCTTTTGTCCATTGAGACCAGTTATTGTTACCGGTTCCCTGTATTTTAAACTGATACCAGGTTCCGTCAGATTGCAAATAGAGATTGCTTCCCCATTGAATTTCAACGGTACCCTCTTTATAAGAAATATTTAAATCGGAAAGGTCAAATGCAGTACCATTAAAACCCAACACACCGCGAATGAATACATTAAATCCGCTGTATCCGGGAATAGACGGAGCTGAGCGATTCAAATAATAAATATTGCCTGCATTGTTTACCGCCCATACATTTCCAGTTGTGCCTTTTGAAACATACCATACACCTTCCAAAACATCCATGAGTCCCATAGGAATAGATTCGCGACCTTTGAGTTCTTTCCATCCCTCAATGGTTTTTACAAACAGGGTATTTCCGTTTGCATTGATTCTATATTCAAATAATTCGTTGTCCTGAGGAAGCGGAATGTTGGATTGTACAGCACTTTCATTGGATTGTTGATATTCAAATATTCCACCCCCTGAGGCAAAATAGGTAATATCACCTGTACGACAAATGTGAATGTTATCTGGAAACTCTGATGGCACTTCAATTAGCTTTTCCTTTACCACAGTGCCATACGGGCCCAGGGTAACTTTTAATACCTGATTAATTCCACCAAGCCATAAGGTATTTTGGTTATCCAAATAAGTTGTTGCCAGGTTTCTGTATTTTGGATTTATGGTGATATCATGAATAACTCCATTGGCCTCCAGAATTTGTGGCCCTCGGGTAGAGATAAAAACGAGCCGACTTCCTGAAACAACCGCATCCTTTATATCCCCTTCACACAAGCGTTTGATAACACCTCCGGAATATTCGTATAATCCTGTATTGGTAACACAAATCAGCCTGTTTGGGGTAATGAGTATTTTCCGGACTTTGCTGGAAATGCCAGGTACTTTTTTATATACAAACTGGGAGTTTGTGTTTTGTCCTACTGCTGCAAATTTGTAAATAGTTTTGTGCTCGGTTGGTATATAATAACTATATCCTCCTCCTTTTTGAGCTGATTCACCTTTAGGGTTGTCTGTTCCTTTATCTGTTCCGCCGGTTCCTGTACCACCCCGAACCCTGTCTTTTATTCGATTGCGAATGTCTTTTATTCTTTTACCTGCGCGGTCAATGGCAGTTTCATCCGTTGATGATGGATTTGTTGTGGATCCGGGATCGGGGGAAGATTCCGCTTTGTCCGGCGTATTGGAATTTGCCGGCTCAGGATTGGTATTTTCAGGGTCATCCGGATCATCCGTTTTGGAACTTCCCGGCTTCCCACTTCCTTTTGCATCGTTATGATGTTCCTGGTTGATGCGGCTTTGTTGCTGAAGCAATCTTTCATATTCGGCCAAATTTTCTACGGCAGACAATTGGTATAATCCATCTGCACAACCGACAAATAAATTCCCGTTGGTTTCGGCGAGCGAGTATACTCTGGCTGTTAAACCCGGATAGGCGGAGAAAAATCGGACGGGAATATTCCGGTCAATTCTGGTAATTCCCATTTCATGACTAGCCCAGATTCCCTGGTTTTTATCAATGGTAATGCAGTTGACCTCGTCTACCGGGAAGCCGGTGCTGGTATTATACATTTCTGCCACAATACCATTGTACATGTTAATTACCATCAGACCACCTGTAAAGGTGGAAACAACCATATAGGTGTTATCGAGCTTTTTTCCGGCAACCAGCAATTTGCTTTGGAGGTATGCGGATTTGTCAATATTGATTTGGGTTAGTTGGGCTCCGTTGAATACAAAGAGCTCATTGTTATCCGTACCCAGAACCATTTCATTATCAGCCCTGGGGGTACAAAATACCAGCAATTGTTCCGCTATTCTGGAGTCATTTACCGGGTGTTTTTTGAATTTGCCACCGGCTTCAAGGGTATATAAACCACTTCCGCTAACATTTACAAAAAGTACATTTTTAATTGCAAATATTCCACTAAAGTCACCTTCGGCAGGGCGTTTCCATTTGGAAGTCACCTTGTCATCGGTAACCCGAATTACCCAGTCAGTGCTTTGAAAATAAACATCTTTGCCAACAGCAAAAATATTGGTGAAGCTTTGATCATCAACGCCATCAAGCGGGATGCGCGTAAACACAAATTTCCCAAAATTATTGCGCTTGATATAACCAATTCTTCCATCGCAACCAGCGTAAGTTTTTAGATTGTCTGCGACATGTTCCAGCACATTGGTTCCAACACCTGTACCAACCAAGGTGGTAGTGGTACCATCGAATACAACCACACCGCCAATAGTGGCCATGTGCATGTTGCCTTCAAAGTCTTGAACCATACCATAAGCTTTGATTTGGCGGGCTTTTCCGGTAAGGTGGAAGTCTGCAAAAAATGCACCTCCGTTTTGCGCAGGCAAAATCTGAGTCCATGTAAATGCAACACAAGCCAGTATCCACTTATATGTGCGAATAGAGAATTTCATTTGGAGGGGTAATAGATAGATATATTACAAACCTAGTAAAATCCACCAAGTTTTTGCATCTAATTTAACAGAAGGCCTGTTAGACTTAGTAAAACCTCAAAAAATTCATAAGTTTGCCTCGTGCAACTGGCAATTATCCAAGGTCCAAATTTGAATTTACTCGGTATAAGAGAACCTGAAATTTATGGTTCAGAGAATTTCGAGGCATTTTTTGAATCCCTGAAAAAGGAATATCCGAATCATGAATTTGCGCTTTTTCAAAGCAATATGGAGGGAGAGATAATTAATTACCTGCAGGAAAAAGGTCTCGATGGCAAAACTGATGGCATCATTTTAAATGCCGGAGGATACAGCCACACCAGTGTGGCAATCGCAGATGCAATTCGGGCAATACCGGTAAAGGTGGTATGCGTGCACATTTCAAATACACATGCGCGTGAAGCAATAAGAAATTTAGATCTAGCAGCTGCTGCCGCAAAAGGCGCTATTTCAGGACTTGGATTAAGCGGGTATCGTCTGGCGGTAGAATATTTTTTAAATCAGCGTTAGTCCCCATCTTTTTCTTCCCTTGCACCCATGCTTTTGAACCAGTTGATTAAAATTTGGCGCTGATCTGTATTTAATCTTGCTTCCTTATGTATCCAGGTATACGATGGCAAAGGCATTTCTCTTTCCTGAATCATTTCGAGACATTCATTGAGTTTGCGCTGTTTGCGTTTTGGGGTAAAACTTTGCCAGTAATTGAAATTTAATTCTTCTCTACCTTCGTGAATATGGTTATTTAACCACCAGCTAATAGGAGCCACATCACTGTACCATGGATATTTGGTTTCATTGGAATGACAATCATAACAGGCTTCGTGCATTATTTTTGAAACATTTTCAGGTGCATCAGTGCTCAACAAAAAATCCAGATCCGTTTGTACTTTTTCATGACTTTTATCGATCCGAAAAAATTGCATAATTCCAATAATCAGCATCAGGTATATTAGTATACGCCTGAAACTAAAATACTTACCCATAATGCAAAGGTATTCAATTGAAACATTGGTAAAATTAAAAAAGAAAGATGTTTGTCATGAAATGGAGAGGCCAGAATCCCCTAAAAAAAGGAGGAATTTATGCCTGAATATCTTTCCAATATCGATGAAAAGCACCCCGGGGCCTTGATTCCGGAATATTTAATTCGTCACCAATTGCAAGTTTTACTGCAAGAACCGGATAATTCACGCCTGCAAACCTGCATGTACTCACAGCGCCCTGCAATCTTGGATTTATTTCCAAAAGTTTTGCAACGCCATCTTCATCGCGTTTGAATTGCATACCCAATGGACCGTGCAAGTCGAGATTGTCTGTCAAAATGCGACATTGTTTTTCAATTTCAGCATCTTCTACAAAAGTGCCTTTAACGCTTATACCAGAAACTGTTTTTTCGCGAACCCTGATGGTAGAAACCAGTACTTTTCCCCTGTCTGCAAGCAAATCCACAGAATATTCAATTCCAGGCAAATAATCAGAAACAACAATTTCGCCGGGAAATTGATCCGGCAATTCGGCGTGCAGAGCGGACATGGTAGTTTCAACAGCTCCTGCCTTGTTTTGGAAATAAATGCTGCGAATTTCTTCCTCCGGAACAATTATTCTGAATCCGCGACTTCCATTGCCAACGGCAGGTTTCATTACAATCTTTTTCCCATTTTTCTGCAGTCTTTTCACTGCTTCAAAAAATGCAACTTTGGAATTCACGATATCAAAGTTTACACAAGGCAACCTGCATTGGTGTAAAAAGCAATACATACGACCTTTGTTATTTGCTTTATCCATGGCACCCGGAGGGCTAATAACAATGGCAATTCCCTTTTCTGCCAAAACCTTATCCGCAGCACTCAGGATTGGCAATTCACGGGTGGTAATTGGCAATATTACATTACAACCAAACTTAACTGCATTTTGTATGACGGATTCCAGATAATGAGGATCTTCAGGTGGAGGGACTTCAAAAAAGCCGTCTGCCAAAAATTTCCCATACGAATTCGGATTCATGTCTCCTGCAAAAACCTGTATCCCGTCCAATTCTTTAAGGCATTCCAAAATGCCGCCGAATCCCGGACTTCCTGCGCCTGATGGTATGAGTACTTTGACTGGCAAGGTGGTTGCGAATTAAAAGCAATGACCCGAATATACTTTATGCAGTTGTTAAAATTCCCAAAAATAATCGGAGGTTTCCGTTTCAGCATACTTAAGCTATGCTTAATTTGCAGAAGTATGGGCATTAGACAGGAAAAATTTGCCAAACAGATACAAAGGGATTTGGGCGATCTATTTCAGCAAAACCGCCAAAAATGGCTGGGAGGAGAATTTGTAACGATTTCAGGAGTAAAAGCCACTCCTGATTTGGGGCTGGCAAAAATATACATTAGCGTTATCAATGTAACCGGGAGAAAAACCGTAATGGAAAATTTAGAGTTGTTTGGTAAGGAGATACGAATGGAACTTGCCAAAAAACTCAGGCACGAGGTAAGAAAAGTTCCCGAACTCGCGTTTTATGAAGATGATTCTTTGGATTATGTGAGCAAAATGGATAAAATTTTTGAGGAATTGAATAAAAAACAGGATCCAAAAGAAGAGTGAGACTTCCGGTTTTTATAGCGAGAAAATATTTTTTTTCCCGAAAAAATCCATCTGCGATTAATATCATCACCTTTATTGGTATTGCAGGCTACGCAGTGGGTTCCTTTGCGTTGGTTGTTTTGCTTTCTGCATTAAACGGATTTGAAAAAATTATATTCAAGGAATATGAGAATTTTTATCCGGATTTAAAATTAACACCCTTATCCGGTAAAGTTTTTAAAATAGACAGCGTGCAAAAAAAACGCATGCAATCTATTCCCGGAATTTTAACCATATCCTATACCCTGGATGAAAGTGCAGTCATACAAAATGGTGAAAATCAGGTAGTGGGAATTGTTAAAGGCGTAGATAGAAATTATTTTAAAGTGGTGAAAACCGACAGCTTTTTATTGCAAGGCAAGATTTTTAAAACGGAACAAAATTCCCATGCCTGGGTATCTGAAGGTTTATTTTATAAGTTAAATCTGGGGTCAGAAAACCGCAATTTGCATGTGATGGCTCCGAGGCGTGAATCTGCAGGTGTGAGCCAATTGGAGTTGATGGAATCCGATTTAACAATTTCCGGAATCATCAGGCCGGGAGAGGAACTGGATCCAAAATTGGTTGTTGCAGGTTTAGCCGGAGTTCAGGAATTGTTTGAAAGAGAAAATGAAGCATCGGCTATTGAATTTAAAATGGAAACCTATGCAAATGAAAATGAAATAAAAAAGCAAATTATAAAAATCTCCGGAGATAAATTTATCATACGCAATCGCAAGGAACAGAATCAGGCCATTTATAAAATGTTTAATACAGAAAAATGGTCTGCTTTCAGCATCATGGCTCTGGTATTGATCATTATTTCATTTAATCTGGTGGGATCTTTAAGTATGCTGATTCTGGAAAAAAAGAAGGACATACGAATTTTACAAACCATGGGTATGCCGTTTCAGGAAGTACGAAAGATATTTTTTAGTGAAGGAGTTTTGGTGGCATTTAGTGGGGCAGCCGTGGGTTTGGCGCTTGGCATCCTCGCTGTTTTTTTACAACAAACTTATGGTTTCGTAAAAACCCAGTCCACGTTCGCATCAGCTTATCCCGTGCAGTTGAGAATGAGTGATGTTCTGCTTGTCCTCACCCTGTGTTTTACACTTGGAGTTTCAGGTGCTATTTATCCGGCATGGAAATCGCCACGTAAGCATTAATTTTGTGGGCTGTTATATGAAGCAAATTTTATTCTTCATCCTGTTATCACTTACTGCAGGAGCTACCGCACAGACTTTTGCCGAGCAGCAACTGAACTTTGACCGGGTAAAGCAGGCTAAGGCCAAAAGCGAAAAAGACATCCGGAAAATGTTTAAAGACAGTGGACTTTCCGAGCCGAAATTTATTTATTGGAGATCGTTTAAACTGGAGGATGAACTGGAACTTTGGGGTGCAGATAGTGCAAACGGGAAATACAAATTGGTAAAGCGATACAGCATTTGCAAAGGCAGTGGAGACTTGGGACCCAAAAGAAAATTTGGCGACATGCAAGTACCTGAAGGTTTGTATTACATAGAAAAGTACAACCCAAATTCGACGTATCATTTAAGTATGAAAATAGCGTATCCCAACGAGAGCGATATGGTTTTGGGCGATAAAGAAAATCCGGGGAATGAAATTTACATGCATGGCGGATGCGCCAGTATTGGTTGTCTTCCCATGACAGACAGCACCATTGATGAAATTTATTGGGTAACGGTAATGGCACAGAGCTATCAGGGGAAAAACTCGAAAATTCCTATTGATATATTTCCCTGCCATTTTAACAAAAAGAACTGGAATTATTTAAAATTAAATTACAGCCACAAACCCCAGCTGATTAAGTTCTGGCAGAACATCGAAGAAGCCTATAACTTCTTCGAAGAAAAGAAAATAGCACCTGGATATTGGGTAGATCAAAAAGGGAAATACAACATTGTATTTCCACAAAATTATCACTTAAACGATCCAAACCATTGACAAAATTTCTAATCGCAGGGTTGGGAAATCCGGGATCGGAATATTCAAATACGAGACACAATATCGGGTTTAAAGTTCTCGACGCTTTAGCTGCTCAAAAACAAGCGGAATGGGAGTTACAGAAATACGGACATGTGAGCAGATTTACCCACAAAGGCAAAAGTTTTATATTACTAAAACCAGATACTTACATGAATTTAAGCGGAAAAGCTGTACAATACTGGATGCAAAAAGAAAAGACCAATTTGCAGCAATTGCTTGTGGTAACTGATGACCTGGCATTGCCCACAGGGAAACTGCGGTTAAAATTAAAAGGCAATGATGGCGGTCACAATGGATTAAAAAGCATTAATGAAACACTTGGAACCCAGGATTATCCGAGATTGCGTTATGGCATTGGCAATGATTTTCCTAGGGGAAGGCAGGTAGAATTTGTTTTGGGTAATTGGGAGGAAAGCGAAAAGGAAATTGTGGAACAAGGCATTCAATCCGCAGTAGAGGCAATAATTGCATTCGCGCTCGAAGGACCAGGGAAAGCAATGACTAAATTCAATGCGTAAAATATGAGGAAAATCGAAACTGTATTGTCACCGGCATTATTTCATTTATATGAAGATGGAATCGAAAATAAAATTGTAGTTGTAATTGATATTCTCAGAGCTACAACTACCATGTGCGTTGCATTTGAAAATGGTGCAGAAAGTATTGTTGCATGTGCAACTCCAGAGGAGGCATCCAATTTTCGAAATAAAGGGTATCTGGCTGCTGCAGAGCGCCATGGAGAAACTGTGGAGGGCTTTGAACTTGGAAATTCTCCGCAGGAATACACCAGAGAAAAAATAGCGGGCAGGAAAATTGCATTTACTACAACGAATGGTACACGTGCTTTGCAAATGAGCAGTGCCGCAAAACAAATTCTGGTGGGATCTTTTCTGAATATTTCTGCGTTGGCAAAACAGATTTCTAAATCAGATTCTGATGTGGTATTATTTTGTGCCGGGTGGAAGGATAAATTTAATTTGGAAGATACTTTATTTGCCGGAGCTCTGGCAGAAAAACTATCCGGCGGCTTAGAAATTACCGGAGATGCAAGTCAGGCCGCTTTGGATTTATATCGGCTGGCATGTGGTGATTTGCAGGGGTATTTGCAAAAAGCTTCGCATGTTCAAAGGTTTAAAAGTCTGCATACAGAGAGCGATCTGGATATTTGTTTGCAAATGGATGCCACAAAAAAAATCCCATATTATTCCAATGGATTGATTAATTTGCTACGGTATGAAAGCGCTCATTAAAAGTGACTTTTTTGATTTCTTTAAAAAACTCGCAGCCAATAACAATAAAGATTGGTTTGATGCAAATAAAAAGTGGTATGAGGAAGCGGTAAAATTGCCATTTGAATTGCTGGTATCTGAGTTAATTCAAGCCATGGAAAAAAGAGATAAGGAATATGGCATGTTGCAACCAAAAGATTGTATTTTCAGAATTAATCGCGACATACGTTTTTCATCAGATAAAACACCTTATAAAACCAATCGAAGCGCATTAATGGCACCAGGTGGCAGAAAACATATGAGTGGAAAAGGATTTTACCTGGAGCTGGGTCCTGAGTCCTGTGGGTTGTATGCAGGCGCCTATATGCCGGCAAAAGAGGATTTGTATCAAATGCGGTTAAAAATAAAAAATCAATCCAAAAAATTCAGACAAATTTTAGAAGATAAAACATTTGTCAAAACTTTCGGTGAAATACAAGGGGAAAAGCAAAAAAGATTGGACACGGAATTTCGTGAAGCCGCAGAAAATGAGCCAATTTTATTCCATAAACAATTGTATATCCAACATGAATTTTCGGAAAAAGAAATAACCGGAGATGACGCTGTAAAGCGAATTTTAGATGTGGCAAAATTATCCGAGCCATTTGTAAATTTTCTGGAATTGAAATAAAATGAAGTTTAATTGGTAGAACCAAAAACAGGATGGAAAAACAAAGACCAATTCGCGTAGTAGTAGCCAAAGTCGGACTTGACGGACATGACCGCGGGGCTAAAGTTATCGCCTCTGCCTTAAGAGATGCGGGCATGGAAGTAATTTATACCGGATTGCGGCAAACTCCGGAAATGGTTGTTCAAACTGCGTTGCAGGAAGATGCAGATGCCATCGGAATCAGCATTTTAAGTGGGGCACACAACACGGTATTTACCAGAATTTTGGATTTGATGAAACAACACAACATGCAGGATGTGTTACTTACCGGAGGCGGAATTATTCCCGATGAGGATTCCAAAAAACTCAATGATCAGGGGGTATCGCGGTTATTTCCTCCGGGTACGGAAACTTCCGAGATTATTGAATACATTCGCAGCTGGGTAAAAGAAAAAAGAACGTTTTAAAATATGGACAAATCAGCGACATACGAGAACATTATTACTGAGATCAGAGAAGGGATTTTGGTTATCACTATTAACCGGGAATCCAGATTAAATGCATTGAATATTACAATGCTTGCAGAAATCAGGATGGCGATGGAATCAGCAATGGCTACCAATGGCCTCAAGGGTATTGTAATTACAGGTTCCGGTCAAAAAGCATTTGCGGCCGGGGCAGATATTTCAGAATTTGCTAACTTTACGGTAGAGGAAGCTACCAGAATGAGTGCAGACGGGCATGAGGTATTAAATATAATTGAAAACGGACCTAAACCTGTAATAGCGGCTGTAAACGGTTTTGCGCTAGGCGGAGGTTGTGAACTTGCAATGGCCTGCCATATCAGAGTTGCTGCGGAAAATGCCAAATTTGGGCAACCTGAAGTGAACCTGGGTGTTCCTCCAGGATATGGCGGAACACAGCGTTTGGTGCAACTGATAGGCAAAGGGCGTGCTCTGGAAATGCTGTTAACCGGAGAAGCAATTGATGCCAACCGTGCATTGGAAATCGGATTGGTAAACTACGTAGTACCACAGGAAGAATTATGGAATAAATGCAAAGAACTCATTGAAAAAATTTCTGTTAAAAGCCCGGTTGCAGTGCGTAAAGTAATTAATTGTGTAAATGATTATTTCAGACCAAATGTAAATGGGATGCAGCGCGAAATATATGAATTTGGAGATGCATTTGGGGCAGAAGATTTTAAGGAAGGTACCGATGCATTCTTAAACAAAAGAAAACCGAATTTTACTGGTAAATAAACAATATAATTAATCATGAAAACAACACATTTTGGAATTGTTACAGCGGCATTGATTTTGTCATTTTCTGTTGCGTGTAAAAAGGAAAAAACCGAAACGCCCAAAGCAACCGGCGTGGTTTTTTGTAAGGTAAACGGAACCTACTGGGAATGTGGTCAGCCTAACAAAACGGTAAATGTAGATGGCAAAAATTATTACATGAATTATGCCACCATTGCAAACGACAAACTCACCATTTCTGGGATACGTAAAGACACAGATACCAGTGGTATTTATTTTTATGATGTACAATTGAAATCAGGCTGGGTTGGAACTGTGAACGGAACTACCGATGCATATACAGGTGGTATGTATATGAAACGATATGATATTGACAATCTGATAAATGTATTGGGGAACTACAATGTAGTTTATGAAATTTCCATTACTTCCAAAGATGTTACGAATAAAACTATCAGTGGCAATTTCATCATCAATATGACTTCAAAAACTGGCTCGGGAAATGTTACGGTTTCTGAAGGGGAGTTTATCAACCTGAAATACAAATAAACAGCATTCGGATTCCATATAATTATTGAATCCGAGTGTCGCTTTTCAATGGAAACTTGTCAGACATCTCTGACAATTCCGTAAATGTTTGATGCAATTTTAAAACCTGTTCTATGAGGCTGTCATCTTCATTATTCGCAATGGTATAGTCGCATTTTTTTAACCATTCTTTGGGATCCATTTGCTGTGCTATGCGTTTCATTATTTCATCCCTATTCAAATGATCGCGTTGCATTACTCTTTGAATGCGCAATTCTTCTGAAGCAACCACACCACAAACAAGGTGAACATGTGTATAGCTTCCGCTTTCAAACATAATAGCCGCTTCCTTAATGGTATAAGGACTGGTTTGATGTTGGATACACCAGGATTCGTATGCCTCAAAAACCAAAGGATGTATCAGCGAATTGAGTGTATGTAGTTTTTGTTGATCCGAAAAAATCAGGGACGCCAATAGCGGACGATTGATTTGATTCTGAACATAAATATTTTCACCAAACTCTACAATTAGTTTTTGGCGTAAATCTGAATTAGAAGTGTACAGACTTTTCGCAAAAAGATCTGCTTTAAAGATAGGCACACCGAGGTATTCAAAAATGCTGCAAACGGTACTTTTACCGCTGCCAATACCACCTGTGATGCCTACCCGAAGCATGTTATCAGGCTTTTTCTGATTCTGCAGACTGGTTTTTGTATTCCGCAGCGGTCATATCCATAGACACTGCTGCCTTTTCAATTTTTAATTTGCCTTCTTCTGTTTCAACAACGAAGTTTTTTTCATTTACGGTAATTATTTTACCATGAATACCGCCGGTGGTAATAATTTTATCGCCTTTTTTTAATTCATTGAAATACTGTTTCGCTTTTTTCTGTTTGCGCATTTGCGGTAACATTATAAACAGATAAAATACCACGATAACCAGTACCATTGGAACGGCCAGGTCCATAAAGCCCTGAGATTTGAGGAGGATGTTCATTTATATTATTCTTTTTTATCTATGTTCGATTTAAATCGCAACTCCATTGTTTCAACCGTGGAATTGCTAAAATTTACGGTAATGCTTTTTTCAACTATCAGACCACCTTTTTCCCCTTTACCGGAGGAATTGAATGTTGCGAGAATAAAGCCTTCTCCGCCAGGAGCAATTACGTCTCTGGTCCATTCCGGGGTAGTGCAACCGCATGAAGCCTGTACATTGGAAACCACCAGTTCACCTTTTCCGGTGTTTTTAAAACGGAATTTATGTTGTACAGATTCGCCATCCACAATATTCCCAAAATCATGCAATACTTCATCAAACTTAGGGGTGCCTTTCGGACCTTTATTGTTATTTGGATTATCTGGTGTGTTGCCGTTGTTTTCTATATCGGAAACATCGGCTTTGTGATTGGAATTGTTGCATGCCGCAAGAGACAGAATTCCAAAAAACAGAATAGCGATATATCTCATGGTACAAATGTATTTCATTTTAACTTTCTCTTAAGCCTCTTCCTGATTTTTGAATCCTACCAGTAGATTCCAGCTTTTTGCGAAGTTTATCCAAAATTCCGTTGAGGAAACGAGAGCTTCCCGGAGTGCTGTAATCCCGAATGATATCCAAATATTCATTAATCGTAACTTTTACAGGAACTTCGGGACAATAAAGATATTCGGCAATGGCCATCTTGATAGCCAGCATGTCTAAAATTGCAATTCTCGCAGGATCCCAATTGTCTGTAACTTCACTTATCAACTGCTCAAAATCTGTACCGTTAAGGCAAACGTTCTCGAACAATTTCAATCCAAAAACCACATCCTCATCCTGCAATTTTGGTTTATCCGGAAGCTGAACTTCCAAAGTGTTTTTTATGGATTGGATGCTTCGTTTTATTTCACGGAAAACAGCGTCTTCGTCATCATTCCAGGTAGAATAAATATCCTCCATTAAATTGTGAAAGCTCTCGGAAGTCAGGTGAAGATATTCGTAGAAAGTCTCTAAAAACGCTTTTTGCTGATCCAGATTGTGCTCATCAAACACCAGGTGGTCTCGTACAAAATCAGTGTTCCTCAATTCTTCAAAAAGGGCTACAAATCTTTCGGCCTCATCGGACCAGCGGGCTGTAATGAATTTTCTGCCGGAGCTTACTGCAGCATTAAAAAGCAATCTGGAACATGAATTATCGGATAAAATCTGACAATCCCGAATACGTAATTTGTCCGGATAATATTTAGTCTTTTCAACTTCTATTTCGCTTTCCAGATAATGGTTGAAAGCATCGGGAAACTCCAGTAAAAACAAATAAATTTCATAAACTTTAACCAGATTTTCTGCCAAAAACTGCCTGCCTTTTTCAGTTGAATTTTCACCAGTTTGTTGCCAGGCATATAGGCTTTGCAAAGTTTTAATTCTAACCAGTCTCCTCGAAATCATAGAACGCTATTGGGCTGCAAAAATAGTTAAATTAGACAGAGAGTAAAAAAGATTTACTTTCTGTGAGGGATAAAAATTCCAAAAGGCAAGCGGATTTATTGGTTATCGCGCCATTCGTAAACCCATTTAGATTGAATCATTTCCAGATGGGCTTCATTGCATTCTTCGCGTTTCCCTTCGAAGTGTGGCAGGGTTAAAACCCATTCCAGGAGCTCCGTAAAGCGCACTCTGTAAATTTTGGATTCATCAAATTCATCGCCGAATTTTTCATATAATTTCATCGCAATATCCTCGTGGTCTTGCCAGTGAATAGGTGGTTCGTACATGTTCAATGTCCTATAATTACACTTTGATCCGGAATTCGAACTCGCAAGTCACCGTCTTCATTTAACTTGCATTGGCAGGCAAGACGGCTATTGTATTTGGGATTTCTTGCGCGATCTACATATTCTTCTTCTCTGTCGCTCATTTCCGGAAAAAGGTCTTCCCCGGTCTCTACGTAAATATGACAGGTACTGCATCCGCATACTGCACCGCAATTGTGGTGCAGGTTTACATCATTATCCATGGCAACATCGAGCACAGTTTCTCCTTTGAAAATGTCAACGGTTATAGGCTCTTTGTCCTTTTCTTCGAATTCAAAAGTAATTTTTCCCATAAGGGGCTGCAAAGATAACAAAGCGAATGCAGAGGAAGTTTGAGAGATAGTTCAATGAAAGTATTAATTTTGAGCCCTTTATGAATTTCGAACTCACCGAAGAACATTTGGCAGTGCAACAAGCCGCCCGGGAATTTGCCCAAACAGAATTATTACCGGGTGTAATAGAGAGAGATGACAAACAGAAATTTCCGACCGAACAAATAAAGAAACTGGGTGAATTGGGATTTTTGGGAATGATGGTAGATCCCAAATACGGAGGAAGTGGCATGGATGCTATTAGTTATGTGCTGGCAATGGAAGAAATTTCCAAAATTGACGCATCTGCGAGTGTGGTGATGAGTGTGAATAACAGCCTGGTATGCTGGGGTTTGGAAACTTTTGGCAACGAAGAACAAAAACAAAAATATTTGGTACCACTGGCCACTGGCCAGGTTATTGGTGCGTTTTGCCTGAGCGAACCTGAGGCGGGCAGTGATGCAACCAGTCAGAGAACCACGGCGGTGGATATGGGCGATTACTATTTATTGAATGGCACCAAAAACTGGATTACCAATGGCAACAGCGCCAGTTATTATCTGGTAATGGCGCAAACCGATGTGGCCAAAGGGCACAAGGGAATAAATGCATTTATTGTAGAAAAAACCTGGGAAGGTTTTCAGGTAGGTAAAAAAGAAGATAAATTGGGGATTCGCGGATCAGATACCCATAGCATCATGTTTCAGGATGTGAAAGTGCCCAAGGAAAACCGTATTGGCGAAGATGGATTCGGATTCAAATTCGCAATGCAAACTCTGGCCGGTGGTAGAATTGGAATTGCCTCCCAGGCTTTGGGTATTGCCAGTGGCGCTTATGAATTGGCATTAAAATACTCCAAGGAGAGAAAAGCATTTGGTACCGAAATCATGAACCACCAGGCAATAGCCTTCAAATTGGCGGATATGGCCACAGAAATAGAGGCCGCAAGACTTTTATGCCTGAAAGCAGCATGGTTAAAAGACCAACATTTGGATTATGGAAAGGCTAGTTCCATGGCCAAACTTTTTGCCAGTGAAACTGCTATGAAAACCGCGATTGAGGCAGTTCAGATTCATGGCGGATATGGCTATGTAAAGGAATACCACGTGGAAAGGCTGATGCGCGATGCCAAGATTACTCAGATATATGAAGGCACCAGTGAGGTGCAACGGGTGGTAATCAGCAGAGATGTGCTAAAAGGGTAACCCTTTTTGATTTTTTGGGCGTGACGCTCCAGAATATTTAATTTTTATCCGTTTAATTTTCCAGAACAATTATTCATCAAAATATTGCCAAAACATGGCTGATGGCGGTGTTTGCTTTTTGATAAATTGCTTTTAAATTTATAGGTGCATAAAAAAATAAAAATTTTCGTCCGAGGAATCGCATGTTTTGTCGACAAAGTTTTATAAGTTGCTTATGTAATGTTTCAAAATTTTCACGCCTATGAAGTATCAAAAATTACTAAGAATGCCATTGGCTCTTGGTTTGTTGTTTGTAACCACTTCGGCCACAGCACAATCCAGGTTCATCCGGGGAAAGATTTCCGGCAGTGATGGCGATCCGGTAGACGGAGCGACAATTAAAGTTGTAGAGTCTCAAGCAACTACAACATCCAAGTCCGACGGCACATTTGCTATTGCCGTATTAACCGAAGACAAAACGCTTGAAATTTCGGCAAATTCCTACAAAACTCAACGAGTCGCAATTCCCACGGGTACAGACAACATCGACGTGGTGTTGGAAGAAGACCCATTGGGAATAGATGCAGTAAATATTACTGCGGTGGGCATTAAAAAGGAAAAGAGAAGCCTTGGTTTTGCCTCAACTCAGGTAAATGGAGCCGATGCGGCACAGGGTCGAGACCGAAGTGCATTTAACGGACTTCAGGGCAAAGTTGCAGGTTTGTATATTACCAGTGGTGGTGGAACTCCCGGATCCTCAACCCGCATTCAATTGCGTGGTGTTACCTCATTAAACGGAGATAATCAACCGTTGATCGTGGTAGATGGAATTCCCATAGATAACTCCAGTCTTCAAAATGCGGACAATCTGAACCATCAGGTCGATGTGGGAAACAGAGCAAATGATATAAATCCGGATGATATTGAAAGCATCAATGTGTTGAAAGGGCCTGCCGCAGCTGTATTGTACGGTTCACGCGCTTCCAATGGTGCAATCATCATTACCACCAAAAGTGGTAAGGGAAGTATTGGTGCCAATAATAAACTGAGCATGACCTATTCCAGTTCCTATAGTTTTGAGAGGATCTTGCGCTTACCCAAGTTCCAAAATGAATTTGGTCAGGGTGGCTATGGGCAACCGGACACACGGGAAAACTGGAGCTGGGGTCCCAAATTTGACGGAACCTTAAAGCCCTGGGGACAGGAAGTGGATGGTGAACAAAGAGTAAAACCATATTCCGCGCTCCCAAATAATGTAAGGGACTTTTTCAATACCGGCCACACCTTTCAGAACAACTTGTCTGTCAACGGTGGTGGCGACAAAATGGGTTATTTTTTCTCCTTCGGAGATTTGAGAAATACCAGCATTATTCCCGGAACCGAATACCGCAGAAATACTATCAAAGGGAATGCGTATACCCAGTTGGCAAATAATTTTTACAGCAATGTATCGGTAACATATTCCCATACCAATAGCTTTATTTCCACTCAGGGACAGGACTATTCTTTTTATGATCAGATTTTGCAGACACCCCGGGATATTCCATTAACTGAAAATGAAGATCTGAACAACAAGTTCAATACCCTGAGCGGTTACTATGGCGCCTATACCCTAAATCCTTATTACATTCTGGCCACAAGCGGCAATAAAAATGTAGTGGACAATGTACTTGGAGTTGGAACATTGGGGTATAAATACAAAAACTGGCTGGATC
Source organism: Bacteroidota bacterium (assembly GCA_018333525.1). Lineage (GTDB taxonomy): Bacteria > Bacteroidota > Bacteroidia > NS11-12g > UBA955 > JAGXTF01. Next base: position 52,680 of record JAGXTF010000003.1, on the reverse strand, counting down.
TGACTTATCGCTTTGGAAGCAATTTCTATACCGACAGCAGGTATGGTCATGAACCAAAAATTGAGGGCATTACCGGACAAAATGCTTCCCAAACAAGCAAACTCGGTTTGTACACAGAAGATGTGTACCGCATTTCCGAGATTACATCGGATTTGATTGCCAATGCCAAAAGAGACATAACCAAGGACATTAAATTAAATGTGGTTATAGGTCATAACATTCGCCAGAGAACAACCAATTATACCAATGCACAAACAGCAGGATTGGTAATTCCCGGCTACTATAACATGGCCAATTCAGATGGCAGACCTGTGGTAGACAATAGCTATACAAGAAGAAGAATTGTTGGGGTATATGGGGATGTTGGTGTAAGCTACAAAGACTGGCTTTTCCTGAATCTTACAGGAAGAAATGACTGGTCTTCCACATTACCGGTTAGCAAACGTTCGTACTTCTACCCCGGAGCAAGTCTGGCCTGGATATTCAGCAGTACCTTTAAAATGCCCAAATGGATGACCTATGGTAAAATGAGACTTGCCACTGCTACAGTTGGTAAAGATGCGGAACCATATCTTCTTTCCAGTGTTTTTGTAACAGGTTCTGTAGGAGACGGGTATTCGAATTCCTTAATACGCAGCCCTTATGGTTCTGTTACCGGATATGAAAGAGGTAACCGAATTGGGAATCCCAATTTGAAACCGGAGTTTACTACCAGTAATGAAGTAGGTTTGGAATTGGCATTCTTTAAAGGAGACAGGTTGGGTCTGGATATGGCTTATTATGTGAACAAAACCAAGGATATTATTCTAAATGTTCCCATTGCGCCATCTACCGGTTTTACCTCTCAGACTATTAACGCTGCATCCTTTACCAACAAAGGTTTTGAGTTGCTGGTGAGAACTACTCCGATAATGAAAAAGAATTTCCGTTGGAACCTCAATTTTGTGTATTCCCAAAATAAAAATACCGTTACAGATTTGTATCCTGGAATTGAACAGGTTAGTTTGGGTGGGTTGAGCAGCGCAACAGTGGTTGCTGCAGTTGGACGTCAATTTGGCGAATTCTATGCCATAGGCACCATGAAAACTCCTGATGGCAAAACCGTTGTGGATTCTGCTACCGGAATGCCGCTCACCAATTCACAACCCCAGTATTATGGATCTTATTATCCAAAAAACACCTTCTCCATTACCAACACTTTCAAATTCAAAAACTGGCAATTGTATGTACAGATCGACCGCAAAAACGGCGGCATGATGTACAGCCGAACCAAAGACATAATGGAGTTTGTAGGGGCAACTGAGAACACGCTGAATATCAATGGCAGCGGTACCAACAGAGACCATGAAGTATTGGCGAATTCCGTTTATCAAACGTATGATGGAAAATATGCCGAGAATAAGGTTGCCATAGACCCCAATGATTATTGGATAGACCAGAAGGACTTTTCCAGAAGCCTTTTGGATGCGAGCTATACCAAACTAAGAGAGGTTACTATAAGTTATGCCCTGCCTGCCAAATGGCTGGGGAAAACCCCATTTGGAAGCGCCATGCTTGGCGTCAGTGGTAGAAATTTATTGTTGTGGACACCAGCAGAAAACATTTTTGTAGACCCTGAAACCAATTCTTTCGGTACCGGTGGTGTGCAAGGATTTGAATTTGGCTCTCTGCCCACTCTGAGATCCATAAACATGAACCTGAAAGTGACATTCTAATTGAGAGGAGATAAAAGAGATGAAAAACATGAAAAAAATAATGGTGCTGGCGCTGGTTACAGGTTTAACGGCCACATCTTGTAAGAAGGAGTTCTTCAACATCAATGACAACCCCAATAATCCAACCACGGTTGATATTAAATACGCTTTTCCAAATGGTATAGAATACACAGGTTATGTAATGGGAAATTACTTTCAGATATGGGGCGGGCTTTGGAGCCAGTATTGGACCCAGGGAGCTTCTGCATCCCAATACAAAGACTGGGATCGCTATATACAATCCAATACGGAAATGGACAGACCATGGTCTCAATTGTATGCTGGAGCATTAGGCGATTTTGACTTTGTACAAAAAACCGCGCTGGCGGATGGCAAAAAGAATTATGCCGCTTGTGCCATGATAATGAAAGCTTATGTATTTCAATACCTGACAGATGTTTATGGAGATGTGCCGTTTGCAACCGCATTGATGGGCGCAGATAATTTGGCGCCGAGCTATGAACCCCAAAAAGACGTTTATGCAGGAATTGAAAAGCTGTTGATAAGCGCATTGGCTAATATTGACGAGGCCAGCGATGACCATCCCGGCGCAGAAGATGTGCTTTTTGGCGGGGACATGCATATCTGGAGAACCTTTGCAAATACACTCAGGCTGAAGACCTATTTGCGGCTCGCTTATACTTCTGAGGCCGCAAGGTGCAAGGATAGTGTGGGTGCAATGGTTGCAAGAGGGGATGCATTTTTGGATTATGATGCGCGATTGGATTACCCCGGAGTGCAATTCCAGTCCAATCCGCTGAATACAACTATCAGTGCTTTGGGAGATTATAATATTGTTGCCAGCTCAACATCCATAGACTCTTTGATATCCATGAACGATCCAAGAATGGCTGTGTGGTTCATAAAAGCAACAACCGGCGCTGCGGCAGGGCAATATCTGGGACTGGCTCAAGGAGCTGCATACCAATATCCGGCACCAACCCCGGCACATACCAATTACTCACTTCCGAGTAATGCCGTTGGTGGGGGTCAAAATCAGGATGCAGGTAAAGTTGCGCCTGTTTATTTATTCACTGCGGCGGAAAGCTATTTTCTACAGGCAGAAGCATATGCACGCGGCTGGGCTACAGGTAGTACCGGAGAAACAGAGTACAACTTTGCAGTGGAATTGAGTTTTGATCAGTGGGGTTTAACATCTGCAGATGCCACTACCTATTTGTCGGATCCAAGGGCGGCCTACCCGGCTGCAGGCACTGCCGAACAAAAATTGGGAGCTGTAATTACGCAAAAGTGGTTTAGCTTCTGCGGCAGTCAAGGTCTGGAAGCATGGACTGAATTTCGCAGAACGGGGTATCCCAATTTCTTAAAACCGTCTAAATCTTCTGTATTGACCGCCGGAGCATTCCCTGGTCGATTTGTGTATTCTGCGGACGAGCTTACCAGAAATACCAATGCAGGCAAAGTGCCCAACCAGCAGGTGAAAGATAAAGTTTGGTGGGATCAAAACTAAAACAGGAGGAAATGAATATGAAAAACAAATTGATTCTGGCTTCATTGACTATCGGAATGGTGGTTATGATAGCCGCATGTAAAAAGAAAAATGAAGTGGTTTCTGAAACCGTAACTGTAAAATATCCGGTAATCACCCTGAAGGGTGCGAAATATGTTTCTATTCCGGTTGGCGGATCATTTAGCGATCCGGGAGCTACTTTATTTGATGAATTTACGAATGCCACTACGGACTTGGCTCCAACCCAGAGCGCGGTTGACAACACTACTCCCGGGATGTACCCTATCATTTATGAAGGGCAGAACAAATATGGCTTCAAAAGCCAGGAAGTTCGCTGGGTTGCGGTAACCGATATATCTACCAACGAGGATATTGGTGGTTTGTACAAACGCACCTCTAATGGTCAGGATGTAAATATTACCAAGGTTGCAACGGGTATATATAAAGTCGATAATATTGGAGGAGTTCCAGGAGCGCCGGAGTATATATATGATATGTACTTTGTTCAGCTTTCGGATACCACTCTGGATTTCCCCTCGCAACCAGGGCCTTTTGGCACTACTTATACCAAAAGCGAGAAAATTACGAAATCCTCTTCAGATACTTTACTAGAATGGGCTGTTATGGGCGCCGGATTCGGAACCGCAGTTCGGAAATTCAGTCACCAGTAATACAGAGGTTATTTCAAAAAAAAGGCTGCAGATTTCTGCAGCCTTTTTTGTTACATGTTGTTCATGTGAAAAGTCGAATGATATAATAGGTTATTGCAGCTACCAACCCACTAACCGGAATAGTTAATATCCAGGCCCAGAGAAGATTTACAGTTACACCCCATCGAACTGCACTCAGGCGTTTGGTCATTCCTACGCCAATAATGGAACCAGTAATGGTGTGGGTGGTACTTACCGGAACACCTAGTCCCTGAGAAACTCCGTACAGGGTAATAGCTCCAGCTGTTTCGGCACAAACACCCTCCAAAGGAGTAACCTTGGTAATTTTTGTTCCCATGGTTTTAACAATTCTCCATCCTCCCATCATCGTTCCCAGGCCTATTGCCAGATAACAGGTCATTGGCACCCAATCAGGAATATGTTTGATCTTTTGCTTCAGTTTATGGCCGGTTTCTGCTTTGTAAGTTTTTGCATAATCGCTGTATTTGACTCCTTTCGGAATTACTACTGCAGATTTGGTAATTTCATCTTCATATTTAAAGCCCATTTTTGCCCATTTCTGATCTTGGTATTGTGGATTTGTAGATACAAAAACCATAAGTGCAGCGGCAATAATTCCCATTACTTTTTGAGAATCGGAACCACCATGTCCAATACTAAATGCAGCAGAAGAGAGCAATTGCAATCGCTTAAACCATCGATCGGCTTTAAATGGATTGGCCCTTTTGGATAAATTGATGACCAATACGGAAATAATATATGCAATGAGCATTCCAATTATGGGTGCCAGAATTATGAATGCAGCAGTTTTTAGAATTACTGCACTTTGAACCACTTTAAATGTGCCCGCGTGTGCCACGGCAGCACCTGCAAATCCGCCAATCAAAGTGTGGGAAGAACTGGATGGAATTCCAAACCACCAGGTAAGTAAATTCCAAAAAATACTCGCAATAAGGCCGGCAAATATTACCCAAAGGTTAATGGCATCATTGTGCACCGTTTTGGCAACGGTATCAGCCACTTTAAGGTCAAAAATAAAGAAGGCAATAACATTAAATGCAGCAGCCCAAATCACTGCCTGAAATGGCGTCAGTACCTTAGTAGATACAATAGTAGCAATGGAATTGGCGGCATCGTGAAACCCGTTGATCAGGTCAAATATCAATGCAAGCGCAATGATCACTACCAGAACGGCTATCGGTGTCATGCGTCAGATCAGGCGTATTTTACAATAATGGTTTCAATCACATTGGCCACATCTTCGCATTTATCGGTGGCAATTTCCATAACGGTATATACCTCTCTCCGGCGAATCAGCTCTTTGAAATCTGTTTCTTTATCAAACAGATTTTTAATGCTCATGTCAAAAATATCATCCGCGTGGTTTTCCAGGCTGTTGATTTTTACCAGAGATTCTGTGATTTTATCCGGATGTTTCAATTCGCGTAAAAGGGAAATCGCAATTCCAATCTGTCCGGCAGACTGACGAATTACTTCGGCCATTTTTTGAATTCCCTGATCCATCGGGTTTACATTGTGGAACTGAATTTTTTTAGAAGTCGCATAAATATAATCTGCCACATCATCCAGGGCAGTTGCCAGATAATGGATATCCTCCCTGTCAAAAGGAGTAATGAAATTTCTGCCCAGCTCTTTAAAGATCTGATGGGTCAGTTCATCGTTTTTGTGTTCATAATCCTCTATTTGCTTGCTGATGTGAAGGCGTTTGTCTGAATCTGCCTCATACACAAATTCTTCCAGAAGTTTTCCCATTACTGTAACATTCGAGGCAGCCTGCTCGAATAGTCCGAAAAAAACCTTGTCTTTAGGAAGAAATATGCTCAAAAAGTTGTTTAGGGCCATATTGGTTTTGTTTTGCGTGCAAAATTAGAGCAAGCCTACCTGCTGCAATTGTCTTAAAACAGAATTAACATAAAGTTAATATTGGGGTGTCGCCAGAACTCATCCCAATTGATTTGAACGATTAGAAATGAAAAAATATTGAAAAACAATAAAAATGTATTGTAATACAAGAAATATTTATTACTTGCAGATTGTAAATGAATCAACAAAACAACAAACTTGAATTAACCGATATACTTTATTGGCTATTCAAATTCGGATTTTGGCTGCATCTTATCTATATTATAATCCAGACAGCCAGCATGTTTCGAATCGCCAAAGATGGTGGTGTTGAAGCAAGAATCAGCGGAAATTTCTATTTATGGTCGGAAATTTCGGATTGGCACCAAACCGAAGTAAAAAGCAAAAATGAAAAGCAGGAAATACCGTTCCTTTTAACCCATAAAAAAACATACGCCAGTTACCATGTAAAACTATCTCAAGGCAGAAATCTCGTAATGATCGTGAATTTGATAGTGTACCATGCTATCTGGCTTTGCATAACTTTAATTTTTCTGAGAATATTTCGCTCTTTAAAAAACGGATCTTATTTTCAAAGACAAAATATTACAAGGCTTCAGCTTATTGCTGCTGTAATCTTTGTTGCACCTATTTTAAAACAGATATATAATCTGCAGTTTTTTGCATTTTCACAAGAGAATATTACTATTACAGATTATAATTTGTGGATGAGGAAAGACATTTTTTTCCTTCCTGCATGGATAAACTCCGAAATGGTTTTTGGATTCTTTGGAATGCTGCTGGTGCTTGCAATTACTGAGGTTTTCAGAAAAGGAATTGAATTAAAAACAGAAAACGATTTAACAGTTTAATTTCATGGCAATAGTAATAAATCTGGATGTGATGATGGCAAAAAGGAAAATGTCGTTAAATGAATTATCCGAAAAAGTTGGAATTACATTGTCCAATTTATCCATTCTGAAAACCGGAAAGGCAAAGGCAATACGATTTAGTACATTAGAGGAGATATGCAGGGTTCTGCAGTGTCAACCGGGCGATTTGATGGAATACCGACCGGGTGAACCTTGAAAAAATTCTATTTCGAAATAAGTTAAATCTAATTTGAAACATGAAGGTTTTATTTCACAAAAAATATTAAATTCAGTCAAAGGGAAAAGGAACAGCAATGCTCCACAAACATTACAATTCTTTGCGCAATCTTGCCACAGGAATATTTAATTGCTCGCGATATTTTGCAACGGTTCTGCGTGCAATATTATATCCTTTTTCCTTCAGCAAATCCATTAAAGCCTCATCTGTAAGCGGTTTTTTCTTATTTTCTGCTTCAATTGCATTGCTCAGAATTTTCTTGATTTCGCGGTTGGAAACTTCTTCACCATCATCATTTACAATTCCTTCAGAAAAGAAAAATTTCAACGGAAAAATTCCAAAAGTGGTTTCTACATATTTGCTGTTTGCAACTCGGGAAATAGTTGAAATATCCAATCCAACCTGATTGGCAATGTCTTTTAAAATCATAGGCTTCAGCTTGGTTTCATCACCATCTGCAAAAAATTCTCTTTGTCTTTGAACAATAGCCTCCATAGTGCTCATTAAAGTATTTTGACGCTGTTTTACACTATCAATAAACCATTTTGCACCATCTAATTTTTGTTTGATATATTGCACCGCATCTCTTAAGCTCTGTGCTTTTACCGGAGCATTTTCATATGCTTTTAAAGTTTCAGAATAAGCAGCAGAAATTCGAAGATCCGGTGCATTTCTGGAGTTTAGAGAAACTTCCAATACCCCATCGGTATTATTCACGGTAAAATCCGGAACAATGTATTGCGTTTTTCCAGTAGAAACTCCGGTTTCTCCCGGTTTGGGATTTAACTTCACAATTTCGGCAATTGCAGATTTTAACTGATCGTCATCAATTTTCAGACTGCGTTTTATTTTGTCGTAATGTTTTTTGCTAAAAGCCTCCATCTGCTCACTAATGATGGTCTCAGCAAGAGTTAAAGCAGGGTTATCGCCATAATCTTTTTTATACAATTGTAAAAGCAAACATTCCTGTAAATCTCTTGCACCAATACCGGCAGGGTCAAAATTCTGAATTTTAATAAGCAACCTTTCCAGATGGTCTTCTGTGGTTTGAATATTTTCATTAAATGCCAGATCATTCACGATGCTGCGCAGTTCTCTTCTTAAATAGCCATCTTCTTCAATAGAATTAATCAAATGTATAGCGAGCAACAAATCGGCATCATTAAAAAACGTTGCACGCGCCTGTTCCATCAGATATTCCTGAAATGTACTCTGGCTTGCCAGTGGACTATCCCGCTGCTCTTCATTGCTGTAATCTTCATTGAGGTGAAAACCACCTTCATCATCCCCACCTGCATTTAACAATTCGTTGATGTCGACATCGTCTTTCAGATAATCTTCATCGCTGAATTCTTCTTCGGGTGCATCCTCAAATCGTTCTTCCTCGCCATTTTTCTGATCTTCCAAAGCAGGATTATCCAACAATTCCTGTTCTAATTTTTCTTCAAAATCCTGGGTATTTAACTGCAATAACTTTATAAACTGAATCTGCTGAGGACTCAGTTTTTGCAACATCTTCTGTGATAAATTTTGTTTTAATGAACTCATTTCCTGCCTTAGCGTATTTGCCTTAATTTTGCAAAATCTCTACAAAATTAGGGGTTTGCGAATTATTAATCATGTATATTCAGGAATTACATACTGTTGAAGGTCAAAAGGTAAAACTTCAAGGGTGGGTCTCTAACAAAAGAGAAGGCAAGGGAATTGTGTTTGTTATTTTGCGTGATGGCACAGGCTATTGCCAATGTGTAGTAACTGAAACCGAGGTGGATGGGAGCATTTTTGAAATAGCTAAAGGCCTTTCTTTAGAGTGCAGTGCAGAAATTTCCGGCACCGTAGTTAAAGACGAAAGACAGGTTGGCGGTTTTGAATTGCGGGTAACGGATTTACAATTAATAGGCAACAGCCCCAATTATCCAATTGCAAAAAAAGAGCACGGTATTGAGTTTTTAATGGATAACCGACACCTGTGGCTTCGCAGCAGCAGGCAATGGGCTATCATGCGAATTCGCAATACCATCATTTTCAGCATACACCGATATTTTCAGGAAAATGGATTCATGCTTATGGATTCTCCCATATTTACCGGGAATGCGGTAGAAGGAACGTCCACACTTTTTGAAACAGATTTCTATGGCGCTCCTGCATATCTTAGCCAAAGCGGTCAACTTTATGGTGAAGCTATGGCCATGGCTATGGGCCGCATTTATACATTTGGCCCCACTTTCCGGGCAGAAAAGAGCAAAACCAGAAGGCATCTTTCTGAGTTTTGGATGATGGAACCTGAAATGGCTTTTTGTGATATTTTTCAAAACATGGATGTGATTGAGGAAATGATGCATTTTGTAATTGCCGATGTTTTGAAAAATTGTCGCAAAGAACTGGAATTGATAGGCAGAGACATTTCTGTTCTGGAAAGCAGTTTGCAGCCATACCCGCGCATGACCTATGACCAGGCGGTTCGCATTATTAAAGGTGAAGAAGATGTAAACGGCGTAAACAGCATCACTAGCCTGGAGCGGGAATTACAACAGGTAACCGCAAAAATTTCCGAAATGGAGTCTGAAATTGCAGAGAGAGAAAAAAAGATTGCAGACGGAAATTTGAAAAAAGGAGAAATCAATTTCAACCAAAATAAAATTGATACCCTTAAAAATGAAAAGAGCGAATTGGAAGAGGATGCCAAAAATATTCCGCAATGGATAGCCAGTGCAAAAGGTTTTGAGTACGGAAATGATTTTGGAGGCAGCGACGAAACAGTAATAACCCGTTTGTTTGACAAGCCTATCATGGTATACGATTGGCCGCATGAGGTAAAGGCATTTTATTTAAAACGCAACCCCGAAAACCCAAGATTTGCCCGTGGTGTGGATGTTTTAGCACCGGAAGGATATGGTGAAATTGTTGGAGGTGGCGAAAGAGAAACGGACGAAAAATTACTGGTTGAAAAAATAAACGAGCACAAACTGCCTATGGATGCATTTGAATGGTATCTGGATCTTCGTCGTTTTGGATCCGTTCCGCACAGCGGATTTGGATTAGGGATTGAGCGTATGGTAACCTGGGTTTGCAAACTCAAACATGTGAGGGAAAGTATACCGTTTCCAAGAATGTATGGCAGGTTGAAGCCTTAAAGAGGCCGCACGCTTCAAGCCACAAGCTGGAAGGCAGGCTGCCGGCCACTGGTTTCTGACTGCTGTTGGCTTATTCCCCAAACTCTATATTTCGCAGCCTCTTGCTATTCCGGCTATTCTAGCCACCTTACTTCTTTTTTGGGCAATCCTTACATCGTTTTCCGTCTTTGTATTTCTTGCAGCACTTTTTCTTTTTGTCCTTTTTTTTGAAATACAGCATTTCCGATGTAGCCGCAAATGCCGGCCAGTAATGGGTTTGACAGCTCAAAATTTCTGTTGCCATTTTAGGGATTGGATGCTTCTAACAAAGTTAGCACATAAACAATTGCTTCGGTTTCGCAAGCCGGAGTTATTTAATGCTCATAAGGAGTGGAGAATTCACGAGGGGCTACTTGAAATAATTATCCGTTACATATTATTTTCGCCACCGAATTCATCAAAATGACCGAAGTAAAAAAACGCAAAACCGGACTTTATTGGACCATGTGCATCACCGGCGCTATTGCCTTTACATTATTTACAGTATTTCTGCCGCAAGGTGTATGGCTTAGTTTGCCATTTTTATTCGGTGGCCTGGTAATGGCCATGGATTGGGTTTAAGCCCGATTCAAAAGGATATTAAACTGCAGAAACCGCAGATCTGCTGGCAGTGCCCATTGGCAATGCATCTGACAACAACAGCTCTTTCAATTCTTTTTGAAGGGTATTCACCATTAATGTAAATACATCCCTACTTCTTCTGGTTTTTGCTACCGCATAACAGCCTTGTAAATGCCCAATAATACCATAAGCCATGCTGCGTGCGTCTATATTAGGTTTCATTTCTCCAACCGCTTTGCCAGCCAGTATGGCCTTTTGCAGGATTTTCACCTGTGCTTCCAAAACAGCTTCCAGCTTTTCCCGAAACAATTCATCCTCATGGCTCATCTCCAACATCAGGTTAAATAACACATCCCCTCTGGCAACTGTTATTTCAGTGGCATTCACTTTTTCGCGCTCCACAATAGTGTACAACGCACTGGCAATGCCATGTGAGATGTTTTCCAAAGAGGACCATTTCTCCAGGTACATGGGCATAAGCACCTCGTCTACCACCGCATACCCCAAATCAAATTTGCTCGGAAAATAGTGGTAAAAAGCCCCCTTCGTTATTTTTAACCTCTGAATTTCCTTGTCTGTTCTCAGGGTATTGAACCCATGTTCGCAAATTGCCTCGTAGCATTTTTGAAGTATTTTGGAGCGGGTGGCCTTGGTCATTCCGGCAAATATACCAACCGGTTTGTTTTATGTGGAAATCTATGTGGATAAATGTGAAAACGGAATTCCCTAAAAGCCTCAAAACCCCTTGATGGGATTTGATTTTCGACCGAAAATATTTTTATAATCCACAAAGAGTGATAAGCATATCCACATGGGGTGCATAATCACGAACCCAGCTTGATTTTGCTCTTGTCAAGGCCCAACTGCCATCGCCAGGCATCGGCCATCATAGCCTGAAGATTCCGTTTCGTCTTCCATTGAAGTATGCGATTAACCTTTGTTGTATCTGCCCAAACACGCACCACATCTCCTGCGCGTCTGGGTCCGATCGTGGTTGGGATTTTAATTCCGGTCGCTTTTTCAAAAGCTTCCACTACCTCCATCACACTGGAACCATTTCCGGTGCCCAGGTTAAAGGTTTCAAAATAACTTTCCTCTTTGGATTCTAATAGCCTGGATAAGGCGGCAACATGGGCATCTGCAAGATCCATTACATGAATATAATCCCGAATGCAGGTTCCATCTGCCGTAGGATAATCATTTCCGTGAACAGTTAATTTTTCACGAATTCCTGCAGCAGTTTGGGTGATGTAGGGTACCAGATTATTTGGGATTCCGATTGGTAATTCACCAATAAATCCGGACTCATGCGCCCCTACCGGATTAAAATAACGCAGACATTGGGTATGGCACCAATGCACATCTTTCAATATGGTTTCGCACATTTGTTTGGATGCCCCATATGGGCTGGTAGCGTCTTTCACAGGTTCATTTTCAGTAACCGGAATAACTTCAGGTTCACCATATACTGTGCAACTGGAAGAAAATACCATGTTGGAAACGCCCTGCTTTTTCATCACTTTAAGCAGGTTTATCATTCCGCCCACATTGTTGTGGTAATATTCCAATGGCTTTTCTACGCTTTCACCAACCGCTTTGTATGCTGCAAAATGTATTACAGCAAGTATGTGAAATTGTTCAAAAATTCCATTCAAAACAGATGGATCATTTACATCTCCTTTAAAAAAAACAGGAGCAACACCGGTAATTTTTTCTATTCCCTCCAATACAGAAAGCTCACTGTTGCTGAGATTGTCCAGCAATATCGGCCTGTAGCCCGCTTCATGGAGACTTACTGCAGTATGAGACCCAATAAACCCCAACCCGCCGGTAACCAGAATATCTTTTTTATTCAAGAGATTTTTTTCACTTCGCCAGACTCGAATAAATATTTATCTCCGCTTTCCAAACACACGGCAATTCCATTTTCATCAAATTTCAAACGATGACCGAATTCGCTCATCCAACCGATTTGTATGGCCGGATTGCCGACAAAAAGAGCATAATCCGGAACATTTTTGGTTACCACGGCACCTGCGCCGATAAAGGCAAATTTTCCAATATCATGTCCGCAGACTATAGTGGCATTTGCGCCAATACTGGCACCTGTACCTACATGTGTTTTGGCATATTGTTCCTTGCGGTTTACGGCACTTCTTGGGTTGGTAACATTTGTAAAAACACAACTCGGACCGAGAAATACATCATCATCGCAAGTAACTCCGGTGTAAATACTCACGTTATTCTGCACCTTCACATTGTTGCCCAAAATAACGCCCGGGCTGATTACCACGTTTTGGCCAATATTACAGGCGTTTCCAACAGTGGCCCCAGTCATGATATGGCTGAAATGCCAGATCTTGGTTCCTTTTCCTATTACGCAGCCCTCATCTATTACAGCGGTTTCGTGCGCAAAAAATTCTGCCATGGTTTGCATTCGGATTTTGGCAAAAGTAGGGAATGCGGCAAAACATGCCAATTTATAATCGGCTATTCATATTTCGGAATTTCGCTTTCTGAAAAATAAATGGGTTTTCCCTGGGCTTTAACCAATTCCATTTCTTCCAGAGCACCGGGACTTTCGGCCACAAGCAACAATGCATCACAACAAGAAACTACTGCCAGGGAAATATCCATAATTGCCTTTCTTCGCTCTTTTGGCAATGCTTTATCTACCACTGGTATGGCGGCATTTACACCTATAACGGGAACATGTCCTTTAAGAAGCAGACGAGCTGCGACTGCATTTAAAACATCAAAATTATGTTGTCTAAGTTCAGCAGTTTCTGCGCTATATGGTCCTGCGATAGCTATTATCATATTAAATATGCATCAAATATCATGCACAATAATGAGTGGAATAACTTGAAACCATATAAAAATGAAACCATTTTAATTGCATCAATTTTTTAGAAAATAATTTTTAGAAAATCATTGTAATTCAACAACACATATTGAAGAATTCATTGTTTAGAAATTTGCGTGTAACGTGCAGAATATGAGATGGTAATAGCGAATATTATTTACTATTTTTGTTAGATGCAAAAGGGAATAATTTTTCTTACTGTTATCATTTTATCGCGCATCACATCCACTTATGCGCAATCTCCGTCTATGCAGGCCTGGCAAATTTTGTTGGATAAGAAAGAGCTTGCCGATTATTTTAAAGGCACATTTGCGCGGCTCGGAATACGTGTTGATTCTACAGGTGAGGCATTTACCGTAGTGCACGCGGGGGACCATTTCACGCTCGAAAATGGTATTGATTCCTCCAAAGTGGATTATATCATTTCAATAAAACCAGAGAATGTGCGCAACATGCAAAAACATGGACTCGATGGTAAAATTGATGAAAACGAATCCTTTAAAATTCAGGCTGCCATATTCACTCCTATTTCACAGAGCATGTTCAGCAGCCCTGAAATGAATAACAAACTTTTTGTAAAACGCAGCAAAGTTGAAAATCATTTGCATGTTTATTTATACAACAAGGAAAAAACACAATATGTTGCACACACTATACTTTGGGTGAATGACCAGTGGATTGTTGTTCCCGGTATTTACGGCAAATCAAAGCGAACTTTTATTTTATCTCCGGAACAGGCGTTGATGTTTCAACACAAGGTTTATGCGGCAAATCAAACGAACAGTAAAACCGGGTGGAAAGAATTTCTACATTGGTATACTACCTGGAAAAAGGAAGTATCTGTGGTTTCGAAATAAATTTAATCCTTGTAAATTTAAATTTTAGTCGGAAATAATATATCATTTTGTTTCTGTCCAATTCGCTCTGTCAGCAGGTGAAAACTGCCAGGGAGCACCATTGTTTTCCAGGTTTGTAAACATATTATTTAATTCAGCAGGAGCTGCACTTTTTTCCATCACCAAATATTGACGCATTTGAAAAATAATATCTACCGGATTGATGTTTACCGGACAAGCTTCTGCGCAGGCGTTGCATGTGGTACAAGCCCATAATTCTTCTGCAGAAATGTAAGAATGCAAATCTTTTTCATCACTAAAATCTGCACCCTTTTCATCCAAATTTTCACCATATTCTTCCAACCTGTCGCGCGTTGCCATCATTATTTTTCGCGGCGACAAAAGCTTGCCGGTGATATTAGCCGGACATACACTGGTACAGCGACCGCACTCTGTGCAGGAATATGCATCCATCAGATTTTTCCAGCTTAAATCTTTTACATCCCTTGCACCAAAACCCGCAGGTGCAACATATCCTTCCGGTGGTTGTGCCGTTGGATCCATCATCAGTTGTACCTCTGTGGTTACGCTCGCCATATTGGTAAATGATCCTTTGGGTTTTAACGGGGTGTACCACACATTTGGAAAACTCATAATAATATGCCAGTGTTTGCTGTACGGCACATAATTCAAAAATGCGAGCACCCCAATAATATGTGCCCACCATGCAGTTCTTTCTATGTAATGAAAAGAAGCAGATTCACCTGTAAAATCAGGAGCCAGCCAGGAACTTATGGGCATAGTGGTGATACCGGTTTGCAATTTTTCGTCAAATGCATTCATTACCAGCAATGCAGCCATCAAAACAATTTCCGTAATTAAAATTGCATTTGCGTCCAGCCAGGGCCAGCCGGTTAAATCCTTGTGTTTAAATCTTCCAATTTTTAATACATTTCTGCGGTATAAAAATATGGCACATGAAAGCAAAACCAATACTGCCAAAATTTCAAAAAAACCAATTGCCCAGTTGTATAATTGTCCGAAAGGCGCCATCAAAATGCGATGGGTTCCTACGATTCCATCGATGATAATTTCCAGAATTTCTATGTTGATCAAAATAAATCCTGCGTATACAAAAATGTGCAGCAATCCGGGTATGGGGCGCACCACCATTTTGCTTTGGCCGAGGGCAACCAGTGCCATTTGTTTCCAACGTTTTCCAGGGTTATCATTTAGTTTTTCATCGCGACCCAGAAGAATATTTCTTCGGATAAAATTTACTTTTTTGGCAAAGAGCCAAATGGAAATGCCGAGTAAAACTGCGAATATGATCTGTGATACCATGAATTTGGGTAGCTGCGAATGTAGTAAATGTTCTTATTAGTTGCTCAGAGTGGGAGTAACCGAGAATACAGGGTTCGTTGTCAGTAGCGACAAGTCCTGACTTGTCGCACGTG
The DNA here is from genome assembly GCA_018333525.1 of Bacteroidota bacterium. Classification (GTDB taxonomy): domain Bacteria; phylum Bacteroidota; class Bacteroidia; order NS11-12g; family UBA955; genus JAGXTF01. Next base: position 36,918 of record JAGXTF010000003.1, on the reverse strand, counting down.
TATGGATAAGGTTATATGAGTAATCGTCGTTGTCGGTTACTTTCAGCAGAATAACATATTCACGGAAAACCAAAGTTGCTGAAAGCGTAAACCGACAACGGAACCGGTAGATAATTGACGAAGATCTGTGTCTTTATTCGTGAAATTCGTGGCGATGGTATTTTTGTACATGTAATTTTCTTCGTCGGTTACTTTCAGCAGAATAACATATTACATCTGACGTAGTTTTTGCATGGTTTTTTCAAAACCATCTACAATTTCATGCAGTATTTCTGCGGCTGGTTTAATATCGTGAATAAGCGCACTCACCTGACCTATTTCAAGCTCGCCTTCTTCCAAATCGCCTAAAAACATTCCTTTTTTGGAGCGTCCGTGTCCGAGCAATTCAGACAACGCATCTCTGTCGGCATGGTGTTTATATGCGTCCTGAACTTCTTGATAAAAGTGATTTTTTATTAAGCGAACCGGGGTTAATTCTTTCAAGGTTAGTTCTGTTGCACCATCGCCGGCATCTACAATTGCATTTTTAAAATTTTGATGGGCACTGCTTTCTAAAGTAGCGGCGAATCTGCTTCCCACCTGCACTCCTTCTGCTCCCAAACAAAATGCTGCAGCCATAGCCCTTCCGTCTCCTATACCTCCGGCAGCAATCAACGGCAATTGCACAGCATCCCTGATCATCGGAATCAAACACATGGTTGTTGTTTCTTCTCTTCCATTATGTCCACCTGCCTCAAAACCTTCTGCTACCAATGCATCCACACCGGCATCTTCAGATTTTTTGGCAAACTTTAAATTGCTGATAACCTGAACGACCGTGATTCCTTTTTCCTGCAACCACTTTGTCCAGGTAAGCGGATTGCCGGCACTGGTGAAAACTATTTTCACTTCTTCCTCCGCAATAATGGCCATGTGTTTGTCAATATCCGGATAAAAAAGAGGCACATTTACGCCAAAAGGCTTATCGGTAGCTGCTTTGCATTTGCGAATTTGTTCCCTCAAAATGTCGGGATACATACTACCGCTTCCAATCAGTCCCAATCCGCCGGCATTGCTTACAGCAGAGGCAAGTTCCCATCCACTGCACCAGATCATTCCGGCCTGTACAACTGGATATTTTATTTGAAATAATTCTGTAATGCGCGTGCGCATGGCCGCAAAAGTAAATGGAAACGGTGGGTACAAAATGAAATAAATCCAATTTCAGGTAAATTGCGGCGGTGAGTTTTGAGGATTTCAAACCTGTTTATTTTTCCAAGGATAATATCCCATATGTCATTCGGCCGATACATCGAACAGACAGAACTTCTATTGCACAATTTGCCGAAAAAAACAGTGAAAGTTTGCGTGGACCATTTCCAATAACTCATGAATCCCTAACCGGAAAACGTTCTGCTATCGCAGGATTTGTAAGTCAGAAACTTGAAAATTCCAGAGAAGGCAGGGGATTGTTTTGTGTGATTCAGGAATTGAAACAATTGGAAATTGTAGGTTTTGTTTCCGCATTTCAATTTGAATGGAGAACCCCGAAATGTGAGATGTCGTGGATGTTGGATTCGCGATTTGAAGGACAGGGAATTGCGCGGTATTCCTGTTCCCATGTCATTCGTTATTTACAAATACAAGCGAAATTGTTAAAAATTATTTGCAGAATAAGTCCGGAAAATGCGGCAAGTATTCAATTGGCAGAAAGGCTGGGATTTGTTAATGAAGGCATGCATAAAAGGGATTTCAGGGATGGAAACGACAATCTTTTAGATGTTTTATATTTCGGACTTTTGCTCTAAACAAATATTTCGGCTTACTCAATTTATATACAAGCATCCTTTGGTAAGCAAAAAATGGGTTTAATTTGCATCCCCTAATTCAAGACAATACATGCCCGTATCCCAATGGTTTGATTTCGAGAAAGACATTGTTGAACTCAATGAACAACTCGAAAAAGCGCGCGAAACGCATGAAAAAGGCAAACTGGACATGACTGACATGATTCACGGCCTGGAATCGAAAATCGAAGAAGCTAAAAAGACAACTTACGGCAACCTTTCCGGATGGCAGAAAGTTCAGATCAGCAGGCACCCGGATCGCCCGTATACCCTGGATTATATCGAAAATATCTGCAGCGATTTTGTGGAATTGCACGGAGACAGGCAGATTAAGGACGACAAGGCCATTGTTGGAGGATTTGCGCTTATCGACAATGAACCTGTGATGATTATTGGTCAGCAAAAAGGCAGAAATACCAAACAACGCCAATTGCGGAATTTTGGCATGCCCAATCCCGAAGGATACAGAAAGGCTTTGCGTTTGATGAAGCTGGCTGAGAAATTTCACCGGCCAATTATCACCTTAATTGATACACCTGGCGCTTCTCCCGGTTTGGAAGCCGAAGAGCGGGGACAGGGTGAGGCGATTGCAAGAAATCTCTTTGAAATGGCCACCTTAAAAGTTCCGGTAATTTGTATCATTATTGGTGAAGGCGCCAGCGGTGGCGCATTGGGTATTGGTGTGGGAGATAAAGTGCTGATGATGCAGTATACCTGGTATTCCGTAATCTCTCCGGAAAGTTGCTCCTCCATTTTATGGCGTACCTGGGATAAAAAAGAGATAGCTGCCGAGGCGCTCAAATTATCTGCCAACGATATGTTAAACAACGGACTTGTGGATGGCATTATAGACGAACCCCTGGGTGGCGCGCATCACAATCCGGAAATGGCATACAAATCATTGAAAGCCGCCATTAAAAAGGAACTGAAAGGATTGAAAACCCTTACGGCAGATGTATTGGTTCACAATCGCATAGCCAAATTCTCCAATATGGGGGTTGTGGTGGATGATGTGGTGGAATAATTGTCCAAAAACACATTCCCTAAAATTCCTCTCCCTGATTATATTTGCCTCATAATTGAGTAATAAAACTACTCAAATATGATTGAAACCCTAATCTCCTCCAAGACCAGGATCAAGCTGTTGCTGAAGTTCTTTTTGAACAGCAATGCCACGTCCTATCTAAGAAATTTGGAGGAAGAATTTGGAGAAAGCACCAATGCCATCAGGTTGGAGCTCAACAAATTCGAAGAGGCCAAAATGTTGGTTTCCAGCCAGGATGGCAATAAGAAAATATTTAGGGTAAATACCACGCATCCTTTGTTCAAAGACCTGCACAGCATTGTATTGAAGTATGTTGGTCTGGATAAGATTATTGAACATGTAATAGAGAGGCTTGGTTCGCTGGATAAGGTATATCTCACAGGCAGTTTAAGCAGAGGTGTAGACAGAGACATTATTGATCTGGTATTTGTTGGGAATATCGATAAGGTATACCTGGCGGAATTAATTGAAAAAGCAGAGGCGAGGATTCACAGAAAGATACGATTTATTGCGTATCAGCCTAATGAATTCAGCCTGAAAAAAATAACCGAAGAGAACATAGAACCACTTTTGCTCTGGAGTAGCTAAAACCCGCTCCGGTTGTGTGTTTTCGAACCCCGTAGGTACCGACAATGGGACTGAAGGGGCGAAGCTGTGCGATCACATTATTAGCCACAAGCTGCAGGCCACAAGCCACAAGCCTAAGACAAAAAGAACGGTAATATTTGGTTGGAATAAATAAGGCAGGTATAAATGAATTGGAATTTTTAACTAATAAATATAAGCAATGAGGGATTTTAAGAAACTAGAAATCTGGCGCAGTGCCATGGATATTTCATTGGATGTATATCGAATCACAGGGTTATTACCTGACGAGGAGAAATTTGGACTGGTTTCACAAATGAGAAGAAGTGCTGTCTCGATGCCATCTAATATTGCGGAGAGTATGGGGCGAGAAAGTGATAAAGAAAAGGAGAGGTTTATTGAATATGCAATTTCTTCTTCCTTTGAATTAGAAACTCAACTCATTCTTTGCAAAGAATTGCAATATGCGAATGTCGAAACATTTGAAGGAATTCTACAAATCCTCAGTGAACTTCAAAAACGCATTTACAAATTTAAAATGGCATTGAATAACAGTAAATATCATTAATTTAAATGCAAGCATAAAGCCTGAAGCTTGTGGCCTGAAGCTTGTAGCTATTTCCCAATGACACAAATCTGGAAAGTCATCTACGTAGCCAGCCGCTTTGAAAAAAAGGTGGCTTCCTTTCTGGAAAAAGAGGGGTATACCTATTACCTGCCTCTGATTGAAAAAATAAGAGTCTGGTCTGACCGCAAAAAGAAAGTGCTGATGCCTTTATTTAATGGTTATGTATTTGTTCAACCCAAAGAAAGAGAACGCGATAAAATTTTACAGTTTCCCGGAGTAGTTAAGTTTCTGCGTTACAATGGAGTGGATGCTTTTGTAACCGAAAAAGAACTGGAACTGATACAAAGTATTGTGGAAAAAGGATACGATATTTCCCAATATAACGATGACGAAATTTTTACACCCGGAGAAGCCGTAGCCGTTACCCAGGGGCCGTTAAAAGGCTTTAGCGGTGAAATATTGAGAATAGGAAACGACAATTTTGCCTTAATTGTTTTTGAGAATTTCGGGCAGAGTGTAAAAGTTAAATTACCCAAACAAATTATTAAAAAAATTGCCTGAAGAACATTGGGATATCATTATCAAGCCAAAGAAAAAGTGGTATGATCTGGAATTAAAAGAATTGTTCCGAAACCGGGATTTGTTGTTTTTATTTTTGCGCAGAGACATTGTTTCTGTATACAAACAAACCCTCCTTGGACCACTTTGGTTTTTTATTCAACCGGTAATTTCTTCCTTCGCTTTTACCATTATTTTTTCGGTAATCGCCAATATGAAAACCGAAGGCCCATCGCCATTTTTGTTCTATCTGGGCGGAATGATTCCCTGGTTGTTTTTTTCTACTTGTGTGGTCAACAATGCAAATACATTTTTTCAAAACCAGCATGTTTTTGGAAAGGTATATTTTCCGAGATTGTTAATGCCATTGTCCTTAACCATGTCCAATATTTTAAAATTCAGCCTGCAATTGCTGTTGTTTTTAATTATTTGGTTTTACCATTTTTATCAGGGGAATGTTGCACCTAATTTCTATGCATTATTGCTTCCAATACATTTGCTGGCTATGGCAATGATGGGCCTTGGAATCGGTTTGCTTTTCAGTTCAATATCTATCCGTTTCCGCGATATACAGTTTATTATCGGATTTATCATGCAACTCGCCATGTACGCCAGTTCTGTGATTATTCCGGTATCATCTGCAGGCAAATACAAATGGATTATTCTGGCGAATCCGGTGAGTGCCATCATAGAAAATTTTAAATATGGATTTACGGGAATTGGTTACAATACCATTCCCGGATTGGCATACAGTTACGGCTGCGCCATCGTAATATTTATGGCAGGTATTTTTGCATTTAAAAGTGCGGAACGAACTTTTGTAGATAAAATATAAACGCACATTTTTGATTATTTCAGTAGAAAACATCGGCAAGAAATACAGGTTGGGAGAGTATAATCTCAAAACAGCATTGCGCGATGTAAAGAATAAATTTACGGGCAATTCCATTTCGGCGGATGAGAATGACAGAACCTTAGCCGGAGGCAATTTTGTTTGGGCTTTAAAAGATATCCATTTTCAGGTTCAGCCCGGAGAAGTTTTGGGAATTATCGGAAAAAACGGGGCCGGAAAAAGTACACTTTTAAAGGTACTTTCCAGAGTTACCGCACCCAGCACGGGTACCATAAAAATCAAAGGCAGAGTTGGCAGTTTACTGGAAGTTGGCACCGGTTTTCATCCCGATTTAACAGGTCGTGAAAATGTGTTTTTAAATGGAGCAATTCTGGGGATGAATAAAAAGGAAATTCGTTCTAAATTTGATGAAATTGTAGACTTTGCAGGAGTCCAAAAATATATAGATACCCCTGTAAAGCGTTACTCCAGTGGCATGTATGTTCGTCTCGCATTTGCCGTTGCCGCGCATTTGGAACCTGAAATTTTAATTGTAGATGAAGTGTTGGCAGTAGGAGATGCAGAGTTTCAGGAAAAATGTGTGGGCAAAATGAAAAGTGTAAGCGGACTTGGCAGAACTGTACTTTTTGTTTCTCACAACATGGGAACTATTCGCCACTTATGTGATAGAGGAATATTGCTGCAAAACGGAAAAATGACCATGGATTCAGGAATTGAAAATGTGATTGACGCGTATTTGAAATCCAACGCCATGTTATTGCACGATGGAACTGTACCTGAAAATGCGAGCTTGCAGAATTCCGGGGAAGGACGTTGGGAAAGGATTGTAATGCATAATAGAAAAGGGGAAATGACCAACGAATATTTTTATGGTGCACCCATTCAACTTGACATGGAATTCGATTCTCAAATTCAACTGGATAAATGCCTTTTGGGAATTCAGGTAAAGAACCATATGAATGAAAGTATCCTGGATTTTGTAAATATTTACGACAAATCTGATTTGCCTTTAAATAAAGGTAAAAATCAATTTAGAGTGGAATTAAATAATCCATTACATCCTGGAAAATATTATTTAAATATTACGATGGCAAGATACAATGGTGTGCCAATAGATGTGTTGGAAAGTATAGCAGAAATTACTGTTTCAAACCTCGGAGAAACTGCGGATTCAGGTTACCCTTTTGGCTGGACCAACGGCTACATCAAAGGTAGCGGTATCTGGAATAAAGGGTAAAATAGAAACCACAAAGACACTAAGGTTTTTGCACAAAGACACGAAGGGTTTTTAAGTAGAAAAATCGAAATATTGTATTTGCTAACCCCTAATCCCTGGCACCTGAATTAACCACAAAGACACCAGGGTTTTTGCACAAAGGACACAAAGATAAATTTCGTAAAAAGCATAAAACCGGTTGGTAAATTCAATGCTCGCCCGCATCTTAAGAACCACGTGTGCCTTGTGTCTTCCTTGTGGGTTCCGCAGGAACCTTGTGGTAAAAATAAAATGACTAAACATGAAAAATAAAAATATATTCATCACCGGTGGTGCAGGATTTATATCCAGCGCACTAATTGAAAGACTCATCGACGACAACAAAATAACAGTGTATGATAATTTTACACGCGATACATTGAGCAATAGTTCATTTGCAAAGCACCCTAATCTGAAAGTAGTAAAGGGAGATGTTTTGGATTATGTTGGCCTGGAAAGTGCCATGAAAGGTGCTGATGTGGTAGTGCACGCGGCAGCAATTCTGGGTATAGATAATGTGGTGCAAAATCCGGTTTTGACCATGCGTGTAAATATGCTCGGAAGTGCGTATTGTTTGGAAGCTGCAAAAAATAACGGGGTAAAAGATCGGTATATCGATTTCAGCACATCCGAAGTTTTTGGTCCAATGGCTTTTCGTGTAAATGAAGATATGCAAACCATTGCAGGCAGTGCCGGTGAAGGCCGCTGGACCTATGCCGTAAGCAAAATGGCAGGTGAACATCTGGCACATGCATACTTCAAACAATTTAAATTACCTGTAGTAACGGTACGTCCGTTTAACGTTTATGGTCCGGGTCAAACTATGGAAGGTGCCATGCATATGTTCATCAAGAAAGCATTGCAAAATGAAGACATTACCATTCATGGGGACGGGGCACAAATTCGCGCCTGGTGTTATGTAGATGATTTTATTGATTGCCTGATGCAATGCATTGAAAATCCTGCTGCCGTTGGAAGCAGTTTTAATATTGGAAATGCACGTGCTGTGATTACCATTCTTGGATTGGCCCAAACGGTTTGTAGAACCCTTGGATCTACTTCTAAAATAAACCACGTACCGCCATTATCTGCAGACATTGCCATAAGAATTCCATCTGTAGATAAATCAGAAGAAATTCTCGGATTTAAAGCGAAAGTGGATTTGGAAGAAGGCATTCAAAATACTGCAAAATGGATGCAGGAACAAATTACCAACAAGAGCATTGCATTATGAACATCAAAGACATCGTTGAGGGGCTCAATATCCGCGGTGCAGCAAACATTGGAAAGATTATTTCCGATGAAGAAATTGCATGGTTTTTTGAGGATTTAAAAATCAAAAAACAGGAAGATATAGATGCATTTGGAGTGGAAACCCTGAAAGCAAACTTTTCTTTGGAAACCCTCAGCGATCTTGGTCGTTTCGCCGGTAAATATTACGATTTAATTGCCAACGAAAAAATAAATGAAGTAGTTAATGCCGCACTTAATGACAAGGCAGTAATTCATTCTTACAATGCAATTATTTTAGATAAAGCGGATAAAAGTGGAATGGTAGGACATGGCTTTCACCGGGATATGCCATGGTTTCCCAATTGCCGCACCAGCATTATTGTTATGATTCCATTGCTGGATTACAATTCACAAAATGGCAGCACCCAATACGTACCAGGAACCCATGCACACAAAGACATGCCAGCATTGGAATTTTTGGAAAATAATGCATTAAGTACTTCAGGAAAAGCCGGAGAAGCATTTGTTATTGACAGCACCACATGGCATCGTGCAGGTGAAAATACCAGTGGCAAACCAAGGCCCATGATTGTAATTAAATATACATTGGCACCTTTCAAACAGCAAATCGAATTTTATCTGAGCAATCCTGAAATTGAAACTGCTGAGCCACTTGTAAAACAGCGCTTGGGTTGGAATGTAAGAGTACCGCATAATTATTTGGAAAACCGCAACTGGAATCAGGAAACCAGAAAATTTAAAAGCGGACAATACGATATGTCCAACACCTATTTTAAATAAATAATTTGGAACCTTCATTTTCTATTCCCTACGGAAAACAGGAAATTACCGATGCAGATGTACAGGCCGTAACCGAAGCCCTACGCAGTGAATTGCTCACGGCAGGACCTTTGGTTTCAGCATTTGAAAATGCATTTGCTGATCATGTTCATGCACCTTTTGCAGTCGCAGTCGCAAATGGCACTGCCGCCCTGCATCTGGCTGCAATTGCAATGGATATAAAACCCGGTGATCGATGGATTACGACTCCTCTGACCTTTGCAGCGAGTGGAAATTGCATTCTTTATTGCGGAGGAGAAATTGATTTTGTAGATATTGATCCTGCTACTTTGTTGCTGGATTTAAATCAGGTTGAAGAGAAATTAAAGTCAGGAAAATACAAGGGAATTGTCGCAGTAGATTATGCGGGGTTGCCTGTGGATCTGGAGCTACTGCGGAACATGGCAGATAAATACGGTGCGAAAATTATAGAAGATGGTGCGCATTCACCGGGCGGATATTTTACCAATTCCAAAAATGAAATGTGTTTTTGCGGTGATGGAAAATATGCGGATGCAGCCACATTTTCTTTTCATCCTGTAAAGCATATTACCACTGGTGAAGGAGGAATGATAACGACTTCCAATGAAAAAACGGCTAACAGATTGCGCATTTTAAGAACCCATGGCATCACCAGAAATCCATCGGAATTACACGAAAATTATGGGGCCTGGTATATGGAAATGCAGGAACTGGGATACAATTACAGGCTCACGGATATCTTATGTGCTTTAGGTATTTCACAGGTAAAACGCGCAGATGAAAATATCATTCGCAGAAGAAAAATTGCTGAAGTTTATAATCATGAATTAAAAGACCTTCCGGTAGATTTATTTATTCCGGAAAAAGGTGTGGGACACGCTTACCATTTGTATGTCATTCAAACGGAAAAAAGAAAAGAACTTTTTGATTTTCTGCGCTCCAAAAATATTTTTGTTCAGGTACATTATATCCCTTTGCATACCATGCCTTATTACAAGCAAATGGGATTTGCAAAAGGAAATTTTCCCTATGCAGAAGCAGCATACGAAAAGATTCTGAGTTTGCCTATGTATCCCAACCTCACGGAAACGGAACAGGGTTTTGTGATCGATAAATTGAAGGAGTTTTTTATTTAGCTGCAAGCTGCAAGCCGCAAGCTGGATGCGTCGTTGATTTGTACGTTCCATGCGCTTTTTGAATGAAGAAAATGAAAGAAATGAAGAGAATGAAAAAATGGCCTCGAGCCGCAGGCGGGTTATGAATTTATTCTGTGGGTTCTGTGATTTCCGTGCGCGTATTTAAATGAAGAAAATGAAAGAAATGAAGAGAATGAAAAAAATGGCCTCGAGCCGCAGGCGGGTTATGAATTTATTCTGTGGGTTCTGTGATTTCCGTGCGCGTATTTAAATGAAGAAAATGAAAAAATGAAGAGAATGAAAAAATGGCCACCTGTCGCCAGCTACCGGCTGTTAGCGAGTGAAACGAGCCATAGTGTCGAACTGTTTCAAAGAGTTAATTACAATAAGTGAGTAATTATAAATCCTTCGTGTCTATAGTGATAAGCGCAGCGCCTTTGTGTTGAAAAATTGGCCACGAGCCTTGAGCCACGAGCCACGAGCTGGATATGTCGTTGATCTGTGGGTTCTGTGATTTCTGCCCGCCCGTGCCTGTACGGATGTGGTGCGCAATTATGAATTCAGCCCCCTGCCGTCAGCTACCGGCCACTAGCTGATTTCCGAGTGAAACGAGTCTCCGTGAGCTAACTGCTGCGTTGCGATATTATCTAAAAATGAGTTTCAACAAAAATCTCCGAGTTCTTAGTGTAAAGCAACGCGCCTTTGTGTCCTCCGTGTTGATGTTTTAAGCCACAAACCATTCACACCATTTCATGAATTACATTCCCCACAGCCAGCCCTGGATAACGGAAGCAGAAGAATCTGCGGTGCAAGCTGTTATGCAATCTGCATTGTTGAGCAAAGCAGAAGGAATTACGGCGTTTGAGAAAAAAATGGCGGAACATTTGAACAAGAAATTTGCGCTGTTTACCGGCAATGGTTCACAAGCACAGGCGCTTATTCTCATGGCCATGGAACTCGCAATGGATGATGAAGTTATTCTTCCCAGTTATGTATGCAAAAAAGTATATGACGCAGTAATATTTGCAGGCGCAACTCCTGTGTTGTGCGATATTGGCACCGACTGGCTTATGACACCGGAAGAAGTAGCTCAGAAAATATCCGGTAAAACTCGTGCAATTATATTGCCTCATGTAGTAGGCCTGAATGGCTGGAATGCGGATTTTAATTCATTCGGGATTCCGGTTTTGGAAGATATTTGTCAGAGTTTTAGCGACCAGGATGGTCCCGGAACATATACAAATTTTGCATTTACATCCTTTCATGGAACCAAGCCCATCGCTGCCGGAGAAGGCGGAATGCTGTTTGTAAATGACGAAAATATATATTCCAAAATTCTAAAAATCAGAAAAGAAATTCCGGTTTTTACGGTAGGAAATGAACTCACATCTGCGGTAGCAAATACCCTGTTGGAACGTTGGAATGTCATTTTACAAAGGAGAAAAGAAATCGCAGAGTTGTACCATTTTCATTTGCCACAAAGATTAAATATGAAATTTCTGAAGCAGAAAAATGCCACGAATTTTCGCTATTTATTACAAAGCGATAAAGATTTCCAGAGTATCCGTCTGGCATATCTCGACAAGGGAATTCATGTGAGGCAAGGGATAGACAACCTGATTCACAGAGATATCGGATTGTCTGATACGGAATTTCCCAATAGCAGCTTTTTATTTCAAACCACAGTTTCTATTCCCATTTTACCTCAATTAAAAGAGGAAGAAATACAGCACATTATTTCCGTTACCAAAGAATTCGCAGAAAAAGAAATTATTTAAAAATGAAAGAATCCGATAAAGCCTGGATCAATCAGAGGTATTCACAGAGATTGAATGAAGAGGGAAGCACTTATGAAGCGCTTCGCACAGGACCTTGGGAACGCCGTGAATTGCGCTTTTCCATCATTCGAGAAATCGGAATACAACCGGGAGATTCGGTGCTGGATGTGGGTTGTGGTTACGGAGATTTTTATGATTATTTAAACCGACAGGGTATACAAACGAATTATACCGGCTTTGATATCAATCCGGATTTTGTGTCAATTGCAAAAGAAAGATACCCGGAAGCATCATTTGAATTGAAAGATATAAATAACGAAACCTACGACAAATATGATTGGATTATTTCCAGTTCCTGTTTTAATCTGGCCTTAAAATCGCAGGACAATTATGAATTTATAGATGAAATTCTGAAATCGGCATATTCTCATTGTAACAAAGGTGTTGCAATCGATCTGTTTACAGATTATGTAGATTTCAAAGCAGAAAATATGTTTTATTATTCACCGGAAAAAATATTCGGAATGGCAAAAAAAATATCCAAAAGAGTTTGTTTGCGGCATGACCATCCCATGTTTGAATTTTGTGTGTATATATACCCTGATTTTCAAGGCTGGGCAAAGTGAAAAAAGCGCTGATCACTTTTGATGTTGATATGTGCGACTACCATACCGATTCCGGAAATCTGGATGAAATGGAAGCGGTTTGGAGTACTTTTTTACAATTCTGCAGGGAAATTCCGGAGCTAAAAACCACCTGGTTTATTCGAATAGATTCCCATATGAAAGAGATATTCGGAAGTGAGGAATTTGTATTTCAAAAACATGCAAACAAAATTCAGTGGCTTCGCGAAAATGGACATGAAATCGGTTGGCATTTTCACTCTTATAGGGTAATACAAGGCAATTGGCAACAAAATCCCGATGAGGAAAATGTAGTGCAGGAAATGAAAAAAATGTGGCCAGTTGCAGAAAAAAATAAATTAAAATATCTGCGAATGGGCTGGGCTTATCACAGCAATCTCAGCATGAAAACAGCCGCAGAAATTGGTATTGTTGCAGACAGTTCGGCATTTCCAAGACCGGTGTACGAATGGGATAATCCTTATAGAAACTGGAGTCTCACGGGGCAGGAAATATATTATCCGTCCAAAAATAATTATCAGATTCAAGAGGAAGATCATTATAAAATGTTCGAAATTCCATTGAGTACAGTAACCATTGAAAGTCCGGGAGATACAGAACAGGATGTGATGCGATATATCAATCTAACATACCACAGCAATGTATTTCAGGAAGCAGTAAAAAAACACCGCGGAGATTTCATCAACCTGGTTTGCCATCCTTATGAATTTTTAGAAAGTGACAAACCGCATGCACTGATGTCATTTCATGCAGCCACCACAGTGGAAAATCTGCTATGGCTTCAGCGAGAGGGATTTGAATTTGCAACCATCGGGGATTTAATTTCATCCATTACCAAATAAATATAGAATGAATATCACAGATCGCATCATTCAAAAAATCAAACAAAACAGAATAAGCAGCACCGAAGTTGCAGATTGCATGGATAAAACCGGCAATATCGATTTTGGTTTGTACCCATTAAATCCAAGACATTTTAAGGTAGGAAAAGTAAAATGGACTTATGCATTAAATGAAAGCAATTGGGAACATCACAGGCAAATTGCGGGAATAGAATCCGGGCAGGTGGTAATTACAGAACCATTTAATTGCGGAGAGCGCGCTATTTTTGGAGATTTGGTCACCAAATATCTCTTGTTGTACCAGCAATCTGAGGCTTTGGTGGTTTTGGGAAAATTGCGCGATATTCCACATTTAATTAAAGAAAATTATCCCATTTGGCTCAAAGGAGTTTCGCCAATTGGATGTTTTAACCGACAAAGTGAAGTGGACCTGGATGAAAAAATAATTGCAGAAAGACAAGCGAAATACGATGGCGCTATTGCGGTTTGTGATGACAGTGGAGTAATTATTATTCCAAAAGAAATGCACACCGAGGAATTCCTGAAAAAACTAGATTGGATTGAAGAACAGGAAGACATTTGGTTTGACTGTATCGACCGCCGAAAGTGGAGCACATATGACACCGTTTGTCTCAAGAAATACCTCGAACAACCGGATTCGAATGCGTTTCATCCGGAGAAGAATCCACTTGTTTAAGGATCAAGCAACTTTTATTGAAATGAAACAAATGAAATAAATGAAAAAATGAAAGAAATTATTAAGATGATTGATAATTTGAGTGATTTTTTAGATGACTTTAAAATCGCAAGAAGGATTCTAATAATTTCTTCGATATCAGCAAACAGTGATTTAAACATTTCCGAATCGATATGGTTTGTATCATGAAGAATTCTCAACCAGTACTTTGTTTCATGAGCTTCCTTATAGGATATTTGAATTTTCATAACAAACTCTCGTTTAGATATGGACCCCAAGGCTTCTGCGACATTTGCACCAATGGAGGTTCCACATTTTAGGATTTGCCTTCCCATCACATATTCTTTGGGTTCTTTGGAAAGTTTTTTGTATAAATTGACAATTTTAATTGCAAATTGATAAGACTTTTCTTCAATAATATTTGGTTTCATATGGATATAAATATTGAACACAACAATCACACTTTCGGTCTTATTTTCAATAAAACCTTATAAAATTATCCGTTTAATTTGCTTGCCCAGCACTAACTTTTGTTTGCTTTAATTATTTTCATTTCCTTCATTCCTTCATTTTTTCATTATAAAGATTAATGTCCAGTTTGAAAAAGATCGCAGTCCTTGGCGCCGGAATCTACAACACCCTCGTGTACCAAAAACTCCGTGAGGGCGGCTTTTATTCCATTGCTGTGGATGGTAATAAAGATGCACCTGCGGCGAAGTTTGCAGATGAATTTGTGCACCTGAATTTTACAGATAAAGAAGTTTTGTTGCAATATTTTTCAGGGCATGAAGTACATGGAATTTTACCAATCAACGATTGGGGTACTATTCCTGCTGCTTATGTGAGCCAAAAGCTTGGATTAAAAGGAATTTCGGAAGAAGCTGCCATGGCTTCCTGCGACAAGGGAATCATGCGCAATACCTGGAAAAAAGCAGGAATTCCGGTACCAGATTATTTTGTATTTTCCAATTTACAGGAATTAAAAAACGGCATAAAAATTACGGGATTTCCTTGTGTGGTAAAACCGACATATAGTGGCGGAGGTGGCCGTGGCATCAGCGTTTTAAAAAACGAAAACGATGTAGAATGGGCATATGATTTTGCAAAACCCTATGTAAAAAACGGACGATTTATTTGCGAATCTTTTGTGGAAGGAACGGAACTTACCATAGAATCGGTGAGTGTAAACGGAGAAGTACATATTCTCGCGATCAGCGACAAATACAAGCCCGACCTGCGTACCAGGGTTGCCACTTCTTTAAATTATCCCGCAGCGTTAAGTGAGGCACAGGAAAATCTGGTGCGGGAAACAGTAAAAAAAGCAGTAGCCTCTCTGGGCATTCACACAGGCATGGCGCATACCGAAGCGATCATGAAAGGCATGGAATTGAAACTAGTGGAAACAGGAGCACGTGGCGGTGGCAGCCATATTTTTCCATTAATTATTGAAGCAGTTTCCGGAATAAATGCGCCGGCAATAATGGCGCAATTGCTCACCGGTGAAGAACCCAATTTGCAGAATATTCAAAAACGGGGCTGTGTATATCGCTTTTTTAATCCGGGTCCGGGAATTTTGCGCAGCGTGCAGCACATGGATGAAGTGCGGCAATGGCCCGGGGTTTTGGAAATAGGTATGCTCAAAAAGCCGGGAGAAGAAGTGGGCAATTTAAAAAACAGTTTCGAACGCGCCGGACATCTGGTAACCTCGGGAGAAGATCGCAATGCGGCCTGGGAATTGGCTAACAAAGCCGAAGCATATATTCAGTTTGAAGTGGAGGCCATTTAATTGCAAGCCTTGTCCGGAAAAAGAATCGCCTGTATCTGCAACATCAACCATGCCCAGTTTATTCTGGCGAGGTACCTGCGGGATATGGGGCATGTGGTAACGCTGTTTTTGATGGAAGAGTACCCTCATTTTTACCCCGAAAACGACACTTACGGACCCATAGAGGGAATAAAAGTAGTTGAGCTGAAGTGGAAGCACAAAGAACTGTTTAAGGCCAGCAAAAGCGAAATTAAAGCTGTTTTAGGCGGATTTGATATTTATTGCGGCAGTGAGTTCGCGCCGGCATTTTTATTTAAAGCGGGGTTGCCCTTGCATATTTTCATACCTATTGGAACTGATTTAATTGACTACCCGTTTCAAAAACCAAAGGGGTTAATTCCACCCACCTGGGCCATAGATGAATATCAGTTTCATTTATACCAAAAAGGCGGAATTCGAAATGCGGGCGCCATTTTTATGAATTTAAACGGGGATGTGAATCTGGAAAATGCAGTAAAAAAAATTGGATTTAAGGGGCAGCGTTTTCCGGTGAGTTTACCCTATTTGTATTTACCGGATTATGTATCAGAAAAGGCGGTATCCATGTATGAGACAGAAATTTCGGAATTGCGAAAAAAGTACAAATTGCTCTTGATTTCGCATGGGCGTTGTGAGTTTTTGGACAAAGATTCTGTTCATTACAAGGGCACAGAAATCATGTTGGAAGGTGTTGCAACCTACGTTCAATCTGGAAACACCGATGTTTGTTTGGTGATGACCCAATATGGCAATGACTGGAAAGCGGCGAAGGATTTGGCTGGGAAACTTGGCATAGCAGAGCATATTCATTGGTTACCACAATGTGGTCGCAAGGAAATTTTCCCTATACTGAAATATTTCGATGCCGGTTTTGGCACCCTGTCCTATCCGCATTGGTCATACAATGTTGCCATGGAATTGTTGGCCGCGGGTGTGCCTTTGATACAAAAAGGCCCTAGTGACCCCAGCAATTCTAAAATCTATCCATTTATGAAGGGGCGAAACAAGATAGAAGTGAGTGAAATTTTGGATAGTTTAATACATAAGGAGTCGATCAGAAATATAAACAATAGTGTATTGGTAGATTGGTTTTTCACACGACAGATAGAACCAGCGCTATTGGGCTTGAAAAGCTGTATTGAACATATAAAAACAGCAACGAGAACATCACATAACTTAGTCAAGGTACAATGGATTTATTTTAGAAGCTTCCTTTATTTTCTGAGCAAAGTAAAATTGTCAATTCTCAAAGGCAAAAGGTAATTTCTGTTGACTAATATTGATAATAAATTACAAGTTGAAAAAAATATTTAAAAAGTTCATAGCACTATTATCCGAGCACTTAATTGGCATTTTAATATTAGCCATTAGCGTCATAATTGGCTTATTAGTCTTCAAGGATTATGGCATTTCATGGGATGAAACGATCATGAGAGAATTGGGATATATGGATTATGATTATATTACGAAAGGAGGTGAATACAAACCAAATCCACATTATGGTGTCGTAACAGAATTGCCGCTTGTTCTACTCGAATTGAAGTTAAATATTACTGATTATCAGAAAATATACTTTATGCGACATCTATTTGTTCATCTCTTATTCTTAATTTCGGCATTTGGATTCTATATTATTTTATTCAATCAAACAAAGCGTAAGTCAATAGCAATTTTAGGGTATATTTTATTATTATTATCGCCACATTTATATGCACATTCATTTTATAATTCAAAGGATATTCCTTTAATTTCTTACTTTATATTTACATTTCTTACTTTGCAATTTGCAATTAAGTACAATTTTAAATGGATCTTTATTTTACTTGGTATATTTTGTTCAATGGCAATTTCAGCAAGGATTATTGGGTTACTATTATTTGTTTCAATAATAGGATTGTTTTTGGCTAAAATCTTGTTAGATAAAACTAAAGGTCAAAGAATTTATATCCTAACTAATTTGGGAATATTTATTATTTCGACAATTCTATTTACTTATATTTCATGGCCTTTACTATGGTCATCACCAATTCAATCATTTATTGAAATGATTGAATTGAATTCTCATTATTCTGTTTCTGGGTCATTGATATTATTCAATGGAAATTATATTAATTCATTTCATTTGCCATGGTGGTATTTGCCAGGGTGGATGGGGATAACTATCCCAATCGGTATTTTAGTTCTATTTATTTTTGGAATAGTAATTTATGGTATTAATTTAATAAAAGATGCAATAAAATCAAATTTAAGAATTGAGCAGAATGGCTTAATATTTGTTTCTTTGTCATGCTTTTTCGTTACATTGATTGCGGAAATGATATTCAAAATGCCAATTTTTGATGGATGGCGGCATATGTATTTTCTATATCTATTTGTTCTTCTTTTTGCTACATTAGCTATCAATTGGACATTTAATAAATTTAGTGTTAAAATTGGCCGTATGTTTGTTTTAAGTGCGTATTTATATTCATTGAGTATCCTATACTTCATGATAATCAGCCACCCATTCCAACACCTTTATTTCAATGAGATTGTAAATAAGGACCAAGAGAATATACGTGAAAAATATGAATTTGATGTTTGGGGTACTTCATATAGAAGTGGATTGGAGTTTATTCTTAATGATTCAAAAAAGCAGATTGTTAATGTAGCAGCAGCTCATACAGCCGCTGCGTTTAACACATTTATTCTTACTAAAAACGAAAGAAATAGAATTCGATTTGTTAACTCTCTCGATAGCGCTGATTACTTTGTCAGTTGCTATCGTGGACATCCATTGGAATATCCTCTTCGTTCAAAAGTATATGCGCCAAAGGTCCTTAATAGCACTTATATAGGTGTGTGGAGGGTACAAAAAGAAGAGCGCAAATTAAATATACCAATTGAGCAACAGTAAGTGGGTTGCTAAATGTAAGTATCTGCACCTTAATTACATAAATGAAAGAAAGTAATTAACTCGTATTTATTAGTTTATTTCCATTACAGAAATAGAATTTAAGAATAATGAAGAATATATTTGTTACAAGGCCGTTCCTTCCGGAAAAAAGTGAATTTCTGAAGTATATTGACTCAATTTGGGATTCATGTATTTTGACGAATAATGGACCTTTGGCAAGTCAACTGGAAATTGAATTAAAGAAATATTTAAATGTCACTAGTGCTTTGTTTGTTACTAATGGTACAATTGCTCTTCAGATTGCAATTAAAGCACTGGAGTTGAAAGGTAAAATATTAACCACGCCATTTTCTTATGTGGCGACATTGAATAGTATTATTTGGGAATCATGTGAACCTATTTTTGTGGACATTGATAAAAATAGTTTTAATATTAATGTAGATTTATTAGAATCATCAATGGATCCGGATGTTGTGGCAATTATGGCAACACATGTTTTTGGTAATCCGTGCGATGTTGAAAAATTAGAAAAATTTGGGGTTAAACATGGATTGAAAATAATATATGATGCAGCGCATAGTTTCGGGGTTGAAATTAATAATGAGAGTGTTTTTAAGTATGGAGATATAAGTACTACTAGTTTTCACGCTACTAAATTGTTTCATACATTTGAAGGAGGAGCCTTGTTTTGCACCGACATCGAAATAGAAAGAAAGTTGTTTTTACTTCGAAGTTTTGGACATTATGGAGATGACTATTACTATCCGAGCATAAATGGAAAGAATAGCGAAATTCATGCTGCAATGGGATTGTCTATTATACCTAGATTAACGGAAATAATTAATACAAGAAAGACATTAACAGAAGCGTATGATACACTCATTAATTTCAAAAACATTCAGAAACAGAGGATTTCTGAAAAAGTTAAATATAATTATTCTTATTATCCAATATTATTAGAAAGTGAAGATAAATGCATGGGATTAATAAAGGCATTGACTGATAATAACATATATCCAAGAAGGTATTTTTTTCCATCATTAAATCTTATGCCTTATCTAACAAGTCACAAGCAGTGCGTAATATCCGAATCAATTTCCAAGCGAATATTATGTTTGCCATTACATAATGATTTAGTAATTAACGATATTAAGAGAATATCTGAAATAATAAATAAAGTCGTATGAAAAAACTGGTTTCAGTCTGCTTCCCTGTATTTGAAAATGAACAATCTTTAGGGGAGCTATATGAAAGAACTAATAAAGTTACTGGTCAATTTAGTGATTTAGAATTTGAATTGATTTTTGTAAATGATGGTTCAAAAGATAACTCTCTTAAGGAATTGAATCGGATAAAGGAGGTAAATGGCGATAACAGATTACGAATAATTAATTTAAGTCGTAACTTTGGTCAAACAGCAGCGATTATTGCGGCTTGGGAAGCGGCAAAAGGGGATGCTGTTATAAATTTAGCGGCAGATCTCCAAGACCCACCTGAACAATGTATACCAATGATAAATGAATGGCTTACAGGGAAGGAAATTGTCATCTCCTATCGAAAGTCTCATGGTCAAACAATATTTAATAAAATCACAAGTAAATTGTTTTATCAACTTGTATTGCCTGATGTCCCTTCAGGTGGATTTGATGTTGCTTTACTGTCAAGAAAGGCCTTAACTGCTTTTCTTAGTTTAAACGAGCGCAATAGATTCTATCAATATGATATATTATGGATTGGATTCGACAAAAGTTATATTGCATATGACAAAGTTAGCAGAGTGCATGGTAAATCTCAATTTGGTTTTAGTCGTCGTTTCAAATATTTCCTTAACGCCTTTTTATATACAAGTTATTTACCATTGAGATTGATGACTTATTTGGGTTTCGGATTTGCAATATCAGGATTTATTTATTCGCTCGTCATAGTATATTCTTATTTTCTTTATTCTACTCCATTTAAAGGATGGTCACCAATTATGATTTTACTTTTAATAATCGGGGGCTTGATAATGATGATGTTAGGGATTGTTGGTGAGTATATTTGGAGAATATTTGAGGAAACTAAGAACAAACCGTTGTATATAGTTGAATCCGAAAATTAACTATAAATGGATAAGTATTTTGGTATAATTGGATCAGGGGGGTTCGGAAGGGAAACCCTTGCGAATTTGGCACAAACGTACAAATTATCGGGATCAGAGCTTAAATTAAAGTGCAAATTTATTGTAGATGATGAATATTTCAACTCAAAGGAAGTATCAGGTATTGAAGTAATTCGAATGTCACAAATCCATTTAACGGATTTCAAATTATTTGTTTCTATTGGAGATCCAGCCATTCGCAAAAAAATTGTTAAGAGACTTGGAGTTGAGGCCATATACGGAAGTGTAATACATTACACTTCTATTGTTCCTGAATCATTAAATTTTGGAGAAGGTTTAATAATCGCTCCAGGTTGTATTTTGACCTGTGATTTAAGCATTGGTAAACATGTTCAACTCAATTTACAAACCACAGTTGGTCACGACACAACTATTGGTGATTGGGTTACAACTGCACCAGGTGTTCGAATAAGTGGAAATTGTAATATTGGAGAAGAGGTTTATTTAGGAACAAATGTTTCGATTCGTGATGGTATTACTATTTGTTCAAAAGCAATTATTGGAATGGGAGCAGTGGTTGTAAAAAATATTTTGGAACCAGGTGTTTATGTCGGTAACCCAGCAGTAAGAATTAAGTAATTATTATTAAAGTTAAGTTGGGTAGTAGTAACATATTTTTGTTCACAAATCAATTTCCTTATGCAAATGGGGAAACATTTTTAGATGCAGAGGTATCCATACTAAGCAAAAGTGTAAAAAAGATTCTGTTTTTTCCTCAAATCCACCAGGAGAAACCATTTTATACTATACCTGAAGGTTCTGAAGTTGCGGATTTTGAATGGAACCAAAACGTGAAACTCAAAATTCTCATCAGGAAATATTGGAATGTAATTATTTTATGGTGGGCATCAGAGTTTATCCGTTCCCCACACAGATGGAAATATTTGCTACAGTTTCGTTGGAATTGGAATCGTTTTTTGGGATTGCTTGACGCAGCAGATCGTTTAAAAGAATTCCTGTTTAAACAAGAACCTGGAATTTATTATTCCTATTGGTTTAATGAATGGGCAACCATTTTGGCAATTGCAAAAGATATGGGGTTGAAAGGGAAATTCATTACCCGTGCACATGGCTACGATTTTGATGAAGCTCAACAGTCTCGTGGGTATCATCCTTTTCGTTATACAGAATGGAAAAAATTCGATAAAATTTTGCAGGTTTCTCAATTTGGAATGAAGTATATGGAAGAAAAGTTTGGAATGGATGAAAAGCTTTTCGTATCCAAATTAGGCACAAAGGATTATGGAACAGGACCAATACCCCAAACAGGGCCATTCCAACTGGTTTCTTGTTCCAATTTCGTGACTTTAAAGCGCATTCCCTTGTTGGCAGAGATGTTGTCAAAACTCCAAGTAGATTTTCATTGGGTTCACTTTGGTGATGGAGTAGAAAAAGAATCCGTAATCACAGAGGTAAAGCAATTTTTGCCAGAAAATCGATTTACATTTCAAGGATATATTTCCAATGATAAACTCATGAAATATTATATGGATCATGAGATTGACCTGTTTCTAAATTTTAGCATCCTGGAAGGAATTCCGGTAAGTATGATGGAAGCTATCAGTTTCGGAATACCAATTTTGGGTTGTAATATTTGTGGAATCCCGGAAATTGTGAATTCCGATACCGGATTAATATTGCCTACGAATTTGGAACTTAAAAAAGTTGCGGAGTTAACCGAAAACTTTTTATTGAATAAATCCAGAGACCCCGATTATAGAAAAGGTGTTCGGGAGTTTTGGCAAAAAAATTATCATGCAGATTTGAATTATCAAGAGTTTTTGAATCATCATTTATTAAATTAATTATGTGCGGAATAGCAGGTATTTGGCATTTGGACGGAACTTCCTTGCCAAATGGCAAATTGGAGAATTTTACGGATTCTATTTTAGAACGGGGCCCTGATGGCTCGGGGTATGATTATTTTGAAAACAATACCCTTGGACTTGGCCACAGGCGCTTGAGTATTCTTGACCTTTCTGAAGCAGGACATCAGCCTATGTATTTTGCCAACAGAAGGTATGCAATTACCTACAATGGCGAGGTGTTTAATTTCGAAGAAATCCGGGCGGAATTAGAAGCTCTCGGACATCATTTTGAATCGCAGACCGATACAGAAGTGGTATTGGCCGCCTATGCTCATTGGGGAGAACGCTGTCTCACAAAATTCAACGGCATGTGGGCCTTCGCCATTTGGGACAATCAGGAGAAAACATTGTTTATGGCCAGGGACCGTTTTGGGATCAAGCCATTTTATTATACCTATGTTCCTGGTTCTATTTTGGCTTTTGCAAGCGAAACGAGGGCATTTAAGAAACTTCAGGACTATCAGCGAAGCCTGGATGAGAATTTGGTAAAACTTCATGTGCAGGGTGTGCGAATTCATGGTTCGGGGAATTCCATTTATAAAAACATATTTCAAATTCTGCCCGGGCATTATATGAAATATCGCTCCGGTGGAGAATTGAATCAGAAACGCTGGTGGAATATAGCTGATTATATCCGCAAGGATATTCCAAAAACTTTAGAAGAACAGGCAGAAGAATTTTATTCCATATTTCGCGATGCTTGCCGCCTCCGATTAATCAGCGATGTAAGCGTGGGAACCGCCCTGAGCGGTGGTTTGGATTCCAGTTCTGTTTATTCCGTGGTGTTTGATTTGTTGCAAAAAGAACATTTGCACCGGGTACATGCGAACAGCCAGCAGGCATTTGTTGCTACATTTCCGGGTTTGCTTGCAGATGAAAGACATTATGCAGAAGAAGCAATTTCATTCACAGGTGGGCCCGCTGTATTTCTGGACCAAAACTATGGGAATTTACGGGAAAGAATTATTCAGGACACCTTAAAATTCGATGCATTATTAAACGGCCCAATTACTTCGGTATCCGGAATTTATGCCGGAATGAAAAAAGCGGGAATCACCGTATCCATGGATGGGCATGGGGTGGATGAAATGCTTTATGGGTATCGGGATATGATTTACAATTTGTTTTATTATTTCTACAATAAAGGAGATTATAAACAATCCAAAATGATTCAGGATGTGCTGATACCAACCTACCATGAGGTTGAACAGGATGCGGCAATGGCGAATATCAACAGGCTCACCAAATTGGCGTCCAATCCACTGATGAAATTAAAGGCAGTTATCCGAAGGGTAGTGAAAGGAAATCCATTTGACGGAGATGCATACATCAACCATGACAGCCTGGTTCAGCTGGGGGAACCCTATGATTTTAGTGGAATGAATTATGTGGACAGAATGGTTTATCAGGAAACGTTTGTGGATACCCTTCCTGCAATATTCAGGGATTTTGATCGGGCGGGTATGATGAACAGTGTGGAAATTCGCATGCCATTTATGGACTGGCGTTTGGTTCGGTATATTTTTTCTTTACCTTTTTCGAGTAAAATCAATGGGGAATTCAACAAACTCATACTCCGCGAATCCATGAAGGGCAAAATGGCAGAGGGAATTCGTACGCGCAAACATAAAATTGGCATTGGAAGTCCTGTGGAGCATTGGTTTCAAACGGAATTGCAGGAGTGGGTGCAAGACTTTTTTCACTCCACTTCTTATACTAAAAATCGCATTATTACAGATAAGGATTTTGCGGAGAAATTAGACGAAGGCTACCGCAATAAAAACCTGGATAAAAACACCATTCATATTGCCTGGCAGGAAATGAATCTGCATATAATTACAGATTAATGGACGAAAAAATAATAGAAGATTATTCACTTTACTATTGTTATTTAAATGCTGGATATCATGAAGATTCTGTACAAAGAAAAATTCGTAATCAAATCCTGGCGTTAGACGTAAATGGCATTAGAACGAAGGGAGTATTTTTTTATTTTGAGACTAACAAGGTTGAGAAACCAATTGCTGTTGACAAGAGTTTTATTTTTGTTTCCAAAGGGCCAGAACCTACAGGATATTTTCGTTCTTTAAAAGCAAAAAGGGCTTCAGTACTAGCATTTAAAAAGTGGATGAAGATTAATAAAGCTTCCATCCCTTTTATATATTTACGCTATGATGGTGCATCTTATTTGTTATATCGTTTTTGTAAAAAATATGGATCAGTAATTGGTCTGGAATTTCAAAGTAAAAATATTAATGAAATCCGGAATAATGCCTCATACAATCCATTTGGACTGCGCCCTAGTAAACTTTTAAGCTGGATAGAACATCAGTTTATTCCATTGTCGAATGAAGAAATATTTGGAAGGCTCATTGCTGGAAAGGTAAATTTTATTCTAGGAGTAACTCGTGAAATTGCAGAATGGAATCAAAAAAGGTCTTTATTTAGAAAACCACCTATATTTTCTCTTGGGAATGGGGTGTCTGCTGAAGGCGTTTCCCCGCATAGTGGGGTTAATTTTGATGGGAAGACAATTAAGTTTATGATATTAATTGGAGCTGCTAAAGGAGCAACATGGAACGGAATTGAGAGAATTCTGAAAAGCATGAAGCAGTATAAAGGTGAATATAAACTCGAACTTCATGTAGCAGGGATTACGGACGAATTAGAAGGGGTGAAAGAGCCATTTATTGTTCAACATGGGTTTTTAAGCGGTGGAGCATTAGAACAATTGGTTGAAAATTGTCACATTGCTTTTGGGGCCTTTGCTATGGATAAGATACAACTCACCGAAGGATCAACTATGAAAATGCGTGAATACGCAGCACGTGGAATCCCCTGCGTTTATGGACATGAAGACGCAGATTATATTCCTCTGGTAAATATGGGGCTTGCATATAGAGTGAAAACACCGGAGGCATTTGCATTTCAAGATGTTGTTCAATTTGCAGTGAAAGCCATGTCTATTCCCAATTATGCGGATAAAATCAGAGATTATGCGGTGAACCATTTGGATTTCAAGGTAAAAATGAAAGTGCTTAAGGAAATTATTGAAAAGCAAAAACAGAAAGCATTGGTATAAATTCGGATTATAGATAAATTTCATTCCTAAAAACCATTTGTATTTTTCGTTAACCAAACCAAAAATAAATTATTTCCGTATTTAATAAATATAGCCAAAAGGAGAATTACATTCTTGTTGCTTTGTCACTCATAGTGCTCTGTATTGCCTATACATCCATTGGTACAGGCAATATCCATGGAACACATTATTGGGTGCCAGATGCGCAAAGTTATGTGAATGCGGGAAAGTACTTTTGGCTGCAACAGAAATTGCATTTTTTCCGCACCTGGGGTTATCCACTGATTGCAGGTTTGCCTTTGGTATTTACGGAAAATGAAAATACTGCCAGGGCTTTCCTGATACTTTGCAATTTTATTTTCTTCACCGGTAGTGTGCTTTTGTTGTTTCACATCATTCAGGAAACAGCGAATAAAATATTGGCCTGGATTGGCAGTATTTTATTTCTGCTGAGCCCGGGTATTGTTTTTATTCAATTTGCAGTTTTAACAGAATCGCTGTTCATCTTTATTTCGCTGCTGGCGATTCGATATTTTCAATTGTATACAAGAAATGCACAACCCAAATACCTGGTTTGGTTTTACCTTTTTATTTGTTACGCTGCTGCAATCCGACCCATTTACTTCTACCTCTGTATCATACTGTTGCCATGGTTGTTTGTAATATTCTACCGTCGAAAATTCAATTGGAAATTCCCAACGGCAATTGCAGGAATTTTCATTTTATTTATTCTGCTTCCTATGTTTGCCATGAAACGGAGTTATGGCGTTTTTACTTTTACCCACAATTCCGGATATGTATTATACCACTACATTGGAAGCTATGCGGCATCCATTCCCGGAAGCACCCAGATAAAAATGTATGATAGTTTTGACAAGGCAGAAAAGGCATTGGATGCACGCTATGGTGTACAGAAAACGGAAGATATTTTATGGACAAAGCGGGATAGTTTGTATCGCAGTGAATTTAAACAGCTGCTTCGCACCAAATTTAAATCGTTTTTGGTTGCCTATATTTTCAATTTAAAAGAAAATGCAACTTCAGCCAGCCATTTTTTACCCTTGAATGCAAAATCAAACAAAGCCAACCACAATCTTGCGACCTTGAGCAAATGGGAAAATATGGCAATGTCAATCATTGGATTTCTTCTTTTTCCATGTTTTATTTTCTTTGGTTTTGTGCAGGTATTGCGAAAGAAAGGCAACAATTTGTTCCGGGAACAAAATGTTTTTGTAGCAATTCTGGGTCTTGTTTTAATGGCATTTGGTGCCCTTTCCTTTTGGCAAGGCGACAGGTTTTCCATTGTGTATTATCCAATGGTATTGATTCTGGTGGCTGCAGTACTTCAGACTTTTAATAAGCAAAAAACAGCACAACTATAAAATGCTATTTACCTCCTTTGCCTTTCTCCTGTTTTTTCCCATAGTTTTTATTTTGTATTGGGCTTTGGGGAAAACTGTAAAAATACAGAACGGCCTACTGGTTATTGCCAGTTTGGTGTTTTATGGATTTTGGGATCTGAAATTCTTACTTCTGCTGGCTTTTACCATATTTATTGGGTATTATGGAGGCAAGTGGATTGCAAATGCAAAGAGCAATTTCGGCAGGAAAACAGCTTTATTTTTTTCCATTTGTATCAGTCTTGCCATCCTCGGCACCTTTAAATATTTCAATTTTTTCTCCCAAAGTCTGGCAGATTTTGCGGCAATATTTGGTTGGAAAATGCAGCCATACCTGTTAAAACTGATCTTGCCAGTGGGCATTTCATTTTATACATTTCACAACCTGTCTTATGTAATAGATTTGTATTACCGGCGCATTGAACCAGAAAAAAGTTTTCTGAATTATTCCCTTTTCGTGGGTTATTTTCCGTTGTTGGTTGCCGGTCCTATTGAAAGGGCCACACATCTGCTTCCTCAATTACAGCAGAAAAGAGAATTTGTGTATTCCGATGCAATAAATGGTATGCGTCAAATTTTATGGGGCCTGTTCAAAAAGGTGGTAATTGCCGATACCTGCGCCTTTTATTCCGACATGGTTTTTGCCAATCCGGCGCAATATCCGGGATGGATAGTGCTGTTTGGATTGCTGTTATTTACCATTGAAATATATTGCGACTTTTCCGGCTATTCGGACATTGCATTGGGCATTTCCCGCCTTTTTGGAATAGAGCTGCTGCGCAACTTTGCTTTCCCTTATTTCAGCCGGAATATTGCAGAATTTTGGCGCAAATGGCACATATCCCTTACCACCTGGTTCCGCGATTATTTGTACATTCCATTGGGAGGAAGCAAATCCACAAAATTCAAAACCATTCGCAATACTATCATCATATTTTTAGTTAGCGGATTCTGGCATGGCGCCAACTGGACATTTATAATTTGGGGTGCATTGCATGCCTGTTATTTTATTCCGTTGTTGCTTTTGGGGAGAAACCGAAAATACCTGGATTTTCCTGCCAATAACGGCAATTTACCAGGTGTCAGAGAAGCTGCAAATATGCTTCTTACCTTTTTACTGGTGATGTTTGCATGGATCTTTTTCCGCGCAGAAAATGTGGTGTCGGCTTTTGATTTTATTCGCAGTTTGTTTCAAATAAAGGGTATCGTTCCACCCTGGCCTTTTATACTACTTCTCTCTTTAATTGCGTTCACCTTTTTGGTGGAATGGACGGGAAGAAAACAGGCATTTGCCCTGTCTAGAATTTCCCTTCCGGGTTATGGCAGATGGGCCACGTACCTTGTATTGGGATTTGTAATTTACATGAATCTGGGTAGCGAGAAGGAGTTTATTTATTTTCAGTTTTAGGGTTTATGTTATTCTTTATAAATAACATGTACTGAAAGCTTTTTCTAAGTATAATAAGATCTTAAATATGAAGTAACCTGTTCGATTTTCTAAAATAAATCCATATAATTTAAATGGTAATAAATATATTTTTAATCCACCTTTTTTCCGAAAAAGGTGGAGCCCCGCCCGAATGACTTGGTCGGGCGGGCAAAACTCTCCGCCGCGGCGGAGCTGGCAAAGGCGTCTTTTCGGTCTAAATTCAGCTCAGGTCGCTCTCCCGCCCGTACCGGTTCGGGCGGGCAAGCTTACGCCCTTACTCCGCTCCGCTTCGCGCGGGTGTCGCGCCCTTTCGCACGCCCGCCCGATCCGGTACGGGCGGGCTGCTGCCAGCTAAAGCCGGGTAGCAACGCGCATTTATTATCTTAATTCATTAACGAATTTTAACTTTTTTAAAATACTATGTTAAATGGGTTATTATTTCAAAATAAATATGAACACGTTGCAACCCGGTTTTGGGCCTTTGGAAGAATTGCGTAAAAAAACAAGATGGCATTTGCCCGCCCGTACCGTTCGGGCGGGCGTCCGGTGTAAATAAATAGTGAGTGCATAGCGCCTGCAGTTTTTGCCAAAAAGTGAGCCTATGCCGCGATAATTCCCTTCGCAAAAACCTTGGGCGCGTTGTAAAAATGCCAATCGTAGTTTTTAAGCAATTATTCCGCGGCCCTAGCCTTTGGCTCCACCTTTGGGCAATGCCAAAGGTGGTAAAAGCTAAAAAAGGTAATAGGTACAAATTTTAAATTTTGATTTGAAACAGTTTATTATTCATACTTTGAAATATGCAGCAATGCTAATGGCCCTGATTGGCATTGCATTTTTATTTGTCCGATGGCGAATAAACAAACCTGCAAATTTTAAAATTCCGGAAGAAAAAAAATATTTGGTTATGGGCCACTCCCATGCTGCAAATGCATTTAATGATGCACATTTCAAAGCCATGTACAATGCCTCGGAAGCCATGGAAGGCTATATGTATACTTATGGGAAGCTGGCGAGAATTACAGGCGCTAATCCGCAGATTGAAGCGGTTTTTCTGGAGGTAAC
Organism: Bacteroidota bacterium; assembly: GCA_018333525.1. Lineage (GTDB taxonomy): Bacteria > Bacteroidota > Bacteroidia > NS11-12g > UBA955 > JAGXTF01. The sequence goes on along the minus strand of JAGXTF010000003.1, from coordinate 7,374 downwards.
CAACAACCAGTTTAATCGCTATGCTGAAAGCAGAATGTGGGGAGAATACATGGAAAATTTGTACCCAAAACACATGGCCACCATGGATGCAGGCGCAAATATTTTATTGTTAAAAAAATGTCCGGACAAGGTAATAGGAAGTATGCCGGTAGCGCTTCGTAGCAACCTCGAATTTGTATTTACCGGGAAAAACTATGTGAAAGAAAAATGGAGTGAAGATGTAATTCCAACGGAAACCCATTTTGTGGAAATGTATCCCCCTTTAAAAGGGAATGCGAGCAATACCGGAATTTTATCCGACGATTACGGCATGTGCACAGAGAGTATCTGGTATTTGGCGAAGATTGCTTTTTATTGCAAAAACAATCATATTCCATTGTATTTTGTTCGCAGTCCGTTACTTGCCTTTTTGCAGAGAAGCAAAGAGGATGGCAGGTTCCTGGAAATAGTAAACAGAGAATTTCCAGAAATTCCATTTCTGGATTTTGCAGCATTTGCAGCCGAAAAAAAAGAATATTGCGATGAAGCACATCTCAATGGGCATGGATCTATTCGCTTTACCGCCATGTTTGAAAGACTTTTGAAAAATGGTCTGCTGCAGGAGAAAGAAAAACAGGCGATGATTGATAAAGAAATAGAAAAGGAAGATAAATCCTTACATTAACTTTTAGCTTTGAGGAATTTGAAATTTTCAAAATAGATAGAAAAAGTTTAATGCGAATTTTATATTATTTTGAAGACTCTGTAGAAAGCACTTTTGGACTGTTGGATATAGAAATTTTGCTCCCTTATTTTGATAAGGTGGTTGTGTTTCCCAACCATAATGGGCATCTCAACGAATATCCCGCAGAATGCGAAATAGCAAACGATTACCTGGAATGGAATCGCTTTCATCCTTTTCAAATTATATTATCTCATTTGGGAGATGTGTTGGAGGCTTTGTTTTCTGTGAGAAAAGAAGCCGGACTTTCGATCACAAAATGGAAAAAATACCTGCAAAAAATCACCAGCAATATTTTCAGAGCCAATGAAATTGTGCGGTATACGGCATCTAAAAAATATGCATTCGAGAATATTTCTGCATATGCATTTTGGTTCTATGATTCTTTTTTTCTGGCCAATCTGAAAAAGCAATTTCCAACAATAACTGCAGTGAACAGGGCGCATGGCGGTGATATTTACGAGGGTCAATCCACGCTTGCAAAATTTGTTTTGTTGCGCAAAATGGAATTAAAATATCTCGATCGTGTGGTTACGGTGGCAAAAGATGGCGCGACATATTTGCAAAACCGGTATCCGGAATTTGCCCATAAAATAAGTTACAACTATTTGGGAATTTTGGGAGGGGATACCATAAATCCATTTCCACAGCAGGGGTTTACCATAGTTACCTGCAGCCATGTGAGAGATGTAAAACGAGTGGACAAAATTGCGGAAGTGATATTGAACCTGGATTTTCCGGTGACCTGGTACCATATTGGAAATGAAAACAAATCGGAAATCGTGAATGATATTTCTGTTGAAAGATATTGGAATGTTCGCGATAGATTATTTTCCAAATCCAATCTGAAATTTATTCCCAAAGGAAATTGTTCCAGAGAAGAAATATTTCAGTTTTACGAAACTGTTCCGGTCAACTTGTTTTTAAGCCTATCTTTTACAGAAGGATTGCCTATAAGCATGGTGGAAGCCATTTCATTCGGAATTCCAATATTAGCAACCGATGTCGGCGGCTGCAGGGAAATAGTGAATGAGGAAACCGGAGTATTGGTAGAAGTGGATATGGAAAACGAAGAAATCATAAAAAGCATAGAGCATTTTCGGGATAGTAAATGGAACAAACCGGAAATCAGAAAAGGGATAAAACAATTTTGGGCAGAAAATTTCGATGCCGAAAAAAACTATAAAAACATGGTGAAAATAATTCAAGGGAATGGATAAAATATTTAAGAATTCAAAACTGGTACCGTATTATTACCTGGGTCGCGGGGCATTTGCCAATCTGGGTATGCTGTTAAATGCAAAGCGAAAAACACAAGGTGATTTTGTTGTAGTGGTCATAGACCATTATTTTTCAGGCAAACATATTTTACCCGAAGGGAGTATACATGCAGATGACTTAGTGATTTACGCAGATACTTCAGAAGAGCCAAAAACCACTTATATCGATGCGCTAACAGATCAGGTAAAAACCAAAAACAGAATGCCGGTTGCGATTGTGGGAATAGGTGGTGGAAGCACGTTGGATGTTGCAAAAGCAATTTCAGTTATGCTCACCAATCCAGGAAAAGCAGAGCAATATCAGGGATGGGATTTGGTGAAACATGCACCTGTTTATAAAATTGGAGTGCCTACAATAGCGGGTACCGGCGCGGAATTTACCAGAACTGCAGTGCTAACAGGGAAGGATAAAAAGCTGGGAATTAATTCGGATTACAGTGTTTTTGACCAGGTAATTCTGGATGCGGATTTATTGGAAACGGTTCCAAAAGAACAATTTATTTATACTGCAATGGATTGCTTTGTACATAATTGTGAATCGCTTCTCGGTAGAATTAACGACACCATGACCATTGCACTTGCAGAAAAATCTACTCAAATGATGAAGGAAATATTTCTGGGGGAAATGGATTTGGAGAAATTGCTGGTTGCATCTTCTTTGGGTGGTCTGGCGGTGGCCAACAGCAGTGTGGGTATCTGCCATCCATTATCTTACGGCTTAAGTATTGAGCTTGGATTGCATCACGGTTTTGCAATTTGCGTTGCATTCAACCAACTCGAAGAATATTATCCGGAAGTAGCTACATTTAAAAAAATATTGGAGAAGTACGAAATTCATTTGCCTAAAGTGGTATCGGATGATATAGCAGAAGAACAGCTGGAGCGAATGGCTGTGGCTACTATGTTAAATGAAAAACCTTTGTCGAATGCATTTGGCGACGACTGGGAAAATATATTCACCAAAGAAAAAATAAAATCACTTTTGCGTAAAATGTAAACATATGCCAGGTTTTGAATTAATAGGAAACGAAGAAAAAAATAATTTGCTGGACATTTTTGAAACCAGCAACGGGGTGTTTTTTCCGCATGGTTTTGACAAATTGCGGAATGGCCGTTTCAGGGTTCGTGAATTTGAAAAAAAATTCAGCGAGAAAATGCAAATCAGGCACACCCAGGCCGTTACTTCCGGCACTGTGGCACAGGTAGTGGCCATGCATGCCCTGGGCATTCAACCGGGGGATGAAGTAATTACACAAGCCTTCACTTTTGTTGCAACGGTTGAAACCATTTTACAAATTGGCGCGGTTCCGGTAATTGTGGATGTAGATGAAACATTCAACATGGATCCGAAAGAGCTGGAAAAAGTGATTACTCCCAAAACCAAACTGATTGTTCCCGTGCATATGCTCGGCAATCCGGCATCCATGAAAGAAATTATGGCAATTGCCGCAAAACACGGTATACCGGTTTTGGAAGACAGTTGTGAGGCATTGGGTGCGAGCTATCAGGGTAAATGGGCCGGAACAATCGGGGATATCGGAATCTACAGTTTGGATTTTGGAAAAACCATTACAACTGGCGAAGGTGGATTTGTGGTAACCAATAACGATTCGTATTATAAATTCATGCGGGAATACACTGACCACGGACATGAAAACAACCCGGCATTACCAAGAGGTAAAGACACCAGAACCATGTATGGCATGAATTATCGCATGAATGAAATGCAGGGTGCAGTGGGAATGGCGCAACTGGAAAAACTGGATTTTATTCTTCAAAAGAACAGAGAAAACAAGAGGATATTAAAAAGCCGGATCAATGCGGATAAAATCGTTTTCAGACGCATTACAGACGAAAATGGCGAGTTGGCAGACACATTGATCTTTTCTTTGGAAAACGAAGCCTTAGCGAAGGAATTTGTGAGAAAATTATACGAGGCGGGATATGGAACCAAAAATGTTCCCGATGCCATAGACTGGCATTTTGCCGGAACCTGGAACCATATGTTCGATAATGTTCCTGCGTATAAAGATTCCTGGAAACATGCCTGGAGCGGCACCGCAGAATTGTTAAACCGCTCCGTTGCCTTACCAATAATGATTCATTCCTCGGAAGAAGAATTGCAAAAACAAGCAGATGTAATCAATCAAATTTTAGATTCAATTTGAAAATTATTGCAATCATAACAGCCAGAAAAAATTCCAAAGGTCTGCCGAATAAAAATATGCTGCCTTTGGGAGATAAGCCCATGATTGCCTATAGCATGGAAACGGCAACCGCTGTAAAATCTTTGGATGCTGTAGTTTTAAGCACGGATATGGAGGATGCCATTGCATATGCAGCAACACATTTTCCGCAAATTGAAGTGCCGTTTAAAAGGCCGGACTCGCTTGCAGGAGATGAATCTTCGCTTTATGATGTTGTGATAGATTTGTATCGGTATTACGAAGAAAAAGGAAATGCACCTACCCATTTGGTTTTGTTGCAACCTACCAGTCCTTTTCGAAAAGTGGAAGAAATGGAATCGGGAATCGACATGTTGAGAAACGGCGCCGAATCTGTGCTGGGTGTGAGCCCGGTTATGCATCATCCTGCGGAATACCTCTATGAAGAAAATGGGAAAATTCAATTTTTGATGTCGGAATGGAATGCAAAAAGAAGACAGGAATTTCCTGAAATCTGGTTTAATAATGGCGCATTTTATGGATGCAGTTTTGAATTTTTGCAACGCACCGGAAAATTTTTTGATGAGAACAGCGCGCTGCTGAAAATGAGCGAAGGATCGCTTTTGGATATCAATACCGAATTTGAATATTTGATGGCAAATGGAATTGCTATTCAGAAAAACATGAACCATTAAATGCGGTTGGTCTCATTCCGCTTCGCTGCATAAAGACCAACTGCAGGAGGACTGTAGGAGGATGCGATTGGTCTCACTCCGCTACGCTGCATAAAGACCAACCGCAGGAGGAAATCGCGGGATAACAGATTAAATAACAATTCATGAACAACCCTTATATAGAAATTGCAGGACGAAAAATTGGATATGATTTTGATCCATTGGTGATCGCGGAAATTGGAATCAACCATGAAGGTTCTTTGCAAACTGCAAAGGAAATGGTGGATGCAGCGCATGCTGCAGGTGCAGAAATTATCAAACACCAAACCCATATTGTTTGGGATGAAATGTCGTCTGCAGCAAAAAATACCATTCCGGGAAATGCAGATGTTTCCATTTATGAAATTATGGAAAGGTGTGCATTAAATGAAGAAGAAGAATATGAGTTGATGCAATATGTGCAGTCGAAAGGAATGATTTTTATCAGCACGCCTTTTAGTCGTGCAGCCGCAGAAAGGTTGAGAAAATTTGATATTCCCGCATATAAAATCGGTTCCGGAGAATGCAATAATTATCCTTTGTTAAAACATATTGCTTCATTCGGAAAACCAATTATTCTGAGTACCGGAATGAATACTCTAGCTTCCGTAGAAAAGGCAGTGGAAATATTCAGGGAAGCCAATATTCCCTATGCACTTTTGCATTGTACCAATGTGTATCCCACTCCACCGGAACTGGTTCGCCTCGGTGCGATGTCGCAACTTGCAGCTGCATTTCCCGATGCTGTCGTGGGGCTTTCGGATCATACTGTAAATAACCTGGCCTGCCTGGGTGCAGTGGCGCTTGGTGCCTCCATTCTGGAAAGACATTTTACCGATCGCATGGACAGACCAGGTCCGGATATTATTTGCAGTATGGATCCTTCTGCCATGAAGGAATTGATAGATGGATCCAATATTTTGAAACGCGAAAGAGGTGGTGAAAAAGGTCCTACAGAAGCGGAAGCTCCAACTATACAGTTTGCTTTTGCCACGGCGGTTTCTATTAAGGATATTCAACCAGGGGAATCTTTTAGTATGGAAAATGTTTGGGTGAAAAGGCCGGGAACCGGAGAAATATCTGCAGAAGAATTTGATGAATTGTTATCGCGGAAAGCGGCAAATTTTATTGCGTCCGATACCCAGATTTTCTGGAAAGATACTGTGAAACCAATGTAAAAAATCGGTGTATTTCCTATTAAAAAACAACAAAAAGTATTGCGTAAAATAGTATTCTTAACGGGTACACGCGCGGATTTTGGCAAATTAAAATCCCTCATGGAAATTGTGGAGAAATCCCATGATTTTGATATTCATATTTTCGCTACCGGCATGCACCTGAATGAAAAATACGGGCATACAGTGGATGAAATAAAAAAATGCGGATATGCCAATATTCACAGCTATGTAAACCATCATGATTATGACAGCATGGATTCCATTCTGGCAAAAACCATCGAAGGGTTTTCCGTATATATCAAGCAACTTGCTCCCGATTTGATTGTGATCCATGGCGACAGGGTAGAAGCGCTTGCAGGAGCCATCGTTGGCGCCATGAACAATATTCTGGTGGCGCATATAGAGGGAGGTGAAGTATCTGGAACCATTGATGAACATGTGCGGCATGCGGTAAGTAAAATGAGTCATGTGCACTTTGTTGCAAACCCACTGGCAAAAACCCGTTTGATACAAATGGGAGAAGAACCCGAATCTATTTTTATTATCGGGTCTCCGGATGTGGATGTAATGCTGTCAGATAAATTGCCGGATTTAAAGGCGGCAAAAGCACATTACAATATTGAATTTGAGCATTATGGAATAGTTATGTTTCATCCTGTAACTACCGAAATAGACCATATTGGTGAACAGGCAAATTCATTGGTAGATGCACTTCTGGAATCGGGTAAAAATTATGTGGTGGTATTTCCAAACAATGATCTGGGAAGTGACCATATTCTGGAAGCATATGAAAGATTAAAGGGGCATCAGAATTTCTGTATTTTCCCTTCTTTGAGATTTGAATATTTTCTGGTTTTACTGAAAAATGCAGAATGTATGATAGGCAACAGCAGTGCGGGAATTCGCGAGGCTCCATATTATGGAATTCCCACCATTAACATTGGCAGCAGACAAAACAACCGCAGTGATTATAAAAGTATTGTTCATGCCGGATATGGCAGGCAGGAAATATTGGATGCCATTGTAAATGCAGGTGGAATACAAATAGAAACCATGCAGCATTTTGGAGATGGAAACAGCGATCAGTTGTTTCTTGCAGAGTTAAAAAAAGATTCTTTTTGGGCAATTCCCAAACAAAAATATTTTATTGATTTAAGTCGGGAAACGATTTAAAGCAATAAAATGGGAAAAATAATGTGAGTTAGAGTAAATTGTGTTGCAACCCGGTGATGGCCCTCCCGGAAAAAAAGCGTTGAAAAACAAGATGCAGGATTTGCCCGTCCGTACCGGCACGGGCGGGTGTGCGGGGGCGGCCCG
>JAGXTF010000002.1 GCA_018333525.1 Bacteroidota bacterium | reverse complement strand
ATGCCGCCCAGTAAATATGCTTCACAAGCCAATGTCTGCCCCGGATATTGATCTATGGGAATATGCGGATACATTTTTGCAGCATCAATGTACACCGCATGCCCACCTGTAGGCCAAATCACCGGTATTCCCAGTTCCTTCAACTTTCGTCCCAGATAACCCACGGAAAGAATCCGGTACTCCAGATAATCCGCATCAAAAACTTCGGTCAATCCCACCGCCAGTGCGTCCATATCCCTTCCGGTTAATCCGCCATAGCTGGTAAAGCCTTCGCTGATAATCAGCAGACTGGATGCCCGTTCTGCCAGAGCAGCATCGCTCAGTGCCAAAAAGCCGCCCATGTTTACAAGACCGTCTTTTTTGGAACTCATTATTGCCGCGTCTGCAAGTGACATCATTTGCTGTGCAATTTCCAGGTAAGTCAAATTTTCATATTCCTTTTCACGGTGTTTGATGAAATAGCTGTTTTCTGCAATCCGGCAGGCATCCATCACCAATAAAATTCCGTTTTCCCTGCAAATGGCAGCTACCTCTTTAGCGTTGGCCATACTCACAGGTTGTCCGCCGCTGCTGTTGTTGGTTACCGTAAGAATTACCGCTGCTATATTTTCTTTTTTATGTAAGTTAATTTGTTCGCGCAATTTTTGGGTATCCATATCCCCTTTAAATTCACTTATTAAATATGCCGGATCGTCTAATTCCGGCATCAGATCTATAGCTTGCGCACCGGTAAATTCGATATTCGCACGGGTGGTATCAAAATGCGTATTGCTTAAAAATATTTTATTTTTTCCTCCCAATATTCCATATAAAATTCTCTCCGCTGCACGTCCCTGATGCGTTGGCAAAATATAGGGCATGCCGGTTAAATTTTTTACCTGTGCCTCTAAGCGAAGCCAGCTTCTTGCTCCGGCATAGCTTTCATCTGCAGTGAGCATTGCCGCCCATTGCTGATCGCTCATGGCACCAGTTCCACTATCGGTAAGTAAATCGATAAATACATCTGTACTGTGCAGCAGAAATGTATTAAAACTTGCGTTTTTCAATGCCTCCGCTCTTTGTTCGGGATTAGTGATACGCAAGGCTTCGGTCATTTTTATTCTAAATGGCTCTGTGAGTGTCTTTTGTTCAGGAAATAACATAAGTTTATTTGCAGCAAAACAACACTGTATTCCACTGTTGTTTCGTGACATTAAATACATAAGTTCATGATTAAAACCGTGGAAATAGTTGTTATCTAAACGCCACTCGATTCTAAAAATAGAGCAAGGAATGTAATTGGGAGAGCATTTGTTTTCCGCATCTCATTTTTAGGTTTTTCCATGTTCCACATTAGGAATGCCTAAATGTCTGAGTTGCTAAAATGATGATTAAAAATCTGATGAAATGGCACATAAAAAAACCGGAAGATCTCCGGTTTTTAATTTCTTGTTGTATAACAGTTTTTACTTAATTTCCACTTTTACACCGCCTTCATTGGCTTCTATTTGCCCTTTATCTGTTTTAATCTCTCCTCCATCTTTATTCACTTCTACAGAAGTTTTGTTTGCGGAATTTTCAGTTGGTGCTGTAGTCTCTGTGCTTGATGGAGTAGTTGTTTCGGTGTTGCTTGCGGCAGGAGAATCTGTGGTTTTGGTTTCAGTGGAATTTCCGCAGGAAGCGGTGAATAACATCACAACCACAGCAAGAATGTAATTAAACTTTTTCATTTTAATGATATATTAGAGATGTCAAACATACAGGATATTCTCTGCAAACAGAAAAGAATGGATAAAATGTGCATCGTGAATTCAGATATACCTGATACGGGATTCCACATGCGCCGTTATGTTGAATTCAGGTACTCTGTTTTTTCGATGAAATTATTCCTTTACTTTGTGCCATGTATGCAAATCTCCTCCTACTGCACAAAATAACCGTAAGTCTTTTTCTTCTTTTTTACCTTATCAGGCTCATTGGGCTTTTGGGTAATATTTCTGCGATACAATCCATGTTTACCAAAAAACCAGTACGAATTTTGGTGGATATGGTAATCAGCACCATATTTCTGATTACCGGTGTTTGGATGTTGTTGAATATACCCGGATCACTCATTGGTACCTTGTTAATTATAAAAATTGGTTTGGTTTTTCTCAGCATTCCACTGGCAATAATCGGATTTAAGAAAAATAAAAAGGGGATTGCCGTGGTGGCAGTTGCCCTTGTTTTAGGCGCTTATGGTTTGGGAGAAATGAATAAAAAACGCCCTGCGGTAAACGAATCCATGGTGCGCACTTCCGTTACAGCCAATGAACTATTTGTTGCGTCGAATTGTGCCCTTTGTCATGGTGTGGAAGGCAAACAACCAAACACTGCCATTGGAGCAATTGACTTAACCAAAAGTAAAATTTCCGATGATGAAATATCCAAACGAATCACTAATGGCAAAAACAATATGCCGGGTTATAAAAAGCGTTTAAGTGAAGAGCAGGTAAAAATGCTTACCGAGTATGTAAAATCCCTCCGGAATTAAATAGCAAATTAAAGTTTTTCAAAAAGCAATTCATAATACCGGATCATTTCATTGAAATTTCCTGTGGCAATTCGCTCGTTACTGCCGTGAATTCCACCGAGATTATCGTTATTCAATCTCAATGGAACAAAGCGATAAATATTTTTACATACAGAGGTGTAATTTTTACAATCTGTACCAGTAAGAACCAATCCCGGAGCGGATACGGCACCATCAAATGTTTCCCCGATAGTTTCGGTAATCCATTTCCATGCAAGGTTTTTTGTGGATGAAATTGGGGAAGGTGAAATGGTATCCGGTTGCAAAACAATTTGAACTCGTTCATCCGCGATTGTTCTTTTCAAATGTTCATAAACAGATTGAACAGTTTCACCCGGTAAAATTCTAAAATTAACCATAGCCTGGGCATATCCCGGCAAGGTATTGTCTTTGGTACCGGAACGAATTATGGTAGTTGCATGCGTGGTTCGAATGGTGGCTGCTGTTTTATTATTTCCACGCAATACCATTTTTATTACCGGTGATGCAATCCACATATTGGAAAATAAAAAGCGATATCCGAAATTGGCTTCAGGTGCGATGGATCTGAAGAATTGTTGTTGCGGTTCACAAAAAGTTTCGCGCATTTCCATATTCTCAACACTTTGAAGCGCCTTAATTAAAATGGAAGTGGCATTTTCTTTTTTTGGAAAAGATGAATGCCCCCCTTCTAAAGCAATTTCCAGTTTTGCGGTCATATAACCTTTTTCTGCAATGCCAATGATGGCTACGGGTTTTTTAACACCCGGAACCAAACCCTCCATAACACCGAAACCTTCATCACAAATAAATTCTGGTTGTATTTTATTTTCAAGTAAATAATGTGCAATCTTTATAGCTCCATTTGTACCGCCTGTCTCTTCATCATGGCCAAAAGCAAGTAGAATGGTTCTCTTATTTAACGCTTTTTTCGCAATGCGTTTTTCCATGACTTCCAACATGGAAATGGCTACAGATTTATCGTCTAACACACCGCGTCCATAAATGGTATCGTTCCATATTGCACCTGAAAATGGAGCCTTTTTCCACTTGGAAATATTTTCCATATCTACCGGAACTACATCCAAATGCGCGCAAAACATTGCAGGTTTTAGTGAATTATTATTACCCGGAAATTCCAATATCAAACTACCAGTTCCAATAAAATGGGATTTGGCATTTTTAAATACCAAAGGATAATTATTTTGCATCCATATGTACAATTGTTTTAATGCAATTGTCTTCAAAATACCATCACTGCTGTCATCGTAGGATACCGTTTGAAATTGCACAATTTCCCCAAGCCTTTTGTAAGCCTCTGGATTTAAAGATGGCGCGCCTTTAAATGAAACTTTTGGTTGAACACTTTTGGTTAAAAAGGTAATGGCCAACATTGCCATTATCAACCCAATAAATAGAAATAAAGTGTATTTAAAAATACGCTTCATTTCACGGGTCTTTTTTCACAAAATTAACCTGGTAACCTGCTGGAATTTTTGGTCCAATTAAAAAATTGGTACTCATGAGTTGCGTACCACAACCATCGCATTTTTCTATGGTAACAGTGAAAGTATAGGTTTTTGCAGTGGTATCTATGCTAATATTCCTGTGAAACGCAGCATTGCAGGCATGGGTTTCGGTCTTAAATCCCAATAACACATTTTTACTGAAGTCTATGGCATCCAGTTGGGCGGCGCATGTCTTAAAATGGCTCGCCTGGTAATTCGCAAATCCGGTATCGGTATCAATGATCAATGTAGAATTGAAAGTGGCATAAGGGAAGCACTCTTTAAAATCATACAAGCCAACAACCAATCCACTATTGGTGCTTTCCAAAGCCCTGCATTTTTTATTGCAGGAAACGCTGAAGGTGGCAACTATGATTGCAGCTGCAAGAAATATTTTGGCGGCTGACCTGCCGGTCTTGTCATCCAGTTTCATTCAGCGAATGTCTTATTTTTATCGGTTCTTTGTTTCATTTCATCTTTGAAATGGCAGATTTTTAAGTTTTGCCCAATTTTTGTATGGCTTTTCCTGTTAAAATCGTATGAAAAGCGCTTTACGGAAAATAGCTTTATTTTTCATGTTGCCTATGATGGCAGGAATATTTGGTGCCTGGCTGTTTTTTTCCTTCCAGTCCACATCCAAAGAAAGTATTTCCTATCAAAATGGCAATGTATTTCGAAATGTGAATCTGAACGCACTTCCCGATGGATTTGTGAAGGCTTCAGCTATCAGCACGCCATGTGTTGTATTTATAAAAAATGAAAGCACCGTGCAATACGGTGGTGGATTTGGATGGTTCTGGGATTTTGATCCTTTTGGAAGCAGAGGAAAGGCCACCAGCACGGGAAGTGGTGTAATAGTGAGCAAAGATGGATATATCGTAACCAACAACCACGTAATCAGTGGTGCTGAAAAACTGACTGTGGTATTAAATAACCAAAAGAAAGAATATGCAGCCAAAGTAATTGGTGCAGATCCAAGTTCTGATCTTGCATTGTTAAAAATTGATGCAGGAGATTTGCCGGCGATTGCTTTTGCCAATAGCGATAATGTAATGGTAGGGGATTGGGTGCTGGCAGTTGGAAATCCCTTTAATCTTACCAGTACCGTTACAGCAGGTATTGTCAGTGCTAAGGGAAGAAATATCAATTTGGTGCAAAATCAATTTCCTATAGAGAGTTTTATACAAACCGATGCCGCGATTAATCCGGGAAATTCAGGCGGTGCTTTAATCAACACTGCGGGAGAACTGGTTGGAATTAATACCGCCATACAAAGCAATACCGGCAGTTATACCGGATACGGGTTCGCAATTCCATCTAATATTGTAAATAAAATTGTAAAAGACTTTATTCAATTTGGTGAAGTAAAAAGGGCTTTTTTAGGATTGAATGCAGCGGATTTGGATGCAGCAAAATCTGAATCATTAAAACTAAACGGGGGTGTGGTAATTTCAGAAATTTTGGATGATGGACCTGCGGCTAAAGCAGATTTAAGGGTTGGAGATGTAATTATTAAACTGGATGAAAAACCGGTAGATACCAAAGCCACATTTGATGAAAATCTGGCATATCACAGACCTGGAGATGAAATAAAAATCACCGCAATTCGAAGCGGTAAGGAAATTGTGAAGACCTTCAAACTCATAGATAAAAGCGATAACAATGCTTTAATGATGAAAGGTGCTGTAAACAGCAAGGTTATGGGGGCTGATTTCCAGCCTTTAGGTGCTTCGGATTTGCAGAAATATGGAATATCTCAGGGTATTCGAATATTGAATATTCAAAGAGGTGGTTATATCAGCCAAATGGGATTGCCTTCCGGCTTTATTATTGTGAAATTTAATGGCAATACCTATTCAGATGCGGAGGATCTGATCAGTGCCATGGAATCAAGCAGAGGTAGAATAAGCATGGAGGGATTGACAAAAGAAGGCTCCAGACAAAGTTTTAGCTTTTTTAGCAATTAACTTTGCAGCAATGCTTCCCCAAATTCCAAAACTGAAACATCTGGATTCAGGTAACTTTTTTATACTCGCCGGTCCATGCGCAGTTGAAGGTCGTGAGATGGCCATGGATATTGCTGCAGAACTGGTTGAAATTTCAAACCGCCTGCAAATACCTTTAGTGTTTAAAGGAAGTTATCGCAAAGCAAACCGCAGCCGTCTGGATTCTTTTACAGGAATTGGTGATGAAAAGGCCCTTGCCATTTTAGCGGAAATAGGGGAGAAATACGGAATACCTACGGTTACAGATATTCACGAAAGCGCAGAAGCAGCAATTGCTGCCCAGTATGTGGATGTTTTGCAAATTCCGGCATTTTTATTTCGCCAAACCGACTTGTTGGTGGCCGCATCTAAAACCGGTAAATGGATCAATATTAAAAAAGGACAATTTGCTGCCGCCGGTGCCATGAAACACGCCATGCAAAAATGCCTGGATTCCGGAAACAATAATATCATTCTCACCGATAGAGGAAATACTTTTGGGTATCAGGATTTGGTAGTGGATTTTAGAAATATTCCTGAAATGAAAAAATTTGGAGCACCTGTGGTGATGGATATTACCCATAGTTTGCAACAACCCAATCAGGAAAGTGGTGTTACGGGTGGTAAACCCGAATTAATTGAGACTATCGCTTCAGCAGCAATTGCCGTAGGTGCCGATGGTTTATTTGTAGAAACACATCCAAATCCGGCAACTGCAAAAAGCGATGGAGCCAATATGTTGAAATTGGATTTACTTCCGGGTTTGCTCGAAAAATTGTTGCGAATTCACCGTGCAATAAAAGCATAATTTAATACCAAAATTCACCGAATATATTTGAATGAAATATCTTATCATTCACAATAAAAAAAGCCCGAAACAATCGGGCTTTTTTATTTATTTAAAATTGAATTATGGTTTCTTTTTAGGCGCTTTTTTCGGCAATAAAACCAAATCGGTTTTGTCTACAAAACTTTCAGTTTTGAAATTGCGGAAGAAGGATTTACCAAGTGTGGCAACTTCCACTTTATCCGAAATTACAAACTGAACATTTGAAATTTCAGTGCCACCAATGGTGATTTTAGCTACTGTAAATTTGCTGCTCGGCAATTTCACATCACCCACTTTCAATTTTTCACCTTCTTCAAAACTTCCTTTATTGATTATTTTATTGGTGAACCATTCTGCAGCAACTTCTTTTGGAACCGCGGTATATCTGCCCACCAAATCGAATGCAAATTCATAGCTGTTTCCATCATTCAGAGAAACACCAATCATTTTATTTGCACCATTTGCAGTAAAAGGAATTCTGATAGCGTTTGAAAGATCCATTCCGGGTTTACCAGCAGGCACAGTGTCTTTTTTGCCGGCACTGTCTACACCTGTATTGGTATTGTTGCGATCTGCACCCTGATCTACTTTTATGCGGGATGAACCGATTCCTTCCAATCCAAAGCGGATGGTGGTACGGCGGTTTTGTTGGTGCTGATATTCATCACATGGAACCACACGTTTCCCGTTGATCACCTGAATTTCACCGGGTGTGTAATCCTCATAATAGCTGCGAATTACGTTACCTGTTTCATCCTTTATGGCGATAGCTTTTTGTAATTTCTGGCGTTTGCCGCTGGAATCTACATAATCATAATACCTGGTAAAGCCTTCAATATCCGAACCTTCACATTTACAATCGTTGATCAGCTGACTTTCAGCATAACCTTTTGCAGTAATACGTTTGGCATCAATCTTCCACTTGGTAACCAAATAATTTACTGCGCTGTCTGCCCTGCGGCGGGAAAGGTCTTCATTATGCGCAACACTTGCACGACAATCGGTATGTGACCCCAATTCAACCAAGAGTCTGGGATATTTAATCAGAATAGTTTGTGCAAATGTATCCAGGGTTCTGGCTGCATCCGGACGTATATACGCTTTATCCAAATCATAAAAGATTGGAAGTACAACCAATTTATCCAATGGGTTTTCCAAACAAAAATCCTGAACCAGTTCTGTAGAGAATTTAATTCCCTTGGTGGTGCGATTTACAGGTTGTGCATCAAAATAATATTGCTCCGGAAATTTGGAAACTATTTCATAATTGGTTCCTTCAGCCAGCGTAGTTCTGTATGCCCCCATAGCATCGGCCTTCAACACAATATGGGAAGTATCTTTATCATTGGAAAGGATAATGGTAGCGCCCGGAAGTATTTTATGGGTTGCACAATCCGTAATGATACCGCGAATGGTAATTACAATAGGATTGATATGAAAGGAATAAATATCGTCGTTGTTTCTGCGATCTCCGCGGTTGGAAGTAAAGAAACCACTGTTGGCGTCATTTTCCAGAAAGGTGATTCCGAAATCATCGCCACCGGAATTTAATGGTTCGCGTAGGTTTTCCATTTCAGTCCATACCTGGGCATCTTCGGTTGGCTTGATTTTAAACATATCCAAACCACCAATTCCGGGCCATCCGTCAGATGCAAAATAGAGATTGTCGTCGTGTTTGTTATAGTAAGGGAAATATTCGTTGTTTTTGGTATTGATGGTTGGGCCCAAATTCACAGGAGAACCCCAGGAGCGGCTTCTTTTGCTATAGCTTACCATCCAGATATCGAATCCACCATAACCATCAGAACGGTCCGAACTGAAATACATTTTCGTGCCATCAGGGCTCAATGCAGGGTGCCCGTAGCTATGTCCGGTATCTTCCTTGCAGAATTCCAGAGGTTCCCCCATTTCCCATTCGGTACCCACTTTCTTCATTTCATAAATCGCGCACTTTTCCAGTTTCCCGTCTTGCCCACCACATTGGGTCAAATACATTCCGGAATAACGGGAATCAAAGGTGAGGCCACCTTCGTTGTATTTGGTACTTGCCTTTTCTAAAAACACGGGATTGCCCCATTTTTCTTTGCCTTTGCGACCTGTTTTTTCAATATACCAGATATCGGACCAATAGTTCATGGTACCCGGATATACTTTTTTGGATTTGCCATCTTCGCGGTCTGAAGCGAAATAAAGTAGATTGTCTTTTTTACTGGCAATCATCGGAGCCCAGTCATTCAGCTTGGTATTTGCCTCACGGAAATTAGTAACTACAAATCTGGAACTATCGGGTGTCCATCGCAAAGCAAGTTCGCAACCTGTTCTTTTATTCTGCGCCATGGTATCTCCCGGTACTTCTTCCAGATATTTATCGTAGGCATCCATAGCTTCGCGGTACTTCTCCTGTTTTTTGAGCATGTTGGCATGCATCAAAAGAGCCCTGGAATTTTTTGGATCCCTGGCGAGCACCTTTTCATAAAGGCGCTTTGCCTTTTCATAATCATTATTTAAACGGTAGCTCTCAGCGGCAAATAACAAAGCTTGTTGCTTCTCTTCCTTGGATTTGGATTTTTTAGAAACCTGTTCAAACAGATCTGCAGCCTGACCGTAATAACCCTGATCGTACCTGTGTTTGGCTTCTTTAAAAGTAGCTTTGGAGCAGGCAGTAATCAGAATAAGCAGGGAGCAAAGCGTTAGAAAATAGTTAAATCCAATATGTATTCCTGGAAAACCGCGAGTGTCCTTTCTCATCTTCTTTTTGTTCGATAATTAAAACGCTAAATAAAGTATTCTGTTGCAAACAAAAAAAGTTCGGTGAAATTAATTACCATCTGGGATGCGATTTCCCCCGGTTTCGCTGATTAAACCTGTTGGATTTTTATGCGCTTTACAATACTCTCTTTGCCATGAGTTACGCGCACCAGATAGATGCCATCTGCATAGGCTGAAGTGTTGAGATTAACCAATACTGTGCTCTCCGGATTCTCATAATTTTGAACGAATATTCTGGTTCCGAGGACCGTATAAACCTCTACTGAAAATTCACCGCTTATTGGAGACTCAAATTGGATATTCAGGTTGGTAGACGCCGGGTTGGGCGACAAACGGATCTGCAAATCATCAGCCTTGAGCGGCATCAAAGCCACAGCAAATAAGATTATTGCAAGTACTCCGTTTCTCATGCATAGAATAGCTCAAAGCGCATGCCAAACTCGTATCTTTTTAAGATCAGCCTGGAATATCAGAATCCCAAAATTTCTGCCAATCTGGCTTTACTCACGGCATCATAAACAGGAGAATCCAACTGTTTTCTCAAAATGCGGGCATAGGCAGTTTGCTGTTTAAAATAATCCACCACATCTTTTGCAGGAGCATTGAGTCTGGTGTTAAAGTTCAGCAGGGCATCGAAAAGATTTGCCGCAATATTTTCATTTAGCAGATTCATTCTCTGTAAAGCCTGCATGGCGTTGATACGTGTTCTGAATTCGTATTTTGCCCCGCACAGGTTGGTTAGCTGGCCAATAAATTGCGCCTTCATATCAGGAAAGATTTCCGTGCCAAGTTCCAGATATCGCACGCGTAGTGCCATTGCCTGTCCTTCTAAAAATTTAATTTGGTCTAGTAATGCGTTTTTGCTTCCCGGATAAATATCCCAGATTTTTAGCAGTGCAGTTTCTATAATTTGGTAGCTGCTGTCTTTCAGTGCATTTTCAAATATGGGTATGGTAGATAATCCGGCCGGTAAATTCTGAATGAATACCCTTCGAACCTCTACATATTTGCTGGAATAAATACGATTACACCATGCTATATCCGTATCAGAATCTTTAGCCAATTGTTTTGCAATTTCCGTTAAAATATTTTTGTTGGTTTCAGTTTCAAAAGCACGTCGTAAAAACTCTCTTCTTTTTTCTATTGGAAATTTACCTATTGCAACAATTGCATCATATCTGTCCATCATGAATTCCGCTTTCTGATACTGCTTCATCCATCCTTCCAGCGACTTATCATAAGTCAATTTTTTCAAAATGAAACTACCTTCGTCAAATAGCACAAAATCTACTTTTTTGTTTGAGGTATTTTGGAATTTAATTTTATGCGAAATTTTATCAATTACAACGGTTCTTCTTTCAATAGAACCGTCTGCATAATAAATGGCGAAATCCACAGGCATTTTGAATAATCCTACTGTATTTTCCATTTTGTGAATCTGCTCCACACTTACTTCAGTTGCATCGTCCAGTGCCTGCCAGGATACTTTGTAATTTGGCTCTCCGCCTCTGTAAATCCATTGGTCAAAAAACCAATCCATATTCATCCCGCTTGCATCTATCATGGCCAATTCAAAATCTCTGGTTTCCACCCCGGAAAATCCATGTTCTTTTAAATACAATTGAACTCCACGGCGAAAATTCTCACGCCCCATTACATGCTGTAACATATATAAAACAGATGCACCTTTTGGATAATGCCTGGCCGTTCCGCCTTCGCTGTTCCGCACCGGTAAACTGTTTTTTTCGCCTGCAGCAAGTGCCCCGTTCATATTGCCTCTGAAGTACCAGGGTGTTTCATCTGCACCATATACGGAACCAGTAAAAAGTCCGGGATAAAAAGTTGCGAAACTTTCCTGCAACCAGTGATCGGCATCGTTACGCGCAGTTATTAGGTCTCCAAACCATTGATGGGTGGCTTCATGCGCATTTACACCAATATAATTTCGATCTAAAAATCCACGCGAATCCACCCAGAAAAAATCGCCAAAAGTGGTAGCACTGGTATTTTCCATAGCGCCATACAAAAAATCCTGCACCATTACCTGTGAATAGCTGCCCCATGGATATGCAACTCCTATTTCATCTTCCAGAAATTCTATGATTCTTTCACTATACATACTGCTGGGCTCCAGCTTTTCGGGATGTTCAGGATAATACCAGAAATGAATAGGCGTACCTCGCTTGGTCCTGGTACTTTTTACCGCATATTTATCAATGGCGAGCATCAACAGATACCCTGCATGCTGGTGGTTAATTTTATAATTCCAGGTGAGTGTTCCGTCTTTGTTGTCCTTTTTTGCAATCAAATTTCCATTCGACAATACATTGTATTCCTTTTGAAATTGTACGAATACTTCCGTTACAAATTTATCTCCTCTGTCGTCTATCATCGGAATCCAGTGGCGGTTGTCAATACCCTGACCCTGTGTCCATATTTGCTTTCTGGTTTGGTGCACGGGGTCATCCACACCGGCCACATTCCAGCCGATAAAATAAATGCCGCGTTTTGGAGTAGCAGTGTATTCCAATACCAAAGTATGGGTAGTTTGGTATGCATTTTTTAATCCGGTTTCACAAATGATTCCGTTAGCATTTTTTCTGGTGGATATGGATTTACCATCCAGCCATGCATTTTGAATGACAATTGCAGGGCCATCCAAAAAGATAGTGTCTATATTGCTTTGCAGACATGAAAAGGTATGGGTAACCTTCCCCGTCACCATTCCCGCTTCCGGCTTGAAGGATACCTCCAGTTTCATGTTTGTTACATCCACATTGCGGTTGCGTTCATGTTTTCCGGGATCGTTGTAATAACAAACCATATCCTGTGTTTGAGCGCTCAAACTGCGTATAACCAACAGGAAAAATAACAAAAGGAACTTGTTCATATGAAAACGCGAAAGTATTGAAAATTCAGTTATACCCTGCTTTTCAATATCATTGAACATTGAATTCTCATCGAAATTATGATGAAAAGACAACCATTGAAGGTGTAAAGGTGTCTGATGGAATATGAAATTCCTTCCCCATTTTATTTGTTTATTACTTATTAATTTATTCCATTCCGGCCTTAAATCCCAATGCACCATTCAATACGATGGATCCCTTTGCCGAAATTCTGAAATCATATTTACAGGTTCTATTGCGGGTTCCACCCATGATTTTGATTTTAACGGAGAAGGAACTGCCACTGGTCAAAGGATTGTCAAGTTCAGATTTAAAACCCCGGGGGAAAAAACAATTCAATACATCACTACCACTTCCGGAACAAAATGTAGTACTCAGATAAAATTGAAAATTCAGGAATCCCCTCAAATAAAATTAACCGCTATTTCTCCATTTTCGCAGTGTTTTGAAAATAATTTATATTGTTTTTTGGACAGTACAAAAAATACAAATGGTTCAAAAATATCCTCTTGCACATGGGATATTAATGACGGACAACGCTTTATTTGGAATCAGAATAATTTAGGTGAAACCAAGTGCTTTTCATTTAAAGATGATAGAGGTGGAAATATTTGGTTTCAAATTCTGGTGGAAGATGAAAACGGTTGCCAGGCAAGAGATACAATAAATCCAGCAGGAACTGTATACGCCAAAATTATGCCGAGGTTTACCGGTAGTTCATCCGGAAATCCAAGTTGCGATTCACAGAAAGTTACAGTCACTAATATTTCTTCGATCCGATACCAGGATACCCAATCCGTTTTATGGATATGGGGAGACGGAACCACATCCAATGGCTTTGGACCAACGAAATATAAAACGTATTATAAGGAAGGGGTGTTCAACATTAAACTTATTATTAAATCGAATAAAAATTGTACCGATTCTTTTACCAAATATGCGGCAGTAACAAATTATTCCACCAAAGGTAGAATTATAGCATCAGCAGATTCGGTATGTGCTTCAAACTCAAAAATTGGTTTCCAAATAATGCCACCGATGGGAACTTCCAGTTTCCTTTGGATTTTTGGAGATCCATTAAGCGGACCTTTGAATTTTAACAACCGGGAATTAAATCCAACGCACACTTTTACCACCGCGGGGCCGGTTCAGGTCAAACTATCATACTCTCACCCAGTTTGTGGAAATCGAATTTTGTATGATACCCTGAAGGTTTTGGGACCTGTTTCCATTATAGAGTCAGCAGGCAACAGAATTCCGGAATTTGAAGTTTTTCAATGTGTTAAGGAAAGGCAGGATCCCGTGCATTTTAAAAACCTCAGTAAGTTTTATCACAACGATAAAAATTTGTTGGATGAAGATAGTCTGGTTTGGGTAAATGGAGTTCCAAAATATGTTTTTGACAATCAGCAAATCGCATTGAAATCAAAAAATTATAAATCCTCAAACAGAGGAAATTCATGCGTAAAATTACTTTGGGATTTTGGGGATGAATATGCATCAAAATGTACAACGAATACCGCAGAGAATATCCATCCATTTAGCAATTGCAGGTATTCCGAAGATTCACTTCCCGTGCATGCTTACACTTCCTGGGATAAGATTCTCTATGATAAATATAAAAGGGAATATATGGAGCAGGGAGTTTTTGACGAAAAAACAAGATTGTGTTCAATACTGAAAGTTTATCCATCAGATAGCTTTGTGGTTGTCAATGACACAACAATCGGAATCCCTGGTAAAATAGAAGATACCGCGTTATATAGTGGCTTTTATCCTTCGGTGTATAGAAAAGAATTTAGCGGAGAAAGATGGTTTATTGGAATTGGGAAACGATATATTGATTTTTATAGTTACATATCAATTGACACGGGTAAACAAATTTATGTGACTGATGCCAAGGGGAATTTAAAGGTGGTGAATGGCCCGATATCTTTTCCCCTATACAAAGGCGATATTATAGAGAATAAAAATGCAACAGACACTGCAGAATTTCTCTTTTGTTTTTTAAGATTTAGGGATACACTTCCCATGAATATTTACAAAGAGGAGTTAAAGAAGGGTCATAACTTAGAATTTATTACTGCATTTAAGGCGAATTTTTCTGGTGTTCCGGGAACAGATTATGTAGTTGATTATGTGCGGTATAAGCAACTATTTTATTCGAAAATTCCCCAATTATTTCAGGCATCATTATCACAAAAAGACGAATGTAACGGTCTGAAATGCGAGAGCAAAGCATTTAAAAATATATCTGTCATGAATCCGGATGCGGGTTCTTTTGGAGTTGGTATTAAAGCGTTGGTCATTCCCTGTATGGATTTGCATGCCAATGTTTACAATGTTACTTTTTTATCAAAGGATTTAAAACCAGGTGGTTCTTTTTCCTATTTCGCAATAAATAAAGACAGCAATTGTGGCAATACATTTATTCCATTAACTGGCTTAATCGATAATAGCAAACCTGGTTACCTGCCTTATTCCGGTTACAATCTGGATGGAAATCCCGGCAATGCTTTCAGTACCATGTATTCTCCATCAGATATATGCACGAAGAATGGATGTGCAACAGTTGGCGTAATCATTGGAAATGGTGTAAGTAAAAGCGGTTCAAGGCCAATGTGTGCCGATACGCAGTATTATCCCAATCTGGTTTGTTTTCCAAAATGGGATGCAAATTTTGATTTATTTGGTGCAAAAACAGATGGATCTGGAAATCAGATTTCCTGCAAAGGCAGAGATTTATATGTTGCACCCGCTGAAAATAATTATACCAAACCCGAAGAAATATCCAAATTAATTTATTCTTTTAATTCAACCAATGTCGGACCCGGGCTAAAAAACTACTGGAAAGAATATATCGAGGAGAAATATTATCGCAATGAAATAATTAAAGATTCCGGTTCAAATAAATTATATAATTATTTGGTAATATCCAGGTATTCAAATTCACCACATATGGATAATTGCGGTTTCATGAAAAATGAAAACAGTGACAGACTTTTATCAAAATCGGATACAATTATCACAGGGATAATTTACCAGTGGGATACGGCTGTGTCTGCGGATAAGGTATGGGAGTCATTCTCCGGTAGAATAAAGAATTTAGGTTTGGATCCATATTCGTTCAACCATGTTCAATTAAATAAATTAATTTGGAATGGAAAGGGAATTCCTGGTGTTGCAGGTGCCGGTTCTATGGGATGCTTGGATACCAGTGGCATTGGAAATTTATTGAATTATAGAATAATTCCAAAACGGGGAAATACCAGAATTATTCATGAGAGAGATACCTCAATTGTACCTATGGATTCGTTTGTTGTAAATAATGTCTGGAAACAATGTTATAGATTTAATACATCGTATAATGGATATTACCTTGCTGAATTGAAAATAATTTCAAAAGACGAAAATTGTGAAAAATTAAATACGAAACCGGTGATTGTCGGATTTGCCGGGAGCGAGTTTGTTCCGGATAGCATCATTGGCAAAAATTCACAATTTACTGTACCTGCGAAAGTATCATTCAAGTATATTCACCCGGATCCCATAAATTTTGGGATGTTCGATCCATATGATTATTGGTCAGATCCTGTTCGCAATATGAATTCAGGCGGTCAATCAGGAAATTATGAATGTGAAGTGAGGTGGGATTGGAATAAAAGTGATGATGATACAGCCAATCCCAATACCATATTTGGTGGAGCACCTCATGGAGGTAGGGGACTTGGTACCCCATGGAAAGATCTAGGTGGTGGTGGACTTTCATCTGTTTATTATAAAGACACAGGAATTTACCAGTGGCGTGTAACCACTTGTGATTCCAATAAATGCGCCGATACTTTTGGAAGTAAAATAATTGTTACAGGTGTTTCCGCGAAATTTGGGGTTGCTGTTAATGTTCCTGTATGTAACTTATTGTTAGAATTTATGGATAGCGCAGAATTGTATGACCCCTGCAGATGGGCAAATAAGAATTGTTCAGATCCGGAAGCCCGGAAATGCGATTTTATCACTCAAAAAATAGTGGATTGGGGTGATGGAGTCGTTAATAAATATTCCAGGGCTTTGGAAACGGAAGAATTAATGCCAACGAATCTTGCTCATTTATACAAAAAGAGGGGGACTTTTCGAATTGCGTACATAGTAAAAAGTATGCAAAATGCTGTTGATTCTTCAGAAATATGGATTACAGTGAATGGGGCAATTCCGAATTTTCGTTTTGATAAGACCCAATCCCACGATACCTCCGTATATGTTGGAGATAGCGTTTATTTTGTTAATCAAACTACCGGACAAACTCCTGCAGTAGATTATACCTGGTTTTTTGGCGATGGAAAGATGTACAACGGTACTTCTAACAACAACGTAGGTCATTTGTATACATCGCCTGGAGTATATCAGGTGTATTTGCAGACTTTTGACAGCCTGGTAATCCCCCCATATATTTACAAATATTGTCCGGATGTATTTCCCGATACCCCGTGGGAAAAGTCATACACGGTTTATGTAAACCCGCTGGATAATGTCCAAAATCTCAAATCTGGTAGTAAAGTGGGTATCTATCCAAATCCTGCAGGTAATTGGATTGCTGTACGGGGGTTAGATCACGCCAATCTCAGTTTATATGCCATGGATGGTCGATTTATCCGGAGCAATTCGGGCAGTTCTATGAAAATGGACATTTCGGATCTGGTAGCCGGTATATACCTAATTCAGGTAATGGATGGGGAAGGTGTGGAATGGAATTTCCATTTCATAAAACAATAAACAGCAGAAAATCAATTACTTATGGAAATTAAATTTAACTCTGCCTGGTTGAATTTGACATCATTCCCGGGTGTTCGTTATTTGCAAAATGGCACTTTCAATTTACGAAACCCGTAAATAAATTTACGAAATGTGGAAAATTAGGAAAAAACTTATATCTTCGCATTCAAGATTCGTATGGCAGTACAATCAAAATTTACACAAACATGGAATTATTACCCATGTAAAGTCTTAAAAGCTAATGATTTAGCTTTTGGGTCTACCCAAAATGTTGTTCTGTCTTGGAGTGGTTTAAATTCGGTTACGGAGGGGAATTTATCCATTTTAGGGCAGCAGATTTGTTTTTTTCTTAACAAACTTGCAGGGAAATTTTTCGGTCAAAGTGGAACTTTCACATTGGCTCCGGAAGTTCTTAAAACAATTCAAAAAGTAATAAACCTCCAAAGCAGCGAACAAAATAAGAATCTGTAACAGAGATGAAACAGATTTTTAACAAACGCGCGCTGCGTTGTTTGGCGATTATAGCTGTATCGTTTGGATTTCTATCCAAAGGGGAAGCGCAGTGCACAGGCGGTACACCGTCATTTGCCGTTAATTTAACAGGGAAAATAGATAGCTTCTGGATCAGTTCTGCAGTTTCGCGTGCAGGTCTGTGTTGCGGCGCAGTAAACCCTGATAAATGCATAGAATTTATTGTTACTCTGGATCCGGGATCCAATGGTATCGTTCTGGATATCTATTCGGGTGCAAGACCATCAGGAGCATTGTATTATCAAATAGCATGCGCAGGAAGTTATGCCGTAGGTCAACCCATTTGTTTAAATGGTGTTGGTCCGCATAAAATTACATTTTGCAAACCTGGTAATAACATCAACCAATACTATATCCGTGCCATCCCAAAACCAAGAATTTCACCGAGTGTTTATGTTTCTCAAGCATGTACTCAGAAATTGTGGCTGATAGGTTTGGTGAAAGACAGCATTACCTGGACATCAGTCCCGTCCAATCCCACCCACAATAGCTACTTAAGCTGTACCGCAAAATGCGATACGGTTACTGTTACACCATCAGGTGCTTTTCCTTCATCAGTGTTATATAGCGGATGTGGAACAGTTTTGGGCGGATGTGCGACATCCAAATTCTGTGATACGGTTAGGGTTAATTTTGTTAACACATTAACTGTAAAAATTAACCCAACGAATCCGGTAGTGTGTTTTGGAGATACCTCCGCATTCATTACTGCACATGCATCGGGAGGCAAACCTCCATATACTTATTCATGGAATAATGGAAAAACAGATTCTTCTCAATATGTAGGGTCCGGAAAATTTATTGTGTCCGTAACGGACGCCATGGGTTGTATGACCGTGCTGGACTCGGTAACAGTTGGTGCCTATACTTTGCCAATTCAAGCAAATCCAGGAAATGATACCACCCTTTGCAGCAAAAAGAATTACATGGATTTAAGCGGTTCTGTGCAATCTTCCACTGGTGGATTATGGCTTGCACCGGGTGGATTTAGTCCAAACAATACTACATTAGCTACCAGATATACGTTTACTGCAGCCGAAAAAACAGCGGGTAGCGCAACTTTAAAGTTGGCTACGACCGGAAATTTTGGCTGTCCTCCCGATACTTCTGAAATCAAAATCACGTTTTCGCCAACACCGGCACCTGTAATCTCCGGCCCTGACAGTAACTGTTCGAACCGCAATGCGATTTACAGCATCAGCACTATTGCAGGCAGTACTTATAACTGGTCAGTAACTGGCGGAACAATACAAGGTTCCAATACCAACAACAGCGTTAACATCCTTTGGAATGCCGCAGGCACAGGTACAGTAAACGTCACCCAGACCAGCGCATTTGGTTGCGACAGCGCGATGAGCAAAAGCGTAACCATCATGCCAACACCAGCACCTGTGATCTCAGGTCCTGACAGCAACTGTTCTAACCGCAACGCAATTTACAGCATCAGCACTATTGCAGGCAGCGCTTACAACTGGACCGTAACAGGCGGAACCATCCAAGGCTCCAATACCAACAACAGCATCAATGTATTGTGGAATGCAGCGGGAACAGGTACAGTAAACGTCACCCAGATAAGCAGCTTTGGTTGCGACAGCGCGATGAGCAAAAGCGTAACCATCATGCCGACACCGGCCCCTGTAATCTCCGGTCCAGACAGCAACTGTTCGAACCGCAATGCGATTTACAGCATCAGCACTATTGCAGGCAGCACTTATAACTGGACTGTAACAGGCGGAACTATTCAAGGTTCCAATACCAACAACAGCATCAATGTATTGTGGAATGCAGCAGGAACAGGTACAGTAAGCGTCACCCAGACCAGCGCATTTGGTTGTGACAGCGCGATGAGCAAAAGCGTAACCATCATGCCGACACCGGCCCCTGTAATCTC
>JAGXTF010000001.1 GCA_018333525.1 Bacteroidota bacterium | reverse complement strand
ATTCCCTGCATCGGGCAAATCGGGGAGATTTGTCAACTCTTATAAGAGTTGACAAATCTCCGTGCATACACGCATGCCGCTACGGCATGCGGTAACGGGCATCGCGGTCCGCCCAGGTTGTTTCGCGCCACGACTGTTGGTCATATTTGCGGATGAATTCTAACTTTCGGCGTTCCAGTACCACAGAAATTTCTTCTTCGTTCACTTCATCCGAATAACCATAACCGCGTTTCAATTGTGCAGATTTGATTTCCGGCAATAACTCCCGGTATTTCAACAATACAGGCAAACAGCGATCCGGCATTTTGGCCAGGAATTGCATATGCACGAATGACTTTTTGTAATGAGACAAGTTAAATCGGGTAATAACATTGGACCAGTCCACAAGAGCGCAAATTCCCAATAAAATCATTCCTGTTATAAGATTTCGGCTTAGGAAAAGCCACATCGATTCTCTCCTGCCAATTTTCAACCATACAAATACCAGCAAAGCAACTACGGCAACCAGAAAGAAAAATACACCTATTCTCAAATAGGCCAGTCCATAAAATTCAATGTATCGCAAATTCCGGAGCAAAACACTGATTGCCAGAAATGCATTTTGCAACATCCAAATTCTGGCCATTATTTTCAAATATTTATTTCCCGAAAAGAAATTCAGATTGCCTCTGAAGAAATACAAAATGGTTATGGCAGAAATACAAATACTGATAATCAGATACCAGGTTCCTTCATGCACGTATTCCCGCAACAGCTGGCCCTTCCACTCAAATCCGAACCATACCAGTTGCAGGTCGGAAATATTCAAAATCAAAAGCATTGCATTTAACAAGCCAATAAAAAATATCCCGAATTTATTTTCAAATCCCAATTTGGTATTTAGCCCTCTCCTTTTCATAAATCGAATTCTTTTATCTCGAATTCTTTCAATAAATGGAATTTTAGAAAGCCACTGATCCACTATTTTTTTGCGTACTATGTGAAATAGAAAAACATTTACCAGAGCCAACCCCAGTAGAAATGTGCCTATCATTTTTAAATTGAGTTTATCCATTATATTTTCAAAAAAAACGGATACTTCATCCACATAAGAATTGAAAATGGAATTGCTGTTTCTGTAAAAGAAAATAAATAAAACAAACACCACCAATGCCGGAATTCCATATTGAAATATGTATTTCCAGGGCGTTCCCCTCCTTCTCTCGCCCCTGCCCAGTGTTATCCCGGAAACAAAGTTGCCCTGGGATACAAACAATTGAACAATTCCTTCCTTAAAAAATGGAATTCCAACTCCCAATTCCGACAAGGCAAATGCACCTGCAAAAAATGCGACCTGAATAAAAAAGACAAAGATGGTGAAATAATTCCCATGCCATGCCACAGCCCAGGATAGCAACAACGATGCAACAAAGAAAATCCAAAACACAGGTTTTCTTTTTTGCCATCCATATACTGTAAGTAAGGTGGCTGCAAACAGGGTATAGAAAATAGCCAGATTCACACCGATGCCGGAATCAAAAAACAAACAGGTAAATAAAATTGCGCAGGCCAGCGCGATAAGAAGTTGAATCCGTTTTTTCATTAGAAATTAACGCAAGTTTCCGTCAAAAATTTGGTAACCATTTGGCAAATCTGTCAATTCTGGAATTATTCTGACAAATCGGAAATTCGTCCGTGGAACGAAATGATTTGTCAACTCTTATAAGAGTTGACAAATCTCGCCACCCCCTGTGCCTACGGCACCGGGTCGTGGCCATGCCCTCCCCATGGATGACAACGGGAAAAACGCTTTGCGGTAAGCCAGAATGCTTTGAAAAATCCATGTTTGCGAAATGCTTCTATACCATATTCACTGCAAGAAGGAGTAAAACGGCAGCTCTTCATCAACAGCGGTGAAATACCATATTGGTAAAATCGGATGAGCAGAATAGCCAGTCCGTTAAACAGCGATTTCAATACAGAGTTGCTCAACTGCTTTCTCAAATATAGTTACTGTCTTTTTGTATACCGGCATTTTATCACCCGTATAAATAACCGCCAACGCAGCTGTTTTCCCAGCCTGCATAAGTGCGGTATAGATTTTTGCTTTATTTAACCGGTACATTTCACGCATCACCCTTTTAATGCGGTTCCTGTCTACTGCTTTCTTAAAACGCTTCTTCCCAACTACAAACATTACCTGAGCGGTGACTTCTTCTGTGGGAAGGCTGGTATATAAAACATGAATGCGGAAGGGGTACCTGGATATAAAAAAACCGGGCTCAAAGAGCCCGGATATAATCTTTTGGCTACAAAGCCTTTCTTCTTTGCGAAATGTAAATCTGCTGGTATGGGGCTTCTGGTCTTTCAAAACCAATGCACCATTCCCAATTAACCTTTATGTCCTCTTTCGTCAGAGGTGGTCAGTTTATGGCGTCCGCGGGCACGACGGGCGGCCAATACGCGTTGACCGTTGGAAGAGGCCATACGTTTGCGAAAGCCGTGGCGATTTCTGCGTTTGGTGTTCGATGGTTGGTAAGTGCGCTTCGTCATGTCTGTGAATTTTCGGGCTGCAAAAATAACAAAGAACTTTCAAAATTCCATACTTCCGGGAAAAAAACCACGAGACGCCTGATAATTCTCGGCCCAATCCTCAGCCAGCGTGATTCTAATGGCTTGTCCAAATATCTTTCAGGCTTCAGTTCAGGCCTAATCCATAATTATATTTAACTCACCCCACTTCCAGGGTTCACAGGCACAGAGGGAGAAACGAAAACTAATTTCCCGTCTGCATCTTCCGCCATCAATATCATACCCTGACTTTCGATGCCGCGCATTTTTCGGGGTGCCAGATTGGCAAGTAACAAAACCTGTTTGCCAATAATATCTTCAGGCTTAAAATGCATGGCGATGCCACTCACTACGGTGCGCTTTTCACCTCCCGCATCTAAAATTAATTTTAATAATTTATCCGCTTTCTCCACTTTTTCTGCTTCCAGGATAGTTGCAACGCGAATATCCATTTTTGCAAAATCCTCATATTGAATTTCGGATTTCACTTCTTTTTCCCCGGCATTTTCTGTTGCATTTGCATTTACAACATTCGCTGTAGTTACCGGAGTTTTCATCCCTTTTAATTTTTCCAACTGGCGTTCTATAACATCATCTTCCACCTTGCTAAATAACAATTCGGGTTGTCCCAGAAAATGTCCGGCAGGTAAAGGCGCAGCCTCTTTTTTATCTCTCCAGAAATGGCGGGTGGTAATAAGCAATGGAATTAAATTCAATTGTGCACATAATTTATCATGCGTAAATGGTAAAAATGGCTCCGTCGCATATGCGAGATTCGCACAAACTTCCAAAGCGAAATTCAAAGCATCACCGGTATCTTCCGGATTCTCTTTGAACAATTTCCATGGCTCGGATTCTGTTAAAAATTTATTTCCAACCCTCGCAATATTTATCAATTCCCCAAGTGCATCCCGAAAGCGAAAAGTTTCCAAATCCTGCCTCATCGCCTGCGCACAGCCATTCATTTCCTCGCGATATTGATTTTTTAATGCGGCGAATTTTCCATCGGTTTTTGGTGCGGGAACTTTTCCTTCAAAATATTTATGGGTTAGCACCATTACCCGATTTACAAAATTGCCCAATATAGCTACAAGCTCGCTGTTTACCCTTGTTTGGTAATCCTTCCAGGTAAATTCGCTGTCTTTGGTTTCAGGCAAAATACTTCCCAAGACATAGCGCAATTCATCTTGTTTTCCTTTAAAATCTTCGAGATATTCATTCAACCAAACCGCCCAATTTCTGCTGGTACTGATTTTATCACCTTCCAAATTCAGAAATTCATTTGCGGGCACTTGCTTTGGTACCACATATCCTTCACCGCGCAAATGCAACATCGCCGGAAAAATAATGCAATGAAAAACAATATTATCCTTGCCAATAAAATGGATTAATTCTGAATCCCCCTTCCACCAATCCTGCCAGTCTCCGGGTCGCAGTTCGCGTGTGGCGCTGATATATCCAATTGGTGCTTCAAACCAAACATACAATACTTTACCATCTATATCTGTTTTGGCAACCCCGGGCAATTCGGGAAGTTTTACGCCCCAGTCCAAATCCCGGGTCATGGCACGCGGCTTCAATCCATCGTTCAGCCAACTTTTACATTGCCCCAGTACATTGCTTTTCCAATCGGTATTGTTGTTTATATATTCGTTTAAAAAATCCTCCTGCAATTTATCCAAAGGCAGGTACCAGTTTTTCGTTTTCTTCAACACCGGTGCATTTCCGCTGAGTGCGCTCCTTGGATTTTTCAATTCCATGGGACTCAGGGTACTGCCACATTTTTCGCATTGGTCGCCATAAGCATTTTCATTTCCACAAACCGGACAAGTACCAACTATGTAACGGTCTGCTAAAAATTGTCCTGCTTCAGCATCAAAATATTGTTCTGTTTCTTCTTCCTGAAAGGCCCCTTTTTTATAAAGATCCAGAAAAAATTCCTGGGCGGTTTCGCGATGTGTATCGCTACTGGTGCGGCTGTAGATATCAAAAGAGATCCCCAAATCTTTAAAACTGCGACCAATTAAATCATGAAAACGATCCACTACTTCCTGCGGGGTAATGCCTTCTTTCCTGGCGCGAATGGTAATGGGCACACCATGTTCATCGCTGCCGCAGATAAAGAGAACATCCTTGCCCCGGTTGCGCATATATCTGGCATAAATATCTGCGGGTAAATAAACTCCTGCCACATGTCCAATGTGTACAGGGCCATTCGCATAAGGTAAAGCTGCAGTTATCGTATATTTCGGCATCGGGGTTGCAAATATAAATAGTAACCGAGTAACCGAGCAACCGAGTGAAATAGTAACCGAGAATGCACATGTAATTGGTTGTACGGAGCGACAAGTCATGACTTGTCGTTTTCAAGCGAAGAGTGAAAAAGTGTTAAATAGTGGCCGAGTAACCGAGTGTAAAGTGATTAAGTGATAAGTGTTGAAGTATTTTTAAGTTACCCAGTGAAAAAAATCTGTAAGTTATCGAAATTCGAGCCAGCGGCTTGAGGCCAGAAGCCAGCGGCCTGATTTAAGTTACCAAAAATGCAGATTTATATGTTTGTACGTAGCGACAAGTCATGACTTGTCGTTTTCTATTTATTAAGCGAAAAATAGATTTGTATTATAATTCGTGTGCATTCGTGAAATTCGTGGCAATTATTTTTTTGTAGATGGACAATTTGTTGTCAGTTAACAATGCTCTGAATTAATTTCTTCATTATTTTCATTTCATTTATGAAGAACCTCAAGCTTTCATCAAAACGCAGTCGAGCCAGCAGCCAGCGGCCGATTCCAAATCTAACCAAAGGCAAACCTATGTCTTACTCTCCTACTCACTTCTCAATTTCCGCCCGAATAATCCAATCTCCTGAAAGTCCATATGTAGAAGATTTTGACCAGCCCAATCCACTTACAAAAATAAAATTATGGGTATTGTTTATGGTTCCGTCTTTATCTACTGCAACAGATGGCAAACCATTATGTGTCATGGTAACAACCACAAAAAAACTTCCAGCAGCCAACACTACATTATTTCCGGACAAATCTAAAATCCCCGGGATATTCGAATTACCGGGCAATTTATAAGTGCTGCTAAACACTACCTGACCTGGAAAACCCGAACTGTCTTTTTGAATTTTCAGAATAAACGAAGAATCTCCAACAGCACCTCCAAATAACAATTTTATTTTTTTTATCTGAAATTCTTTGTCTACCGGACCAAAATAAACCGCAGCTGCTTCACCTGCAACAAACCCGCTCTGAAAGCCGGATGTGCCATTATCCGGGAAGCTGTCATGTTGCAACAAATAGCTACTTTTCGTTATTTTGGGATCTTCTTTGTTGGTCTCTTTTTTCTTGCAATTGGCTACAAACAGAAGGAATAAAATTCCCGTGAAAATCCATTTAATATTTTTCATTTTATATTATATTTAAATATTTTTCAAAAGATATTTTTTTCCTCATAGAAAAATATATCCTATTGTTTCATCAATGTGGCTTTTCCTATCAATTCACCCGAACCATTCCATGCTTTAACAAAATATATCCCGGGGGTAATATCCGACAAATTCAATTGGTTGCCGGTAAATTCCCTGATAGTAATTCCAGCTATATTTTCCAATTTATATTTCTTTGCATTTACACCATTTATCTCCACATAATCCTGCGCAGGATTTGGAATCAATTGCAATTGATTTATTGTCGTTAAATTCTTTACGGAAAAATTGTTAAATACCGTACATACTGAAGTGTCACTACATCCATTTTTTGTAACAATTACGGCATAGCTTCCATTAATTGTTGGGGTGTAAGATGCAGAAGTGGCGCCATTTACAAAGCTTCCATCTTCGCAATGTATCCACTGATAAGTTGCTCCCGTTTCCACTGCGGTTAATGTATTCCCAACTTTACTTACATTTATATTCGGTGAAACATTTACCACTATTTTTGTTCTGCTATCACTTGCAATACATTGGCTATCCTGCACAAAATATGCAGTGGTGGTATCCAAATTCGGTGTGTTCCAGGTATTTCCTGTAGTCAATTTTGCACCACCAATTGCTGCATTATACCATTCCAAAACTCCCAGCCCGCTTGCCGATAATGTGGTTTTTGTATTTCTGCAAATATTTAAACTACTGTTTGCTGTTGTATTGGTGGGTGCCGGAGGTTGTGCACAATTGCTCATAATAAAATATGGAAATTGTTCACTTATTTTATAATATACAATGGCCGCCGCATTCCCAATTGGAACCATTGATACATACTGATCAATGGTAGAGGAATCTAAGGTTATTGGCGATTTCCAGGCCTTTCCATCTTTGTCCATTGCAGCTGCATATTTCAACACCCTGCGATTTCCTTCACAATATACAATTGCAGGTTTTCCCGCAATTATTTTTAAACTGGAAGACCAACCTGCTTTTGTCGCATTGTCAACCACTACAGGCGATCCCCATGCACTTCCTGTAGCATCAGAGGCTCTCACAAATTTCGTATTGGCAACTGAATTTCCACCCTGATATGCAATTGCCGGATTGCCATTTACAATTTCCAAACTTGCATGCATACCGCTAACTGAAACCGCATCCACCGTAACCGGAGTACCCCATGCAGATCCGCTTGCATCGCTCGCTCGCACATATCGCAATACATGGTTGTTGTTGTGGTAATATGCAATCGCAGGATTGCCGCTCACTGCAGACAAACTGTTATAACTACCAACATCACCTGTAGCATCGGGTGTAACCGGTGTACCCCAGGTAGTTCCTGTCGCATCGGTGGCACGCACAAATTTTAAATCTCCGTTCGTTTGATCGTAAAAAGAAATTGCAGGATTTCCATTCACCATTTGCATGGAATTATACAAACCAACAACTCCTGTGGCATAAACCGTAACCGGCGTTCCCCAGCTATTTCCACTTGCATCCAGTGCGCGCACATATTTCAAATTCCCATTTTTTATATCCTGATACGCCACCGCCGGATTCCCTCCTACAATGCACATAGAAGTATATGTGCCGCAGGTAGTAGTGGTATCTAAAACCACAGAATTACTCCATTGGGTGCCACCGGCATTATCTGAACGTATATAGCGCAATCGCAATGCGGAACGGTCAAAAAATGAAAATGCAGGGTTTCCATTTACAATTTGTATAGAATTATATTCTCCTGTAGTTCCTTTTCCGAAAAATGAAATTGGTGCATTCCAGGTTGCACCGGATCCATCTTTTGCGGTTACAAATTGCAATTTGGTTGCAGCTAAATTGTAATACGCAATTGCGGGATTTCCATTTACAATTCCCAAGGATGCATATTTGCCATTTCCACCTGTAGCGTCTACTGTTATAGCGGCATTCCAGGCATTGCCGCTTACATCACTTGCAATAGCATATCGCATGCCTCCTGCACCGGCATAAGCCACTACTGCAGGATAATTATTTACCATTTGCAAATTCGCAAATTGACCAACGTCTCCGGTGCCATCAATTTTAATTGCGGTATCCCAGGCTGTACCGGAATTATCTTTAGAACGCATGTATTTTAAATCCAAATTGACACCTTCATAAAAAGCAATTGCAGGATTCCCGTTTACTACCAGCATGGATGCATGAGAAATCTTGGTACCTAACGATAGTACAGTGCCCCAGGTAGTTCCGTTCGCATCACTCGCCCTTACATAAAGTGTTTCTCCATTTTGTGCATCCGTATATGCAATTGCAGGATTTCCGTTTACGTCCTGCATGCTTATAAAATTGCTGTTTATTCCGGTTGAATCAATTCGCATAGAAGGCTTCCAGGTTGTTCCACTCGCATCAATAGCGCGTATGTATTTTAAATCGTTGTTGTTAATATCAAAATATGCAATTGCAGGATTTCCGTTTATCATTCTCAAACATGCACTCCCTCCTACATTGCCGGTAGAATCCAGATTCACCGGGGCTCCCCAGATGGCGCCTGAAGCATCCTTCGCCCTGATAAATTTTAAATTCAATTTATCCCCGTCATAATATGCAATTGCCGGATTTCCGTTTACAATTTGCATGGAAATTTGCTGCCCTGTATTTCCATTTAAATCCAGTGCAATTGGGGTACCCCAACTTGTACCCGCAGCATTTGTCGCCCTCATGTACATTAAATTTCCATGCACATTGTCATAATAAGCAATTGCAGGATTTCCGTTCACCAGCAACAAACTGCTGTATTCCCCTATTTTCCCATCCTTGCCGTTAACATTATCCGCCAAAACCGGCTTGTTCCAAACCTGTGCCAATACACTTCCAATCCCAAATACAGTGATAATAAGAAAGCTTCCAATTAATTTTTTCATAAACTATAATATTCAATAATACATGTTTTTATTAAAAACTGGTCATTTTGATTCACCTTTATTTACGCTCATTTCTGCATTCCATTATAAGTGAATATTTTATTACAATTCTGTATTACATTTGTTTATTATGAATTTTAAATTAGGTATTTTTATATTATTTGTTTTCACTATTCATTTACATGCACAAAACTACCAATGGGCTGCAAAAGCAGGTGGCTCCAACGGAGACTGGATTTATTCCGTAACAGGCGATGATTCCGGATATGTGTATTCACTGGGTTTGTTTCAGGGGAAAGCAGATTTCAATCCGGGTACTGATACCAGCAATAAAACTTCGCGTGGCAGCACTGATATTTTTATCACCAAACTATCTCCCACCGGCAATCTCGTTTGGGTGGGCCATATCGGCGGGGTGGGTACTGAAACTGCAGGACAAATCCATTCAGACGGTTCCGGAAACATCTATGTAAGTGGCACGTATTCAGCAGCAATAGATGTGGATCCTGGTCCGGGAAATTATACATTAAAACCGCGCGGAACTTATGGCAATTTCCTAATAAAACTCAGCAGAAAAGGCGAGCTTATTTGGGTGCGTCATACCCTTTGTGATGAAGATATTCATGCCCACCACATACGCTTCGATAACCGGGGCAATTTATATACTTCAGGTATGTTCTCAGGTACTGCCAATCTCAATCCTGGACCCGATTCCTTCATTGCCAAAAGCACCGGGTATCACGATTATTATATTGCAAAATTCGACACGGCAGGCACATTCAAATGGGCCATTACCATGGGTGGCAACAATGACGATTATATGAATGGATTTTATATATCCGAAACCGGAAGTATTTATATCGGAGGTAATTTTTATGATACCACCCATTTTTACCACAAGGCAGGCACCGATACATTAAATGGAGAAATCGGATGGCAATGTTTTATTGCAAAATTTAATGAAGACGGTAAATTTATTTTTGCCAAAAGATTATTGGTAACAGGTGCTGCACCCAATGTTGCGGATTTGGAAGGCGATGGTCGCGGAAACATATACCTGGCTATAGACTACCGCGATTCTTCAGATCTGGATCCGGGGCCGGGTGTATTTAAACTGCCGGTATACGGGGCTTTGGATGCCATGGTGTATAAATCCGACACCAGTGGAAATTTTATTACCGCCTGGGGAATTGGCGGCACTTTTTATGATTTTGCCCAAGACCTTTTAATCGATAAAAACGGACAGATTTATTTTCTCGGTCTTTTCCGAAATGCAGATATAGATATCGATCCGGGACCGGGTAAAACCATTCTTACCAACAAAGGAAACGATGATTTTTTTCTCGCAAAATATTCTGCAAACGGAAAATTATTGCGTTATAAAGTAATTCAAAGTGCCGGTGATGATGGGGCCAGAACCATGCGTTGGAATCAGGGAAATATTCTCATTGCGGGTTATTTTGAATCCACCGTAGACTTTGATCCCGGGCCATTGGTGTCCAATGTAAAATCAACCGGAAGTCAGGATGGTTTTGTGTTGCAATGGAATATATGCAACAGCATTAATGGAAACAGCCAAACCAACGCCTGCAAATATTATTTGCATTCAGACGGAAAAATATATAAAAATGATACAACCATAGGTGAATTTCTCAGCAGTGTTTCAGGCTGTGATAGTTTCCATTTAATTGATCTTAAAGTTACAAAACCAGATACACAAATAAATTCAGGTATTGATATTTTATACGCCCATGCAGATACCGGAATTTTCCAATGGCTTTGGTGTGACAGTGCTATGCGCGTTGTTCCGAACAAATTCCAAAGTTTCTTTATTTATGATAAACCAGGTTCTTTTGCCCTTAAAATTACCCAGAATAATTGTTCAGATACCTCATCCTGCTATTTTATTTTGGCAGGGATAAACGTCAGGGATATTGTAAAAAATCAGGCACATATATTCCCAAATCCTACCACCGGTAAATTGCAAATTGCGTTTCAGTATATCCCCAAAAATGCGGAAATCATCCTTTGGAACCAATCGGGGCAAAAGGTATTTGAGGGCAAAGCAGAAAATGCATATTCCACCAACTTAAATCTCCATTTGGCCGCCGGAATATATACCATTCAAATAACAGAATCCCATGTGCAACAATCGCAATTGCTCCTCGTGCAGCCCTAAGTCATAACCGGTTTATTTCCTTCTTCTTTACTGCGTACCAAGTCGGTTTTCACCGAATTCGATGCAGAGAAATGACAATTTTACGCAGTCATGCAGAAAATAGGAAGAAGCGCATTATTATTGTATTTTCGGGCTATGATCAGTTGTTTACCTGTGACTGAAGGGGCAGCGCTATGTACATAGGTCAAGCCATAAAATCGGGGTTTTTAAAGGTATCAAACGGCAATTATTATTTCTATCCAATGGCGCCTTATCCGCACATTCGCTTTACTCCGCATCCACAGCCCGGGTATCCGCAGCTGCTGCGGGGTCTTCCTGCGGTCGCCTCCTCGCCGGCGCGGCTGCCGTGGCTGCGCATTTGCGGGGTATCGCTGCTGCGCGGGGCGCAAGGTTGTACTTCAATGGAAATTTTATTGTCCCATTTGCGCTTCATGTAATAGATTATTCGTAGTTTTAAAGGTCATGTTACGAAGGAAGTTTTTCTGTTAAATCGCTTTCTTAGCATGCCTTGAAACCGTTAGTGGAAATTTTTGGGTAACACCCTAAATTCAAGAACTTTGGTGTGAGTAAACAACTTTGACAAACTAAAAATAAAAAAGGGTAAGTTGAAAGCCAACTAAAGTAGGTTACAGAAAATAAATAAATAAAAATGGAACAAACAGGAAAACATCCTTCACCCGAAGGCATCATGCAAATTGGCACCGGCTTTTGGGCATCAAAAATTCTTTTGAGTGCTGTAAAATTTGAACTTTTTACTACACTCGCTGAAAATAAAACAATGTCAACATCTGAAATTAAATCGCATTTGGGGCTTAAATGCACCGACCGAAATGTATATGATTTTTTAGATGCACTTACAGGTCTTGGTTTTCTAAATCGACAAGGTTTGTTAGAAACCGCAAATTATTCTAATAGCATCAATAGTGATTTTTTCCTAGACAAGAATAAACAAACTTACATTGGTGGAATATTAGAAATGCTGAACAACAGGGTGTATGGTTTTTGGGGCAATTTAGAAGAGGGTTTACTTACAGGTCTTCCGCAGAGCGAAGTAAAGAATGGCGAAAATTTTTTTGATGAATTATATGCTGATACAAATCGTTTGAAAGAATTTATTTTAGCCATGAGTGGAATTCAAATGGGTGGTTTTACTGCTATGGCTCAAAAATTTGATTTCTCAAAATCAAAAACAATGCTCGACATTGGAGGTTCATCAGGATTATTGTCATTGATGGTGGCTAAACATCAACCGCACATGAATTGTATTACCTGGGATTTACTTCCAGTGGTTCCAATTGCGAACGAAACTATTGCACAATTCCAATTGCAAGACCGCGTAAAAGCAGCCGTTGGCGATTTTTTCAAAGACAAATTCCCAAAAGCGGATATCATTACAATGGGAAATATTTTGCACGATTGGGACGAAGAAACCAAGTTGATGTTAATTAAAAAAGCGTATGATGCTTTACCTGATGGTGGCGCATTGGCCATTATTGAAAACATCATTGATGACGAAAGAAAAAATAACATTTTTGGTTTGATGATGAGTTTGACAATGCTCATTGAAACAGGCAGTGGTTTTGATTTCACATTTGCCGACTTCAATAAATGGGTTAAATCAGTTGGATTTAAATCAACTTCTCTACTTCCATTGGCTGGACCAATAAGTGCTGCAATTGCATATAAATAAAATTACCGCTATCTGGAGGTATATCAAATGGCGGTTTTGTAATTTATGAAAGCTTCTTCTTCCAACTAAATTTGTCGTGGGTTAACAGTTTGTAGGCCTCGAATCCGCCCCACAATATACCTGCAATCGTTGTGCACAACATAAATAAACGATTCTTCCAAAAGAATATTTTAACTGAAATTAAAATGTCAGAATATTCAGATATTAAAATTGAAATTCAAGACAACGGCTTTACGACCGTTGGGAATATTTATTCCTCAGACGAAATAGCGTTAATTTTGGCGACAATTGAACAAGTCGATACTTCAAAACCAACATTTAGAAAATCAACCGACCTTTTTGCAATTCGACAGTTTTTTAAGGAAATTCCTGAGACGGCTAAAATAATTTTTAACGACAACTTTAAAACCCTGGTTCGACAGTTATTTGGTGACGACTATTTTGTAGTAAAGTCAATTTACTTTGATAAACCGGAGACATCTAATTGGTTTGTTTCCTATCATCAGGACCTGACAATCTCTGTAAATAAAAAAGTTGAAATTGAAAATTTTGGACCTTGGACTGTTAAGCAAAGTCAATATGCCGTTCAACCCCCACTCGACATTTTAAAAAACATTTTCACTGTTCGAATCCACTTGGACGACACTGACGAAAACAATGGAGCCTTGAAAGTTATTGCCAAATCACATTTAAAAGGCATTTATCGACCAGAGACAATTGACTGGAAAACTGAAAAGGAAACAATATGTAAAGTCCAAAAAGGGGGACTTATGATTATGAAGCCATTATTGCTTCACAGCTCTAGCAAGACAAATAATAACAAAAGAAGACGAGTAATACATATTGAGTTTTCTAACGCTGAACTGCCAACCAGAATTCAATGGGCGGAAAAGCTAGAAAAAGCCACCGCCTAATACAGGTCTGGCGCCATTTGGGCATATTGCTCTTAAAGACAAATTTAATTAACTTTGAAATCAGGCTTCGTAATTAAAAATATATTAAGAATCCCAAACGGGTGCCAGGCCGCGAAAACGTTATCAGTAATTTTAGAATGAGCCAGATATTTACATTTTTGATAATAATAGTTTTGTGTTCGTGTAGCCAACAGAACGAAAAGACTTACGCACCACAGAAAACAACTCCTTTGGACAGCGGAAATATATCATATGGTTTGGAGACAGATGAAAATTTAAAAAACAAGACAACTGATAATGAATTCAATGATTGGAACAAATATCAAGATTCACTTAGAAATGAAATTCTGAAAAGTAAGGAAAACAAAATATTGAAAGAAAGTTTCCTACAAGAAATGTATTTAAGAAATGTGGCAACAATTTCCAATGACAGTCTAACCTTAGATATACCTTTTAATTTACATAGACCTGATTGCGGAGCACCCGACGGTTATTCTACTGACATTAGTTTTGGCTTTAAACTTGGAGACAAATTAATATTCCCAAAGAACCTCCAAATTAATGAACACGAACATGGTCTCGCGAACAAAGAACTAAATATATCAGGTAATTTTCAATTAAAGGAGGAAACTAAGAACCATGTAATTTACTATTCGAATAAGCATAAAAGGACATTGGTATTATTTCGATCATATAAAGAAAATGGGACAACAGCATTTTACTTTACAGGAGTTGAAGATTACACAATCAACGGACAAAATTTATATACTATCACCAAGGAATATAATGACGAGGACAAGAATTCAATTTATCCGTTTAGAAGTTGGGTGTTGACTACAAATGATTATGAGATCTTTTTACAATAAAGTTTTAAATGAAATAAAACCTACTGAAATCAGCACTTACAAGAAATTGGCGGTTCGGTCGTTAAATGAACTAAGGGCTCCATATCAATTTCATTGGTGCCAGACAGTTTTTGTCTCCGAAATCGCCAACATCTTATAGCTGCAAACCTTTACCAGCAAGGCTAAACCCACAGACAATTTAAAATATGACATACGACTTTTTCGCAAACAAAGCAGACAAATTGGAAATTCTTGAATTCATTTTCAAGGAAACAGACCTGCTCGTTTACGACTTAAGTTCACCATACGGACAAGAGATTTGCCAATACAAAACTGTTGACGAAATATCTTCAAAGTTTGACCTTGACAACGGTGATAAATTCGCTGTGACCTTTCAACTTTGGACACCACGACATAAAGGCAAACCATTATTCAGGAAAACTGACCTTGACCCAAAACATTGTAACGGACACACTTTTCGTTATTCAACTGACGGTTGGGGACTAATACAACTCTATTTTGGTGGACTTAAAAACAACGAACTTAACCAATCGCACATTGGACATTTTAACAAAAGCGGAGCATTGAAAAATGAAAGTTCAACAGCATTCAACGGAAAAGTAAATGCTTGGGACTGGGCAGAAATTCAAGCGACATCAAGAAAATTAAAGTATCAAATTCACAATAAATTGGCGACAAGAAAAATTGGAAGTTTTGGAGTTTTATCAGGAGCAGACAAACTTGAAAAACATGGAATAAAGCTAAGATGAAACAACAGCGGACAGAAAGCCCAGCTGGTAACAGGCGTTTGGCAAAAAAGCGGGTTCAGTG
Source organism: Bacteroidota bacterium (assembly GCA_018333525.1). GTDB lineage: Bacteria > Bacteroidota > Bacteroidia > NS11-12g > UBA955 > JAGXTF01. The sequence continues at coordinate 16,146 of JAGXTF010000001.1, read as the reverse complement.
GTTAATTGAACATTCTGCCTCGTATCAACTTTTGTACTGGGTTGAAAGTTTCGTCCTTCGTAATCCGCTTCTTCGCCAAGCGCCAAAACGTTAGCGGCAAGTTTCCGAGACACTAAATTATGAAAACCATAATGTGCACATTGACAATAGCTCTAGTTTTTTATACTTCTAGTGACATTATAAGTAGAGCATTTATTTTACCTTAAGAATCTTGTGGTACTCAAAATTATGAATACATTAACGCATGAAAAATATAAAGGCCTCTGCGAAATACATATCTAAAATGGAAGTTAGTAATTTAACACCAAAACTAATCATCCTATTAGTCGCAAACTATTTTTTCAATTGGACATGTACCAATGCCACTTCTAAAAATGAAAAAGAGAAGCTTATAGTGACACGAAACTGGTTTTACATGTCATGCGCATCCTGCTATTTAAAAGGGGCTGTGGCAATTGATACGGCAGGTACATTGATCGCGGTGGGCCAGAAATTTACGCGTACAGATTCCATTGATCATCCGACAATAATTACAAAAATATCCGCGGAAGGAAAAATAATTAATCAGAAAACAATCGGGCGGACCGGTTTATATAAATATAATAAAAGAGGGCACATGTTTGAAGACCGCTTGGTTCAAATTTTAAAACATAAAGAACGGATTATTTTGTTTGGCTATAAACTCTTTTATTTGAACGATTTTGAATACAGGCTTTGGATAGTTGAAATAGATCAAAATCTAAATGTAATTAAAGATACTGTCTATATGAACCTCGCTGCAAATATTGGCGAAATGAAGGCCTTCAACACGAATGAAGGGTGGTTATTAATGACCCGCACCTATTGGCAAGATAATGGCCTCTCCAGATACGGAAACTCCATGTATGAATTTGACGAAAATTTCAAATGCAAAGATCCAAAGAGAACTATTACTGCAAAAGTCGACGATAGTACTTTTCGACTGACTTGGGTGAGAAGTGCTGTAAAATATGGAAATGATATTTTTATTTGCGGCCACGGTGGCAATACACATGCAAATTTGGATGAAGATAATCTGTCTCCAGTGGGAATCATTTTAAAATACAATATTGAATCAAAGCAGGCTCAAGAGGTGATTCGATGCGAGAAGAATTTGTTTCCAACATCCCTTACAATTGCAAACAACCAAATATGTATACTGTATATAAATGTGAAAAAATCAGATAGCGATAATGCACCGAGCAGCCACTTGGTTATCTGTTACGACGCAAATTATACGGAATTATGGCGTGACGACCGGCAAATAAAGAAAACAGTGCTTAGCGGATATGTGACATGGAGACAAGGCGAATGGCAAACCTTCGGACATGCTGTTAAGAGTAATGCTCCCTCGTGCTTTTTTGAATTAAGGTATGACCAAAATGGGAAACTACTGGAAATGAAAGATTTCGAACGTGTGGCAGATGTAAGTGTTGTAGGGGAGATAATGGTTTCTGAGAGATTTTCATACCGATTGCTAAGTTCTAATGGCTGGAGAATTGACAAATTGGAATATTCGAATTGAATTAAATAAGATATAATTAAAAATAAGAAATATCTGATCCCTCGTGCACATTTCTTTCGATGGTTTTGTTTATGAACAAAATCTTTTTGACATAGGGTTTATAACAGAAAATGAACATGATTATTATCGAGAAGACAATTTTACCTGCCGCTAACAGCACATTTGCAATAGGCGCAATTTCGTGCTCCGCAGACACATTTGTAGTTAAAGAAAGTTCAGTTCTCCTCACGGGCATTTGTGCTAAAAATCCGCCACTCGCCACGTCGCAAACCGTTATGGGCAATTTTAGGACAACACAACGACAGGCCAAATGAAATATGCAATTATTCCATATATCGCTTTAGGACTGATTTTGTCTTTAGCAATTGGTGTTGAGTACAACTGTGAAGGTCAAGAAATGTTTCCAACTTATTATGGAAGTCCATTTGTATTTAAGCAAAAATCATTAGGAAGTTCTATGGAATACTTTTACAGTATTTCAGGACTAATAATAAATGTTATGGTTTGGAGTTTCGTCCTTTTAATTATTGACAAAGCTATACAAACCCTTATTGGAAAATTAAGCAAGCCAAAATTGATTCGGATCTTATACAAAACTACTATTGGTTTGATGATTGCATTTACAACCTTAAATATAGCGACAGACTCAATAATGTTAGGACGTGGATTTGAGAGGCGATTAAATTACTGGTACTGGGACATGGAAAAAGAAGCTAAAGACTGGGGAATGACTTGCAAAGGCAAAGTAGTAATATTTGAAAAATAAACTGCTATAACACGGGTTTTACGTCAGGCGGGGTGACGTACGAACTTGGAGCCTTGTACTTCTTCCAAGTTCAGGGTAGGTTGACAGTTTTGTACTCCAAAATTCACCCGAACGCAAATCAGTCAAACGCTATGGCAATTAAGAAAACAACTATGAAATTAATATTAGCACTTGGACTAATTTTATTACTGAATTGCTATTCATACGGACAAGATACATTACGTTTAGAAAGGAAGCCAGAAGTAATTTTGAAGAGTTGGTATCCGGAGTTCAAAGAATTTCCAAATCTCAAAGTTGGCGAAACCAAAATTCTGTTTACAATAATTCCCGAATTTGAGAAACTATCAATTAGAGACAATGATATTAACTTGGTAGTGGACGATAGTCTGGTAAAAATTCATGAAACTGAAAAGACAAATCAATATTTAATCACAGTTAATCAAACCAACTCGACATGTGTCGAATTTGAAATTTGGATTGACGTAGGAATTTTGACTATTCTTCTTAAGGAAAATAATAAATGGATAGACATTAGGGAAATCTATCCTTTCAAAGAAAATCGTGTGATGTTACAAAAGGTAAAACTGAAAATTGAGAATTAACTACCTATAACACGGATTTTGCGTCAGGCGGGGTGACATGCGAACTTGAACTGTTCAGCTTCTATTCAAGTTCAGAAAGGTTTGACAGTTTTGTGCTCCGAAACCCGCCCAAACGCAAAGTCCCGACAACGTTAGCCGCAATAATTGCACTGGAATAAAAAGTTAAAGTTGACAAAAGTAATAACATGACAATTGCAAAAGAGAAAGTGAATTGCAGATTCTTATTTTTAACCGTTTGTATTTTATCCTTTTCTTGCCAGAACACCAATAATGAAACAACATTGAAAGCAACTTCATACACTGAGCATTTCATTCACGGTGCTTCAGTCAAATTGCACTATCTGGATTGGGGAGGTTCCGGTGAACCACTCATTCTCATTCACGGTTTAGGGGATTCGCCGTTTCTCTTTGAAGAATTAGCAGATGCCCTAAAGAAAAATTTCAGAGTCATAGCCTATTCAAAAAGGGGACACTGCAAATCGGAAGTTTTTGATTCTAACTTCGATAATTCAACATTGGTTTCAGATTTAAAGCTATTGCTCGACAGTTTACAGATAAAAAAAGCAAATCTACTCGGTTGGTCAATGGGAGGAAATGAAATTACCGAGTTTGCAATTCAGTATCCGGAGAGAACGAACAAGCTGATCTACTTTGAAGCAGGTTATGATTTATCAGAAGATCCATTTAAATTAATATTACATGCCGTATCCAATACAGCCTTTGCCGATAGTTCAGATTTAATTTCTATGGAAGCATACAGGAATTGGTATCACCGCTTTTGGTTCCCAGATGTTGACTGGAATTCAACGCTGGAATCAAATCTTAAAGCATGCCTACAAATAAAACCCGACAGAAGCATAAAGGCAATCCCCAATGATGAAGTGTCAAAAAACATATTGAAATCAGCAATGACTTATCACCGCAATTATGACAAAGTCAAAGCTCCTGCTCTGTTGTTTTTTACAAATTCATTTTTTCAGGCTCCCGGGAACGATGCAAAAACAACTTCATTTTATGAGAAATTAGAAAAAGAAATAATAAGTCCCTGGCGGCAAAGCAGCATAAACCGAGTTAAAACTGAAATGAAAAAAGGACAAATCATAACCTTATCTAAAGGTTCACATGTATCATTTATCTTTCTGAGCAAAAATGAAATAGTTACATCTATTAACAGCTTTTTACTTGAACATAATACGAATACTTTGTAGAGAATAACTGCCGGTAACATCGGTTTTGCGTAGGGTGGAGCGAAGCACAAACCGTTAACACCTATTTATGCAGACCCGAAAAAAACAACAGAAATATTAACTTTAAAATAAAATTTGCCACTATAGCTAACTCTTAGACAGTAATGATAAATCAAAACATATGGATAAAATAGTAAACCCGGTAATCGGAGAGGAAATCATTTTCCTTACAACATCAAAACAAAGTGGTGGTGAGAAAACAATAATGGAAGTAACCATTGGACCAAAAGGCGGAAACCCACTCCATTATCATAAAAGATTCTCCGAAACTTTTAATGTATTAGAAGGAGAATTAAGTATTCAAGTCGGGACAGATAAAAAGAAATTAAAAGTTGGCGAAAATGCAACTGCACCAATGAATACAAATCATCGCTTTTATAACACCTCCGGTAAACCAGTGCGTTTTACTGTTGAATTAAACCCCGCGAGTGAAGGATTTGAAAATGTCTTACGCATTGCGTTCGGACTTGCACAAGACGGAAAAGCCGGACCAAATGGAATGCCCAAGAGCTTCGTGCATAATGGAATTCTCATGAATATGGGAGAAGGGTATTTTGTAGGTCTGTTTTCAGTGCTTGAAAAAGTATTCAGATATTTCGGCAACTCAGATAAGGCAAGACAAATAGAAAAAGATTTGCTTGCCAAATACTGCAAATAGAACTTGCGACAATTACTCAGTGGATAATAAAACATCAGCTATAATATTGTTTTGGGTTGGTGGGCGGAAAGTGCAATTCGAAATATTTGTGCAATTAAATAACTTTGGTGCTGGCTGACTGTTTTCGGTTTCGAAAGCCCGCCCGAACGCAAAGCCCAAAACCGTTACTTGCAACTATAAAAAGATCAGGTAATGAAAAGAAATTTATCAATTTTTACTTTTCTCGCTTTGACATTCCTGCTTGAGCTGACAAGTTGCACATCCATTTTTACAGGACTTTATGGAATGAAAAAAACAAAGACTGTTGACGAAAAAACGATTGCCCGATATGCCAAAAAATATAACATTCCATCTGCTGATAGTTACGAACTTGATACCGCTTATTCTTCATATTTATTTTCACTTGACACGACAAAACATATATCACAAATAAAAAACCACTACCAACCATTACAAGCCCTTTACTATGACAATTCAGGACAATTGAAATCATTTCAAGTGAACTGCTATACGGGTGGTTTCCCTAATTTAAAATGGGATAGAAATGAAATAATGACTACTTTCCCACCCAAGCAACAAGCCCCAATTGACAGTGTTGTTACTCTTGAAACACAACTGAAATATTTTAAACCACTTTCGGAGACTTCAAAACTTGCAATTGACAGTTATGACTACATTGTAATTGTTTATTGGAATAGATTTATGGGTAGACAGAGTAAACGACTAATTCATTTCGTTCAAGCCAATAGTAAACTTGAGAAAGAGAAAAAAGTAAAAATACTATATGCCAATACTGATAACATTTTTGTGGGGATATAAAATAACAAGAGCAGGTAACTGGCGTTTGACTAAAAAGCGGGTTCAGAGGTTAATTGAACATTCTACCTCGTATCAACATTTGTGCTGTGTTGACAGTTAATTACTTCAAATTCCCCTCCTTCGCCAGGAGCTAAAACCTTAGCAGCAACCCTTTCGCCTCATGGACAACTGCGTGGTAACTTGACACTTTGTGCAACTAAAAATAAAAAACGTGGGGTATTTTCGCACACTATGGTTAGCGGTGCGGTAATTTTACAGCAAAACAAATTATTATTTTTACACAGTTAGGCTATAAAATGGTTAAAAAACAGAGGAAAATAATATGAGAAAATTAAAATTACAAATGCAGATTTCAGTTGACGGCTTTGTTCAATACGGACAGAACGATGAGCAACATTGGGTTACCTGGGCCTGGGACGAAATCAAAAAATACGTTCTTGACTTGGCTGACTCAGCGGACACAGAAATAATAGGTAGAAAATTAGCAATTGACTATATCCCATACTGGCTTGACACTTATACTAAACCAAACGACCCAATGTATGAAGTAGCCAGAATCAAAGCCAACCAAAAGAAAATCGTTTTTACAAAGACCCTTGAAAAATCTGAATGGGGAAATACCGAACTTGCAAAAGGAAACCTGTCAGAAGAAGTAAACAAACTGAAAAACCAAAGTGGCAAAGACATTATTGTTTATGGCGGTACTTCGTTTGTTTCAGAGTTAATCGGAGCAGGACTAATAGATGAGTTTCATTTGTTCCTTAATCCTGTTGCTCTCGGTAAAATAGGTGTTCCAATTTTTAACAAACTGGTCAATTACCGACAACTCAAACTAAAAAAGTCAATCACCTACGACAGCGGAATTGTTTTGCTGAATTATGCGCTCAAATGACAATAAAACAACTGACAAACAAAAAAATATTTGTAGCGGCGGACAGACAGAAGAGCATGCTGCTAACAGAGGCATATCACAACAACGGATGAAGAATAAATTAATAGATCTCTGCTTTCTATTTATTCTTGTTCGGTGAGACAGTGACGAGCGTTCAATCCTCCTCTCACATTAGGCACCAAACCATTCCCTGATATACCTTAACTAACATCTCTCAAAGAGAAAAAACATTTTTGAATTAAATTCTATGAATAGATTTACAGTTTTCCTGGCTATTGGTTTTGTATTTTTTTCTTGCAATAATGCGCCAAATGGCAGCCCGATGAATGATGAATCGCATGTGGAAAAGGTTAAGAAAGGCTCCATGAGTAATAAGGATAAAATGGTGGCCAGAATCCGGTTTGATTCATTATTGCGTTTGGTTGAAAATCTGAACATCTCTGAAGCAAAAGACAGCATACCCAAACATTTGAATGAAGCTTTATCCATAGCTCATGTATTAAATAATGACAGCCTCCGGGCCCAAGTATACATGGAGCTTGGAGGGTATTTTGATGCGGCAACCGAATATTACTTAATGGCAGATTATTTTTATAAAGCCTGGGAATATTATCAAAAAATACAGAATCATTACGGGGCACAATTGGCCTTAAGTAATTTAGCCTGGGGGTATATTCAGGCCAATGACTTTAAAAAAGGAATTGAGAAATGCCGGGAAGGTATTCACTCATTAAAAAATATCCGGAATGAAAAATATCGATCCCGTGCTGCCGGTTTTTTATACAACAATCTTTCCATTGCGTTTTTAGAGAGCAACCAGGCGGATTCAGCACTTAAGTATAATGAACTAGCTCTTATTTCTATTCCTGATTTCAAAGAGAAAGAACTTGGACTTTATTCCTGGGTATTTACCCAATTCGGGTGTATTTATGAATTGAAGAAGGATACCACCCGGGCTCAGGAATGTTTTAATCGTTCGGTCGAAATAAGGGACTCCTCATTTATTCCGGACGCTTCAGTATATGCAATTAGCAAATATTGCCATTTTTTAAATGGTCTTGGTCGATTTCGGGACGCTATTTTCTTTGGACGCGACGGAATCAGAATTGCCAAAAAGTTCCATTTAGATCGGTACCTGATAGATGTTGCGGATGAGTTAAGGTATTCATACGAAAAACTTTTGCGTGTGGATAGTGCATATATATATGCCAAAATGACAATGGAATATAAAGATACTGTCTTCAATACAAAGAAATCCATTCAACTTCAGAGCTATTCTTTTAATCGTGATCTGAAAGCAAAAGAATTTCAGCATGAAATTGAAAACGCCAAAGCTGAAGAAAACATCAGGAGCGAACAAAAGCTTCGCAACATTTTCCTGATAGGATTAATTTTAGTGATGCTTTTTGCAGGGTTATTTCTTTTTCAGCGTAATAAAATCAGAGCCGGAAAAATTCGCAGTGATGAATTGCTCCTGAATATATTACCGGAAGAAGTTGCTGAAGAGCTGAAGAGCAAAGGGAGTGCAGAAGCACAATTGATAGATGAGGTCACTGTTCTGTTTACAGACTTTAAAGGGTTTACTGAACTTTCTGAAAAGTTTACTCCGAAGGAATTAATTGGAGAAATCAATGAATGTTTTTCTGCCTTCGATCACATTATGGCAAAATTTGGAGTTGAAAAAATTAAAACTATTGGAGATGCATACATGGCCGCTGGTGGTGTACCAACTACAAATACAAGCCATGCCAGCGATGTTGTCAATGCCGCTTTAGCTATACAACAATATATGCATGAGCATAAAATAAGAAGGGAGGAAGACGGTAAATTGTATTTTGAAATAAGAATTGGGGTTCATAGCGGACCTGTAGTCGCAGGTATTGTAGGGGTAAAAAAATTCTCATACGATATCTGGGGCGACACGGTAAATATTGCAAACCGAATGGAAAGCAGCGGAGAAGCAGGTAAAGTAAACATAAGTGGTACAACTTACGAAATGGTGAAAGACGAATTCGACTGTAGTTATCGCGGAAAAATACAGGCAAAAGGCAAAGGAGCAATTGATATGTATTTTGTGGAGAGAAGCATTTGAACGAGGTATATCCGAAAACAACAGGCCGAAAGACATGCTGGATCATAGGATAGGAAAGCTTCTTCTTGCAACTTAATTTTGTCGTGGGTTGACAGTTTATAGGCCTCGAATCCGTCACACAATATACCCACAACACTGTGCACAACAAAAACGAACGATATAGCATAAATAATGTTAAATTAGAAAAATATGATAAGTGAAAAATTAATTATTGACAATCAATTAAAACCGTTTTTAAAAATACTTGGCATTTTATCAATCGTATTGTTTGCAATTATACCTTTTCAAGCTGTCATTTATTTCATTTCACCACCGCCAACAACGGTAATTGAATATTTCAACTTATTCCAAAAAAATATATTTCTTGGTTTACTTGACCTTGATTTAAGCCTTACAGTCGATAATCTTATATTTATACCGGTTTATATTGGATTGTATTTTCTATTTAAAGAACGTAGCAAAGTGCTTGTTACAACCGGACTTATTTTTTCAATTGTAAGTGTTACACTTTATGTTATATCCAGAGAAGCGCTGTTTAGTATGTTAAATTTAAGTAATCAATATGCAATTGCAACAAGTGAAACCGAACGAACTGTTTTATTGACAGTAGGACAAACAATGCTTACAATTTATAATGGAACTTGTTTTAATGTCAGTTATTTCCTTGGTGGCGTAAATATTATTCTTTTTTCAATTGCAATGCTTAAAAGTGATCTTTTCACAAAGTTTACAGGTTGGCTTGGACTGATCATGGGCATTTTAATGCTTGTTCCGCCTACCGCGGGCAAAATTGGTTTTGTTCTTTCATTTATGTCAATAATTCCTCTTCTGCCCTGGTTGTTAATTATAGCGCTAAGATTTTTTAAATTATCGAAAATATAGGTAATTAATATATTTAAGTATAATTCTCTCATCAAAAATAAAATGAATTTTAATTGACCGTATTTCGGGGGACCCTACACTTGTAACTGCAAAACGTTACATTTGTTCATTAAATTAGTTACATTTTTAAACTGCGGAAGCTGAAAACCGCATAGAAAAGACAAATTTTTTAAAAAATAAAATATGAATACAAATCCAAACAAAGAATTATGGGAAAAAGGCGACTTCACCCGTATCGCCCAAACAATGCGTAAAAGTGGTGAGGAACTTGTTGCCAAACTTGGCATTACAAGCGGCATGAAAGTACTTGACCTTGGTTGCGGTGATGGAACTACAGCGATACCCGAAGCAATTTTGGGTGCCGAAGTATTAGGTGTTGACATTGCGAGCAATTTGGTTGCAGCCGGAAATATTCGTGCTCAAAAAGAAAGTCTTGCTAATTGTAAATTTCAGGAAGGCGATGCAAGCAACCTGAGTGATTTGAATGACAAATCATTTGATAGGGTGATAAGCATTTTTGGAGCCATGTTTGCGCCAAGACCGTTTGATGTTGCTAAAGAATTGGTTCGTGTTACAAAACCCGGGGGTAAAATAATTATGGGCAACTGGATTCCGGGTGATCCAACATTGGTAGCACAAATTCTCAAAATTAGTTCTGCCTATACACCACCACCACCTGAAGGTTTTATTAGTCCAATGACCTGGGGTGTTGAGACCAATGTGATAGAACGTTTTGGGCAGGCAGGCATTCCCATGGAAAACATATCATTTGAAAGGGATACTTATACTTTTATTGCGCCCTATTCTCCGGCAGAATTTGTTGCATCCTTTAAAATATATTATGGTCCTACAATGAACGCTTTTGATGCAGCAGAAAAGAATGGTAAATCGGCAGAACTTGAGCAAGAGTTGGTTTCCCTGTTTAATAGTCAGAACAAAAGTACTGAGTCAAATCTTACAATAATTCCTGCAACATTTTTGCGAGTAACAGTCAACTGTTAATGGATGAAAAAGTACAACAGCAAGTAACAGCGCTCCAAATTAATTGGCGCGGATGCGAGAATATTAACGGTTGAACAATTCATACACCAGGTGCGTTTAGACTGTGAATGTTACAAACGCCCTAATGGTAATGCAAATCATTATACGCATCTCCCGGGAGACAATTCAAATTCTAATTTGCTTTATTTTGTGCAGGACAAATAAATTCTAACATCATGCGACATTTTAATTACTTATTTTGTTTTGTTTCTATTTTATTCTCATGCAATCAGCAGACTGAGAATAAAACGGCAACAGCGGATTCCAATTCTACACAATATGGTTGTTGTGCTCCGGAAATATTGGATAAGACCTGGTATTCATCCGGAAAAAAAGCACCGCTGTTTCGCGGATTGGATGGAATACATTTTTCCATTTCAACAAAGAATTCAGAAGCACAGAAGTATTTTGACCAGGGCATAATGTTGTCTTTCGCATTTAATCATGCAGAAGCAGGACGTTCATTTTTTGAAGCGGCCAGACAAGACTCTACCTGTGCCATGTGCTGGTGGGGATTTGCCTATGTGTTAGGTCCGAATTACAACGCAGGCATGGAAAAGGATAATTTTCAACGTGCATACAACGCCATTCAAAAGGCTAAATCCCTTTCCAAATCATGCACACAAAAGGAAAAGGATTTGATTGAAGCTTTAACACATCGCTATTCTAATGACACCACAATTGCCCGTCCTTTTCTGGATTCATCTTATGCCACAGCCATGCGAAAAGTGTACAAAAAATATTCCGCTGACGTAACGGTGTCTTCCCTTTTCGCTGAATCCCTGATGGATTTACATCCCTGGAATCTTTATAAAAAGGATGGAACTATTCAACCCTGGACACCTGAGATTTTATCTGTTCTTGAAAAGTGTTTGCAGATAGATCCTCAACATGCCGGAGCAAATCATTTTTACATTCATGCAACTGAAATGTCACAACATGCCGAAAAAGCTTTGGCAAGTGCTGACCTGCTCCGCAATTTGGTTCCCGGTTCCGGACATCTGGTTCATATGCCGTCGCACACCTATATCCGAATAGGAAAATATCACGAGGGTGTTGTTGCGAATCAAAAAGCGGTTCTCGTGGATAGTTTGTATTTGGATGCATGTCACGCACAGGGTGTATATCCCCTAGCCTATTATCCCCACAACTATCATTTCATTTCAGCATGTGCCACACTTTGCGGTGAAAGCAAAATTGCTATGACAGGAGCAAATGCAACTTCCCGTCATTCCCATAAAAAATTATTGCGCGACCCTGCCTGGGCAACACTTCAACATTATTATTCCATCCCTTGGTTTGTGCAGGTAAAACTGGGTTTATGGAATGATATTCTCCATTCCTCTGCTCCGGATAAAGATTTAAAGTATCCATCCGTGATTTGGCACTATGCACAAGGCATGGCAATGCTATCCCAAAATAAAATTTCCAGTGCGAAGAAGCATCTTGCAGAAATGAAAACTATCATGACTGATGCTTCCATAAAAGATTTAACCATTTGGGGAATAAATAGTGTGTTGGATATTTGCGTGATTGCATCCAAAACTCTGGATGGCGAAATCAAAGCGAAAGAAAAAAATCATGCTGCCGCTATTGCGCTATTGCAGGAAGCAGTTGCAAAAGAAGATGCATTGAATTATGATGAACCCCCTGACTGGTTTTTTTCCATTCGCCACCATTTGGGAGCAGTTTTCATGGAAGCAGGAAAATTTCAGGACGCCATAAAAGTTTACCAGGAGGATTTAAAAACCTACCGCGAAAATGGGTGGGCATTAAAAGGACTGATGAATGCTTATGAAAAACTTGGTGACAAAAAGAAATATGATGAAACTAAAATCCGTTTTGACTTGGCATGGAAACATGCTGACATCAAAATTTCCTCATCACGATTGCTGTAACATATGAATGGAAGAGCAGTGAATGCACCTAACAACATATTTGCAATAAGCGGGGTTTCGTGCTCTATAGCCAGTTTTGTGCAAGGTGCCCTTCGGCTTCGCTCAGGGCAAGATTTACGAAGGAAGTTTCGTGTTTATCATGCCTGTCCATCGATAGCTGTAAAAGGTTATAGTAATCCTACCTTACGACACAACAGTTGCCCTATTATAAATTAGAATGGATATTTTAAGGATATCTTTATACGTTTTAGCGCCATGGATGCCAATTCTCCTGAGAAGTTGGCTAAACAAATTTAAAGTAGGACAACTCCTTCTATTATCATTAATATTACTTTTCCCTTATTTTCTTCCAATATTTTTGAATTATTCTTATTCCACTTCTGGTTTTTTTATGATTCCATTTATGTTATTCTTAATATCTATTTCCACATTTGTTTGGCTACTCGCCAATAAAGTAAAATTCATCATTTTCGTTAGTTTAATCAATGTTGGTACAATTACTATATTTTGGAGTAAAAATTGGAATATAAATCCTAATAATTATGTAATGATTGAAAATCCAGTCATTATAGAATTGAAGAAATCAAATTTAAATTATTCTGATATTGAAGAATCAACCTTTTTGGGTAGTTTTAAAACATATCAGGCACGGAAAAAGGTTTTAGGTGGGATTTTGGTTAGAAAATTTGACCTGCAACCAATGAAACACACGCCTACTGAGTGTATTTACAAAGGCTATGATTCTGACAGAAAAAAAGATTTCTCATGGGATAAATGTAACAACATAATAATCGAGCCATAATAATGGGTACAAAATATGTCAAATTGTTATGTGGAAGTCAAAAACAATTTTACTTTGCCCCACATTTCTCAGTTTCAAGCCGCTATATGATAAACCATACAACATTCGAACTACATAAAATCGATATAAACAAAGATGAAAATACTGATAATAGTTACCAATGTCGCTGCGTATGAAAGCGGAAAATTGCCAACCGGTTTGTGGTTAAGCGAATTGACGCATATGTATCACAGTGCAAAAGAGCAAGGTTACGAAGTAACAATTGCAAGTCCGAAAGGTGGAAATATTCCGCTTGACCCGGAAAGTTTAAAACCTATGCTTATCGATAAAATGACCAAACAATACCAGTCAAACACAGACTTTATGAAATTGTTACAAAACACCAAAAGTTTGAATGAAGTTTCAGGCCAACCATTTGACATTGTTTATCTGGCAGGTGGACACGGAACTATGTATGACTTTCCCAACGACATGGTTTTGCAAAACATAATTAAAGAACAATATGAGAGCAACAAAATTGTTGCCGCTGTTTGTCACGGAGTAAGTGGTCTTTTGAACGTAAAACTGTCAAATGGCGAGTATCTGATCAAAGGCAAAACCGTAACCGGATTTAACTGGTTTGAAGAAAGTTTGGCAAATCGGAAAAAAGAAGTACCGTTCAATCTGGAAGCCGAACTGAAAAAAAGAACTTCAAAATACACAAAAGCATTTATTCCAATGACATCCAAAGTGGTTGTAGACGGAAACTTAATTACAGGACAAAACCCATTCAGTTCAAAGGAAATTGCGAAAGTAGTAATGCAACAACTCAAAAATTAATTGTTAATTCCAGCAAGACCCGTAATAAATTGCCACGTTTTTTATATTTGGCAACCGTTATCTCCAAAAAAACAGACTTCATCAGTGAATAAACTCAAACTAAAATATTTACTATTCTCGTTAATTCCATTACTTGGAAAACCATGTTTTGCGCAAACAGACAGCATTTGGAAACAAAAGCCTGAAATAGTATTTTCTGGATTCATGGATATTTTCTATGCTTATGATTTTAATAAACCGCAAACCCATTTCCGCCAGTCTTTTTTATATAACCACAACAGACACAATGAATTAAATTTAAATCTTGGCTTTGTAAAAGCGTCTGTGAAACACACCAAATACAGGGCGAACTTCGCATTGCAGAGTGGTACCTATGTCAATGACAATTATGCATCGGAACCCGGACTCCTGAAAAATATCTTTGAAGCGAATATCGGATTATCACTGAATAAGAAAAACAACTTGTGGTTAGATGCCGGAATATTTGGCTCGCATATTGGCTTTGAAGGTGCAATTTCCATGGACAACTGGACTTTAACCCGCTCCTTGCTCGCAGAAAATTCCCCCTATTATTTATCCGGAGCAAAACTGACATTTAATCCCAATGATAAATGGGAGTTAACCGCTCTTTTGTGTAATGGTTGGCAGCATATTCAGAAAGTATCCGGAAATTCATTGCCTTCTTTCTGCACGCAGGTAAAATTCAAACCATCAGAAAATACAACGTTGAACTGGAGCACTTTTATCGGAACCGATGATCCCGACAGCACAAGGAGAATGCGCTACTTCAATAATTTTTTCGGGCAATTCCAATTCACTAAAAAGTTCGGATTAATTGCCGGTTTTGACATTGGGGTACAGCAGCAAACCATCCATAGCACGCAATACGATTTATGGTATAGTCCGGTAATTATCGTTCGTTATGCATTTGCAAACAAGTGGACTACCGCTCTGCGCGCAGAGTATTACCAGGATGAAACCGGTATCATCATTCCAACAGGAACAACCAACGGATTTAAAACTTCCGGACTTTCGCTCAACCTCGACTACTCCCCTACAGATAATTTATTCTGCAGAATTGAAGGACGATGGTTAAATAGCAGGGACAAAATTTTTGAGCAGGGAAATAGCCTGTCCAATGACAATTTTATTATTGTATCATCCATTGCCTTGCGGTTTAACAAATGATATCCATCCTTCAAACCTACTGCAGAAAAGAAGCTTGGCCAAAATTGCGGGTTTCAGAAATTGACGGTGAAATGGCTGCATGAATTGCAGTTTTTCAATCAAACTTTAGTGAAGGTTCATAGTTTACTCAGAGTTTTCCGATTTCTTAATCCCACGAACATCAATCAGCAATTCATTTGACTTACCAAATTATAACCTATAGCGGAACCACTTGCAACAATTACCTGTATTTTGCATTTGACGGAGATTTTTTCGACACAGAAATCATAACCAAAGAGTTAGGAATAGAGCCAACATCCGTGATGGTAAAAAAAGATCCTGTGCCCAAAAAAACATCATGGAAATACAAGATTGAAGTAGGTAAAGACATTGTATTAGAACCTTATATAGAAAGACTGATTGACATTTTTGAATCCAAAATTGCCGACATCAATCGAATAAAGGAAAATTTTAAATTGGAAACCCGACTGATTTTTGTTTTAGACATCGATATAAATCCAGATTCTCCAACTCCGGCTTTTCCTTTAAATAAAAGGGTTATTGACTTTTTGGGTAGAACCAAAACTTCCGTTGACTTTGACCTTTATAAAGCAGACACGATTGGACTTTTAAATAAATGGAACAACTGATCACTGCTAATAAAATACGAACAGTAAATCAATAATACACTACTTACATAAAGTTTTCCCTTCGTTATAAGTTCAAAGTTATAGGTAGTTTATTTTCTCAAAATTCGCTTCTTCTCCAATAGTAAAAAGCTATAAGCAATTATTTAGCGCTATCATAGATTTTAAATATTTCA
Source organism: Bacteroidota bacterium (assembly GCA_018333525.1). Taxonomy (GTDB): domain Bacteria; phylum Bacteroidota; class Bacteroidia; order NS11-12g; family UBA955; genus JAGXTF01. The sequence continues at coordinate 95 of JAGXTF010000001.1, read as the reverse complement.
TAATGACTGACTACAATTTTTACTTCATTTTAATTCAAATATTACTCTTAGTTCCTTCCTTTTATTTTTACCATTGGATATTAATAAAAACCGGG